>JAUIFO010000011.1 GCA_030430385.1 Bacteroidia bacterium
AATAGTTCCGTTAACGCTATCCATTATGCTTTAAATTTATTTAGTGGTCAAAGCTGTAAATTTTATGTGCTACACGTCGAAGCACTAAATGCGTATTTAAGTGATGATTTAATGGCTGGTGGAAATGCCAGTATTTATGATACATTACTTAAAAAGCCTAAAAGTAAGTTAGATGCGCTTATCACAAGTCTAGAAAAGAATAGTGAGAAAGAAGACTTTAGTTTTGAAATGATTTTAGATCACGATGTGTTTATTGATGCTATCAAACAAGTCATTCAATCAAAACCTATCGATTTAATTGTGATGGGAACTAATGGTGTTACAGGTGCTAAAGAAGTTATTTTTGGTAGCAATACTATTAATGTCATAAGAAAAATAAACTGTCCTACTTTAGTAATTCCTGAAGCCTTTGAATTTAAATCACCTAGTGAAGTATTATTACCATTAGATATGAATGACGCTATTGATGGTATTGCATTCAAAGCACTATTAGAGTTTACAAATACTTATTCTAATAGATTACATCTTATGCGAATAATGCCTACAGCTGATGATTTGAGCATACAGGACCAAGATAAAGCAAACATTAGTAGTTCCTTAAAAGATATCAATAGCAAATATCTTGCGGTTAGTCAAACACCTATGGATGAAGCTGTAAAGTCTTATTTACAGACCAATAACATTGACTTAATCACATTATTAGTTCAAAAGGAAACCCTTTTTGAACGCTTCTTTATTGGATCTTCAACCACTGAGATAAGTAATACACTTCAAGTGCCATTACTTGTCTATCATGTATAATTTAGATATTTTACCAGACGACTAGTTATACAGCATAATTATTATATGAATGACAATCTAACTAATGAATTCTTTGGCATCGGAATTCAGAATGGAAAAACACCCGAGAATTTAGGTGTACTTTGGCGCTCTGCTCAAAATCTTGGTGCGAGTTTTATTTTTACTATCGGAAATCGGTACGCTAAACAAGCTTGTGATACGCATAATGCAGTAAAATCTATGCCTTATTTTCATTATGAAACCTTTGAAGACTTCTTTAATAATTTGCCTAAAGGGGCTCGGTTAGTTGGTGTGGAATTAACTGATAAAGCCGAAGATCTAGAAACATTTCATCATCCCAGACGTTGTGTATATTTGTTAGGTGCTGAAGATCATGGATTGTCTAAACAAGCCATTGAAAAAAGTCATTTTTTAATCAAATTCAAATCTCAATTAAGTTTGAATGTTTCTGTAGCAGGAAGTATTGTGATGTATGATAGAGGGATTTCAAAACCAAGGTCGTAACTTTGTATCTTAATTTAACAATGTATGAGTCATAAAGCAGGTTTTGTAAATATCATTGGAAACCCTAATGTTGGAAAGTCTACACTAATGAATGCCTTCATTGGTGAAAAATTATCAATCATCACCTCCAAAGCACAAACAACAAGACATCGTATTTTAGGAATTGTTAATGGTGAGGATTTTCAGATCGTACTTAGTGATACACCTGGAATTATTAAACCTGCCTACGAACTCCAAGAATCCATGATGGAGTTTGTGAAATCTGCTTTTGAAGATGCCGATGTATTGATCTATATGGTTGAAATAGGCGAGAAGGATCTTAAAGATGAAGCCTTCTTCAAAAAAATTACCAATTCCAAAATCCCTGTACTTTTATTGCTCAATAAAATCGATAATTCTAATCAGGAACAACTTGAGGAGCAAGCCGAATTATGGCAACAAAAAGTACCAAATGCCGAGTTTTATCCAATTTCGGCACTTAACGGATTTAACGTGCAAAACGTTTTTGATCGTATCATTGAACTCTTACCTGAATCGCCACCTTTTTACCCTAAAGATCAATTAACTGATAAACCTGAACGCTTTTTTGTTAATGAGGCTATTCGTGAAAAAATCTTGTTGCACTACAAAAAGGAAGTTCCCTACGCCGTAGAAGTAGATACCGAAGAGTTTTTTGAAGAAGATAAGATCATCAGAATGCGTTCTGTAATTATGGTAGAACGCGATACGCAAAAAGGGATTATTATTGGACATAAAGGATCGGCTTTAAAACGCGTTGGTATGGAAGCTAGAAAAGACTTGGAGAAGTTCTTCGGAAAGCAAGTCCATTTGGAATTGTATGTAAAAGTCAATAAAAATTGGCGTAGTAATCAGCGACAGCTGAAACGTTTTGGTTACAATCAGAAGTAAATCGTAAAGGTTTCATACGTTTCAATTAACATTCACATAAACTAGAAGTTTCAATTTTATGGTTTAACCAATTAAACTATAATTATGCGACTTTTAAACAAAATTATTTCATTATCTCTTATTGTTTTTCTTTTCGGATGTGAAAAAGATGATGACAATTCAACACCACCTCCAAATCCTACAAATGTGAGCTTTAAGTTTAAATCTACGATTAAAGTTGGCGGAGAAGGTGCTTCAGAGATTTCAGCTTTCGATCCAATTTCAAACCGATTATTTACCGTAAATGTAGAAAGCAATGAAGTTTCAGTACATAATATTTCTGATGTTTACAATGCAGTATCAGAACCATCTATTTCAATGTCTGCGTTTGGAGCACCAAATAGCGTTGCTGTTTCTGAAGGGAGACTTGCTGTAGCTGTTGAAGCACCAATTAAACAAAACCCAGGACAGATTTTATTATACAATACATCAGATTTAAGCTTAATTGATCAATTTACAGTTGGCGCTTTGCCAGACATGGTAACATTTTCTAAGGATGGCAATTTAATCTTGTCGGCTAATGAAGGTGAACCTGATGATGATTACCTTGTAGATCCTTTAGGAACAATTAGTATCATTGATCTTAACGATGATTCTGTAACAACTTTAGATTTTACAGCGTTTAATGCTCAAGAAGCTTCACTTGAAAGTCAAGGATTTAGAGTGTTTGGCCCAAATGCTGATTTGGCTTCAGATGTTGAGCCAGAATACATTGCTGTATCAGACGATTCGCAATATGCTTGGGTAGTGCTCCAAGAGAATAACGGCATTGCTAAAGTGAATTTAGTTTCAAAAAGTATCGAAAGTATCTTTCCTCTAGGTTATAAGGATTACAATAACCCAATGAATTCAATAGACGCTTCAGATAAAGATGACGTTAATGAATTGAAAAATTGGCCTGTTTATGGAATGTATCAACCTGATGGGATTACCTATGTGAAAATAGATGGTGTTGAATATATCATTTCTGCGAATGAAGGTGATTCAAGAGATTATGACGGATTCAGTGAAGAAGAGCGTGGTGAAGATCTTACATTAGATCCAACGGTATTTCCTGCTTCAGAAGACTTTCAAAATGAAACGAAACTAGGAAGACTTAAAGTGACGACTACTTTAGGTGATACAGATAATGATGGCGACTATGACGAAATTTATAATTATGGTGCACGTTCTTTTAGTATGTGGTCGCCAAATGGTGCTTTAATTTACGATAGTGGTAACGATATTTCAGAATATGTATTGAGTCAAACTCCTGATCGCTTTAATTGGGATTTTGAAGATAATGAAACAGATAAACGTAGTGATGATAAAGGTGCTGAACCTGAGGCAGTGGAAGTTCTTAAAATAAATGAAAAAACAGTGCTCTTTGTTGGGCTTGAACGTAATTGTCAGGTTATGGTGTTTGATATTAGTAATCCTACATCTCCTGTATTTATTCAGTTTTTACAACAGTCATATGATTTTGCTCCAGAAGGTGTTTTAGCTGTTTCAGCCGATGATAGTCCAACAGGTAAAGCCTTGGTGATTATCTCTAATGAAGGTAGTGGTACAATTTCTATTTACGAAAATGCAGAGTAAATCTATCTGTTTATTTTAGGTGTTAGCAAAGGTCTTGGTTTTTTAATCAAGGCCTTTATTTTATAGTATTTAAATCGTGATGTTTTAGCACTTCTCGCATAAAATGATGTAAGTCATACATTTGAGGTGTTCCAGTTTGTCTTCCAATACGACCTCCAAAATACAAAATGAACCATACTAAAATCATTAACAGCGTTAAAAACAAAGGAATGGTATAATGCTCACTAAGCGACCAGTTCACATAAGTCCAAATGCAAAACCCAATGAATAATGCAGCTACCACAAAATGTAAAAAGATAAACAGCGTCCATACAGACGGCTTTGGTCCAAACAAACCATACACAACACTGTGGTTTTCGTTGTCAAAGGAAGTATTGATCTCAAGATGAAGTTCGGGAGACCAAAAATGTTGTTGCGTTTTAGGAACCTTAATAAATACATGATCATCAACACGAGTAACGATAAATCCAGATGTATTAATCGCAGCTTTTTCAAATAGCTTCAGTAGCGAAAGTTTCTCCTCAGCAATATCTATTTTAAAGCGAGGCCTTAGTATAATAGTGTTAGATGTAGTTGACATTTGTGTATTAAAGACCAATTAATTTACGATTTTTATCGCTAATAAAATTCAACTTTATCAGAATTTCAATTTCTTCAACTCATATTTTAGTATCTTTGCAGCCGCTTACAGGATATGTAATGCAGATTAAATCAAAAAGTTATGGGTAATATTGTTGCAATTGTTGGAAGACCAAACGTTGGAAAATCTACATTTTTTAATCGCTTAATTCAAAGGCGTGAAGCAATCGTTGATGCGGTTAGTGGTGTGACTAGAGATCGTCACTACGGAAAAAGTGATTGGAATGGCAAAGAGTTTTCCTTGATCGATACTGGTGGTTACGTAAAAGGAAGTGATGATGTATTTGAAGCAGAAATCGATAAACAAGTCGAATTAGCTATTGATGAAGCTGATGCTATTATCTTTATGGTCGATGTGGAAACTGGCGTGACAGGAATGGATGAAGATGTTGCACGATTACTTCGAAAAGTTGAAAAACCAGTTTTCCTGGCTGTCAATAAAGTCGATAATAACAAACGTGCTGAAGATGCTGTGGAGTTTTATGCACTCGGTCTTGGCGATTATTATACCATTGCAAGTATTAACGGAAGCGGTACAGGAGATTTGTTAGATGCTTTAGTTGCTGCACTTCCTGAAAAAGACGAAGAAGACATTCAAGACGAATTGCCTCGCTTTGCTGTAGTAGGAAGACCAAACGCTGGAAAATCCTCTTTTATTAACGCACTCATTGGTGAAGATCGATACATTGTAACTGATATTGCAGGAACTACAAGAGATGCTATAGATACCAAATACAATCGCTTCGGATTTGAATTTAATTTAGTAGATACGGCTGGAATTAGACGTAAATCAAAGGTTAAAGAAGATCTAGAATTCTATTCGGTAATGCGAAGCGTCAGAGCAATTGAACATTGTGATGTGTGTTTATTGGTTTTAGATGCTACTAGAGGATTTGACGGACAAGTGCAAAATATATTTTGGTTAGCAGAGCGTAACCGAAAAGGTATTGTTATTCTTGTGAACAAATGGGACTTGATTGAAAAAGATACGATGACGATGCGTGATTTTGAAAAGCGTATCAGAAAAGAGATTGAACCTTTCACAGATGTGCCTATCATTTTTATTTCGGTATTGAATAAGCAGCGTATTTATAAAGCGATAGAAACAGCTGTAGATGTTTATAAGAATAGAAGCAAAAAAATAAAGACGAGTAAACTAAACGAAGTCTTACTCCCAATTATTGAAAACTATCCACCTCCAGCTTATAAAGGAAAGTTTGTAAAGATTAAATACATCATGCAGTTGCCAACACCGCAGCCACAATTTGCATTTTTCTGTAATTTACCTCAGTATGTGCGTGAACCTTATAAGCGTTATCTGGAAAATAAATTAAGGGAGCATTTTGACTTTAATGGAGTTCCAATAAGTGTGTATATGCGAAAGAAATAGGTGTTTTAACGAAGTGTAGTCCGAAGCTATAGCGAAAGACTACCAGCTTCCACCAGCACCTCCACCTGAGAATCCGCCTCCACCACCAAAGCCACCGAAACCTCCAGAGCTTCCGCCACCAAAACCGCCAAAGCCACCACTAGAGGAGCTTCGTCCATAACTTCCGCGTCCCATATTGCTTAGGATGATAGCATCCAGAATACTGGTACCATCAGTTCGGTTACCTTTATTACCTCCTCGATGTCCTCCTTTTCTATTTTTGGAGATAGCTATTAAGAAAATAATAAAAATGATAAATAATAGGATGAGTAGAAATACTGGAAATTCTCCAGAGCTAGACTGTCTATTATTTTGATATGCACCTGATAAAACATCAAATATGGCATTAGTGCCTTTATCTAAGCCACTGTAAAAATCTCCTTTCTTAAATTCAGGAATGATTTCATTTCTTATGATTTCACCATTAATTCCAGCTGTTAAAAGATGTTCTACACCATATCCAGGTGAGATCCATATTTTTCTGTCATTTTTGGCCAATAAAATAAAAACACCATTATCTTCCTTTTCTTGACCGATTCCCCATTTATGAGCCCATCTTGGTGTAAGTAATCCGATGTTCTCACCTTTAGTTGTTGGAATAATAACAACCATAACTTCTGTTGAGGTCGAATCGTTATAGTGCTTTAACTTATCATAAAGGCGTTTGTATTCTTGTTGCGAAAGTGTTTGCGTACTATCAATAACTGGAGGAATAAAACTAGGCTTTTCAGGAACATTATATTGTGCAAAAAGTATACATGAACTTAATAAGAGTAATAATGTGACACAAGATTTTTTAGAAAAGTGTAAGAGGAAACTATATATGTTCATTATTACATGTGTCATCACTGGTTTCCTTTTGAAATGTCATCACTAAGTTCATTTTTGTCACCATGTACCCACGGAAAATGTTTCTCTAACTGTTTTCCAGCACTTGTGATACCTTCTATTAACCCTTGTTTGAATTGCCCTTTTTTAAAGTGTTCTTGTATGATGTCTTTGGTGCTGTCCCAAAACCCATTTGGAACAACATCATTTATGCCCTTATCTCCAAAAATGACAAAATTTTTATCATCAACAGCAACATAAATCAAAACACCATTTTGAAGTTTGGTGTTGTCCATTTTTAAATAATGAAATACGTCCATTGCTCTTTCCAACGGATCTTTTTGAGAGGAGTGTTCAATATGAACTCTTATTTCTCCTGAGGTGTTTTGCTCAGCTTTCCTAATGGAATGAATAATCTCTTGTTCTTCTTCTGAAGTTAGAAAATCTTCAACTTTCGACATATTAATTGTTAAAGTCGAACTCTACATCAACTGGTTTATCAGCACCAGCTTCAGCATCGAAGTAAGGTTTATCATCAAAATTTAAAATACCTGCTAAAATGGAGTTTGGAAACTCCTTAACGTGAATATTATAAGGCTTAATAGCTTCATTATAGCGTGTTCTAGCAGTTTGAATGGTATTTTCAGTACTAGTCAATTCGTCTTGTAGCTTTAAGAAATTTTGATTGGATTTTAGATCAGGATATCTTTCTACGGTTACGAGAAGACTTTTTAAAGCACCACTGAGTCCACCTTGAACTTCATTATATTTTGCCAATTGTTCTGGTGTTACATTTGATGGATCTATATTTATGGAAGTTGCTTTTGCTCTTGCTTCAATAACATCTTTTAAGGTGTTTCTTTCAAAATCTGCAGCACCTTTTACTGTGTTTACTAGATTTCCGATAAGATCATTTCTACGCTGATACGACGTTTGTACATTTCCCCAAGCTTCACTTACATCTTCATTAAGTTGAACAGCTGTATTGTTGAATCCTTTTCCCCAAGAATATAGACCTAATACAATAACAGCAATAACAATTACTGGGACTAACCATTTCTTCATAATATGATAGTTTTAAAGTTGTGTTTTGATTTTTAAAAGCTGTGCTTTTATACCTTCTAACTTACTAATAATCTCAAAAGTATTCAAACTTTTTTGGCGCTCTTCTTTTAAGTGCGTTTTAGCACCTTCTAGGGTAAATCCACGTTCTTTTACCAAGTGGTAAATAAACTGAAGGTTCTTGACGTCTTGCGGAGTGAATTTGCGATTACCTTTGGCATTCTTCTTAGGCTTGATCACATCAAATTCCTTTTCCCAGAATCTAATTAACGATGTGTTCACTCCAAAGGCTTTGGCAACTTCGCCAATGCTGTAATATCGTTTTTCTGGTAAATCTATATGCATTAGTCTAAGGATTGATTTTCAAGAGATGCTTTTTCTAATAGTCTGGCATATTCATCAGCAGATAAGTTTCCGTAGTAGAAATTAATTGGATTGATACGCTCACCATCCTTATGAACTTCATAATGTAAATGTGGTGCTTCTGAACGACCAGTACTTCCAACATAACCTATTAAATCACCACGCTTTACCTTTTGATTGCTTCTTACATTATACTTGTACAAATGCGCATAAAGTGAAATATAACCATAGCCATGATCTATACGAATATGCTTACCAAATCCTGAAGCATTATTATCAGCACGAATTACAACACCATCTCCTGTGGCAAAAATTGGAGTGCCACGAGGTGCTGTGAAATCCATTCCAAAATGGAATTTTCGAACTTTAGTAAAGGGATCAGTTCGATAACCATATCCTGAAGCCATATGTTTTAAATCTTCATTTCTTACAGGTTGAATCGCTGGAATTGCCGACAAAAATTTCTCCTTGTCTTCAGCTAATACAGCAATTTCATCTAAGGATTTAGATTGGACTACAATGGCCTTCTGAAGAACATCTAGCTTTTTGTTAGTTTCTATAATGAGCTTCGAATTATCAAAGCCTTCATACTTCTTATAACGATTTACACCACCAAATCCAGCGCGTCTTTGTTCATTTGGAATTGGATTGGCCTCAAAATACAATCTGTAGATCGCATTGTCACGTTCTTCCACACTTTCCAATGCAGCGAACGCATTATCAACACGCTTGTTCAATAATTTGTATTGTAATTCTAAATTGGTGAGTTCGCGTTTAAGTGCACGCTCTTTAGGTGATTCTATATACTGACTAGCTATAAAAACAAACAAGAATCCAAATAAGGCAGAAGCCAATAAAAATAGCATAGCAAACTTTATTGTCTTTCTTTTTTTACGCTCTATTTTTCGGTAAGAAAGCGTCTCAGAATCGTAATAATATTTTACTTTAGCCATATCTTAAAAAGTTCTATTTTTGCAAGCATAATAGAACGAAACACAAATATATAAATTGTTTCACACTTTGAGGACTTCTTAAACTTTAGTTTTGAAATCAATACTAAATTTTTGAGGTTGAACAAGTTAACACATTAAGAATTACAAGCATAGTATGAAGTCTCAAGAGATTCGCCAGACATTTTTAAACTACTTCGAAAAAAAGAAGCACAGCATCGTGCCTTCTGCACCAATGGTTTTAAAAGACGACCCAACATTGATGTTCGTCAATTCTGGTATGGCACCATTTAAAGAGTTCTTTTTAGGTAATGCTGAACCAAAGCACAACAGAATAGCCGATACTCAAAAATGTCTTCGTGTTTCAGGTAAGCATAACGACCTTGAAGAGGTTGGATATGATACCTATCATCATACTTTATTTGAAATGCTTGGGAATTGGAGTTTTGGTGATTACTTTAAAAAAGAAGCTATAGCTTGGGCTTGGGAATTACTGACCGAGGCATATGGCATTGATAAAGATATGCTTTATGTCACTGTTTTTGAAGGCGATAAAGAAGATAATATTCCTATGGATCAAGAGGCTTACGACTTTTGGAAAGCTTTTGTGTCTGAAGACCGCATTTTGATGGGGAATAAAAAAGACAATTTTTGGGAAATGGGAGATCAAGGCCCTTGCGGACCTTGTAGTGAAATCCATGTTGATATTCGTTCTGCTGAAGAAAAAGCTAAAGTAGATGGGAAGTCTTTGGTAAATATGGACCATCCACAGGTTGTAGAGATTTGGAATTTGGTATTCATGCAGTACAACCGAAAAGCTAATGGTAGCCTTGAAAATCTTCCAGACAAGCATATCGATACAGGAATGGGTTTTGAACGTTTATGTATGGTGTTGCAAGGTGTGCAATCAAACTATGATACTGATGTTTTTACGCCTATCATTCGTGAAATTGAAGCCATTACCAATCAGGACTATGGTAAAAATGAAAAAGCAGATATTGCCATTCGTGTGATTTCTGATCATGTTCGTGCTGTTGCTTTTTCAATTGCAGATGGGCAATTGCCTAGTAACAATGGTGCTGGTTATGTAATTCGAAGAATCCTTCGTCGCGCTGTTAGATACGGATTTACATTTTTAGATAAAAAAGAGCCTTTTATTTACAGACTTGTTGATGTACTCGTTAAAAAAATGGGTACAGCGTTCCCTGAACTTAAAGAGCAACGTCAGCTAGTTGAAAACGTTATCAAAGAAGAAGAGGCATCATTCTTAAGAACACTTGAACAAGGTCTAGTGTTACTGGATGGTATTGTTGCCAGCGCATCTTCTAAAGAAATTTCAGGAAAGAAAGTCTTCGAATTAAAAGACACCTATGGATTTCCAGAAGATCTTACCGATCTTATCCTTAGAGAAAAAGGCTATACTTATAATGCTGAAGAATTTGAGAAAAAACTCAAAGAACAGCAAGATAGAGGAAAACAAGCGTCGCAATTAAAGTCTGATGATTGGACCATCTTAATTGATGATGAAGAGCAAGAGTTTGTGGGTTATGATATGATGGAAGCCAATGTGAGATTAACACAATATCGAAAGGTTACTTCTAAAAAAGATGGCGAAATGTATCAATTGGTATTCAATATGACGCCATTTTATGCTGAAGGTGGTGGTCAAGTTGGTGATAAAGGATACTTAGAAGATTCAAGAGGTGATGTGATCTACATTGTAGATACTAAGAAAGAAAACAACGTCATCATCCATTTTGCAAAAAGTTTACCAAAAGATGTTAATGCTACATTTAAGGCGACTGTAGATAAAAAACAACGTTACAGAACAGAATGTAATCATACAGCCACGCATTTATTACATCAAGCGCTTCGTGAAGTCTTAGGAACACATGTAGAGCAAAAGGGTTCTGCAGTACATTCAAAGTATCTGCGTTTTGATTTTTCTCATTTTGCCAAGCTTAGTGTTGAAGAATTACGAGATGTAGAAAACTTTGTAAATGCAAGAATAGAAGGGAAGCTGGCTTTAGAAGAACAGCGCAATATTCCTATGCAAACTGCTATTGACCAAGGTGCTATGGCTTTGTTTGGTGAAAAATATGGAGATACTGTGCGTACAGTTAGATTCGGACAATCTATTGAGCTTTGTGGTGGAACACATGTGAAGAATACAGGAGATATCTGGCATTTTAAAATTGTGTCTGAAGGTGCTGTAGCTGCTGGGATTAGACGTATTGAAGCTATTACTAATGATGCTGTTAAGGATTTCTATTTTGAAAACAATAGAGCGTATTTTGAAATGCGAGATCTATTAAACAATGCTAAAGAACCTGTTAAAGCATTAAAAAATCTTCAAGAGGAAAACCAAAGTCTCAAAAAGCAGATCGAATCGCTTTTAAAAGACAAGGCAAAGAACCTAAAAGGAGATCTTAAAAACGAAATTTCTGAAGTTAATGGCATTCAGTTTTTAGCTAAGAAAATTGATTTAGATGCAGGAGGAATTAAAGACTTATGTTTTGAACTTGGTAGTCAATACGATAACTTGTTTTTACTTTTTGGTGCCGAAAACAATGGTAAGGCCATATTATCTTGTTACATTTCAAAAGCATTGGTCGCTGAAAAAGATCTTAACGCAGGCACTATTGTAAGAGAACTTGGTAAATATATTCAAGGTGGTGGTGGAGGTCAACCCTTCTTTGCAACTGCTGGTGGGAAAAATCCGCAAGGAATTGATGAGGCTATTTCAGCCGTAAAATCATATATTGAATAATTAGATTCAATAAAAAATCATAAACAAATGAATGTACATTTTATAGCCATAGGTGGAGCAGCAATGCACAATCTGGCCATTGCACTGCACAATAAAGGTTATAAGGTCACAGGAAGTGATGATACTATTTTTGATCCATCAAAGTCGCGTTTAGAAGCTAAAGGTCTTTTGCCTGAAAAATTTGGATGGTTTCCCGAAAAGATTACGCCTGGCTTAGATGCTATTGTATTGGGAATGCACGCTAAAGCTGATAATCCTGAATTACTCAAGGCCCAAGAACTCGGATTGAAAATTTATAGCTATCCTGAGTTTTTGTACGAACAGTCTAAACACAAAACACGAGTTGTTATTGGTGGAAGTCATGGAAAAACAACCATAACCTCTATGATTTTACATGTGATGCATTACCACGATAGAGATGTAGATTATATGGTTGGCGCACAGTTGGAAGGCTTTGATGTCATGGTAAAACTAACCGAAGACAATGACTTTATAGTTTTAGAAGGCGATGAGTATTTGAGCTCACCTATTGATAGACGTCCAAAATTTCATTTGTATAAACCCAATATTGCTTTGTTAAGTGGTATTGCTTGGGATCACATTAATGTATTTCCAACCTATGACAATTATGTGGAGCAATTTTCCATTTTTGTCAATAGTATTGTTCAAGGTGGAAGCATTAATTACAATGAAGAAGATACTGAAGTAAAACGCGTGGTTGAAGCTAGTGAAAATCCAATCCGTAAGTTGGCTTATCGCACACCAGAATATCGTGTAGAAAACGGACAAACCTTATTGGAAACACCTGAGGGTGATTTGCCAATTGAGGTCTTCGGAAAGCATAACCTCAATAATCTGGCTGGTGCCAAATGGATTTGTCAACACATGGGAATTGATGAAGATGATTTCTACGAAGCCATTGCTACATTCAAAGGAGCAAGTAAACGTTTAGAGAAAATTGCAGAATCTTCTAAAAGTGTAGCATATAAGGATTTTGCGCATTCACCTAGTAAAGTTGAAGCTACAACCAAAGCTGTAAAGGAGCAATATCAAGAGCGAACTTTAGTAGCCTGTTTAGAGCTGCATACTTACAGTAGTCTTAATGCTGAATTTCTAAAAGAATATAAAGGTGCTTTGGATGCTGCAGATGTTGCAGTAGTGTTTTATTCACCTCATGCTGTTGAAATCAAAAAATTAGATAAAGTGACTCATGAGCAAATCGCATCAGCTTTTGAACGTGATGATTTGATCATCTATACGAATCCTGAAGATTTTAAAGAGTATTTGTTTTCTCAAGATTTTAATAATAAAGCCTTACTGCTTATGAGTTCTGGTAACTATGGAGGACTCGATTTTGATGAAGTGAAACACTTGTTCTAAAGTTTTCTATCATCCTCAACTTCTGCGCTTTGTAAAGTTGAAGTAAGTTGCTGGATCTCAATATTTTTTTTTGTCATTCAGAACGAAGTGAAGAATCTAACTCTTTTTCAAAACAGAAAACAATAACTTAACCGTTGTCTCGTTATCATACAAACCAACATATTTTTTTACCTTATAAATAACATTACGTTTCAATTTTTGTAAACCAACTGATTACTATCAGTACTAAACTCAATTTTTATGAAACGTATTGTATTCGCTTTATTTCTATGTTATTTTTTATTTGCTTGTGATTCTGATGATTCTGAAAATCAAGATATTCAAAATGAAAATTTTTATGCATTAACCGTTGGAAACTCTTGGGTTTATAAAAATTATAAGTACAACATAAATACTGGAACATATGAAGATACAGGAGTTGTAGACTCCATAAGTATTGTTGGAATCGAAACAATATCAGGTGTTGATTATTTTAAATTTAGGAGAGTTACCACAGGAAATGAAGCTGGAATAACGCTCTGTAATGAAAATGGTGAACACTTCGAATTATTAAGAGAATCCAATGGAAATCTAGTCTTTGATACAGGTGAAATTAAGTTTACCAATAATGATTTTACAGAGCGAACTTTAGATGATAACCCTAGCTTCAGTTTGAGAGAGATTCTAATAGAAGGTCAAACCGAATTAACTGTTGAAGCAGGAACATTTTCATGTATCAATTCAGAGCGTTATGTCATAGTTAATGGAGAACTTGCTCCAGCTCGCGATAAGTTTTACTATGCAAACGGTTTCGGACTTATTTATGACACATCATCTTTTGCATCACAAGAAATACCAACAATTGTTAGGCGTCTAGACGCTTATGTTATTCAGTAGTTTTTAGTGACCTAGAGATTCAATATACTCATTTAACTCATCAATAGTCGATTCAAACTCAAACGCATTGTTCACTTTCCAGTAGTTTTCAGGATTAAAACATAACGTGTAAGCGTATTTAGCAAACTCTAACTTTGTGTCTTCAAAATCAAAGGTTCCCATAATTCGAGTTATTTGAGCAGCTGTAACACAGTTGCCTTTAATCACTTGTTTCGCAACAGCGAGTTTTGAATCTTCAAACGATTTATTATTAATTGTTGTAATTGCTTGATGAAAATCGGCATCACTCATAGCGTAGCATCCAGTGTCTTCAACTACAACACCACCTCCTGTCATTCCTACAGTTTGAGTTGTGGTCGTCGTCGTGGTTGTTGAGGTGTTTCCTGTATTTACATTAATGCCAACACCAACATTGGTTCCGCCAGCATTAATACCAACACCAACATTAATTTGCTCTCCTGGACCGCTTGTTGTAGTCGTCGTAGTTGTTTGTGAAACAGTTTGAATTGGTCCTAGTGGATTCGGATTGTAGTGCATCACAACAACATTGCTTGGAGGCGCAACAATTGCCTGGAAAGGTGTAAATGAATAATATCTCAATTTTTTTCCACGTTTGGTCTCTTTTATTTTGTACGTTACTTCGCCACGTTTTCCATCAACATCAACTACTAAAAGGTGTTTCTTTTCTACAGTTGGAATAGACTCATCTGCAAAAATGATTTTTGTATCATAATACTCATTTACCAAATAGTCTACAGCAATATTTGTAACTGGTTCTTCATTTTGTCTGATACCATTAAGAATCACATAAAAAGGATCTCCATTCTCAGAGAAGATGGTTAATCTCGACTCTTGCGCAGAAGCAAAAGTACTCATCAATAAAAGGGCTAAAAGTGTAATTTGTTTCATAATTGTTGAATTTTAAAAACTACCGAATTTCAAAAGCTGTGCCAAAAGTAATTATTTAAGTTTTAATAATTATTTTTTCGCAAAAACATTATCTAAGAATTGTTTGATACTTTCTTGGTTTACACGTATTAACTCTTCGCGAGCTGCTTCAGTATCACTAGGTTTTTTATCTTGAGAGAGCTTAAATTTACCTTCCCATTCCTTAATAGTAATCGCAAACATTTTGATATAGTTTAGATTTCGTTCCAGTCTCGGATTATCAGGTTCTAAAACATACTTATGATTAGGTGCTTCTAAAAATTCGGTCATCGTAATTAAAGACTGTTTTAAAGCAGCTTTGCTATCAATGGCTTCAACCGTTCCTGTTACATGTACTTTTATATAATTCCATGTTGGTAATTGTGTGGTGCTATACACACTTGGTGAAATATAACATTGAGGACCAGAAAAAATAATGGTCACGTCATTATGATCCTTAAGTAATTCTGCTTGTGGATTATAAATATCAATATGACCAATGAGTTTATCTTCCTCTAAAACCAAAGGTAAATGCGTTATTAAAGGTTGCTTGCCTTGCACAGAGATAACCGTTGCCAAAGGATAGGTTTTAATGACTTCAACTAAATGCGATGTGTCGTTGTCAAGATGATATTTAGGTGGATACTGCATTAAACACCAAATTGCTTTAAATGATGATCGAGGTGTTTATACTGCATTTGTCCCCATTGCGCATTGGTGAATTTTCCAAACATAGGATGTGGAGGCCATTCAGTTTTGTCTTTTTGGGAATGAAACTGCTCTATTTTTTCTATGAGAAGGGCTTTTTCAGTTTCAAACTCTTTTGAGTCAGTAACAATAAAAGAAGGTGCTGTAGGCAAACTTTGTTTCCAGGGTTTGTCGTTATATAATGACGATTTAAAAGCTGAAAATAATAAGCGCTTAAACACATTAGGACGTTTTAATTCGAGCTCCTGAATCGCTACTTGAAGCGGAAACTGACAATGGGTTAACATTTGTGAAACGTCCATTTTACCCCATTTAGCACTTGAACTAGGACTTAATTGATTCAATCTATCTAGGATTTCATGATGTACTTCAGAACGAAATAAAGATTTCATATATGTAGATTTTTTTCTATATTATGATTGAGAATTACAGTATATAAAATTACGATTTATATTATTTAGAATGAAAGAAAAGTCAGCTTCATTTTCTATAAAACATTGGTCTCAAGACGATCAACCTCGTGAGAAGTTACGCGATAAAGGACGTTCTAGTTTAACAGATGCCGAATTGATTGCTATTCTTTTAGGTTCTGGCAATCGTGAAGAAAGTGCTGTTGATCTGAGCAAAAGAATCTTGGCTAGCGTTGAACATAATTTGAATAAACTTGGCAAAGTTTCCCTGAAACAGTTAATGTCATTTAAAGGGATAGGCGAAGCAAAAGCGATAACTATTGCTGCTGCAATGGAGTTGGGGAGAAGACGTAAAGCTGAAACACTAATAGAGCGTTCAAAAATTTTATCTAGTGTTTCGGTTTTTGAACTCATGCAACCAATTATTGGTGAATTACCTCACGAAGAGTTTTGGATTATTTATCTTAACAATTCCAATAAAGTATTACATAAGCAACAACTTAGTAAAGGTGGTTTAACTGGAACCTTGGTCGATGTGCGTTTGGTTCTTAAAACAGCATTAGAGTATAGCGCTGTTGCCATAATTTTAGTGCATAATCATCCATCAGGTACATTAAAACCAAGTCAGGCCGATAAATCGATTACTAAGAAGTTATCTACTGCGGCACAAAACCTAGACATTAAGGTTTTAGATCACATCATCATTACAGAGTCGGCTTACTTTAGTTTCGCTGATGAAGCGATTTTGTAAAAAATCCAAACTAGAGTTAAGGTTATCCTTAAAGAAAATGGTACTTTTAAGTTTTGGAGTTTACCTCATTAATGCTATTAGTTTACACACATAAAATTACGCCTCGTTTACGATATACGTTTAAACATATCTGTACACGAATATTAGGGATTCAAGTTGATTTTACAACGACGATTGAAGACTTTATTGCGCACGAGAGCCTTAAAATGTCTTATTCTAAAAAGCCCTTGGGTAATGAGGTTTTTGTTAGAAGCCACGACTTACTTTTTGAGCAAGGCTTATCTGATTTAGATATTAATGTTCAGGATTGGGATCATACAAAAGGCTTTTTTTCTACGGGAGAAACAAGTGCTTTGCCTTTTGATATTTTCGCAGCATCGTTCTATTTGTTGAGTCGCTATGAAGAGTATTTACCTCATGTTAAAGATGATTATGGACGTTTTCTTGCTTCAGAAAGTATAGCATTTAAACATCACTTTTTACAACAACCTGTAGTTGATATTTGGGCATATAAGCTTAAAGCTGCACTGCAATTTAAATTTGAAGACTTTCGATTTCCAGAACGTTCATATAACATTCAACCTGTCATAGATGTGCCAATGGCGTATTACTTCAGAAACAAAGGACTTATTAGAACGCTTGGAGGTATTGCTAGTGATTTGTTCAGATTCAGATTCAGACGATTATACCAAAGGGTTTTGGTTTTAACAGGTTTTAAGCGTGACCCTCACGATACTTTTAAATGGATCATTACCAAACAAAAAGCAAGTGCGTTTAAGTTTCTAGTGTTTTTTCTTATTGGTGATTATTCAACTTATGATAAGAATATAAGCATCAATAAAAAAGAGTTTGTATCGTTAATAAAATCTGTTGCAGATTATTGCCATATCGGACTTAAAGCGTCTTATTTTTCATTAGAGGATATAAGTATTCTTAAAAAAGAAAAGAAAAAAATGGAGTCTATCATAAATTATGACCTCAATGCAACGAGACATTCGTTTTCAAAACTAAACCTTCCAAATTCGTACAGAAATCTCATCGAACTAGAAATTAATCAAGATTTTACAATGGGTTATATTAATGAGCTTGGTTTTAGGGCAGGAACTTGTACACCGTTTTTATTTTACGATCTTGACTATGAAATTCAAACACCTTTGCAAATACATTCGTTTCATTGTTTAGATGCGGCTTTGCTTAAATACCAATCGCAATTAGACAAAAAAGAAACCTTACAAAACTTGATTGGTGAAGTTAAAGCTGTTAATGGCACATTTACTTCAGTGTTTCATAATTATAGTTTTAGTGATGATTCCTTATGGAAAGGCTACAAAGAATTGTTTACCTTAATTTTAGATTCTGCTAATGAAACTAACTAACATAAAACATGTGTTTTTCGATTTAGATCACACACTTTGGGATTTTGATAAAAACTCAGGTTTGACTTTTAAGAAGATTTTTGAATTACACCAACTCCATATTAGTGTCGACGACTTTTTGTCAACGTATGAACCCATAAATCTCAATTATTGGAAGTTGTATCGCGAAGAAAAGATCATTAAAGAAGACTTAAGGTATAAACGATTGAAGGATACTTTTGATGCAATTAATGTTCATGTTCCTGATGCAATGATCAATCAGCTTTCTGAAGACTATATTTCTTATCTAACGACATTTAATCACTTGTTTGAAGGCACTTTAGATATCCTTGATTATTTGCAACCTAAATACGAGCTTCATATCATTACCAATGGATTTGAAGAAGCACAGCAACGTAAAATGGATAATGCAGGAATTTCCACTTATTTTTCAACCGTTACCAATTCTGAAATGGCTGGTGTTAAAAAACCAAACCCTATTATTTTTAATCGCGCACTAGAACAAGCTAAAGCACAGCCTCAAGAAAGCATTATGATTGGCGACAATATTGAAGCTGATATTCAAGGGGCTTTGGAGGTGGGTTTTGATGCTATCCTTTTTAATTATCACAATGTGAAATCTGAACCAAGTATTAAAAAAGTAAACCACCTCTTAGAAATAAAAACGTATCTTTAAAATCAAGTTTTTTATTAATTTTTTATGATGAAATATACCTTAATCGGATTTTTGTTTTTCTGCCTCTGTGGAAATCTAATGACTGCACAAGAGCTTCCTGAAAATATTGATGCTATCAATAACTATAAATACATTATCGTACCTGTGAAATATGATTTGATGAATGATGCCGACAAATACCAGCTGAATTCGTTAACCAAATTTTTGTTCAATAAGTATGGTTATGAAGCTTATTTGGAGAACGATTCTTTTCCTGATGATTTAAAATTAAACAGATGCTTGGCTTTAACAGCAGATTTTGTAAAAGTTAAAGGCGGATTTCTAGGAACAAGAGTTAAATTTAACCTTATAGATTGTAAGCAGAACATAGTGGTTAGTTCACGAGTAGGGAAGTCGCGTCAAAAAGAATTTAAAAAGGCTTATAATTTATCGCTTAGAGATGCTTTTGTTACGTTTCAAAACTTTCCTTATAAATATAAACCTGATCCAAATTTAAAGCTTGTAACTGCCAAACCGATGGATGCGTCCTCAGAAAAATCTGAAGCAGAACGTCAAAAAGAAAAAGCCGAAATAGAAAAATTAAAACAAGAAATAGCAGATCTTAAAAAAGATCAAAAGGTTAATAACACAAAACCTAAACCTGTAATTGAATCTACAGAAAAAAAAGAGAAAGTAATAAAGAGTAGTACCACTTTAGAGCAGTCTAATGTACTTTATGCTCAAGCAATAGACAATGGTTTCCAAGTTGTGGATAGCGTTCCTAAAGTGATAATGATACTCCTAGAAACACCATTTTCAGACACCTTTTTAGTAAAAGGAAAAGACGCCATAGTTTATAAAAAAGATGGATTTTGGCATATGGTCACTAATGATGGAACTTCCTTAGAGGTTGAAAAAATAAACATCAAGTTCTAGTAGCCATATTTATCTTTCCAACGTCGCTTTAAAAAGTCGCGCTGTGCATTTTCTCGTGCGTTATTTCCAGGATTGTAAAGCGTTGTGTTTTTAATAGCATCTGGTAAAAACTCATGGGCTACAAAGTTGTTTTCATATTGATGCGCATACTTATAATCATCACCATAACCAAGTTCTTTCATGAGTTTGGTTGGCGCATTTCTTATAGATAACGGAACAGACAAATCACCAGTATCTTGTACCAATTTTTGAGCTTTGCCAATGGCTTCATACGCAGCATTGCTTTTAGGAGACGAGGCTAAATAAGTGGCACACTGACTCAAAATAATGCGAGATTCGGGATTGCCAATTACAGAAACAGCTTGAAACGTATTGTTTGCAATCACTAAGGCTGTCGGATTCGCATTTCCAATATCTTCACTTGCAAGAATAAGCAAGCGTCTTGCTATAAATTTCACATCTTCACCACCTTCAATCATTCGCGCGAGCCAATATACTGCAGCATTGGGATCACTGCCGCGAATTGATTTTATAAACGCCGAAATTATATCGTAATGTTGATCTCCAGTTTTGTCATATCTAACTGTATTATTCTGAACTTTTTCTGAAACGACTGCATTCGTAATTTCAATCGTTTCATTAGGTTCAAACGACGTGACAATAAGTTCAAAAACATTTAGCAGCTTTCGAGCGTCTCCTCCAGAAATCCGCAATAAAGCTTCAGTCTCTTTTAAATGTATATCGCGTTCAGAAATTAAAGTATCTTCTTTCATAGCACGCTCGAGCAAGGCTTCTAGATCTGTCTTATCAAAAGCATTTAAGACATAAATCTGACACCTAGAAAGTAAGGCTGGAATCACCTCGAAACTCGGATTTTCTGTTGTTGCGCCAATTAAAGTTACCCAACCCTTTTCAACAGCTTGTAACAACGAATCTTGCTGCGATTTACTAAATCGATGAATCTCATCAATAAATAAAATAGGGTTTTTGGTAGTGAATAATCCACCACTTTGCTTGGCTTTGTCTATAACCTCTCTAATATCTTTTACACCAGAATTTATGGCGCTTAATGTGTAAAATGGTCGATCGGAAGCTTTAGCAATAATATTTGCTAAGGTTGTTTTTCCTGTGCCTGGAGGTCCCCAAAAAATCATTGAAGCAATAACACCTTGTTGAAGTTGTTGGGTTAAAACACCAGATTCACCAACTAAGTGTGGCTGACTTAAATAATCGTCAAGGGTTTGTGGACGTAATCGTTCTGCTAGAGGTTCGTTCATAATGTAAAATTACAAAAAACGATGTGACAATATTTCATACATTTAAGAATTGGAAAGCATTTTGCTTTAAGAGTACCAAATCGTCTATATGAGTCAACAACAACAATTTAGATATTCTACAGGAGTTATCGCGTATCCAGTGTTTTTTGTGATGCTTATATGGATCGTGTTTTGGATGCAAGTACGCTTTTTTCCGTGGATTAAAAAGTTAGGAGTTTATCCTCAAGAACCTGAAGGTTTACTGGGTATTTTTACAAGCCCGCTAATTCATTCAGATATTGAACATTTGTATCACAATAGTATTCCGTTGTTCATTTTATCGGTCGCCTTGTTTTATTTCTATCGGAAAATTTCTTGGAAAGTAATTCTTTACGGTATTTTGTTATCGGGATTAATTACCTGGATCATCGGAAGACCTTCCAATCATATTGGAGCAAGCGGATTGATTTATGTGTTAGTGAGCTTTATTTTTTTCAAAGGTGTTTTTGCCAAGCACTATCGTTTAGTTGCCTTATCGCTTATGGTGATTTTTCTCTACGGAAGTATGATTTGGTATGTGTTTCCAGTAAAGCAAGGAATGTCTTGGGAAGGACATTTAGGCGGATTGATTACAGGACTGTTTTTTGCTTTAATATTCCGAAAGTCTATAGCTAAACCAGAACGTTATGTATGGCAAGAACCTGATTACAATGAAGATGATGATCCCTTTTTGAAACATTTCGACGAAAACGGAAACTTTATCGAAACCTTACCTGATGAAGCCATTGAAGAAACTGAAATTCAGGAAGACAATGCGCAAACAGCACAGGTGAATTACATTTTTAAAAAGGAAAAAGATTGAAAATTAATTAAGATAATCTTTGTCTAACCGCTTCATACAAAAAGGCGCCACAAGCAACAGAAACATTCAAGGACGCGATATCACCTAATATAGGAAGTTTAGCTTGTTCGTTTACTGCTTTTAAAACCGATGGATTAACACCTTTTCCTTCAGAACCCATAACAATAGCGCATGGATCTTTAAAAGAAATATCATACAAAGTATCGTTAGCTTTTTCAGTAGCAGCAATAACTTTGATGCCTGAAGCTTGCATATAAAAAACGGCATCTTTGATGTGGTCTACTTTGCAAATAGGAATTTTAAAAATAGCGCCAGCACTTGTTTTTACAGTATCGCCATTAACTGGTGCACCACCTTTCTTCTGAATAATAATTCCAGAAACACCAGTACATTCAGCTGTTCTGATAATGGCACCAAAATTTCTAACATCACTTAATTGGTCTAATAGCAAGAATAATGGCGTTTTTCCAGATTCTATGACGTTCATAACCAAATCTTCAATGTTATAAAATGAAATAGGCGCAATTTGAGCAACAGCACCTTGATGATTCTTTTTGGTGAGTCTATTGAGTTTTTCAACAGGGACATAAGAGGTATTTAAGCGTTCTTTGCGAAGCAAGTCTTCAAGCTCAGTAAATAAATCACCTCGCAATCCTTTTTGAAGAAAAACCTTGTCGATGTTTTCTCCAGACTTTATTGCTTCAATTACTGCACGAATACCAAAAATAGTGGTGTCTTTTTCCATGCGTCAAAGGTATAAAAAAACCACCTTAAAAAGGTGGCTTTGTTTAGGTTTAGAAAGCTTATTCCTTTATTATTTTTTTAGTTGCTGTTTTATTTTGTGATGTAATTTGAACAAAATAGATTCCAGAATTGAAAGGAGACAGATCAATGCTATACGTATTATTAAAAGTGCCTACTATAGCACCAAGGCTATTGTAAATAGTTAATTGATCAATTGAAACTGTAGCTTCAATTGTAAGTTGATCTAAAACAGGATTTGGAAATAGTTTTAAATCATTAAATGTAAATTCTTCAACACTTAAAGGATCACAAGCTTCATTGATTTCAAAATTTAATTCTATGGGATCACCTGGAGTAAGGTCTCTTCCTGTAAAAGCAGGATGGTCAAATCCGTATTTAAAAGCTCTAAAAACAAGGTTAGGTGTGTCATCTGGATTGTCGCCTTGAGCCATAGTTCCAGAAGATCCTGTTGGGTTAATGTACTCCCAAACGATATTTTCATTAGAATCAATTTCAAAGAAATATCCAGAATCACCATCGCAAATTAAAATGTTTCCATTAGGAAGCATTTGCGCACTTGAAAGAATTCGTGAGAAAAAATCTGTTGGTGTCGGATTGGTATAAATGTAATCTGGATTTGTTGGACCGTAAGCAGATCCAGGAATATACTCATAAACACCAGGAGCTGATGTTGGAGGTGTTAAACGATACACTTCAGAAAAACTTGGCATTCTTTGAAATCCGTTGTTATACAGAATTAGTTGGCCAGCATTTGGTAATCCATCAGGAATCCAATATGGAAAATGTTGTCCGAATAATTGTTGGTCATTATCGTTACCTTGATCGTAGGATTGCGGATTTCCCCATCTGTATAAAAAATCACCTCCTTTACCATAAGTTCCACCAGAATTTGAAGCGGCTTCAAGCGTTGTTGTAGAGTGATCAATAATAAAGATCTCATTGAGATGTCTTGAGCTCATTACAATCTGATCTAAATTGTCATTATACTGAATAGAATTGATATGAAGCCAATTGGCGCCACCATCTAATCCGCCTAAAAAGTTAATGTCTAATCGTTGTGGATTATCAGCAACAACACCAAAGTTGTCTTTTGAATTGTCAAAGTCTTGAATAAGATGATCGTTAATATTCCATTCCCAAACAATAGTTGCATCAGTTGTGCCAACAGGTTCAACCTCAATAATTCGTTCGTTATATAAGACACCGTCTAATAAAAAGTTTGGATCACGTCCAGCCTGAATTGCTTCAGCATTAGACATAATAGTAGCAATCAAAATAAGTACATTTCCATTAGGCATTGGAAATATATCATGATGCTGTAATTGTGTATCAGAAGACACTTCATAACTCCATAATAGATTTCCATCCCAATCGTACTTTTCTACAATACCTCCAGTGCCACCAAAAGTAATAGTTGAATTAACCACTTTTCCAGCTCGCAGTAAAGAACCATCCTCTAATAAATACACAGCGTTTCCAGGAGGATAAGCACTTGACCATTGATTAACTACTTCACCACAAGCATTAATCAAATAGGTTTCGGTCTGCGACGTGAACAGTGTTAATGCATCGTAAGTATCTTGTGAATTGTAAGATAAAACACCAACTGTGTTCTGACCTAATAAAGATGTAGTTTGTAGGAATACTAATACTAAGAGAGAGATTCTTTTCATAAAACAAGTGGCTATTTCCGTTTGTCGCTGAGAAGATTTTTTAAGATTAACTCTTCATAACATTAAACTTTTAGATAGCGCTGGATTTTCTTTTTCAACACTGTAAAAGTAAAAAAAGTAAGTCAATTACCTAAAAAATTGCGGTAAGACTTAAATGCACTTTAGAGTCTGATAATTTGAAACGTTGGTTTTCAGTTTTACCACTTGTATAATTAAACCTGAATAAACCTGCTTTACTCAAAAAGCCAAAACCAAAACCAAAACCAAATAATTTTCCTTTCTGGTCTGCGATGTTATTTTCAAAATAGGCGGCATCAATAACGGAGTGTACGTAAAAATCTCTGTTTAAACGGTAACGGTATTCTGTATTCAATACACCAAAAAGATTAGCGAATAAACTGTTTTCTTCAAAACCTCTAATGGAGTTAATACCACCAAATCTTGGTAGTTCGTTTTCTAGGTATGAATCAGAATCAATAAGTTGTCCATTTCCTCGAACATAGATGCTGTTTCTATCGTTGAGGTTAAAGATCTTAAACGTATTTAAGGCAAATTTTGTTTGGTTTTCGTCAGTCTCTTCAAAAGTCCTATTTCCAAATCCAGCAGTGATATCAAACAAAAAATTTATAGGAAATAGAAAATCATAATTTTGACGTTTGGTGTAGGTGTAATTTGTAAAATAATAACTCGAATTAAAATCATTAACCGAAGAAATTGGCGTGTCCAAAAGGTCGGAAGAATTTACACTGCTTAAACCAATTCCAATACTATGGTCTGCATTCATCTGATAATTCAGTTTAGCAGATTGCCTAGCCGTCACAAACGAAGAATCTTTTCTAAAAATATTCAAATTCAATTCAACACCCAATGGCGAATTAAATAGATAAGGCATCATGACATTGCCATCAAAAGTTTGCTGGTCATTCTCATCACTTTTGTAGAGTAGTTTCAGGGTTTCTCCATAATTGAGATTGTTGTGAAGTGCTAAATTCAAATAGCCATCAAATTCGATCTTGTTAGTGTCTTCGTTTGTGCCAAATCCTAGAAATCCATCAAAAGTATTACTCTTTGTCTTTTCTATATACATATATAATATGGTAGAATCTTTTGTGAATAGAACTTCTGGGTCTTTGATTTGACTGGCAAATCTTAGGTTGTTAAGTTCACTCGTTTTCTCTTTGATTTTAGCAAGGTTAAATTCTCGTTTCGTTTTGATCTTTAGGTAGTGCTTTAGAAATGACTTTGGAAACTTCTCATAGCCTTTAATAATAATGTTGTCTATAGTACGCGATTTAGGATTGTTAACTTCTAAACGTGCGTATAAATTGTTCGACTTATCTTTATGTATATCCATAAGTTGAAGCGAACTAAAAGGAGTGCCGCGATTTGCAATTTCAGAATTAATTGATTCTAAAGTTTGTTCTAGTTTATGCAAGGGTATACTAATGGTATTGTCTTCGGAAGGAATATCAAGTAACATTAAGATATCTTCATCAATAAGGCCATTGTGTTTAATTGAAATGGTTTTATATAATAAATTTAGCTGAAAGTGAGCCTCAAAAATAGAATCCTTTGTTTTAGTTGTGGAGATGTGTTTTGTGTCAATATAACCAATCGAAATCAAACGTTGATGCAATGAATCAACTTCGCTGTTCAAACGTAAATAGTTTTCAAATACACTTTTGTAGCCTAAGGAGTCAATAGTTCTTGTTTCTGCTTCAGAATTTCCAATTACTTTTAAATGCAAATTTTGCCCTTTCATATATATAGGAAGGCACAAAAAAATGCAAAATAAAACTTGGAAAAATCTGTAAGGCATCACTAAGATTATTTTTCAAAACTAACGTAAAATACCTACTAAACATATGCAGGTTTAAAATTAATTTCAGAATCTTTTTAAAATTAATAGTCAACCATTTGAAAAATTGATATTTATTTCTACCTTTGCAGCCCTCTAAGGAGAGGGTTTAATAAAATTTATATAGTAATATATGCCAACAATTTCACAATTAGTACGAAAAGGAAGAGCCAAAATAACTAAGAAGAGTAAATCGGCTGCTTTAGATTCGTGTCCACAAAGACGTGGTGTATGTACTCGTGTTTATACAACGACACCTAAGAAACCAAACTCAGCAATGCGTAAGGTAGCAAGGGTACGTTTAACAAACGGTAACGAGGTGAATGCATACATTGGTGGAGAAGGACACAACTTACAAGAGCACTCGATAGTATTAGTTAGAGGTGGAAGGGTAAAAGATTTACCAGGAGTTAGATATCACATCGTTCGTGGTGCTTTAGACACAGCAGGTGTTGCAGGTAGAACACAACGTAGATCTAAGTATGGTGCAAAACGCCCTAAGAAGTAATTAAAAACTTTAAGAAGAAGACATGAGAAAAAGACAAGCGAAAAAAAGACCTCTTTTACCAGATCCACGTTTTAACGATCAGTTAGTGACACGTTTCGTGAACATGATGATGTGGGATGGAAAGAAGTCTGTGGCGTTTAAAGTATTCTATGATGCTATTGATATTGTAGATTCTAAAAAGACAGACGACGAGAAAACTGCTTTAGAAATTTGGAAAGACGCTTTATCAAACGTAATGCCTCACGTAGAAGTACGTAGTCGTCGCGTTGGTGGTGCTACATTCCAGATTCCAATGCAAATTCGTCCAGACCGTAAAGTGTCAACTGCGATGAAGTGGTTGATCGGTTACGCGAGAAAAAGAAATGAAAAATCTATGCCTCAAAAATTAGCTGCTGAAATTATAGCTGCGGCTAAAGAAGAAGGTGCTGCTGTTAAGAAAAGAGTTGATACTCACAAAATGGCAGAAGCAAACAAGGCATTCTCTCACTTTAGATTTTAATAAAAAATGGCAAGAGATTTAAAATATACAAGAAATATAGGTATTGCTGCTCATATTGATGCAGGAAAAACAACTACTACAGAGCGTATTCTTTATTATACAGGTGTATCTCACAAAATTGGTGAAGTGCATGATGGTGCTGCTACTATGGACTGGATGGAGCAAGAGCAAGAAAGAGGTATTACAATTACTTCTGCTGCGACTACATGTACATGGAATTTCCCAATGGAAAATGGTCAGCCTACTCCTGATACTAAAGGATATCACTTTAATATTATTGATACTCCAGGTCACGTTGACTTTACCGTTGAGGTAAACCGTTCGTTACGTGTGCTTGATGGATTAGTATTCTTATTTAGTGCGGTTGATGGTGTTGAGCCACAATCTGAAACTAACTGGAGATTAGCTGATAACTATAAAGTGCCTAGAATTGGTTTCGTTAACAAAATGGACCGTCAAGGATCTAACTTTATGGCTGTTTGTCAACAAGTAAAAGATATGTTGAAATCAAACGCTGTACCAATTGTATTAAACATTGGTGATGAGGCTGATTTTAAAGGTATCGTTGACTTAGTTAAAAACAGAGCGATTGTATGGCACGATGAAACTCAAGGTGCTACTTTCGATGTTATCGATATTCCAGAAGAATTAAAAGACGAAGCAAAAAAATACAGAGCTTTATTAATCGAAGAGGTTGCAACTTACGATGAAAACCTTTTAGAGAAATTCATGGAAGATGAAGATTCTATTACAGAAGAAGAAGTGCATGCTGCACTTAGAGCTGCTGTGATGGATATGGCTATCATTCCTATGATTTGTGGTTCTGCATTTAAAAATAAAGGGGTGCAGTTCTTATTAGACGCTGTATGCCGTTACTTACCTTCTCCAACAGATAAAGAAGGTATTGTTGGAACAGATCCAAACACTGGTGAAGAAGTATTACGTAAGCCAGATGTTAAGGAGCCATTCTCAGCATTAGCATTTAAAATTGCTACAGATCCTTTCGTAGGTCGTTTAGCATTCTTTAGAGCGTATTCAGGTCGTTTAGATGCTGGTTCTTACATTTTGAACAACCGTTCAGGTAAGAAAGAACGTATCTCTCGTATCTATCAAATGCACTCTAATAAGCAAAATGCTATCGAATATATTGAAGCTGGTGATATTGGAGCAGCTGTTGGATTTAAAGATATCAAGACTGGTGATACGATGTCTGATGAAAAGAATCCAATCGTTTTAGAATCTATGGATTTCCCAGATCCAGTAATCGGTATCGCTGTAGAACCTAAAACTAAGGCAGATGTTGATAAATTAGGTATGGCTTTAGCTAAATTATCTGAAGAAGATCCAACATTTACAGCTAGAACTGATGAAGCTTCAGGACAGACTATTATTTCTGGAATGGGTGAGCTTCACTTAGATATTATTGTTGATCGTTTGAAGCGTGAGTTCAAGGTTGAAGTAAACCAAGGACAGCCTCAAGTAGAGTACAAAGAAGCTATTACACAACGTGCTGAACACAGAGAAGTTTATAAGAAACAATCTGGTGGACGTGGTAAATTTGCTGATATTGTATTTACATTGGAGCCTGCTGAGGAAGGTAAAACAGGATTAGAGTTTACTTCTGAAATTAAAGGTGGTAACGTTCCTAAAGAATTTGTTCCTTCTGTAGAGAAAGGATTTAAAATGGCAATGGTAAACGGACCGTTAGCAGGATATGAAGTTGACGCAATGAAAGTAACATTAACTGATGGATCTTACCACGATGTGGATTCTGATCAGTTATCGTTCGAATTAGCTGCTAAGCTTGGATTTAAAGCTGCTGCAAAAGCTGCAAAAGCTGTAATCATGGAGCCTATCATGAAGCTTGAAGTTATTACTCCTGAAGAAAATATGGGTGATATCGTTGGTGACTTAAACCGTCGTCGTGGTCAGGTAAGTGAAATGGGAGACAGAGCTGGTGCTAAAACGGTAAAAGCTACTGTGCCATTATCTGAAATGTTTGGATATGTAACAACATTGAGAACATTATCTTCAGGTCGTGCAACATCAACTATGGAATTTTCACATTATGCGGAAACTCCTTCAAATATATCAGAAGAAGTAATCAAAGCGGCTAAAGGCGTAGAAGCTTAAAACTAAAAGAAAATGAGTCAGAAAATTAGAATAAAATTAAAGTCTTACGATCATAATTTAGTTGACAAGTCTGCTGATAAGATTGTAAAAACAGTAAAAAGTACAGGTGCAGTTGTAACAGGTCCAATCCCGTTACCAACACACAAAAAGATTTTCACTGTGTTACGTTCACCTCACGTGAACAAGAAGTCTAGAGAGCAATTCCAATTAAGTTCTTACAAGAGATTATTGGATATCTATTCATCTTCTTCTAAAACAATTGACGCTTTAATGAAGCTTGAATTACCAAGTGGTGTTGAAGTAGAGATTAAGGTGTAATGAACTAGATGTCACCCTGAGCAGAGTCCAAGGGTTTCATCTCAGAAATGTCCCACCGATGCGGTCGCGGGAAAAACGGTAAAAAATACAATTCAAGGCTGAAACGTATTTTTCAGCCTTGAATTTTAAATAAAAAGTAATAATTAATAATAAATAAATATGTCTGGGTTAATAGGAAAAAAGATTGGCATGACCAGCATCTACGATGAAAATGGAAAGAACATTCCATGCACAGTAATCGAAGCTGGACCATGTATCGTTACCCAAGTCAGAACCGAAGAGGTCGACGGGTACAATGCCCTTCAATTAGGTTTCGATGACAAGACAGAAAAAAGTGCTACTAAAGCTGAAATTGGTCACGCCAAGAAAGCTGGTACTTCTGTTAAGAGAAAAGTCGCGGAATTTAAAGGATTTGAAGGTGATTACAAATTAGGTGATGCGATAACAGTAGAGCACTTTGTAGAAGGTGAGTATGTTGATATTGCTGGAACATCTAAAGGTAAAGGATTCCAAGGTGTTGTAAAACGTCATGGATTTGGTGGAGTTGGTCAAGCAACGCATGGTCAACATAACCGTTTAAGAGCGCCTGGTTCTATTGGTGCAGCTTCATATCCTGCGAGAGTATTCAAAGGAATGAAGATGGCAGGCCGAATGGGTGGCGAAAGAGTGAATGTTGAAAATTTAAGAGTTTACAAGGTTGTTCCTGAAAAGAACTTACTTGTTGTTAAAGGATGTGTTCCAGGACACAAAAACTCTTACGTAATTATTCAGAAGTAATGAAAGTAGCAGTTTTAGATATCAACGGAAAAGACACAGGTAGAAAAGCAGAGCTTTCTAAAGATGTGTTCGGTATTGAGCCTAACAACCATGCAGTATACTTAGATGTTAAGCAGTATTTAGCTAACCAACGTCAAGGTACACATAAGTCAAAAGAAAGAGGTGAGATTGCTGGAAGTACACGTAAGATCAAAAAACAAAAAGGTACTGGTACTGCAAGAGCAGGAAGTATCAAGTCTGGTGTATTTAAAGGTGGTGGACGTATGTTTGGTCCAAGACCTAGAAATTATAGCTTCAAATTAAATAAAAACTTGAAGCGTTTAGCTAGAAAATCTGCGCTAACAATGAAGGCAAATGATAAAGATATCGTTGTATTGGAAGATTTTAATTTTGATGCTCCAAAGACGAAAAACTTTACTGCAGTATTGAAAGCACTAGACATACAAGACAAAAAATCGTTGTTTGTGTTGGGTGCGTCGAATAATAATGTATATTTGTCATCACGAAATTTTAAAGGCTCTGAAGTTGTAACTAATTCAGAATTAAGTACTTATAAAATTTTAAACGCAAATAAATTAGTTCTTTTAGAGAGTTCTCTAGAAGGAATACAATCGAATTTAAGTAAATAAGAAAAGTCATGAGTATCTTAATTAAACCGATAATCACTGAAAAAGCAACAATGCAAAGCGAGTTGCTTAATGCTTATGCATTTGAGGTGAACACAAAGGCGAACAAGGTAGAAATCAAAAAAGCTGTTGAAGCAGCTTATGGCGTTTCTGTTGAAAAAGTTCGTACAATAAATGTCCGTCCAGAACGAAGAACCCGTTACACAAAAACTGGTATTCAACATGGTAAAACAAATGCTGTTAAAAAAGCAATTGTACAACTGGCGGAAGGTGAAGTAATTGATTTATACACTAACATGTAATTAGACAACAATGTCAGTAAGAAAATTAAAACCAATCACATCAGCTCAGCGTTTTAGAGTAGTTAATGGATTTGACGCCATTACTACTGATAAGCCGGAAAAGAGTTTACTCGTTCCGAATAAAAGAACTGGTGGTAGAAACAGTCAAGGAAAGATGACCATGACACACAGAGGTGGTGGTCATAAGAGAAAGTATCGTATCATTGATTTCAAAAGAGATAAAGCTGGTATTCCAGGTGAAGTGAAATCAATACAATACGATCCAAACAGAACAGCGTTTATTGCTCTTTTGAATTATCAAGATGGTGAGAAACGTTACATCATTGCTCAAAATGGTTTACAAGTTGGGCAAAATGTAGTGTCTGGTAGAGAAGGAATTGCTCCAGAAATTGGAAACGCAATGCCTTTAAGTCAAGTCCCATTAGGTACAATTATTTCTTGTATTGAATTGCGTCCAGGTCAAGGTGCTGTTATGGCAAGAAGTGCTGGAGCATTTGCTCAATTAATGGCAAGAGATGGTAAGTTTGCAACTGTGAAATTACCTTCTGGTGAGACAAGAATGATACTTGCAGAATGTATGGCAACTGTTGGAGTTGTTTCAAACTCTGATCATCAATTAACCGTTTCTGGTAAAGCTGGACGATCTAGATGGTTAGGAAGAAGACCAAGAGTAAGACCAGTGGTAATGAACCCAATAGATCATCCAATGGGTGGTGGTGAAGGTAAATCTTCAGGTGGACACCCAAGATCTAAAAATGGTATTCCAGCTAAAGGTTATAGAACACGTTCTAAAACTAAGGCAAGTAATAAATATATTGTAGAACGTAGAAAGAAATAATTGAGATAATATGGCACGTTCATTAAAAAAAGGACCTTACATCCATTATAAATTGAATAAAAAAGTTGAAGAGAATATTGCTTCAAACAAAAAGACAGTAATCAAAACGTGGTCTAGAGCCTCAATGATTTCTCCGGATTTTGTTGGACAAACAATAGCTGTTCACAATGGTCGTCAATTTGTACCAGTTTACATTACTGAAAACATGGTAGGTCATAAATTAGGAGAATTTTCACCAACACGATCGTTCAGAGGTCACGCTGGTGCAAAAAATAAAGGAAAAAAATAGTAAGCTATGGGAAGTCGTAAAAAACAAATGGCAGACGCTATTAAGGAAGGCAAAAAACAAGTTGCATTTGCAAAATTGAATAACTGCCCAACTTCACCAAGAAAAATGCGTTTAGTTGCAGACTTGGTTAGAGGTAAAGAAGCTGAAAAAGCACTTCAAATTTTGAGATTTAGTCAAAAAGAAGCAGCTCGTCGTTTAGAAAAATTAGTATTGTCAGCTATTGCTAACTGGCAAGCAAAAAACGAAGATGCTAGCATTGAAGATGCAGATTTATTTGTGCAAGAAATTAGAGTTGATGGAGGATCAATGTTAAAACGTTTACGTCCAGCACCTCAAGGTCGTGCACACAGAATTAGAAAAAGATCTAATCACGTAACTGTTGTGATTGGAGCAAAAAATAACACACAAGCTTAAATAGAGATATGGGACAAAAGACAAATCCAATCGGAAATCGTTTAGGAATTATCAGAGGATGGGAATCTAACTGGTATGGTGGAAATGATTATGGTGATAAATTAGCCGAAGACGACAAGATTAGAAAGTATGTTCACGCTCGTTTATCAAAAGCAAGTGTGTCACGTGTAATTATTGAGCGTACGCTTAAACTTGTAACCGTTACTATCACTACTGCTAGACCTGGTATCATTATCGGTAAAGGTGGTCAAGAGGTAGACAAGTTAAAAGAAGAGCTTAAAAAGATTACAGGAAAAGAAGTTCAGTTAAACATCTTTGAAATTAAGAGACCTGAACTTGATGCGTATTTAGTAGCTTCAAGTGTTGCTCGTCAAATTGAAAATCGTATTTCTTACAGACGTGCAATCAAAATGGCAATTGCTGCTGCAATGCGTATGAATGCTGAAGGAATTAAAATTCAAATTAGTGGTCGTTTAAATGGTGCTGAAATGGCACGTTCTGAACACTACAAAGAAGGACGTATTCCTTTATCAACGTTTAGAGCCGATATTGACTATGCTTTAGTTGAAGCACATACTACTTATGGTAGATTAGGTGTAAAAGTATGGATCATGAAAGGTGAAGTATATGGTAAAAGAGAACTTTCTCCGTTAGTTGGCTTATCTAAGAAACAAGGAGGTAAGTCTGGTCGAGGTGGAAATAAATCTCGTCGTAGAAAGTAATTTTTAAAGACAAAGAACAATGTTACAACCGAAAAGAACAAAATTTCGTAAGGTCCAAAAAGGACGTATGAAAGGAAATAGCGGAAGAGGACACCAGCTTTCTAGAGGTATGTTTGGTATAAAAGCTTTAGATTCTAAATTTATCACATCTCGTCAAATCGAAGCTGCGCGTATTGCAGCAACGCGTTACATGAAGAGAGAAGGTCAATTATGGATCAAAATTTTCCCAGACAAGCCTATCACAAAAAAGCCACTTGAAGTACGTATGGGTAAAGGTAAAGGTGCTGTTGAGTATTGGGTAGCTGTTGTGAAACCAGGAAGAATTCTATTTGAAGTTGGTGGTGTGCCAATGGACGTAGCTAAAGAAGCATTACGTTTAGCAGCACAAAAATTACCAGTTAAAACTAAGTTTATAATAGCTCGTGATTACGAAGCTGAATAAAAAGTACTATGAAGCAATCAGAAATTACACAGCTATCAGTGGCTGAGTTACAAGAAAAACTTAGCGAAACTAAAAAGAGTTATGCAGACCTTAAAATGGCTCATGCAATCTCTCCATTAGAAAATCCAATTCAACTACGTAGTGTAAGACGCACAGTAGCAAGAATTGCGACAGAATTAACTAAAAGAGAAATACAATAATTGTATTCTGGCTGAAAGATGGAAAAAAGAAACTTAAGAAAAGAACGTATAGGAGTTGTTACTAGTAACAAAATGATGAAATCAATCGTGGTTTCAGAGGTTAAAAAAGTTAAACACCCTATGTATGGAAAATTCGTTTTGAAAACAAAGAAATATGTTGCTCACGACGAAACAAATGATTGCAACATTGGAGATACTGTAAAGATCATGGAAACAAGACCTATGAGTAAATCTAAATGTTGGAGATTAGTAGAAATAATTGAAAGAGCTAAATAATTATGGTACAACAAGAATCTAGATTAAAAGTAGCTGACAACACAGGAGCAAAAGAAGTATTAACAATACGTGTTCTTGGTGGTACAAAAAGAAGATATGCTTCTATTGGTGATAAAATTGTAGTCTCTGTTAAAGACGCAACACCTAATGGAAATATTAAAAAAGGAGCCGTTTCAACAGCAGTTGTTGTTCGTACTAAAAAGGAAGTAAGACGTCCAGATGGATCTTACATTCGTTTCGATGACAATGCTTGTGTATTATTAAACCCTACAGGTGAAATGAGAGGTACACGTGTATTCGGACCAGTAGCTAGAGAACTTCGTGACAAACAGTTCATGAAAATTGTATCATTAGCACCAGAAGTGCTTTAATGACTAAAAAAATGACAAAGCTTAAAATTAAATCAGGAGATACAGTTAAAGTAATTGCAGGAGATCATAAAGGATCTGAAGGGCAAGTACTTAAAGTATTTATAGATAAGAACAAAGCCATCGTTGAAGGTGTAAATATGGTGAAGAAACACACAAAACCAAGTGCACAAAATCCTCAAGGTGGAATTGTTGAGAAAGAAGCACCAATTCACGTATCTAACTTATCATTGTTGAACTCTAAAGGAGAAGAAACTAGAGTTGGTTACAGAATGGAAGGTGATAAAAAAGTGAGATTTGCTAAAAAATCAAATGAAGTAATATAGTTATGGCTTACATTCCAAGATTAAAACAAGAGTATAAGGACAAAGTAGTTTCTGCTCTTACAGAAGAATTCGGATACAATAATGTAATGCAAGTTCCTAAACTGACTAAGATTGTATTATCTAAAGGTGTTGGAGCAGCTGTTGCTGATAAGAAATTAATTGATCACGCTGTTGATGAATTAACTAAGATTTCTGGTCAGAAAGCTGTAGCTACATTATCTAAGAAAGATGTCGCTTCATTCAAATTACGTAAAGGAATGCCAATTGGTGCTCGTGTTACGTTAAGAGGTGAGCAAATGTATGAGTTTCTTGATCGTTTAGTGACGTCTGCGTTACCACGAGTAAGAGATTTTAACGGGATCAAAGCTACTGGTTTTGATGGACGTGGAAATTATAATTTAGGCGTTACAGAACAAATCATTTTCCCAGAAATCGATATTGATAAAATCAATAAAATTTCAGGAATGGATATCACATTTGTAACCACTGCTGAAACAGATAAAGAAGCAAAATCGTTATTAACTGAATTAGGTTTACCTTTTCAAAAGAATTAAGATATGGCTAAAGAATCAATGAAAGCCCGTGAGGTTAAAAGAGCAAAAACAGTAGCTAAATATGCTGAAAAACGTAAAGCTTTAAAAGAAGCTGGAGATTACGAAGCATTACAAAAGTTACCAAAAAACGCTTCACCTATTCGTATGCACAACAGATGTAAACTTACAGGTAGACCTAAAGGGTACATGAGAACTTTTGGAATTTCACGTGTTATGTTCCGTGAAATGGCAAACAAAGGTTTAATTCCAGGTGTTAAAAAAGCATCTTGGTAAAACACCATCGCGTAGCGATAAACAAAGAATTATAAACTGGTTTCAGGTTCGAGATCATTCGAAAACCGTTACCGCAAATTAATATAAATGAATACAGATCCAATTGCTGATTACTTAACAAGAATCAGAAATGCAGTGAAAGCTAACCACAGAGTTGTGGAAATTCCTGCATCAAACTTAAAGAAGGAGATGACTAAAATATTATTCGATCAAGGATATATTTTAAGTTATAAGTTCGATGACTCTACGGTTCAAGGAACAATTAAAATTGCCTTGAAGTACAATAAGGAAACTAAAGAGTCTGTCATTAAAAAGATTCAAAGAATAAGTACACCAGGTTTACGTAAGTATGCTGGCGCTAACGAAATGCCAAGAATCCTTAACGGTTTAGGTATTGCTATCGTTTCTACATCTAAAGGTGTGATTACTGGTAAGCAAGCGCAAAGAGAAAACGTAGGTGGTGAATTATTGTGTTACGTTTACTAATATAAAAGGAGAAAGATTATGTCAAGAATAGGAAACAATCCCGTAGCAATAACAGAAGGTGTTACTGTTGATATCAAAGACAACACCATTACTGTTAAAGGAAAATTAGGAGAACTAACACAACCTTTCGATACTGTAGATATCAAGGTTGAAGATGGAAATGTACTCGTAACGAGATCAGCAGATAATAAAGCTCAAAAAGCTAAGCATGGTTTATACAGAGCTTTAGTTTATAATATGATTGAAGGTGTATCTAAAGGATGGACTAAAGAGTTAGAACTTGTAGGTGTTGGTTATAGAGCATCAAATCAAGGACAAAAACTAGATATGGCTTTAGGATTTTCTCATAACATCGTTATGGATATCGCTCCTGAAGTAAAAATTGAAACAGTTTCTGAAAAAGGTAAGAACCCAATCGTAAAATTAACATCTCACGATAAACAATTAGTTGGACAAGTCGCTGCTAAGATTCGTAGCTTTAGAAAGCCAGAGCCTTACAAAGGAAAAGGTATCAAGTTTGTTGGTGAAGAATTAAGAAGAAAAGCAGGTAAATCAGCTTAAAAAATTAGTTATGGCATTAACAAAGACTCAAAAAAGACAAAGAATAAAAAACAGAATTCGTAAAGTTGTTTCTGGTACAGAAGCAAGACCACGTTTGGCTGTATTTAGAAGTAATAAAGAAATTTATGCTCAAATCGTTGATGATGTTTCAGGTAAAACTTTAGCAGCAGCTTCGTCAAGAGATAAAGATATTGCTTCTGCAAAAGGAACTAAAACAGAAATAGCTGCCCTAGTTGGTAAAGCTGTTGCTGAAAGAGCTACTAAAGCTGGAATTGAAACTATTTCTTTTGATAGAGGTGGTTACCAGTATCACGGAAGAGTAAAATCATTAGCTGAAGGCGCAAGAGAAGGCGGACTTAAATTTTAAGACACTATGTATCAAAAATATAAAAACGCAGAATTAGTAAAACCAAGTGGAATTGATCTTAAAGATCGTTTAGTTGGTGTTCAAAGAGTTACTAAAGTAACAAAAGGTGGTAGAGCTTTTGGTTTTTCAGCTATCGTTGTAGTTGGTGATGAAGCAGGAGTTGTAGGTCACGGATTAGGAAAATCTAAAGATGTTGCAACAGCAATTGCTAAAGCAGTTGAAGATGCAAAGAAAAATCTTGTGAGAATTCCTATTATAAAAGGAACCTTACCACACGAACAAAAAGGTAAATATGGTGGAGCAAGAGTTAATATCATTCCTGCTGCGCCTGGTACAGGTGTAATTGCTGGTGGTGCTGTGAGAACAGTATTAGAAGCCGTTGGTGTTCATGATGTATTATCTAAATCTCAAGGATCTTCAAACCCTCACAATGTTGTGAAAGCTACTTTTGATGCTTTATTGCAATTAAGAGACGCTAACACCATTGCTAGAGATAGAGGAATTTCTCTTGATAAAGTGTTTAACGGTTAATCAATAGAACAATGGGTAAGATTAAAGTAACAAAAGTGAGAAGCGCGATCAATAGAACGCAAACTCAAAAAAGAACATTAGAGGCTCTTGGACTTAAAAAAATTGGTCAAACTATTGAGCACGATGCATCTCCAAGTATCCTTGGAATGGTAAGTAAAGTTTCACATTTAGTTTCTGTTGAAGAAGCTTAAAAATATATAACTTAAAATGGATTTAAGTAATTTAAAACCAGCAGAAGGTTCTGTAAAGAGCCAAGGAAAAAGAGTAGGACGCGGACAAGGTTCTGGAAAAGGTGGTACGGCAACTCGTGGTCACAAAGGCGCTAAGTCTCGTTCAGGTTACTCTAAGAAATTAGGTTTTGAAGGAGGTCAAATGCCGCTTCAAAGACGTGTGCCTAAATTTGGATTCAAAAACATTAACCGTGTAGAATATCAAGGTGTAAACTTAGATACTTTACAACAATTAGTTGATGACAAGAAAATAAAAGATGCAGTTGATTTTGAAACGTTAGTAGATTTACGTTTAGCAGGAAAGAATGATTTAGTAAAAATTCTTGGTCGCGGTGAATTAAAATCAAAGTTAACTGTAACTGCTCATAAATTTACTGCTTCAGCAAAAGCTGCTATCGAAGCTGCAGGAGGAGAAGCGGTAACTTTATAAGACAACAAAGCGTATGAAATTTTTAGAGACATTAAAGAATGTTTGGAAAATAACAGAACTAAAGGATAGAATCATCCTAACACTAGGTTTACTATTAGTGTACCGTTTTGGTGCTCAGGTAGTACTTCCTGGTATCGATGCAAGTCAGTTAAGTAATTTACAAGCTGGTGCAGGTGAAGGTATCCTTGGTTTATTAAACATGTTTACTGGAGGTGCTTTTGCAAATGCTTCTGTATTTGCACTTGGTATTATGCCTTATATTTCTGCTTCTATTGTTGTACAGTTGATGGGAATTGCAATTCCTTATCTTCAAAAGCTTCAAAAAGAAGGCGCTAGTGGACAAAAGAAAATTACACAAATTACGCGTTGGTTAACCATTGTAATTTGTTTATTCCAAGCTCCAGGATATTTAGCAAGTTTACCTACAGCATTTGGTATTCCTCAATCAGCGTTCTTATTGGGTACAGGACCTCAGTTCTATGTGTCTTCAGTAATTATATTGGTAACAGGATGTATTTTTGCAATGTGGTTAGGTGAGAAAATTACCGATAAAGGAATTGGTAATGGTATCTCATTATTAATTATGGTAGGTATTATAGCAACTTTGCCAGCATCATTTATTCAAAATGCAGCATCTAGAACTACAGGAAATGGTGGTTTAATGATGATCTTGATTGAATTAGTGATCTGGTTTGTAATCATCTTAGCTTCCGTTATGCTAGTTATGGCTGTTCGCAAAATTGCTGTACAGTATGCTAGAAGAACGGCTTCAGGAGGATATGAAAAGAATGTATTTGGATCTAGACAGTTTTTACCTCTAAAGTTAAACGCGTCTGGTGTAATGCCAATCATCTTTGCACAAGCTATTATGTTTATTCCAAGTTTAATTGGAGGTCAGTTAGAAGGTGAAGTTGGTCAGTGGATCCAAACACAATTCTCTGATATCTTCGGATTCTGGTATAACGTTGTATTTGCATTGCTAATCATAATATTTACATATTTCTATACTGCTATTACTGTTCCAACAAACAAGATGGCTGATGATTTAAAACGTAGTGGTGGTTTTATTCCAGGGATTCGACCAGGAACAGAAACTTCAGAATATTTAGACAAGATTATGTCACAAATTACCTTACCAGGTTCTATATTCTTGGCCTTAATTGCTGTGTTCCCAGCAATCATTGTTAAGCTTATGGATGTTCAAGCTGGTTGGGCATTATTCTTTGGTGGAACCTCACTATTGATTATGGTTGGAGTTGCGATTGATACTATGCAACAAGTCAATTCATATTTGTTAAATAAACATTATGATGGCTTGATGAAAACTGGTAAAAACAGAAAAGCAGTAGCATAATGAAACAAGAGTTTAGAAGTCAGTTAAAATTTAGGCAAGGTATTTGCTAATCGAAGACTGATTACTAAAATTATAATATTATGGCAAAACAAGCAGCAATAGAACAAGACGGATCAATTATAGAAGCATTATCTAATGCGATGTTCCGTGTTGAATTAGAAAATGGTCACATTGTGACTGCACATATATCTGGTAAAATGCGTATGCATTACATTAAATTATTACCAGGTGATAAAGTAAAATTAGAAATGAGCCCATACGATTTAACAAAGGCTCGTATAACTTATAGATACTAAAACCATGAAGGTAAGAGCATCAATTAAAAAAAGAAGCGCAGACTGTAAATTAGTGCGCAGAAAAGGTAGACTTTACGTCATTAACAAAAAGAATCCTAGATTCAAACAAAGACAAGGTTAAACAAGACACTAGTCATTAGTAATTAGTAGTTAGATGAATCTGTTCGAAATCGAAAGGTTTAGGATTCTAACAACTAAAAGCTAACAGCTAAAAACTAAAAAATATGGCAAGAATTGCAGGTGTAGACATACCAAAAAACAAAAGAGGAGTTATCTCATTAACTTATATCTACGGTGTAGGTAGAAGTAGAGCAAAAGAAGTTTTAGCTACTGCTAAAGTAGACGAGAGCATCAAAGTACAAGACTGGACAGATGATCAAATTGGAGCAATCCGTGACGCTGTTGGAGCTTATACTATTGAAGGTGAATTACGTTCTGAAACTCAAATCAATATCAAACGTTTAATGGATATTGGTTGTTACAGAGGAATTCGTCACAGAGCTGGTTTACCATTAAGAGGTCAGCGTACTAAAAACAACTCTAGAACTAGAAAAGGTAGAAGAAAAACTGTTGCTAACAAGAAAAAAGCAACTAAATAATAATTAAAGACAATAGTCATTAGTCATTAGTAGTTAGATGAATCTGTTCGAAATCGAAAGGTTTAGGATTCTAACAACTAAAGCTAACACTAGAACAAAACAATATGGCAAAGTCAAATACAAAAAAACGTAAAGTAATTGTAGATGCTATTGGAGAAGCACACGTTTCTGCATCATTCAATAACATCATCATTTCTTTAACAAACAAAAAAGGTGACGTGATTTCTTGGTCATCTGCTGGTAAAATGGGATTCAGAGGTTCTAAAAAGAACACTCCATACGCTGCACAACTAGCTGCTGAAGATGCTGCTGGTGTAGCAAAAGAAGCTGGACTTAAAAAAGTAAAAGTTTACGTTAAAGGTCCTGGTAATGGTAGAGAATCTGCAATCAGATCTATCCATAACGCTGGAATTGAAGTAACAGAAATCGTAGATGTTACGCCATTACCACACAATGGATGTCGTCCACCTAAACGAAGAAGAGTTTAAGCAAACTACATATCTATAATTAATATCAACTGTAATGCAGTTGATATTGGTTTTTTATACGTACATTTGCAAACTGAAAAATTAATAAACAAGTATCAACGAGAGATCAACGTTTATCGAAGGATAAGATTAAGACCTTAATTCATAAACACTCTCATAACAAATTTTAAAAATGGCAAGATATACTGGTCCTAAAACTAAAATAGCTCGTAAATTTGGAGAAGCTATTTTTGGAGATGATAAAGCTTTCGAGAAAAGAAATTATCCTCCAGGTCAACACGGAAACAACAGAAGACGTGGTAAAAAATCTGAATATGCAATCCAATTAATGGAAAAGCAAAAAGCGAAGTACACTTATGGTATCTTAGAAAAGCAATTCAGAAACATGTTCAAAAAAGCAACTGCTGCTCAAGGAATTACTGGTGAAGTATTATTACAATTATGTGAGTCTCGTTTAGATAACGTGGTTTACAGAATGGGTATTTCTCCATCTCGTAGTGGTGCAAGACAATTAGTGTCTCACAGACACATCACTGTAAATGGAAGCATTGTTAATATTCCATCTTACCAATTAAAAGCTGGTGATGTTGTTGGTGTAAGAGAAAAATCTAAGTCTTTAGAAGCAATCCAAAATTCATTAACGAATTCAAGTAGTGTGTATGAGTGGATCACTTTTAATAACGACACTAAAGAAGGAACTTACGTATCTATTCCAGAGCGTATCCAAATTCCTGAAAACATCAACGAGCAATTCATCGTCGAATTATACTCTAAATAATCATTAATCATATTGGTATTTGGCCAAAGGATCTATTCGTCTTCTTCAAACTTATAGATCGCGCAACCAAATCACAATTAAAACGAAGACAACTATGGCAATATTAAATTTTCAGAAGCCCGACAAAGTAATCATGATTGATTCTACTGAGTTCGAAGGTAAATTTGAGTTTAGACCTTTAGAACCAGGATACGGATTAACCGTTGGTAATGCATTAAGACGTGTATTATTATCTTCTTTAGAAGGTTTCGCAATTACATCTGTAAGAATTGAAGGTGTAGATCACGAATTCTCAACGATTTCAGGTGTAGTAGAAGATGTTACTGAAATGATTTTGAACTTAAAGCAAGTAAATTTTAAGCGTCAAATCGATGAAGTTGATAACGAATCTGTTTCGATTTCAATTTCAGGTCAAGAACAAATCACTGCTGGTGACTTCCAAAAGTTTATCTCTGGTTTCCAAGTATTGAACAAAGATTTAGTGATCTGTAACTTAGATCCTAAAGTAACGATCAATATGGAAATTACAATTGAAAAAGGTAGAGGTTATGTTCCTGCTGAAGAAAATAAAAAAGCTTCTGCACCTGTTGGAACGATTTTTACAGATTCAATTTACACGCCAATAAAGAATGTTAAGTACAGTATTGAAAACTTCCGTGTTGAGCAAAAAACCGATTACGAAAAATTAGTTTTTGAAATCATCACAGATGGATCAATACATCCTAAAGATGCTTTAACTGAAGCTGCTAAAATCTTAATTCACCACTTCATGTTATTCTCTGATGAGCGTATCACTCTTGAAGCTGATGAAATTGCACAAACTGAAACTTATGATGAAGAATCACTTCACATGAGACAGCTATTGAAAACTAAATTAGTTGATATGGATCTTTCTGTTCGTGCATTAAACTGTTTAAAAGCTGCAGAAGTTGATACTTTAGGTGACTTAGTATCGTTCAATAAGAATGATTTAATGAAGTTCCGAAACTTTGGTAAGAAATCGTTAACTGAGCTTGAAGAGCTTGTAAACGTTAAAGGTCTTAACTTCGGAATGGATTTATCAAAATACAAATTAGATAAAGATTAATTGAGCTGTCATTCCTGTTCGCTGAGGCTCTCGAAGTGAAGACTGGAATCTCATCCCGATTAGTAAAATTAATTATTAATCATATTTTGCTCCCACAAAATTGTGGTTTGGTAGCAAGATGATAAACAAAATGTCATGAGACACGGAAAGAAATTTAACCATTTAGGAAGAAAAACAGCGCATAGAAAAGCGATGTTAGCCAATATGGCTTGCTCATTAATAGAGCACAAACGTATCAACACTACTGTTGCTAAAGCAAAAGCTTTAAAACAATTTGTTGAGCCAATGATCACAAAATCAAAAACAGATACTACGCATAACAGACGTGTTGTATTTGCTAAGTTGAGACAAAAAGATGCCGTTGCTGAATTGTTCAGAGACGTTGCTCAAAAAGTTGGTGATCGTCCAGGTGGTTACACAAGAATTATCAAATTAGGAAACAGACTTGGTGATAACGCTGATATGGCAATGATAGAATTAGTTGATTACAACGAAATCTACAATGCTGGTAAGAAAGCTAAGAAATCTACGAGAAGAAGTAGAAGAGGAGGCTCAAAAGCAGCTCCAGCTGCAGCAGCACCAACAGCATCTAATGAAGAAGAATAAATGTTAATAAGCATTTAATATATAAAGGATAATCTATTTTAGATTATCCTTTTTTTTATAGATTTTTGTGACATTATTTTGGGCGTTACTTTTTGCATTATGGACACTGAGCTTATCGAAGTGCAGGTTTACAAAAAGTCAGGCTTTCGGCAGTCGCTTTTCTTATGTCATTCCGCACTGCGATGCGGAATCTAAACATAAAAAAGAGCTCCAACAATGCCTTAATCCTTAACGCTGAAGAGATAACAATACAACTGAACGACGACAACACAACAACAATGAGATACTTAAAACGTAAAAAGGCCTTAATCTTACTCGCTGACGGAACAATTTTTCACGGGAAATCTATAGGCAAAGAAGGCACTGCTTTTGGGGAAGTATGCTTTAATACAGGAACCACAGGTTATCAAGAAATTTTTACAGATCCATCGTATTATGGACAGCTTATGGTAACCACAAATGCACACATTGGTAATTACGGAACAAAAGCTGATGAGATCGAATCTGATAACATTAAAATAGCAGGACTAATCTGTAAGAATTTCAGTTTTGAATACTCAAGACCTGGAGGTGATAAATCGCTGCAGGAGTTTTTTGAAGATCATAACCTTTTAGCTATTTCAGATGTTGATACGAGAGCACTCGTAAGTCATATTAGAGATAATGGTGCTATGAATGCAGTGATTTCAACAGAGGTTGATAATATTGAAGGTTTAAAGAAACAATTAGCTGAGCAACCTAATATGGAAGGTTTAGAGCTGGCATCAAAAGTTTCAACAAAAGCGCCTTATTATTTTGGTGATGAAAATGCCTCACTTAAAATTGCTGCCTTAGATATTGGAATCAAAAAGAATATTTTAAGAAACCTCGCAAAGCGTGATGCCTATATTAAAGTGTTTCCGCATAATGCTAAGTTTGAAGAATTAGAAGCATTTAAACCTGATGGTTATTTTATTTCTAACGGACCTGGTGATCCTGAACCTTTAGTAGAAGCACAAGACGTCGCTAAAGAAATCATCAAGCGTGATTTGCCTTTATTCGGGATTTGTTTAGGACATCAAGTTATTGCATTAGCTAACGGGATTTCAACCTATAAGATGCACAATGGTCACAGAGGAATTAATCATCCTGTTCAGAATTTGATCACAACCAAAGGAGAAATTACATCTCAAAATCATGGTTTCGCCATCAATAGAGAAGAAACGGAAGCGCATCCAGATATTGAGATCACTCACGTACATTTAAATGATCATACAGTAGCAGGAATTAAATTGAAGCACAAGAATTGTTTTTCGGTACAATACCATCCCGAAGCTAGTCCAGGACCAAACGATTCTACCTATTTATTTGATCAGTTCATAGAGAATATCAAGAATAATTAATATTAAAAAAGCAACGATTTTTCTGAAACGTTGCTTTTTTTCTTTTACGAAAACATTATAGTAAAAATTAAATTGAAATCTGTTCTGCCGAATAGAAATTAGGGCAACTATTTTGTAATTTTGTAGGACAATCTTAACGTTAAAACCAAAAGAAAATGAGCATTATAATTAATATTCATGCAAGACAAATTTTAGATTCGAGAGGTAACCCAACCGTAGAAGTTGATGTGATCACCGAAAATGGTGTTATGGGAAGAGCTGCTGTGCCTTCTGGAGCATCAACTGGTGAGCACGAAGCGGTAGAGCTTAGAGATGGCGGTGACACTTATATGGGAAAAGGGGTTTTGAAAGCCGTAGATAATGTAAATTCTATTTTGGCGCAAGAGTTACTTGGAGAATCAGTATTTGATCAAAATCGTATTGATCAATTAATGATTGATCTTGATGGTACACCTAATAAATCAAAGCTTGGTGCTAATGCAATCTTAGGGGTCTCTTTAGCAACAGCAAAAGCAGCTGCTAATGAATTAGGAATGCCATTGTACAGATATGTTGGTGGTGTTTCAGCAAACACGCTTCCTGTACCTATGATGAATATTATAAATGGTGGCTCACATAGTGATGCACCTATTGCCTTTCAAGAATTCATGATCATGCCTGTAAAAGCAAAAAACTTTACGCATGCGATGCAAATGGGAACCGAAATTTTCCATCACTTGAAAAAAGTACTACACGATAGAAATTTAAGTACTGCTGTTGGAGACGAAGGCGGATTTGCACCGAACCTTGCTGGTGGTACAGAAGACGCTCTAGAAACGATTGCTAAGGCAGTTTCAAATGCTGGTTATAACTTAGGCGATGATATCATGATTGCGTTAGATTGTGCTTCAGCCGAATTTTATAAAGATGGAAAGTACGACTACACCATTTTTGAAGGCGATTCAGGAACAGTAAGAACAAGTCAGGAACAAGCCGATTATCTCGCTGAATTATCAAGTAAATATCCAATCATCTCTATTGAAGATGGTATGGATGAAAACGATTGGGAAGGCTGGAAATATCTTACTGAAAAAATTGGAGATAAAGTACAGTTAGTTGGTGATGATTTATTTGTGACTAATGTAGAACGCTTGTCTCGTGGCATAGAAAATGGCATTGCGAATTCAATTCTTATTAAAGTGAATCAAATAGGAACTTTAACCGAAACCATTTCTGCAGTGAATATGGCACATAATGCTGGATACACTTCTGTGATGTCGCATCGTTCTGGTGAGACTGAAGACAACACGATAGCCGATTTGGCTGTCGCTCTAAACACAGGACAAATTAAAACAGGATCTGCCTCTCGTAGTGATCGTATGGCAAAGTACAATCAATTATTACGTATTGAAGAAGAGCTAGATGAAATAGCGTATTATCCTGGTACAAATGCTTTTAAAGTAAAGTAAATAAAATATTATTTAATATGAAGAATCCTTTAAGGTTTATAATCTTAAAGGATTTTTTTATTCTTAATCGAATTCTAAGTGAAAACTCTAAAATTCTAATTCACATCGCGTAGAGTTAGAAGAAATCTTTACTTTTAGATTATCTATATTTTTGGATATGAAAGTAAACTACATTCTTTGTTTCCTATTAATGTGTGTAATGCATTGTGTTTCGCAAACACCTGTGTTGGATAGTTTAAAAACACAGCTAGAAGCTTCAAACATCACATTAGATAAAGTAAAACTACTCAACACCATTTCTGATCAATATAAATATTCAGACCCTAAAGAAATGGTGAATTATGCTAACAAAGCACTTGAACTTTCTAAAATTAATAGCTTTAATTTAGAGGAAGCAAAAGCCTATCTCAATCTCGGAACTTCAAATATCATTTTTGGAGATTATAAAAAGGCCTTAGATCAGTTTACTAACGCAAAAACCATTTTTGAATCTGAACCGAAAACATCAGTAAATGATAAAGATATTCAGGAAGGTTTAGCTCAAGTCTATGCCACAATGGGAATTGTATTTTCTGAACAAAGTAATTATTCTAAAGCCTTGAGTTTTTATCTAAAATCTGTAACAATTTATGAAGCTCTAAAGAACGAGATCAAATGTTCCAGACTTTACAATAATATTGGTGTAGTGTATCGTTCTCAAAACCAGCTAGCAAAAGCTTTAGAATACTTTGAGAAATCTAGACATTTACAAGCTAAGCTTAATGACCCTAACATTGGAATCACTTTAACTAATATGGCGAATATCTATCAGAAGCAAAAGGCTCATAATAAAGCTTTTGAGCTGTATCAGGAAGCCAAACTTAGTCTAGATAAAAATCCTAATCCAAGAGCGCTTGGCGAATGGTACAATAATATTGGTTTATACTATCAATCTCAAAATGATGATGCAAAAACCATCGAATACTGGTCTAAAGCCATAACGACATTTGAAGGCTTTGATGATAAATTTGGACTCTCAGATACGTATTTATTTCTTGCTGAATTCTACTACACGCGTAACCATTTTACTAAGGCCGAATTGTATTCTAAAAAGGCTTTGAATCTTGCAAAAGATATTAATGTTTTAGAAGCTCAATCGAAGTCGCAAAAATTGCTAAGTGATATTTACGATAAACAAGGAAAAGCAGGCTTAGCACTTAAACATTTTAGAGCCTACAGTAGTATACAGGACAGTTTAGTTAATGAAGCTAACATCAGGAAATCGGTTGAAGCTTCTATGAAATATGAGTATGAGAAGAAAGAGTTATTAGAAAAAGAAGCAGAAGAGAAGGAAGCGATTAAGTTAGCTGAAGAAACCAAAAGTGCCAGAATGAAATGGTTGTTCGGAGGTCTAACTGCTTTACTTCTTTTCGGAATTGGATTTTTAATTTATAACCGCTTTCAATTAAAGAAACGATTAACATTGGAGAAAGAATTGGCTGAATATGAACAAAAAGCCTTACACCTTCAAATGAATCCACATTTTGTATTTAATTGTTTAGGTTCGATTTCAAGTTTTATTGTTCAAAATGGAACAGATTCGGCCATAAAATACTTATCTAAGTTTTCTAAATTAATGCGACTTACATTAGAGTATTCTAAAGAGTCATTGATACCTATAGATCGCGAAATCGAAAGTTTACAGAACTATTTAGAGTTAGAACAATTGCGTTTCAATCACATATTCAATTTCAGTATTACTAAAAGTCAAGATATAGAAGATGATGTATCGTTACCACCTTTATTGGTACAGCCTTTTGTAGAAAATGCTATTATTCATGGTGTAATTCCGAAGAAAGAAATGGGACATATCACAATTGATTTTTCACTTAATGATGAACAACTTATTTGTGTCATTATTGATGATGGTATTGGTATTAATACCTCCAAAAAGAACAAGGAGAATTCGGTTGTAGCACACAAATCAATGGCATTAGATATTATAAAAAAGCGCTTGGAGATGATTACTTCTTCAACAGCGAAAGAAGCACATATTTCCATAGAAGAACTTATAGATAATGGTAATGTTCAAGGGACGAAAGTACAATTGAATTTACCATTGCAATACATAGAAACGAGAACACCAGTTAGTATTTAAATTTAACGATATGATTACAGCAGTACTTGTAGATGACGATAAGAATTTAAGAGAAGGGATGAAAAAACTATTGGAGCTTTTTGCGCCATCAATTGAAATTATTGGTGAAGCTGATAGTGTTGCTTCTGGAATTACAACCTTAGATGTTTTAAAACCTGATGTAGTATTTTTAGATATTCAATTGAACGATGGAACTGGATTTGATATTTTAGAGCAACTTGCCAACAGAAATGGAACTATAAAATCTAATATTGTTTTTATTACGGCTTATGAACAGTATGCTATTAAGGCATTTAGGTTTAGTGCATTGGACTTTTTGCTGAAGCCTGTAGATCCTGAAGAACTTCAGAAGGTCATTCAAAAAATTGAAAGCGTTTTAGAGAAAACAAATGACTATGCACATATTGATTTGTTATTGGAAAATATAAGAAAAAAGGTTGATAATTTTAAGCGTATTGCTTTGTCAACTTCAGATGGTATTCATTTATTTAATGTGAGTGATATTATTAGATGTGAAAGCGAAGATAATTACACGAAGTTTCATATTAAAGGTCAGAAAACGGTCATGATCTCTAAAACATTGAAGGAGTATGAGGAGTTGTTGACAGAGCATGGCTTTGAGCGTATACATCAGTCACATCTTATTAATTTAAAATATTTGAAATCGTATATCAAACGTGATGGAGGATATGTGATTATGGATGATGATTGTCATTTACCTATTTCGCAACGAAAAAAGGAGCGTTTACAAGACGTATTGAAGTCTATGTAACGTTAAATAATCGAATTCTAATTCAAACCCTTTAGATTCTCATTCACCACTAAAAAAATCAAAATTCGTCTGTATTTTTAAGTAAAACTTAGACCAATGAAAAAAATTACCCTCATTATATGTTTGATAACTGGTAGTTTAAATGCTCAGATTGTTAATATTCCAGATTTTAATTTTAAGGACACCTTAGTCAATAATTTTTGTGTTGACACAGATTTGGATGGTGTATTTGATTCAGATGCAGATACCAATAATGATGGTGAAATTCAATTAAGTGAAGCGCAAAGTGTAGTTAGTTTGAATTTGTCTAGTGAGGATATAATGGATATGACTGGCATTGAAAGTTTTGTTAATTTAGAAGTTTTAGATTGTTCAAATAACTTTTTTAATGCGATAGATTTAACAACATTAAATGCTTTGAGGATATTAGATATTAGTGGTAATTTATTGGTTGAATTAGATATTGATTTTAATCTTAATTTAGAAGAATTAGATTGCTCATTCAATGCCATTACAGCTCTAAATATTAATCTTAATTTAGATTTAGAGCGTTTGAATTGTGCGAGCAATAATATTACTAGCATAGATGTAAGTACGCACCCTAGTCTTACAGCATTAGTTTGTGATAATATGTTTAGTCTAAATACTTTAAATGTAAGTCAATGTCCAAATCTAAATACAGTTAATTGTGAATTTAGTAGTATTTCAAATCTAAATGCCAGTTCAAATCCAAATTTGGAATTTTTATATTGTTTTTCAAATAATATAAACGCTCTCAATATAAACCAAACACCAGCGCTAAAGGTGTTACATTGTTATGATAATAATATTTCAAATCTTGATGTTACAACGAGTCCGCTTTTAGAAGATTTAGAGCCTCGTTTTAACAATATTTTTACTCTTGATGTTAGTCAGAATTTGCAACTGCAACGACTTATATTAAATAGTAATGACCTTTCATCAATTGATGTAACTCAAAACCTTCAATTACAATACTTCTCGTTAAGTAATAATAGTTTAATATCAAATATAGATTTATCTCAAAATATCAATTTACTAGATTTTAGTTGTAGTAATACTCAGCTTACATCTCTTGATGTGACCCAAAATGTAATTCTTCAAGATTTGAGAATTCCTTTTAACCAATTAACATCACTAGATTTGACTCAGAACCCTCAACTTGAATATTTATACGCTAATAATAACCAGCTGACAACTCTAGATTTAACAGAAAACCCAAATTTTCTACAAATTCGTCTTGACGACAATGATTTAATAAGCCTATTTTTAAAAAATGGAAATCAGGAAACATCAAATTTAACGTTTGAAGGAAATGATGATATAGAATATATATGTGCCGATGAGGTTGATATGTTTATAGTAGACTTAAGACTGAGTGATTATGGGTATTCAAATACAGTACTTAATACGTATTGCTCATTTGAGCCAGGTGGAAATTTTTATACGATTACAGGTAACATTATCTATGACCTAAACAACGATGGATGTGATGCCACAGATACGCCACAGCCACATATTAGAATAGATATTGAGGATGTTAATACCATACAGGAATCTACCTATACAGGTTCTGATGGCACTTACTTTTTTTACACCTTTGATGGAGATTTTGATCTCACACCAAATTTAGAGCAACCAACATGGTTTAATCTCACACCACCTGTTGCAAATATTATATTAGTTGATGGTACTCCAGAAATAGTTAATCAAGATTTCTGTATTTCAGCAAATGGTGTTCATAATGATTTAGAAATTGCAGTCGCACCAATTACACCATCAAGACCAGGATTTGATGCTGTGTACCAAATCGTTTATAATAATAAAGGCAATCAAACCTTATCTGGAAATTTTGAATTTAACTACGACGCATCTGTTTTAGATTTTGTATCAGCGACAATCACTCCAGAGACACAAAACTCAGGAAGTTTAACTTGGAATTATACAGATTTGCTTCCTTTTGAAAATCGAAGTGTTTACGTAACCTTAAATGTAAATTCACCTGCTGATTCGCCACCTGTAAATATTGATGATGTATTACAGTTTAATGTTACAATAAATCCAATTGCAGGAGATGAATTTCCAAATGATAATTCTTTTGAATACCATGAAGCAGTTGTTGGAGCTTTTGATCCGAATAACATCACTTGCCTTCAAGGTAATATATTGCCAACTATAGATATTGGTGGTTTTTTACACTATATAATAAATTTTGAAAATGAAGGAAATGCACCTGCTGAAAATGTTGTAATAGAAGTAGACATAGATGACCTGCAATATGATATCAACACATTACGTGTCTTAAATGCCTCTCATGAAGTGCAAACGCGACTTGAAGACGGCAAGGCGAAGTTTATTTTTGAAGGGATTAGCCTTGCTGCTAGTGGTGGGCATGGCAATATATTAATTCGAATCAAATCAAATGATAATCTTAATGAAGGGGATTCAGTGATGAAAAAGGCCAATATTTATTTTGATTATAATTTCCCTATCCAGACGAATACAGCAAACACAACCTATCAGAATTTATCTGTCAACGAATTTGGTTTCGATAGAGATTTTCTCCTATTTCCGAATCCTGCAACAGATCAAATTATGATTAAAAGTAAATACCAGATTGAGAATGTTAGAATATTTGATCTTCATGGTCGTAAAACCTTATCGCAAAAAGGAAATGCCTTCGAGATAGCAATAGATCTATCATCTTTAAGTGATGGTGTATATTTTATCGAAATGACCAACAAAAATAGAACGTTAATAGAAAAACTAATCAAAAGATAACATTAAAATAGGCTTTACCGCTGTAATAGTTTATAAATTAAAGCAACCAAAGTGCACATATTGCATCTTAATAAAAACAACCACTATGAAAAAATTATTACTCTCTATTCTTTTTATCGGTTTTATATCCCAAGCGCAAATTGTTAATTTTCCAGATCCAGTCTTTAAATCTCAAATGTTATCCATCAATGCAGCGAGCCAAGCTGCTAAAGATTTAGATGGTAATTATATTAAAATTGATGCTAATAATGACGGCGAAATTCAACTCAGTGAAGCGCTAAATGTGTCCTATATCAATTTGCCAACAGCTGATGACGTTACTGGTATAGAGGCATTTGCCAATTTAATTGAATTAAATGCTGCATATAATGGATTTAGCGATATCGATTTAACCCAAATGACAGATTTAGAGATTTTTGACGCATCTTATAATGTCTCCTTCACTGAACTAGATGTCTCTCAAAATGTGAACCTTAGGTATTTAGATATTAAAGAAAACGCCTCTTTCTTGGGAAATTTGGATCTTACTCAAAACGTCAATTTAGAACATTTGGATTGTGAGTTGACTATGATTCAAAATTTAGACCTCTCTCAAAACATAAATCTTACGTATTTAGATTGTTCTTATAATTTGCTTTATGATTTGGACTTATCAGAAAATAGAAATTTAGAATTTATTGATATTTCTTATAACTTCCTCACAAGTATTGATGTTACTAATATCCCAACTCTAGAATATTTTGATCCTTCTCATAATGATCCTTCATTTTTCGGAATCGAATTAGATCTCTCTCAAAATTTTAATCTACAATATGTTAATGCTACAATGGAATCTCTTACAAGTATCAATATAAAAAACGGCGTTCAAGAAGTATTAGATTTTGATTATGCCATTCAAAGTCTTTTTATATGTGCCGATTTAGATGATCTTCCAATGCTAGAAACTCATCCTGATATCGCCAATAGTGCTGTGATCTCCTCATATTGCGACTTCGAGCCAGGAGGTAATTATAACACCATAGCAGGAACAGTTCTTTATGATATCAATGCTAATGGTTGTGATAGTGGAGATATTCCTTTAGATAATGTTTTAGTTACTAGTACAGATGGTTCTAATGGTGGATTGGCATTTGTGAATTCCTTAGGTAATTATTCATTGATTGCCGACATAGGTAATTTTACTGTGACACCGAGTATTGAAAACCCTTCCTTCTTTAATTTTACACCTGCTTCGGCTAATGTATCTTTTTCTGATATCAACAATAATACAGCTAACCAGGATTTTTGTATTACACCCAGCGGAACACATAGCGATGTTGAAATTACAATTGCTCCAATTGGATGGCCAGAACCTGGATATGATGTAGGGTATCAATTAGTATTCAGAAATAAAGGAAATCAATTACAATCTGGAACAGTCAACTTTCAATTTCAAGAGGATATCCTAGATTTGATTCATACATCAATCACTCCTGACGAAATTTCATCTGGAAGTTTGTCTTGGAATTATACCGACTTCGAACCTTTTGAAACTAGAGTGATTAATGTTATTCTAAATTTGAATTCACCTATGGAAACTCCAGCAGTCAACATTGATAATGTGCTTACAACTCATGTATCTATTAGTCCAATTGCTGGTGATGAAAATCCAAATGATAATACAGCTCAACTAGAACAGCTTGTTGTAGGTTCCTTTGATCCTAATAACATAATCTGTACTGAAGGCGCAATAGTGTCACCAGATATGATAGGAGAGTACTTGCATTACACTATAAACTTCGAAAATACTGGTACTGCTGCTGCTAATTTTATTGTTGTAGAAACTGAAATTGATGAGTCGAAATATGACTTAGGTTCAATTCAAATATTGTCATCTTCTCATGCTATGGATATTGTTTCCTTAAACAATCGTCTTGAGTTTGTTTTTGATGCCATTAATTTACCTCCAGAAGGGACAGGTAATATTGTTTTTAAAATTAGATCAAAAGACGACTTATCCATAGGAGATTCAGTGTCACAACAAGCTAACATCTTTTTTGATTACAACTTTCCAATAGAAACCAATTTAGCAACTACGACTTTTCAGACCTTATCGGTTGCTGAATTCGATTTTGACAATACGATACAGTTGTTTCCAAATCCAGCTATTGATAAGCTCACCATCAAGGGAAAGACTTCAATCGAAACCATAAAGATCTATGATATTCACGGACGAACAGCAGTATTGGAAACTATTAACGACTTAGAACATACAGTCGATATTTCTTCTCTGAGCAATGGTGTTTATTTTGTAGCGCTGACTACAAAAAACAGAACTTCAATTGAAAAATTAATAAAAAGATAGTGTCAAAATAGACTTTACCACTGTTTTAATTTTTATCTTGGAGTTGTCATTTGACATAATGGGAATTATACATAAATAACCACTATGAAAAAACTATTGCTTTTACTTTGTTTTATTGGTTTTGTATCGCAAGCGCAAATCGTTACTATTCCTGATGCTAATTTTAAAAGCGCATTAATAAATGATAACGTTGATACCAATAACGATGGTGAAATTCAAGAGAGCGAAGCCCAAGCCATTACAACTTTAGATGTTTCTAATAGATCGATATTTGATTTGACTGGGATTTCGAGCTTTATAAACTTGAATTTTTTGTTTTGTGATAACAATGAGTTATCAACTTTAGACCTCACAGGATTAACCGATCTAGTGGTTTTGGATTGCCAATATAACCAATTGACAACGTTGACTTTAACAGGATTAACCAATCTTCAACAAATAGATGCGCAGCATAATAATTTAGATGCGATAGATGTTTCTACGCTAGACAACCTCAGATCGTTAGTCATTAATCATAATCAGTTACTTTCTTTGGACCTTAGCGGATTACTGCTTTTTGAAAATTTACGTGCTAACAATAATCAAATCTCAAACATAAATCTTAGTGATTGTCCAAATATCATAAGTATCAGAGTTTATAATAACAATTTAACCTCAATTGATTTTTCTGATGTTGAAGTTTCAGGAGAGTTATATTATTTTCTTCATAATAATGCCCTTACTGACATCATATTTCCAAGTGGCTTTGAAGTATTCATACTAGAATTACATAGCAATCAATTTGTTGATTTAGATTTATCTAATATCAATAATACAATAGGGTACATCACGATGTATGATAACCCTATCCAAACATTGAATTTGAAAAATGGTAATGCAGATCTTCCATCATTTGGCACCTCAGATTGGGTGGAAACTTTAGAGTTTGTTTGTGTAGATGATTTTGAGCTTAACGATGTAGCTGATCTATTAGATCAAATATTAGTTGATGCAGATGTGAGTTCGTATTGTACTTTTGAACCAGGTGGTGAACATAATAGAATTGCAGGCACCATTTCATTTGATGAAGATAGTAATGGTTGTACTATGAGTGACACTCTTATTTCGGACTTGATTTTAGAAATTGATGATGGTACCAACCAAAGTTATGTGTCTACAAATGCAATAGGAGATTACAATGCCTTTGTGAATTCAGGGACGTATAATGTAATTCCTTCTTTAGAAAATACAAGTTGGTTTACTGTAACTCCAATGTCTTCAGAGGTAACTTTTACAGATTTTAATAATGTTTCAATTCAAGATTTTTGTATAGCATCTAATGGTGTTCATGAAGATATTGAAATTGTTATAATCCCAGTGGTAGATGCACAACCTGGTTTTGATGCGGTTTATGATATTGTCTACAAAAATAAAGGCAATCTTAAGGTCTCAGGTGATATAGAGTTTAACTATGAAGCGTCTGTTTTAGATTTTGTTTCAACTTCTGAATCGCCAATCCTTCAAAATCCTGGAGAGTTGCAATGGAGCTACACCGATTTAATACCTTTTGAATCAAGAAGTGTTACCGTAACGCTTAATGTTAATGCACCAACTGAAACTCCAGCAGTCAATATTGATGACGAATTGCCATTCACAGCAACGATTACTCCCACATTAAGTGACGAAAACCCAAGTGATAATGTATTTCAATTTAAACAAGTTGTAGTTGGCTCATTTGATCCTAATGATATTACCTGTTTAGAAGGGCAAATAGCCGATCCAACCTTAATTGGAGATTATTTGCACTATAATATAAGGTTTGAAAATACGGGTACTGCAGCAGCTACATTTGTAGTGGTTACTAATGATATTGATGAAACACAATACGATTTAAGCTCATTTCAAGTTTTAAACGCATCGCATCCAATGACTACGCGACTAGTAGGAAATAAGTTAGAATTTATTTTTGACGCTATAAATTTGGTACCACTGGAACAAGGTAATGTGTTGTATAAAATCAAAACACGTGCTAGCTTAAATATAGGAGATTCAGTATCGCAACAAGCTAACATCTTTTTTGATTACAACTTTCCAATAGAAACCAATTTAGCAACCACGACTTTTGAGACCTTATCGGTTGCTGAATTCGATATTGATAATACGATACAGATGTTTCCAAATCCTGCCAATCATTTAATTACAATTAAAGGAAAGACTTCAATTGAAACCATAGAGATTTATGATATTCATGGACGAACAGCAGTATTGGAAACTATTAACGACTTAGAACATACAGTCGATATTTCTTCTCTAAGTAATGGTATCTATTTTGTTAAATTGACCACTAAGAATGGAACCGCAATTGAAAAATTAATTAAGAACTAAAAGGTATAAAGCAATCCATTAGTGAGTTCATATTGCGTTCGTGGAATGTCTTCACTCACAGGAAAGGCATCAAAGAAATAATTAAAAGTGGTTTTAAAGGCTAGGTCTTTGAATATTTGAAATAATAATGAGGTATTACTTGACAATCGATGATCCTTCAAAGTGTCAAGTTTAGGTTGAAAGTATGAGGTGCTTATAATGCTTACAGTTTCAGAAGGATATATACTAAATGACAGGTACATACTTCCTCTAAAGTCACGTTGAATGCGATTACTTATGTCTTCTGAAGCCTTTTCATATTCATACATAACCAAAGTTCCAAGATAGAATTTATAATTGTCGTTGACACTCAAATTGAAACGAGGACCAGTACCAACTAAAGCTCTTAAGTCAATCTTGGAGATAGCATCGTATTGCGCTTGTAGAAACCCTTCCCATTTCACTTTTTTACTGAGGCGACGGTTATATCTCAAATGTTGAGTGCCACGATTTACTAAGGAGTTACCTTCAATCTTTTGCAGGTTCAAATCATTTACAAACAACCATAAATTCATTGAATCTTTGTATTGTACATGCGCTTTGTTTGCAATCCTAAAAATATCATTAGTATTTTTTATAAGCGAAATATCTAAACTCACAGAACCTGTCCACCTAGTTGTGTCTGTAGGTTTCCTGAGGGTTTCTACATTAACAACCTGGGCCTGAGTAACTGCAACACTAAAGATCAAAAAAAGCAAAAGGTGTTTCATAAGGACATAATCTTCCGCAAAAATATCATTTAACTTAAACTCTGTAAAAAGCAAAACAAAAACTTTTTACAGCGGGTTCAAAGTTCAACCTTTTTTAACATATAATTTGTCAATATCACAATTGTTAAAAGCATTATAAATCGACTTTATAAATCCTTATATATTTTGTAATTTTGCAATACTTAAAATTTAATCTAAAATCTCAAAATTATATGTCAGATAAAGCTACGTTAGAAATTAATGGAACATCTTATGAATTACCATTAGTAGTAGGTTCAGAAAATGAAGTTGCAATAGATATAAAAACCTTAAGAGGTGCAACAGGTGGTGTAATTACAATTGATCCAGGATATAAAAATACTGGAAGTTGTGAAAGTGCTATTACTTTTCTTGATGGTGAAAAAGGAATCTTGAGATATCGTGGGTATTCTATTGAAGAATTAGCAGAGAAAGCCGACTTTTTAGAAGTCGCATATTTACTGATTTTTGGTGAATTACCTACTCAAGAACAATTAGATAAATTTCATTCAGATATTAAGCATCACTCTGTTGTAGATGATGATGTGAAAAAAATTATTGAAGCTTTCCCTAAGTCGGCGCACCCAATGGGAGTATTGTCGTCACTAACAAGTGCATTAACAGCATTTAATCCTTCTTCTGTAGATGTTGATTCTGAAGAAGAGATGTATAATGCTATTGTTCGCATTTTAGGAAAATTTCCTGTTCTAGTAGCATGGACAATGCGAAAAAAACACGGACTTCCTCTAGAGTATGGTGATGATAGTTTAGGTTATGTAGAGAATGTGCTTAAAATGATGTTCAAGAGTCCAAATAAGGAATATGAGCAAAATGAAATTTTAGTAAATGCTTTAGATAAATTGTTAATTCTGCATGCAGATCATGAGCAAAATTGTTCGACTTCAACAGTTAGAATTACAGGCTCGTCTCATGCTGGATTGTTTGTGTCATTAGCTGCTGGAATTTCAGCACTTTGGGGACCACTTCATGGTGGTGCAAACCAAGCTGTTTTAGAAATGCTAGAAGCTATTAAAGAAGATGGTGGCGATACTAAAAAGTACATGGCTAAAGCTAAAGACAAGAGTGATCCATTCCGTTTAATGGGATTCGGACATCGTGTTTATAAGAATTTCGATCCAAGAGCAAAGATCATCAAAGTGGCAGCAGATGAGGTTTTGGGTGATCTAGGAGTTGAAGATCCAATTTTAGACATTGCTAAAGGTCTTGAAAAAGAAGCTTTAGAAGATCAATATTTCGTGGATAGAAAATTATATCCTAATGTTGATTTTTATTCAGGTATTATTTACAGAGCCATGGGAATTCCTGTAGAAATGTTTACTGTAATGTTTGCCTTAGGACGTCTTCCAGGTTGGATTGCGCAATGGCGTGAAATGCGTTTACGCAAAGAACCAATTGGTCGTCCGAGACAGCTTTATACAGGTGAAACGTATAGACCGTTTAAGACCATCAACGAAAGATAATCTTTCAATTAATATAGATAGAGCTTCATAAGAGATTATGGAGCTTTTTTTATATTTGTCACTATGATACAGATTAATATTCAAAACGAAACTTCGCGTTTACGAGCTGTAGTTTTAGGTACAGCCGAAAGTAATGGTCCAACACCTAAGTTAGAAGATACTTACGATCCAAAATCTGCTCAACATATTGAAGCAGGAACCTATCCTAAAGAAGCTGATATGATTCTTGAGATGGAAGCTGTTGCTGAGGTTTTAAAAAAATATGATGTTAAAGTGTATCGTCCTGATATCATTAAAAATTGCAATCAAATTTTTGCGCGAGATATTGCATTTGCTATAGATGACAAATTGATAAGAGCTAATATTTTACCAGATCGTGATGAAGAGATCAAAGCGATAGACTATATCTGGAATCAAGTAGCTGAAGATAAACGAATCATCCTTCCTGAAGAATGTCACGTTGAAGGTGGTGATGTCATGCCTTGGAACGATTATATTTTTATAGGCACCTATTCTGGAGAAGATTATTCAGATTACATTACTGCCAGAACGAATATGGACGCTGTTATTGCAATTCAGGAATTATTTCCAAATAAAACAGTTAAGTCTTTTGAACTTCGAAAATCGAATACAGATCCTAAAGAAAATGCATTGCACTTAGATTGTTGTTTTCAACCTATTGGAACCAATAAAGCGATACTTCATAAAAACGGATTTTTAGTAGAGCGTGAGTACCAATGGTTGGTTGATTTCTTCGGGAAAGAAAATATTTTTGAAATTACCAAAGACGAAATGTACAAAATGAATAGTAATGTATTCTCTATTGCCGAAGATGTTGTCATCTCTGAACGCAACTTCACAAGATTAAACACTTGGCTTCGAGACAATGGGTTTACCGTTGAGGAAGTCCCTTATGCCGAAATTGCAAAACAAGAAGGCTTACTACGCTGTAGTACCTTGCCTTTGATTAGAGATTAACTCTCAATTTTGAAAAAGCGTTTTAAAAGCATCCCATTGCGCTTGATCATTATTGATATCAAAGGTTTGAGAGTTTTTAAATAACCCAGTAATGCCTCCAACAATAGCTCCAGATGGAGCACCTAACAACGCACCAATCCAGAAACCATTACCACTTAATAAGTTAGAGTTAGTGTCTATGGTAGCTGCACCTAACACTGTCATTGCGCTACCACCAATTGCAGTTCCCATACCAACATGATGGCCATAAGAACGCTTTGTTTTAATCGAACCTATTTCAGAGAGGTCAATGGTTTCATTAGATTTTTTACATTCTAAAGTAATAGAAGTATCGGTTATACCAACAAGTTTCCCTTTGGCAATTTTTTTTCCTTCAGAATTATAAATTCTTAAAAAAATGTCTTTGGTTTGAGGTTCATCTTGCGAAAAACAAAATGTGCTAGCACATAAGACTAACAGCGTAAGAATAGCTTTCATAATGTCTATGATTTTAGAGGATTGTTGTATCTAAATATACATAGAAAATTTACTAAATCAAAAAAATGATTTCAGAAATAAAGAATTACTCTATAATAATTGACTTTACAAAGCGCTTATTTCCTTGTCTGAATATCGCCATGTATTGTGCTGATTCAAGGTGCTCTAGGCTAATAGTTTGTTCTTGCTTAGTGATGTTAGTTTGCTTAATTTCTTTTCCTAACATATCAATCAATTGAAACGACACCGAATCAGTCAAGGGTTTTGTAAACGATACATGAATAGCATTAGTAGCAGGATTGGGTGTCACACGAATACTATTTTTAAAATCGACATCATCTTCAGAACTTAATAATTCAAAAGCTACAGAAAACTCTAAAGCAGCACCAAGCGCACCTTTGGTTACTTGATATAAATAAGGTAGGTCCATATTAGGTATGACATCACTGGAGGTGTGTGCATAAGGTGTTTCGTTTTTTTCAAATAGACCAGTGATGATTTCGCCATTGTCTTCAAAAGGAACATAATCACTAGCATAAGCGTAAGAGATTTCAGTCTCTAAAGTCGAGTACAATTCCATCAGATTGGCTAAACTTTGGGTAAACATATTGGAAGCTGCATTATTGCTTTGCGGTAATGTTTGATCTCTTTCACAAACAATCGTGTCATTAGTTGTACCAGCTAATCCGCCAACTTCGTCAATATTAAATACCAAACGAATGTCAAGATTTTCAGGAATAACGGTGTTATTGACGTAGTAGTTACTTCCAATTAGTCCATCTTCTTCTCCTGAGAAATGAATAAACTTTATAGAGTATTCAGTATCTACATCTTTAAGTAAACGCGCTAACTCTAAAAGTAGCACAGTTCCAGAGCCATTATCGTTGGCTCCAACACCATTAATACTGTCATAATGCCCATCAATAATCAAATATGTGTTGGGATATAAACTACCAGTTTTAGTAATAATAATATTGTTACTGGTGCCTTTTGAATAGGTGAAGGGTTGTAATTGAATATCTGTATATCCTAACGTTTGATAGCGATTAACAATCCAATTCTCAGAATCTGTGAGATTAGAGGTGCCAACTTCCTTAACTCCAAAGTTAGTGTAGGTGGTGAGGTCATTAAGTAAGTTTGCTTCGGAAACGTTTTCAACAATATCTGCATAAAATGGATTAAAAGTTTGAGAAAAACCAGAAGTAAATATTAAACACAGAAGCGAAAATGATAAGATTTGTTTCATCGTAAATTTGGGTTTATTTTCGGTACAAAAAATAATTGTTTACAAGCTCAATATATTCACGTTTAGCATCATCTTGGCTAACACCTTGTACTTGAAATAAAGCATTTGTTTTAAACGCATTTATGATCTGCTTTCTGCTACTCGGTCTTCCGTAATCATTAGTAGCTTTTTTATAATAGGCATATAAACGCAATAAGAAATCAGCAGGAAAAGGTTCAGTATGCGCATTAATACGCTCTACTGCTTCTTTAAACGCGATATCTAATTCTTCTGAAGTCATTTACGTTCGGCAATCACTGTTTCGCCACCTCTTACTTTTTGATTGAGTTTTACTTTAATATCTGAATCTAAAGGTAAATACAAATCTACTCTCGAACCAAATTTTATAAAACCTGAGTCGGCACCTTGTACAGCAGTATCTTGCACTTTAGCGTAATTTACAATACGTTTTGCTAAAGCACCTGCAATTTGTCTGTATAAAATGCTTCCGAAGTTTTTATTATCAACAACCACTGTAGTGCGTTCATTTTCTTCACTGGCTTTAGGATGCCAAGCTACTAAATACTTTCCTGGATGGTATTTACTATAACTTACATTTCCACTTATTGGGTATCTGGTAACATGCACATTAATAGGAGACATGAAGACTGACACTTGAATACGTTTGTCGTTAAAGACTTCTTTTTCGAAAACCTCTTCAATCACAACAACTTTTCCATCTACTGGCGACACTGCTGTATGGTCTTCAAGTTTTGTAAGACGTTTAGGGTTTCTAAAAAATTGAAGAATCAATATTAGAAATACGATCACAGCTATAGATAGCAACAAACGAAGCCATTCTATATCTATAAACCAATCAATTGCTAATACAGCAGCAATCACAATTACTAATGTGATTAAAATAATTTTATAACCTTCTTTATGAAACATAGGTAATGAGTCTTAAAAACATAAATATAAATGGTGCCGCAAAGATAATACTATCTAAGCGATCTAATAAACCTCCATGTCCAGGCATAATTACACCACTGTCTTTCACTTTAGCTTGACGCTTAAATTTTGATTCTATCAAATCGCCAATAGTACCAAAAACACTCACAATAATTGCTAGAATGAGCCAGTTTGTGAAGTTTAAAGTTTCCGTGTATTCTGCGATAAAATAACTTGCTATACAGGCAAAAAACAAACCACCTAGGAAGCCTTCAACCGTTTTTTTAGGAGAAATACTAGGAAACAATTTTTGCTTACCAAAATTTTTACCTACTAAAAATGCAAAGGTGTCATTTACCCAAACCAAAATAAAAGCACCCAAGAGATAGAGTGGTGTAAAGGATTCGTCAAAATTTGCTATTAAAATTAAAAAAACAAATCCGCTTGATAAGTAAAAGGTGGTGATAATAAAGCGTTTCGATTCAAATAAAGGAATGGTTTTCTCTGAAAACAAATCTTTAATGAGTAGTAATTCGACAAATATTGTAATCACTAATAAAATTTGAGTGGCTTCATCAAGTCCGCTAGCACTACTTAAAATATTTTTCCAATAAGAAAACCCAAAGTAAAGTATTGGAAACACCACATAAGGAAATAAACTTTTAAGGTGAATGAGCTTTTTAAATTCGGCCATGCATATCATACCGAATATAAAAAAAAGAACAATGAGTGTGTGTTGCCAGTATAATGATACAATCAAAAGCGATATGTAGAGTAATCCGGAGAGCGCCCTTGTTAGGATTTCTTTCATTTATAAATCTTCTAAGAGTAGCAAATATAAGTTTTTTGAGCTACTTCCATAGGTAAGAAAATCTTTGTCTTCAGCAGTTTTGAAGTGTTTTATCGTTGTGATATTTGTAGGTATTTTGTCTTTGTTCTTGTCTTTTATACCGCGTAATCCTTCGCCAATATTTTGAACAAACTGACTTGTAGTAGCGTAAATAATAAAATTTGAAGGAAGTTCTTTAAGCTTCTTTTCAGCAATTTGGTTAGAAGAAATTAAGAGTGATCCATCATCAGAAATCAAATATTCACAAGTTGATAAGAAGTAAGCACTTTCAGAAACAGTTTGGGTAGAATTTAAATTAAAATCCTTGAACATATCTTTTAAGCGCTCATCGTAAATTAAAACTTTAGAGTCTTCCCAATTGTTCTCTTTCATTATGTTTAGAAGGCTAGTATTGATTTCTTGCATGTTGACACAATACAAAAATTTACCTCCATTAGCTTTGAAATTGATCGTGAATTGTTCGTCAATAGGCAGTTTGATCTCAGGCATGTATTTGCCTCTTTCTTCGCTCTTTATGTGATCTTCTGGCTTGTCTTTTAAACCGAAGATTTTACGAAATAGACTCATTTATTGGGACTGCTATTAACCACTTTTAGGTGTTGTACTTCTCAAATATAAAAAAACTTAAATTAATGCTTCACCAATTTAAGTTTTTTATAAGGTTTTCGGTTATTCTTCTTCAGTTGTATCAAGGATGTTGTCGTCTACAATAGCCGCTTCATTTCTGTTATCAAGTTCAGGTTTTTCGAAAGGTCTTTTACCAAAGATCTTTTCAAGATTGTCCTTGAAAATCACCTCTTTTTCTAGAAGTACTTCAGCCAATTGGGTAAGTTTGTCTTTATTGGCTTCAAGAATTTTTATGGCACGATCGTATTGTTCTTCAATGATATCTGAAATTTCCTTATCGATGATTTCAGCAGTTTGCTCACTATATGGTTTAGAAAAGTTATATTCAGACTGACCACTAGAATCATAGTACGTTAGATTTCCTACTTTATCACTCAATCCATATACGGTTACCATAGCTCTTGCTTGTTTGGTAACTTTTTCAAGATCACTTAACGCTCCAGTTGAAATTTTATCAAAGATTACTTTTTCGGCAGCACGACCTCCAAGTGCAGCACACATTTCGTCCAACATTTGTTCTGGTCTAACAATGAGGCGTTCTTCAGGAAGGTACCAAGCGGCACCAAGGGATTGCCCTCGTGGTACAATGGTTACTTTTACTAAAGGCGCAGCGTGTTCTAACATCCAACTAACAGTAGCGTGACCAGCTTCGTGATAAGCAATTGCTTTTTTCTCTTCTTTGGTGATTATTTTATTTTTCTTTTCTAAACCACCAACAATTCTATCAACAGCATCTAAGAAATCTTGTTTACCAACCGCTTTTTTACCATTACGAGCAGCAATAAGCGCAGCTTCGTTACACACATTAGCAATGTCGGCTCCAGAAAAACCTGGTGTTTGTTTAGCTAAGAAATCCACATCCAATTCTTCAGCTTGTTTGATTGGTCTTAGGTGAACCTCAAAGATTTCTTTACGTTCTCTAACATCAGGCAAATCAACATAAATCTGTCTGTCAAATCGGCCAGCACGCATTAAGGCTTTATCTAATACATCAGCTCTGTTGGTAGCAGCAAGAACAATAACATTAGTGTTTGTTCCAAAGCCATCCATTTCGGTGAGTAGTTGATTTAAGGTGTTCTCACGTTCGTCATTAGAACCAGAGAAATTACTTTTCCCGCGAGCGCGACCAATGGCATCGATTTCATCAATAAAAATGATCGCAGGTGACTTCTCCTTTGCTTGTTTAAAAAGATCACGAACTCTTGAAGCTCCAACACCTACAAACATCTCTACAAAATCTGAACCAGATAATGAAAAGAAAGGTACTTTTGCTTCTCCTGCAACAGCTTTTGCAAGTAAGGTTTTACCTGTTCCTGGTTGTCCTACAAGAAGCGCTCCTTTTGGAATTTTTCCTCCTAAAGAGGTATATTTATCTGGGTTTTTTAAGAAATCAACGATTTCTTGTACTTCTTCTTTTGCACCTTCAAGACCAGCAACATCTCTAAATGAAGTTTTGACATCTGTTTTCTCATCAAATAGTTTGGCTTTAGACTTTCCGATATTAAAAATCTGACCACCAGCACCACCACCAGCACCACCAGACATTCGTCTCATGATAAAAATCCATAAGCCAATGATCAAGATGAAAGGTAGTAAGGTCATGAAAATATTGCCTATGATATTCTCTTCACTTTTAAAGTAAACAGGAACATTGAGGTTGTTCTCATCGATAATCTCACCTAATTTAGCTTGAAACAATTCTAACTCACCAAACTCAAAAGTATAATTTGGTAACGGACTCGTAGTTGGTAATAAATTAGTAGGTTTTGATTTCTTGTGAACCTCAAGCTCCATCGCTTCTTTGGTTAAGAAAATTCTAGCCTCTTTTCCGTTAATGATACTTACCTCTTTAACGTCACCTTTTTTTAGGTATGTAAAAAACTCTGATGGATTTATTTTTTTTGGTGAAGAACCACCAAATCCGCCAGAAAACAATTGGATGCTTAAAAATGCTGCTATGATAACACCATAAACCCAATACGGATTAAATTTAGGTTTTTTATTAACGTTTTTATTGTCTTTTGCCATTATATAGTAGTCACAAAGTGACGTATTTTAATTAGTAACTCGTTTCTATTTCTGTGGTTTTAGCATCTCCCCAAAGACTTTCAATATCATAATATTCTCTGATGTGTTTTTGAAAAACATGCACCACAACATTTATATAATCAATTAAAACCCACTCGGCATTATCAACACCTTCAACATGCCAAGGGTTATCTTTAAGTTCTTTACTAACCTTTTTTTGTATTGAATTAACGATGGCGTTTACTTGAGTGTTTGAAGTTCCTTCACATATGATAAAATAGTCACAAACCGTATTATCTATATCTCTTAAATCCAAGATTGTAATCTCCTTACCTTTTACATCTTCAATACCAGCTATAATTGTTGCTATAAGTTGATCTGGACTCGTATTTTTTTTCGCCATTAAATTGAATTAATTTTGTACAAAGTTATTATTTTTTTAGTCTTATCGACTGTTATTGCTAATAAGAAATTCATAAAATTTTTATAACAATACATGCATATCATCAAACTTAATGCCATTGACTCTACCAATTCTTTTTTACGACAGCTAAGTCTTAGCAAGTCGCTAGACGATTTTACTGTAGTTACTACTGCACATCAAACCAAAGGACGAGGTCAAGTTGGAACGCAATGGCAATCGGAAGCCTCTAAAAACTTGATGTTTAGCGTGTTTAAGACTATAGGAGCTCTTGAGGTGAGTGCACATTTTTATATTAGTATGGCTGTGTCTCTGGCGGTTTTTAAAGCGCTAGAATCCTTACAATTGAAGCAATTAAAGATAAAATGGCCTAACGACATTTTGTCAGAACAACATAAGATTTGCGGAATTTTAATTGAGAATGTCATTAAAAATAATGCGATACAATCGTCAATAATTGGTATCGGACTTAACGTAAATCAAACTAATTTTACCGATTTACCAAAAGCATCATCAATTAAAAACCTAACTGGAAAAGAACATCATATAGAAACCTTATTAGAATCAATTCTTACAGAACTTAAATACTTTTTTAACTTATTAGATACTAAGAAATTTGATACACTTCACGAAGCTTACATTTCTAACCTATACCGAATACATAAACCTTCAACCTTTAAAGATGCCCAAGGAAATCAATTTTCAGGGTTTATCAAAGGCGTTGACAAATGTGGTTTGCTTCAGGTTGAAATTGAAGGCCAACAAATCAAAACATTTGATTTGAAAGATATCAGTCTATTGTCTTAAAGAGACGACGGAATATTTGTTGCTAGAGTTTCTATGAATTTGGTGATAGGACCTTTGATCATCATCGCCATCATTGGGTTGAAGTCGCCTTTAAAACTTAATTTTGTTTCACTAGAAGTTTCATCAATTTCAACAATATCTGCAGTAAGCGAAAAATCAAGTTTACCACCAGCAGCACCAAGTACAATTTTGTTAGGCGCAATGACTTCTTTTTTCTTTAAGACAATTTCTGGCATTCCTTTTAAGGCAAATACAAATTTATCTTCTTCTAACACTTCAAATTTGCTAATGTTTTCTGGCATTAGTTTTTCAAAGTTTTTGATATCAGACAAGAAATTAAAAGTGTCTTGAGCAGATTTTGGAGTGGTTATTTTAGGTGATTCTAAATGCATTATTAAAAATTTAATTGTTATTTGAAAGTACTACTCAAAATCTATTCCATTCACCAGGATTGGCATTCCAAAGTGCTAAAATGTCCTGTTCTTCTGAAGTAATGTATTTGGTATCTAAAGCTTGTTCTATTAAATTTTCGTAGTTACTTAAGGTATGGAGATTAACACGTTCAGATTCAAAATTTTGCTTAGCAATTTCGAAACCATAAGAAAATATAGCAACCATGCCTTTTACATTTGCCTTAGCGTCTCTAAGCGCTTTTACAGCTTTCAAACTACTTTTTCCTGTACTGATTAAATCTTCAACCACCACAACATTTTGTCCGCTTTCCAGATAGCCTTCAATTTGATTTTGACGTCCATGCGATTTGGCTTCAGGTCTAATGTAAACAAACGGTAATCCTAATTCTTCAGCAACCAAGATTCCAATACCAATAGCTCCAGTTGCAACACCAGCAATTACATCAACAGTTCCATATTCTGCTTGAATATGTTTGGCCATTGCGGTTCTGATATAATTTCTAATTGGTGGAAATGATAACACGATTCTATTGTCGCAGTAAATTGGAGATTTCCATCCTGAAGCCCAAGTAAAAGGATCGTTGGGTTGTAGCTTTATAGCGTTAACTTGTAGTAAAACTTCAGCAGTTTTTTTGGCGGTTTCTTTATTAAAAATCATAATGCAAAATTACATTTTTTTTACATTTTTTTGATTTGAAAAATTAAAATAAAATTAATTCTAAAAAAGAATAAAGTCGTTTAAAAAATGATATTTTTACCATCATTATCACGACCATTGCATACGATGAATCGCATTTTTGTAAATGACAAGCCTATCCTGCTAACAACTGAAGTTCATAAAGAAGAAGGCTTTAAAAATTATCTATTAGAAACTGCCAATATTGGAAAGATCATCAAAGAGCTCAATACTACAGCTGTTAAAGAAGTTAGACTTATTGATCAAGATGAAGCGAAGCTGCTGCCTAAATTTTTAAAAAAATTACCTAATGTTATTGCAGGAGGTGGTAAGGTGATCAATGATAAAAATGAAATTTTATTCATTTTCAGAAATGGAAAATGGGATCTACCCAAGGGAAAAGCTGAACGTAAAGAATCTATTGAAGAAACTGCTATCAGAGAAGTTGAAGAAGAAACTGGAGTGAAAAACCTTCAGTTAGAGAAACTTATTGAAACGACCTATCATATTTTTAAACGTAATGGCAAGCATAAAATAAAAGTGACCTACTGGTTTGAAATGAAGACTTCTTATAAAGGAATATTGTCTCCACAAGAAAATGAAGGGATTACAAAAGTTGAATGGTTGAATCAAAGTGAATCTTTAAAGGCCTTAAATAATAGTTACGCTAATATTAAATCATTAATTTAATTTCGGGTTTTTATACTTTACTCCATAAAGGATTTGTGAATAAAACACTCAAGGTTAGTTGTTTATATGAATTATTAATCTTAGTTTTATGTTTACTACAAATCATTGTTTATGAAAAAAGTTACTTTTTTAATTATTACATTTCTAATCGTTTCAATTAATCTAAGTTTTGCTCAAAGTACACTTCCTGTACAAGATGCTAAAATGATAACTGAGATTGCTCCAAGCGATTTTAAAAACTATGAAGGTTCTGTTCTTGTTATGCCTGCTTTTAAAGCTAGAGGAACAAAGAAATGGCTAACAAAACAATTTGAGAAAAATTATGGTAAACCATTTTTTGTTGCTGATGTTTCTGATGTTTCAACTGGATATGGAGATGATAAATATCCCATTGAAACTTATAAATACATGATATTTATTCAGAGTTCTAAGAGTTTTTCTGGAAACACAGAATATTCTTTTCAGCTTGTAGATAGAAGTACAAATACGGTTTATTACCATCCTTCTTCAGGAAATATGATAAAAAAGTATTTGAAAAAATTAATGAAATAAGTTAATGTAAACGGTATACAGGATATTGTAAATGTGCTTTTTCATAAAATTTACTTTCTTTGTGAATCCAATCTAATTGCGCATACCAATTAGCAGAAAAATTCGAGTCTGAAGTTTTCTTTTCATTAAAATCTTCTTTAAGTTTTGGATTGTTTTCTAAAAGTGCAAGTGCTTTGTCTTCCCAAACATAAGGAGAAAATCCTTCTTTTTGCTGAAGGATGGTGTCAAAGAAATTCCAATTAAAAAACGAATCTGGTGCTTCAGGTTCTAATGTTTCAAGGAGATATCTAAAAGCATTCTGACGAGCGTAAACAAGATAATCACCTTGTTGAAAATTAAGTGTCTTTTCTGAAGATATCACTTTGGTATTGTAATGTTGGTAATGACCTTCATAAGGCTGTTTGCGTGTTTCAAAACGTTCAATCTTATAACTTTCAACCGTAATCACTGTATCGTTTTGTATCTCTTTCATGGCAACATTATTCAATTGTAGTAATTCAATAATATTAAACCATTGCTTCGGAATCACATATGCAACTGGAATGTCAACTTCTATTTTTGGTTTGAAGTAATTAGAATAAGGTACCACTTTGGTAAACGGTTTTGTTCTATTGTATTTGAGGCGTTGTGCACCAGTAATCTCACTTTCAATAAGTTCACCTTCGTAACCTTTGAAATTTAAGGCGGTAGTTTTTGTGGTATCTACTTCCCAATCTAAAACGTAAGTATCAGAATATTCCATAATACCTTCCATTGAATGTACTTGATTCCATTGAATAAGTTGATGATCATCTTCAACAATTTCAATCATACTTTTCATAAGTTCATAGGTGCCTTCTACACGTTGTTTGTAAGGTTTTAGCATGTGTGTTTCGACCATCATTCCTAGAGTATTCCATAAGGTAGTGTAGCCTGTTGAATATCTTGGATAATCCATAAATTGTATAAATCCGTTATCTGGAACACGATTAAACACATTCACATAAGGTGTGATATCCCAATCTTTTTCCTGAAGTTTTGTTTCAAGTTTTGGCATCATTTCCTCATTCAAATATTTGCCTAATGCTCCACCTAATTTGTTATGTTGCGTAAACAAATGTGTAAGTGTGTATTGATAGTCTGCTCCATTACTAACATGGTTATCAATAAATACATCAGGTTGTACTTTATGAAAAATTTGAGCAAAGGTTCTGGCATTTTTAGTATCAGATTTTATAAAATCACGATTGAGATCATAATTTCTTGCATTACCTCGAAACCCATAAGATTCTGGTCCGTTTTGATTGGTTCTTGTCGTTGAATTGCGGTTTAAGCTGCCTCCAATATTATAAATTGGAATGGTTGCCAATACCGTATGTTCAGGAAATGCAATCGTTCCATTAGCAATATCTCTAAAAAGCATCATCGTAGCATCAATACCATCAGATTCACCAGGATGAATACCATTATTAATAAGTAATATACGTTTGTTCTTATTACGAATAGATTGAAAATCAAAAATCTTGTCTTTGTTTAAGGTTACTAAATGAAGCGGTTTACCAGAATCTGTTTCGCCAATAGAATCGATAGAGATTTCAGGATAGGAATCGGCTAAAACTTTGTAGTACGTTATAGTTTCCTCATACGTTGCAGTTTCTAATCCGTTTGAAGACTCAAATACAGTTGTGAAATCTGTAGTAGTATTATGTTTTGATTCGTTGCAAGAGTTGAGTATTAAAGTTAGGACCAAAAGAGAAAACACTGATATTTTAGAGGCTTTTAAAAACAGGTATGTGGTTGATATCATTGTTTATTACTTTATAAATATGTCATGATTTTATTGTAAAGTTAATTTAATTTTGAATTATCCCTTTAAAATAATAGATATGAAAGTTTTTAAACTCTCATTTGCTACAATAAATATCATTCACGACTGTTTGGCTGAAGTTATCATAAATGACGGTGTAGAAATGAACGTAGCAATGGTTGAAGCCTATCACAATTTTTTACTTGATCATTTAACTCCTCCTTTTTCATTACTGGTCAATAAGATTAATCCCTACTCGTATACATTTGAAGCCCAAGTTGAGATTGCCTCACTTAAGGAAATTGATCATATGGCAGTTGTTATTTATAATTCCAGTTCCAAAATGGCGACTAATATATTGATTCAATTAAATAAGACGCATGACTGGAATATTGAGCTTTTTAACAACAGAGAAGAAGCTATGGATTGGTTAAGTAGTGTGAAAAAAGTGTAAACATTTGATGTGTGTTTATTGAACTAAATATTTAAATTAGCGCCAGATTCTATACAAATGTCGCAAACTACAAATACCATTTTAATGATACGTCCTGTGAGTTTCAGGATGAATGAGCAAACGGCTGTTAATAATTATTTTCAGGAGGATATTGATATAAAGAATGCCGAGATAAATGCCAAAGCTCAAGAAGAGTTTGATGCGTTCGTTACAAAGCTTCGTGCTGTAGGTGTAACAGTTATTGTTGAGCAGGATGATAAACTTATGGATACTCCAGATTCTGTGTTTCCAAATAATTGGGTGAGTTTTCATGAAAATGGAAATGTGGCTTTGTATCCTATGTTTGCTGAAAACAGACGAAAAGAGCGACGTGATGAAATTTTCATTCGGTTAGAAAACGAAGGGTTTAAAATAGAAAATATTATTGATTACACTAGTGCTGAAGATGAAGGTGTATTTCTTGAAGGTACAGGAAGTCTATTGCTTGATCGTGTAAACGCTAAGGCCTATTGCGCATTATCTCCTCGTGCTGATGAAAGTTTATTTATTGAATTTTGTGAAGATTTTGAATATACACCAATAGTGTTTACAGCAAACCAAACTGTTGAAGGAGAACGTCTACCTATCTATCACACAAATGTTATGATGTGTTTAGCTGAAAAGTTTGCGGTTATTTGCTTAGATACCATAGACGATAAAAAAGAGCGCAAAAATGTGATTAAACATTTAAAAGAAGACGGTAAAACCATCATTGAAATCTCTGAAGCACAAATGCATCAATTTGCTGGAAATATGCTTCAGGTACAAGGGCATAATAAGCAACGTTACTTAGTAATGAGTCAGGCTGCTCATGATAGTTTAACTCCTGGTCAGGTAAACGCAATCAAACAGTTTTGTCCTATTTTATCGAGTTCCTTGGAAACTATTGAAACTTGTGGAGGTGGAAGTGCACGCTGTATGATGGCTGAAGTGTTTTTGCCAAAGGCTTAATCTATTTTGTTGAAAATATAGCCACCTTTTTCGGCACCCCAAATATGTTCGCCTTTATCATTAAAGCCTCTATCCCAGGAGATGATTTTATCTTCTAAGATTTCAACTTCACTTGTTGCATAAGAAGCACCATAAAGCACACTTTTACAAGTTCGATCTCCTGTTTTACCTTTAAAATAATTGGGTTTTAAGCGTTTCAAAAGTACTTCACAACCTTCTTTTTTGCTGACTTTATCCATAGTTAAACTATCAAATGCTTTTGGTGTTTTCCATTTTCCAATCCATAACGAATCGTGTTCTATGGTATAAATGGCAGAACTAAAGACACTATCATTTAACTGTGTTACTTCATAAATACGTTGTCTGTACGGACTGTCTTGACGCGTGTTTAAGGCTTGTTCAACATATAAAAAATTGCCTTTATCTTCCCAAATAGGATACATGTGTAAGGAAATATTAAAATAAGTTGAATCTACTTCAGCTTGTATTTCCGAATTAAAAGAACCTTGCATTAACCCGAAGAGCTCTTTAAGCTCATCTACAGTTTTTTCTTGAGTAGCGTTTTTGTTTTCCGAATTTTTGCAACTAAATAATAGGGCTATAAGACTAAAGGAAAAGATAATTTGTTTCATTTGGATTGACTTTGCGCTAAGATAGGCAAAACCAATTACTTTGAAGGTTTAGATTTAGGAAGCTCAACATAAAATTTGGTGCCAACATTTAATTGACTTTCAACCCAAATGCGTCCACCATTAAGCTCAACGAGTTCTTTACAAATGGTCAATCCGAGTCCAGTACCTTTCTCGTTTTCGGTACCACGAGTTGTAAAAGTGCCATTTTGGAATAGCTTGTCTACATTTTCTTGAGAGATTCCAACACCTGTATCTTCAACACATAGTAACGCTTTGCCGTTAAGATCACTGTTAGACACTGTAATCACATCGCCAACACGAGTAAACTTCACAGCATTAGTAATTAAATTCTGAACCACAATCTCAATCATACTCCGATCGGCATAAATAAAATCTCTTGTAGATTCATCAATAAGAACTATGCGCTTTTGCTCAACTTTTTGTTCAACTAAATCTATTTTATTTTGAAAAACATCCTGAATGTTGAACAATTCAGGTTTAGGTTCTAAGTTTTGCATTTGCGACTTGGACCAATTCAATAGATTGTATAATAAGGAGGAAGCGTTATCAGCATTATCACTTAACTCAGGCACCAAATTGTAAAATTCTTCTCTTGATAAGCTATCTTCTTTTAGTAGGTCGATAAAGCCTTTAATGGAAGAAATAGAATCTTTAAGATCATGGGAAACAATAGAGAATAAGCGATCCTTGACATTATTAATGTCTTCAAGATTTTGATTTTTTTCTGAAAGCTCCTCATTCTTAGCTTTAAAGCTTTTGTATTTTTCTTTGTAGCCTTCGTATTCTTTAAATTTCCTTTGGCGTTTGAGATACATTAATAGCAGAATGGTAAAAGCGACTAAGCAAGCTGCACCTAAAATATAAGCCAATGCCTTCAATTTTTTTAATTCAGCATTGGTAAGTTCGTCTTCTTTTTCTTTTGCAAGCGCATTAAAGTCATCATCTTCGGTAACATCTGGAACCTCTTTGATGAGCATAGAATTATCAGGAATTTTGGGCTGCTTTGCCTTATCTAATTCATCTTTTAAGGTGTAGTATTTGCTTTGCCAGAAGAAAGCATTTTGAAATCTTCCGTTAATGGAATCTAATTCTTTATGGAGTCCGTAATTTTTAAGAAGCTCAGGTTTGTTCTGAATTTTTGTAGCAATAGTATAAGCTTCATTGAGTTGATTTTCAGCGAGCCTCACTTTGCCTTGTTGCATGTTTAAGGCTCCAATAGCATTTAAGGTTCTTAAAATGCCATCTTCGTTTTTAATACCTCTATTGTATTTTAAGCCTTCAATTAAATATTCAGTAGCTTTCTCGTAATCTTTAAACTGTAAATATTCGCTCCCTATTCTTGGTAATATTTCACCTCTTATAGCTTGGTCTGTATCCGAATTTAAAAGCTTAAGTACTTTTTCGTAATACTCAATGGCTTTTCTGTGTTCTTTTCTATCTGAATATAATCCAGCAATATTTTTTGTTGAGGTCTTAATACCAACACTATCCTTCAACTGCTCTCGTACATTTAATGCTTTGATGTTGAATTCTAAAGCTTTATCAACTTGATGAGTATTGTAGTAAGCTTCCGCAAGGTTATTATAAGCAGAACTTAATTCATCTAAAAGATTTCTAGTTTCAAAGGTGTGAATTGCAGATAATGAGTTTTCAAGACCAATGCTGTAGTTTCCTCGTTTAATTTCAATAAGTCCAATACTATTATTAACCTTTGCAATACCAAGAGTGTCGCCAAGTTGTGTGTAATATCGTCTCGATTTGTTGTAACCATCAATAGCGTTGTAATAATCATCTTTTTGAGAGTAGATGAGCGCTTTGTAATAGTTTACATCTGCAATTCCTTTGGTATGGTTAAGATATTTTGAAAGACGTTCAGTTTGGTCAATATACAATAGTGCTTTCTTAAAGTTCTTGCTTTTATACAATGCATTGATCAAATACAAAGACGTATCTACTTTAGAAGAATCTTGTTTTTGATAAGCTAACTGTATAGTAAGACTGTCGATCTCATTTGTTTGGGAAAAACAAAAAAGCGAAGAACATAAAACAGCTAATGTAATTAACTGCTTCATAACGGTTGTTTAGTATTAATAGTTAACGACCTGTTTGAACTAGTTTTGGCCTCGAGGGAAAGGTTTAAAAAGCGCAAAAAAGTCCAGGCTAACCTTAATAAGGATTGATTATTAAGTATCATCAACGTTTGGGACTTTGATTAATAGCAATACCAAAAATGTACAAAAGGGTTCTAATATGCTAATTTTCGGGATTTAATGCTGAAAAATTAGATAAAGTGGTCTTTGAATTTTTTGAAAACATCGACGAATAGATAAACGGCAAAAAACATAGAAAAACAGCACTTTTGTCGATGAAATGCATATTGAGTTTTAGGTTTCTGAAAATCAATTAGTTATCTCTGTATACGTCAAAGATAGGTAAGGCTTTAAAATCAAAATCAAACATACACTGATTTTCCCAAGCAGATCCTGAAGTAGAGGTTTGCTCATTACCAGAAAATGCGACCCAATCAGGCGCCCAATAACAAAATCCGATACCTCTATTGTTTGGTAGTTCTTTTATGGTGTTCGTTAACCATTCCAAATACGCTTTTTGTCCACTAGGAGAAGCTTCAAACTCATCAAGAATTTGATTGTTACTTCCAATAAAATTAGTGCTATTATCATTCCAATCTAAAGTAAACGGATAAGCCACCTCAACTATTAAAAGGTCTTTGTTAAAAGTAGTGACTAACTCATTTAGTTTAGACTGTACAACATTTAAGTTTTTGGTTTGAAATTGAGGATAATAGGACAATCCGATAATATCAAAATCGACATTAAACTCAGATAATTCGTTAAAAAAGAAAATGGCATTTTCAACACTAGAATGATGCAACATGATCTTAATTCGATCTTCTGTGTCAACATCTTTAATAGCGCTAATAGCTTCATTTACTAGTGCTGCATAATTACTCCAGTTATCTGAAAATTCATTCCATACCTTACCATAATTCCAAAGAAACCCACTATCGGTTTCATTACCTATTTGAATGATATCTGGAAGTGTGTTTTGATTTTTGAATTGTAACACCACATCTTTTGTATACTCATAAATAGCAACCCTTATCTCATTTTGAGTCATATTTTGCCAGGCTTCAGGAGGATTTTGATTGCTTGGATCTGCCCAATAATCACTGTAATGAAAGTCGAGTAAAAAATCCATGCCTTTGGCTTTTACTCTCGAAGCGTATGTTTTAACATCGGCTAATCCGTTTTGACCATCCTGAGGTGTATGCCATAATTTTAAACGTATGAGATTGGTTCCGTTTTCAGATACATAGTCTAATAGGTTTATCGGATTGCTGTTTTCGTCTTTATAATCAATAGTATAGCTTTCAAGTTCAGACTGAAATGAGAGATCCATACCTTTGTAAAACAAAGTTTCATTTTGTGAAGGTGGTGTGTTTGAAGGCTCATCACTCGAGCTACAACCCAATAGAAAGAGGCTAAAAATTACAACTACAAATGATTTCATTCATTACAATTCTTGTCCAAACCTAATTAAATTTCCATCATTGTCTAATATAGCAAATTCGCGCATTCCATAAGGTTTGTCTTCTAATGTTCCGTTTGGATGAATCACACCATGCGGTTTTAACTCTTCATACAAACCATCAATATCTTGCACATCAACATAACAACTGGTGTTTTCAGGATGAATCTTGTCGTTGCATTTCCAAAAATGAACAACAAAATTATCACGAGCAATTATAGCATAATTATCGTCTAAATAGCCTTGTCGGTCAAAGCCTAATTTGGTTTTGTAAAAGGCTACAGATTTTTTAATATCAAGTGACGCCAAAACAGGGATTCCTCGAAGTAAATGTTTTTGTTTTGTCATAATCATTGTCTTATGGCTTAAAAATAGCTAATTAAACGATGCTGTTGTCCTAAAAAAATAATAAAAAAACTATCTTTGCACTCCTATAAAACAAACGCAAAATGAACCTTCAGGAGATTCTTTCAAATCAAGTTAAAGCAGCTGTTAAGTCTATATTTGATGCCGACTTAGAATCGGTTGAATTCCAAGCAACTCGAAGAGAGTTTGCAGGTGATATTACAGTTGTTGTCTTTCCTATGTTGCGTTTTGTTAAAGGGAATCCAGTTCAGATAGGTGAACAAATAGGACAGTATTTAGTTGAACAGGTTTCAGAAGTCAAAGCCTTTAACGTGGTTAAAGGGTTTTTAAACATTGAAATTGAGGATGCTTATTTTATAGCGTTTTTTAATGCTATGAAACAAAATGAAAGCTACGGATTTGTGTCACCTAAGCCTGAAGATAAAGCAGTAATGGTAGAATATTCTTCGCCAAACACAAACAAGCCTTTGCATTTAGGTCATATTAGAAACAACCTTTTGGGTTATAGTGTGTCCGAAATTTTGAAAGCTTCAGGTAAGCAGGTTTACAAAACGCAGATCATTAATGATCGTGGTATTCATATTTGTAAGAGTATGCTGGCTTGGAAACGCTTCGGAAATGAGGAAACACCTGAATCTACTGGATTAAAAGGCGATAAGTTAGTTGGAAATTATTATGTGAAGTTTGATCAAGAATATAAAAAAGAAATACAACAGCTCATCTCTGAAGGCCTATCTGAAGAGGATGCTAAGAAAAGCGCACCTATTTTAGTAGAAGCGCAACACATGCTGAAGCTTTGGGAAGCTGGAGATCCAGAAACTGTGGCGCTTTGGGAGAAAATGAATGGATGGGTTTATGAAGGTTTTGATGAAACCTATAAGAATCTTGGAGTTGATTTTGACACCTTGTACTACGAAAGTCAAACCTATTTATTAGGAAAAGAATTTGTTGCTGAAGGTTTAAAAACAGGAGTTTTCTACAAACGAGAAGATGGTTCGGTGTGGTGTGATTTGACAAATGAAGGTTTAGATGAAAAAATCGTTTTACGTAGTGATGGTACAGCGGTTTATATGACACAAGATATTGGAACTGCGATACAGCGTGTGAAAGATTTTCCTGATGTTGGTGGTATGGTATATACTGTTGGAAACGAGCAAGAATATCATTTCCAAGTCTTGTTTCTAATTATCAAAAAACTCGGATTTGAATGGGCTGAGAATCTGTATCATCTTAGTTATGGGATGGTTGATTTGCCTTCAGGAAAAATGAAGAGTAGAGAAGGTACTGTGGTTGATGCTGATGATCTTATTGTTGAAATGTCGCAAACGGCTCAAGAGATTTCAGAAGAATTAGGGAAACTAGATGGCTACACTGAAGCAGAAAAACAAGCTTTGTATAAAACGATTGGTTTAGGTGCTTTAAAATATTATATTTTAAAAGTTGATCCTAGAAAACGTATTTTATTTGATCCAAAGGAATCAATCGATTTTCAAGGAAATACAGGTCCGTTTATTCAATACACTTACGCTAGAATTCAATCTATTTTACGAAAATCTGACTTTATTGATATTGATAATGTCATATTGAGCGCAGTCGAAATATCTTTAAATGATAAAGAAAAAGAATTAATAAAACAGATAGAACTGTTTCCTGAAGTGATTCAAAATGCTGCAGCGCAACACAGTCCTGCATTAATAGCTAATTATACTTACGATCTGGTAAAGGAGTTTAATTCGTTTTATCAAAACGTATCCATCTTAGGAGCAGATACTGAAACTAATAAGGTTTTTAGAGTTCAGTTGTCTAAGACTGTTGGTAATGTCATTAAAAATGCATTCAGTATTTTAGGAATAGAGGTTCCTGAGCGTATGTAGGAAGCGTTTTCTAATTTGTCTGTATTTGTTAATAAAATGTTAAAGTGAAGTTTTTTTAAAACCTCCTCACTTTTTACTTCGTACGTGTTTTTGTCTTTCCCCAATAAGACGTGATAACCTATACGTTTAATTAACACTAATCAAATGAAAAACAAAAGTACTCTATTGACCGTTATCATTTTAGCGGTATCAACTTTAACATCATTATCTTATGCACAACTAGTTACAAGTGGATTAGATGATGGATCAGACGGAACATTAAGAAATGAAATCGCAGATACACCTTCTGGTGGCACAATAACATTCATGCCTTCAGTAACAACTGTCGACTTGAATAGTGAATTGTTAATAGACAAAGATTTAACAATCACTGGAGTTCCAATCACTACAGTTACTATCGATGCAAATGCTAATGGTAGAATTTTTAATGTTAGTGCAGGTAATTTAATTCTCAATAATTTAACACTTACAAATGGTGTTGCTCCTGATGGAGGTGCAATTTACATGACAAATGCTAATGTGACCATTAATGATTGTGTTATTAGTAATAACGTCGCTAACGCTACAGGTTCTCCTGCTGGTTCTGGTGGTGGAATTTTTAATGATGTTGGCGGAATTTTAGTAGTTAACGATTCTGAAATATCTAACAATACAGCCAACCGAGCAGGTGGAGGAATTGAAGATAAAACTGCTGGAGGAGCTACAATCACAACAACTTTAAATAATGTATCATTACTTAACAATAATGCTGGAGTTGCTCCAGCTTTAGCAGCACCTGGAAATGGTGGTGGAATTCATGTTTCTAGTAATGGATCGGTTAATATTAATGGTGGTGTAGCTATTGGAAATATTGCCGCTCTTGAAGGTGGTGCATTATGGAACGGCTTCGGAACAATGACTGTAGATGGGATGACCATCAATAATAATGATGCACAAGGCGCAGCCGCTGATAATGGAGGAGGAGGAATCTTCAACAATGGAGGAGCTCTTATTGTTACAGCCACAACAACGATAACAAACAATACAGCTTCAGGTGCATTAGGATCTGGAGGAGGAATCTTTTCGTTAACACCAGGAACATTAAGTATTGATGGTTTAACTATTGAAAACAATACAGCCAACCGAGCAGGAGGTGGAATAGAAATCAATTCAACTGCTGGAGAAACTTATACCTTCAATGATGTGAACTTAAATGGCAACATAGTTAATGGTCCAGCTCCAGGAAATGGAGGCGGATTTCATATTACAGGAATGGGAGATGTAGTTTATAATGGCGGAACTGTAAGTAATAATGTTGCATTTGAAGGTGGTGGACTTTGGAATAGTGTTGGATCAATGACAATAAATGGAACAACAATTACAGGAAACACTGCTAATGGTGATGTTACTGGTGGTGGTGGTTTATTCAATAATGGAGGAACACTAAACGTAAGTTCCTCAACAACATTAACAGGAAATATAGCTATGGCAGCGACACCTGGAGGTCGTGGAGGAGGAATCTTCAATAATACAGGAGGTACCTTAAACGTAGCATCAGGTTCAACAATTTCTGGTAACTACGCAAGTAGAGCTGGAGGTGCAATAGAAGATGCATCAGGTGGAACATTAACATTGGATAGTGTAACACTGACAGGAAACTCAGCAGGTGTTGATATTGGATTAGGAGCAATGGCAAATCCAGGTAATGGTGGTGCGATTCACTTATCAGGAACAACAAGTGCAGATATAACTAATAGTACAGTAACACTAAACCTAGCTGCTTCAGAAGGAGGAGGATTATGGAATAATTTAGGTGTTATGCTAGTTGATAATACCTTGGTTGATGGTAATGATGCACAAGGTGATCCTGCTGATAATGGAGGAGGAGGAATCTTCAATAATGGAGGAACCTTAACCATTCAAAATTTAGCTACAATAACGAACAATACAGCTTCAGGTCTATCAGGTTCTGGAGGAGGTGTATTTAGTACAGATGGTTTAGTAACGGTTAATACATCTTGGGTAGCTTATAATACATCAAATAGAGCTGGAGGCGGAATTGAATTGATAGAAGGAACATTAAACCTTATCAATACGACTTTAGATTTCAATACAACTGGTTCTAGTCCAGGAAATGGAGGCGGACTTCACATAACTGGAGCTGCTACTGCTAATATCTTAGATGGAACTGTAAATAATAATATCGCTGCTAGAGAAGGTGGTGGTTTATGGAATGGTTCTGGTACCATGACTATTGATGGAACTGTAATCAATGGTAATGATGCGCAAGGTGCAGGCGCTGATGATGGAGGAGGAGGAATCTTCAACAATGGAGGAGCTCTTATTGTTACAGCCACAACAACGATAACAAACAATACAGCTTCAGGTGCATTAGGATCTGGAGGAGGAATCTTTTCGTTAACACCAGGAACATTAAGTATTGATGGTTTAACTATTGAAAACAATACAGCCAACCGAGCAGGAGGTGGAATAGAAATCAATTCAACTGCTGGAGAAACTTATACCTTCAATGATGTGAACTTAAATGGCAACATAGTTAATGGTCCAGCTCCAGGAAATGGAGGCGGATTTCATATTACAGGAATGGGAGATGTAGTTTATAATGGCGGAACTGTAAGTAATAATGTTGCATTTGAAGGTGGTGGACTTTGGAATAGTGTTGGATCAATGACAATAAATGGAACAACAATTACAGGAAACACTGCTAATGGTGATGTTACTGGTGGTGGTGGTTTATTCAATAATGGAGGAACATTAAATGTAAGTTCATCAACAACGTTAACAGGAAATATAGCTATGGCAGCGACACCTGGAGGTCGTGGAGGAGGAATCTTCAATAATACAGGAGGAACCTTAAATGTAGCCTCAGGTTCAACAATTTCTGGCAACTACGCAAGTAGAGCTGGAGGCGCAATAGAAGATGCATCAGGTGGAACATTAACATTGGATAGTGTAACACTGACAGGAAACTCAGCAGGTGTAGATATTGGATTAGGAGCAATGGCAAATCCAGGTAATGGAGGTGCAATTCACTTATCAGGTACAACAAGTGCAGATATAAGCAATAGTACAGTAACACTAAACCTAGCTGCTTCAGAAGGAGGAGGATTATGGAATAATTTAGGTGTTATGCTAGTTGATAATACTTTGGTTGATGGTAATGATGCACAAGGTGATCCTGCTGATAATGGAGGTGGAGGAATCTTCAATAATGGAGGAACCTTAACCATTCAAAATTTAGCTACAATAACAAACAACACAGCTTCAGGTCTATCAGGTTCTGGAGGAGGTGTGTTTAGTACAGATGGTTTAGTAACAGTGAATACATCTTGGGTTGCTTATAATACATCAAATAGAGCAGGAGGCGGAATTGAATTGATAGAAGGAACATTAAACCTTATCAATACGACTTTAGATTTCAATACAACTGGTTCTAGTCCAGGAAATGGAGGAGGACTTCACATAACTGGATCTGCTAATGCAAATATCCTAGATGGTACTGTGAACAATAATACTGCAGCTTCCGAAGGAGGTGGTTTATGGAATGGTTTTGGTACTATGACTGTAGATGGCGTTACCATTGAAAATAATACTGCCAATGGAGATGCTGCTGATAATGGAGGTGGCGGAGTCTTCAACAACGGAGGAACTTTAATTGTTCAGAATGGAACTGTGATCACAAGCAACTTAGCCAATGGTACTGCAGGTTCTGGAGGAGGAATTCAGAATGTTGATGGAGGATCCATTACTATTTTAAACTCATCAATCAGTGGAAACTCTGCTAACAGAGCAGGAGGCGGAATTGAAGATAATTCTACTAACGGAATCGGAACATTAGTATTAACGAATACTAATTTAGATAATAATTCAGTTGGAAGTTCTCCTGGAAATGGTGGAGGTCTTCATATTACTGGACCTGGAAATGCAACGATCACTGGTGGAACGGTTAATGGAAATATTGCGGCTCTTGAAGGAGGCGGACTTTGGAATGGATCAGGATTAATGATTGTTGACGGAACTACTATTGATAATAATACTGCCAATGGAGATGCAGCCGATGATGGTGGAGGAGGAATATTTAATAACGGAGGAACTTTAAATATTACTGGTGCTACACAAATTACTAATAATGATGCTGCTGGAGTTTCTGGTTCTGGTGGAGGAATCTTAAGCTTATCTGGAACACTTACTGTTGATGGACTTACTGCTATTGATAATAATGCAGCAAATCGTGCTGGTGGAGGTGTAGAAGTTGTTGATGGCGATGCTTCATTTACTGATGCGTTTTTGAGATTAAATGATGTAAATGGTACTGCTGGATCACCAGCTCCTGGAAATGGAGGAGCATTCCACGTAACTGGAAATTCTTCAACCATAACTTTTGAAGATACAATAGTGAGTGATAATGAAGCTGCTTCTGAAGGAGGAGGCTTATGGAATCAGGTTGGTTCTACTATGAATATAACTAATACACAAGTCACAGGAAATGTTGCCTATGGCGATGCTGCCGACAATGGAGGTGGCGGAATCTTCAACAACGGAGGAACACTAAATTATACAAATACTTCAGCAATATCTTCTTTGTCTAATAATAGTGCAGTTGGTGCAGCTGGTTCAGGTGGTGGATTATTATCTACTGATGGTGTCGTAACCTTAATAGGGATTTCTATTGGTGAAAATGATGCAGTTCGTGCTGGTGGTGGTATAGAAATTATTGAAGGAACACTTAATATGACAGATGTATTGATGGATCTAAATGTTACTGGAGCTGCTCCTGGTAATGGTGGTGGACTCCATATTACAGGAGGAGCAAACTCTAATATCACAGGTGGTATAGTGAGCAATAATTCAGCTGCCAGAGAAGGTGGTGGACTTTGGAATGGTTCTGGAGTTATGACTTTAGATGCGGTATTAATAGATGCTAATATTGCTAATGGAAATGCAGCAGATGATGGTGGTGCAGGGATCTTTAATAATGGAGGAACATTAAATGTTACTAATGGTACTGTAGTGTCAAACAATATTGCCTTTGGAACTTCTGCTTCTGGTGGTGGGTTACTGAGCACTGCTGGCGATGTTACTGTAACGAATTCAACTTTCAATGCTAATCTAGCTAATAGAGCTGGAGGTGCCATTGAACTTATAGATGGAAACTTAACATTTACAAATTCAGTAATGTCTAATAATGATGTTAGTGGAACCGCTGGTTCTCCAGCTCCTGGAAATGGTGGTGGATTCCATGTAACAGGTACTTCAGGAACAATTAATATATCTACAAGTACTATTACTGGTAACGCTGCAGCTAATGAAGGTGGTGGTTTATGGAACCAAAATGGAACTGTTATGAATGTAACCATGTCTACTGTTGATAATAATTTTGCTAGTATAGGTGGTGGAATCTACAACAATGCTGGTGCTGTAACAACCGTTATGACAAGTACGATCTCAGGTAACTCCGCGTCTGTTTCAGGTGGAGGTGTAACTAATAATGGTGCTAGCTTAGATCTTAATGCAGTAACAATAGCTCAAAACACATCTGCTGGAAATGGTGGAGGTATTGATGCTATCAATAATGTTTCTTTGAAAAATACGATTGTTGCATTAAATACTGCAGCCTCAGGTGTTGACGTTTCTGGAACATTGACTTCAAATGATTATAATTTAATTGGTATGGACGATTTAGCAGTCTTTACAGCACAGTCTAATGATATTGAAGGCGTAGATCCTGTTATTGGTCCTTTACAAGATAATGGAGGAACTACATTTACACATCAATTGTTAGATGGTTCACCTGCCTTCGATGCTGGTGATTCTGCTGATACTTTTGTAGATCAAATCGGTCAATCTGTATTTGGAGGTGCTAGAGATATTGGTGCTTATGAATCACAAGTAGCACTATCGATTAACGATTTTAGTCAAGATGCCATTTTAAGTGTTTATCCTAACCCTACAAATGGAGAATTCAACATTGAACTTGGACAGTTGGCTTCTGAAAATATTGACTTGAAAATTATTTCTATTACTGGTAAGATGGTTAAAGAAATGACACTTAAGCAAGGCTTGAATACTATAAATATTAATGGATTGAATTCTGGATTATATATTTTGAATTTGACTTCTGATAATAATACAGTGACTCATAAATTAATTTTGAATTAATAATTATCGTTTGGTTCTCTACTAAACTAAATTTGCTGGGAAGTCATCAATTTTGATGGCTTCCTTTTTTTATGCGATGTTTTGAAACCAAACAGACTTATACATCGTAGATTTTATATATGGTGAAACAGCTAGTTTATATTATTATTCTCTTTTGCGGAATTGTACATGCTCAAAAGATAGATCATCTTGTTTCCTACAGAGATATATTCAGCTCAAATTACTTCAGGTTCAATTATGATAATGATTATTTTGCAGCTAGTGATGAGAATTATACGCAAGGCTATAATTTTGAACTGGTCATGCCAGTTTTGAGCAAAAACCCAGTTAATACAATTCTTTTTAAACTGAATAATTCTGAACTACGATATGGGTTGTCTTTGGAGCATATTGGGTTTACACCAGATAATTATGATTTGCCTGATATTCAGTTTGGCGATAGACCTTTTGCTGCGGCTATTATGTTGAAATCTTTTAATATAAGTTCGAACTTAGATCATAAAATTAGAATGCATTCCTCTGTGAATATTGGGATTATTGGACCTGGAGCTTTTGGAGAAGAGATGCAGGTCGAAATCCACAGAGCAACAGGAAACAAAACACCAAGAGGATGGAAGCAGCAAATAAAGAATGATGTCGTTCTAAATTATTCAATAGGTATTGAAAAACAAGTGCTTGGTATAAAAGATCTTGTTTCAGTAAAAGCACAATCTAACCTAAATATTGGAACGCTATTTACTAATGCTTCAGTTGGAGCTAATGTTATGATTGGAAAATTTCAAAATAGTTTTTCTTCTACTAATCAAAATAGAAAATTTCAAATCTATACTTATTTTCAATCGGTATTTACAGGTGTTGCTTACGATGCTACACTTCAAGGTGGTTTGATAAATAATGATAGCCCTTACACAATTGCTTCAGAAGATATAGAACGACTTACTAATCAGCATAACTTAGGAATAGTAGTACAAACTAGAACGTTGTATTTTGAATACACACGATCAATAATTTCAAAAGAGTTCAGTACTGGAAGCTTAGCAAAATGGGGAGGAATTAGAGTAGGATTTACATTTTAAATGCGCCTTTATAGACAATAGCTTGTTTTATATGCGCTAAATGATGGTTGCTGTGCCAAGCATAGATGCCAATGGTTTCATCTAATCGAAATCGTTTCCCGTGTTCAGGGTGAATAAATTCTCTTTTCAAATCCTCATCAGAAAGCTGTCTCATTAATCTGCCCAACTTTGCATGCAAACCATGTAACAAAGATAAAGTGTCTGTTAAGTCGTTATAGGTACCATCAGAAAGTTCAGCCCAACGATTTTCGTAATAGGGTCTAATTGTTGGCGTGTTTTCAGTAAGTGCTAATTTGAATCTAATTATGCAATTCATATGACTGTCTGCACAATGATGAACCACTTGTTTGATGGTCCAACCATCAGGTCTGTAAATCCAGTTGAGTTGATCTACACTTAAATGTTCAGTAATAGCAGCTACTGCTTTTGGAAAGGCTTCTATTTCATTTATCCAAGTAGTGATCATAGCTTTTGAAATAGATTCTGGTGTATGAAATGAGCCTATTGGAAAACGTAGTTTGTAAAGTGCTTCAGAGGTCATTATGATTTGTTTTTATTTTTTAAATTGAAACGATATACGTAGCCAAAACTCAATTCGGTAAAGTCAGCCTGACCAAGATTTGCATTAATATGAGCACCAATGAATAGATTGTTTTTCGGCCTAGAATTCGTAGACCATAAATAGTATTTTAATCCCATTCTAGCTGAAACAGTTCGCTTTATTTCATAATACCAATCCAACTCACCAAGTACTTCAACTGTTTCCCCTTGTGCATCTTCATACATATAACCTTGATTAAGTTGCCAATCAATTTTATAAAACGGTTTGTATATGTTAAGACCTAAATCAAATTCAAATCCAAAATGATCGATTAATAATTCGGTTGTGGCAAATACTCCAAAATTGGTAGCATAACCAAACGGGTTATCTTTAAAATGTGGTAACTGTGCTTCAACTAATTCACCTTTGTTTTTTATGTAATCATAGTAATGTTCGTAAAAGCGATAATAAAAACCACCACCAAATTTAAAAGTGTTATTAATGATTTTTCCCATTGAAGCAGAAATAGAGTAAACTTCCTTTTTTGAATTGAATGTTTCTGAGAGTACATTTTGACCAATACCGAATCTATAAGACATATAAGTTTCAGAAGTCGATTTAAATGTATGCGCTTCTGACACATGATTCGCTCTTGGTTGGTGATTTAATTCAACCGAAACACTAGCTGCAAACGAATTTAAGCCTTGATTTGGTAACCTTGTATGACCATTAGAATGATGCAAATAACCTAGTCCGAAACGCCACATGCTAGATGTGTTCATAATGGCATCATAATAAAAGAAAGACCTAAACGACCAATTTATTTTGGTTGTGATGGCTCTATTAAATGGATTGGTGTCTATATCATACTGTGTGTCCATATAGGAACCTCCAACACCTATTTGAAGGTTAAGATCCTTAATATGTTTCTTTAGAATTGAAAATTCCATAAAAGGCATTACTGTATATGCACGACCCACTTTGTCAGAATTACCAAAATCAGTGTAACCAAGCGTAAGTCCAGTTTTTGGGTAGTTTAATCGCGCAGCCCATTCTTTATTGGTATCAAAATTTGTTTTTCCAATACTAAAAAACAAGCCTTTTTGTAAGCTTGTCTTTGGGAAATCGGTATTGGCTTCCATTGTTTTGCCAAGTGTAATTTCAGCAGTATAAAATGTGCTATTGGTGTGTTCAGTTTGAGCGTAAGCACTAAAAGTTAAGACTAGAACGCAGCTAATAAATTGAATTTTTGAAAAGGCAAAGTGCTTTTTCATTATAAGGTTGGTATTTGGTGTAAATTAAAACTGAACTCTAAAACTTACATTTGGAGTTATTCCCAAAGATAAGTTTTCTACACTAACAATGTCTCCATTTTCGTCTGTAGCAAAATAGGTGTTAATTATATTTTTTCTGTCAAGCAAATTCCAGATAGAAGCACCAATAGATGCATTGATTTTATTGCCAAATTTTAATTTATAATTGGCAGAGATGTCAGTCCTTAAATAGCTTTCTAAATTATCGCTATTTGGAGATTTGTACTCAATTAAGGAATTCGTTGAGTTTTGCGTTTCTGAAGGAAGTGTAGTAGGCTTCCCAGAATGCCAATTGAGTCCTAAGGCCAATTTCAAATTGTTAAAAGAGTAGGTGCTTGCAAACGCGATAGCATGCCTAACATCTAGGTTATTCCTGAAAGTATTGCCATCATTAAGATTTTCAAAAGTATAATCATTATTACTAAACGAATAACTCAACCACGTACTAAAGGAGTCAAATTGCTTATTGATCAAAAAGTCAACACCTCTTGTGAAATATCTTCCAATATCGTTTTCAAACTGAAATTGATTTTGAAAGCCTTGACTTCTACTTGTAATACCCTCAACATTTTTTAAAAAGGCTTCAACACTCACTAATAATTTATTTCTGTTGTAGTGTATTCCAAATGCACCTTGTGCACTTTTAATGATGGGAATGTCATCATTGTTTGATAAAATCCATCGTCGTTTTTCAATACCTAAAAAATCATTTTGTAAATCGATGATCTGCGATGTGGTTTGGCTTTTAAATTCTGCTAAAAATTCTAGCCTAAAATTGTTGTTTAGTTTATGACTTACAGACAATCGAGGTTCCGTAAAGAATTCAGAAAACTTTTCAATATAATTGGTTCGTATGCCTATACGAGCATAGGTGTTTTTATTAGCTGAAGTAAATTCTGCTTCACCATATATAGAATGGGTACGATTCACTTCTTTTACAAAACTTGTAAAATCTGGAACATTGGTGGCTTCAAAATTACTGATGATGACTTCGTTAAATTGATAACCTCCATGCAGTTTTAAATTGTCATCAATATGGTTGGTCGCGTTAATTTTTAGTCCAACATCACTTACTTCATTTTCTTGATCCAATTGTTGAGCACTTATAACATCAAAATTAGTTGCTTTCAAATTGTAGTTGGATACGTATAGTTGTGCAGTTGTAGTGAGTTTGCTGTTCCAGTATTTGAGATACTGTAAACCCGCTACATAATTATTTTGCGTCAAACTATTTGATAATGACTCCTCAGGATTTACATTAGAAACTTGATCGTAATTAAGGCTGTTATTTATGGTTGAAAAATTAAAGCGTATTTGATCTTGGTCTGTAACATCGTATAAAAGCTTTGCTGCAATGTCGTAAAAATAGAATCGTTCATTATTTGAAACCACAGGTGAGGCATTTTGTTGAGAATTCGAAAAGTCAGAATCTTGAAATACGCGTTGTAAATATTGATCGTATGTTGGTGTGAATATGAAGTCGGTTAAAGAGCGTCTTGCAGATAGTTGTATCTCAGCATGTTCAGAAATAGGAGCTTTTAAGAAGCCATCAGTGTGGATGAGGTTAAAACCTGCTCCAGCCTCAAAATCTTGATCTAAACTGTTTGATTGCTGCATGTCAATAACACTCGAAACACCATCACCATAAATTACACTTGTACCATTTTTAGACACATTAACGTTTCTTGTAAGGTAAGGATTGAAAGCTGAAACTAATCCGAAGAAATGACCAGACTGATACATTTTTATACCATCCCATAAAATTAAATTTTGATCATGAGTACCACCGCGAACATTAATATTAGATACCGTTTCATCAACACTTAAAATACCAGGAAGTGCTTGTATTGATTGCAAAACATCAGGCTCAATGAGTCCTGGTAAGATTCCGAAGTCTTTTGTTTTTATGTTGATTTTACCATCACTTTTCTTTGAAATCCCTTTAGTCAGGTAGTTGGTAATCACAACTTCTTCTAATTTTTGAGTAATGAAATCACTCAAGGGATTGATGCGTTTTGAAATCACAACATTGTTGTTGCCTACCAGAATAAAATCCAGATTAGTTTGGTTTTTAAGAAATTCTAAAAGTTCTTCTAAACTTAGGTCTTCCTTGGGTTTATTGATAACTAAACCATTAATGGTTTGATCTAAGTAGGTGAAGTTGATCTTGTAAGTCGTTTCTAATTCGGTTAAAATTGTGGCAAAGGAAATCTGTTTTTCTGAAGCATCTTGAGCATTAATACTTACAATGCTGAAAAATAGAAAACATAATAAAAGATTGAGAATCTTCTTTTTACTCACGCTTTAAGGTAATGATATTGTCAGTTTTACTGTACGTTAAATGTAACGGTAAAGTAATGGATTTTAAGGCAATTTCAATATCATTATGCGTAAAACTTCCAGTAAATAATTGAGAAGCATCAATATTTTGAAGTTCAACAGAGACATTGTGTTGTCTCTCAAATTCAGCAATCACCTCCTTGTAAGGGATGCTTTTAAAACGGCTTGTGTTTTCAAGCCAAGATGGAACGGATTGATTTTCTTTTTCGGTAGCAATAAATTTCCCATCTAAAATGAAGAATGAATCTCCAGGTAATAATTTTGTGATGTTGTTATCAAAAGTAACACCTACTTTGCCTTCATAGCAAGTAACTTCAAAGTAGTCGTCACGTTGTTTTACGTTAAATTGAGTTCCTAGAACAGAAACAATACCACTAGTCGTTTTTACATCAAAACGCGAACCTTTGGCCACTTTAAAAAAGGCTTCGCCATTTAAAGTAACTTCTCTTTGCTCATCCCAAGAGTAATCATTAAAACGCAATGTAGACAAAGCGTTAAGTTCTGCAATAGATGCATCTGGAAGCGTAATGGTTTGCTTGTTTGAAGCTAGCGTATTGATTGTAGTATCTCGCGTTATCGAATAAAAATAAACACCAAAACAGATGACCAAAACAGCTGCAATTTTCATCACTGCAGAGAACCAATTGATCGATTTGCTTGGCTTTGATTCAAGAGTACTCATAAGCGCTTCTAAATTTTTAGAAGTGTTAAATTCTGAGGCTTTATAAGACTTCACACTATGATCAAGCATAGTCAAAGCCTTGTAGTCTTTAAGCATTTTGAAAGCTACAAGCTCTTCAGCATTTAAGTCGTGGTCCAGCCACTTTTTTATGAGTTCTTCTCGTGTCATATTTTATCTTACACTAGTATAACAGTTAACGAATTAAAATTCCTACCCTATAATTCATCAATATCTTCTCTTAATTTTTTTAATGCACCATAAATTCGCTTTTCAACCGCTTTTGTAGAAATATCAAGTAACGCTGCAATTTCCTTAAAGCGCTTCCCTTCAACTCTATTCATCAAGAAGGCAACACGTTGCGCTTCGGTTAAATTTGAAATGGCTTTCTCAAGTTTTTTGCGGTATTCTTCTTCTTGCATCAAAAACTCAGGCGATTCATTGGTGCTCGATTTAGGTTTTATTTGCTCAAATTTTCGAACCACCTTTTGATGTGCATAAGCATTTAGCATCAAATTATTGGCTGTAGTAAATAAAAAACTTTTGGCTTTGTTTGGTGTGATCTTTCCGCAGTTTTCCCAAAGCTTAATGAAGGCTTCCTGTACTTTGTCTTTCGGACTCAGCACACTGCCATACTTGTAATAGAGAAAATTATTTAGATCTGCTGCATATTTTTTATACAACGATGAAAACAATTGCTCTTCACATATATTGTCTTTGATTGGTTTGGGCATAAGCTCTAAATAGCAACTCGTAATTTTTCTGTAAAGGTAGGGGATTTTTAGTTTTAATTGTTATATATATACACACAGTCATTTAGTTTAAGATTTAGTCCATCTATTCGAATTAAATAATTGTGATTATGCAATTTTAAATTCATAAAGAATTTTAAAACTGAACCGCTAGGTCATTAGTTTTAGTTTTTAGTTGGTAAAAAAGGATTACTGAAAAAAGTAATCCTTTTTTTATGCTTTAATTTATGAAACTTCACTTTATAAATAGATCACAAATACGTAAATTTGCAACTTTCCAAATGGGTTCTACCTATATGAAACCCAATAATATTGAAGAAAGATCATGTTTAATAATTTAAGTGAAAAGTTAGATAAAGCCTTACATGTATTAAAAGGACATGGAAGTATTACTGAAGTTAATGTTGCTGAAACACTAAAAGAAGTGAGACGTGCATTACTAGATGCAGATGTTAACTTTAAAATTGCAAAAGAGTTTACCAATAAAGTTAAAGATAAAGCGCTTGGTCAAAATGTATTGACAAGTTTACAACCAGGTCAGCTAATGGTGAAGCTTGTAAAAGATGAGCTTACCGAACTTATGGGAGGTGATGCAGAAGGGATTAATCTCTCTGGTCAGCCAACGGTAATTTTAATGTCTGGTTTACAAGGTTCTGGTAAGACGACCTTTTCAGGAAAATTAGCCAACTATCTAAAAAACAAAAAAACAAAAAAGCCACTTTTAGTAGCTTGTGATGTATATCGACCTGCTGCCATCGATCAGCTTCATGTTGTTGGAGAACAAATTAATGTTGAAGTCTATAGTGATAAAGGGAATAGTGATCCTGTAGCTATAGCACAAGCTGGTATAGCGCATGCCAAATCTAATGGTCATAATGTTGTTATTATTGATACCGCTGGACGTTTAGCGGTTGATGAAGCAATGATGACCGAAATTTCTAATATTCATAAAGCGATTCAGCCGCAAGAAACCCTTTTTGTGGTCGATTCGATGACTGGTCAGGATGCTGTAAATACGGCAAAAGCCTTTAATGATATCTTGAATTTTGATGGTGTTATCCTAACAAAGCTTGATGGTGATACGCGTGGTGGTGCTGCAATTTCAATTAAATCTGTTGTTAATAAACCAATTAAGTTTATTGGTACAGGTGAAAAGATGGAAGCTATAGATGTATTCTATCCTTCGCGTATGGCAGATCGTATTCTCGGAATGGGAGACGTGGTGTCACTTGTGGAAAGAGCTCAGGAGCAATATGATGAAGAAGAAGCACGAAAGATTCAGAAAAAAATAGCGAAAAATCAGTTTGGGTTTGATGACTTTCTGAAACAAATCCAACAGATCAAGAAAATGGGAAGTATGAAAGATCTCATTGGAATGATTCCAGGTGCAGGAAAAATGATGAAAAATGTTGATATAGATGATGACGCATTCAAAGGAATTGAAGCTATTATTCATTCTATGACACCTTCTGAACGTTCAAACCCTTCAATCATTAACGCAAGCCGAAAAAAACGTATTGGTAAAGGTTCTGGAACATCAGTTCAGGAAGTAAATCAGCTACTGAAACAATTCAACCAAATGAGTAAAATGATGAAGATGATGCAAGGTGGAAAAGGAAAGGCTATGATGCAAGCAATGAAAAATATGCGATAAACTTGTAATAAAGTTTAAAATAATAGGGTCTCGACTGTGCTCAGACAAACATTTGAAAAACACAACAACATGACAATCTTAGACGGAAAGAAAGTAAGTAACGACATTAAAGACGAGATCAAACAACAAGTTGATAAAATGAAGGCTAAAGGCGAAAAAGTCCCTCATTTAGCAGCTGTGATTGTCGGAAATGATGGTGCAAGTTTAACCTACGTTGGAAGTAAAGTAAGAGCATGTGAACGTGTAGGATTTGAATCTACAATGGTTAGAATGTCTAACACGACAAGTGAAATTGAATTGTTGGATAAGATTGAAGAATTGAACCAAGATGATAATATCGATGGGTTTATCATTCAATTACCATTACCACCACAGATCAATACGCAAAAGGTTTTAATGGCTGTAGATCCAAGTAAAGATGTTGATGGGTTTCATCCTGAAAACTTCGGAAAGATGGCACTTGATATGAGTACTTTTATTCCTGCGACTCCATTTGGAATTTTGGAACTTATAGATCGATATGGTGTTGAAACGCAAGGAAAACATACGGTCGTTATTGGTAGAAGTCATATTGTAGGAAGACCAATGAGTATTTTGATGGGAAGAAAAGGCTTTCCGGGAAATTCAACCGTAACACTCACACATAGTCGCACAAAAAATATAACGCAAATCACCTCACAAGCAGATATTATCATTTCGGCTTTAGGAGTGCCTAATTTTTTAAAGGCAGAAATGGTCAAAGATGATGTAGTGATTATTGATGTTGGTATAACTAGAGTTCCAGATGAAAGTTCTCCTAAAGGTTATATCATTACTGGAGATGTAGATTTTGAAAATGTTAGCAAAAAGGCAAGTTATATCACACCAGTTCCAGGAGGTGTTGGGCCAATGACCATCGCTATGCTTCTCAAAAACACCTTATTGGCGAGAGAGCAGCGTATGTAATTTCAATTAGCTATATTGCTTTATGCAATGTATAGCAGCTTCTCTAGAACTTCGTGTTACAATAGGCAGTATTGAACATCTTTTGCCAATTGTTATTGCCCTTATTTTTGGATTTGGACTTATTCGGTATGCTAGAAAATCTTCCAATAGCTTAAAGCAATCTGTATTTAATACTCTAGGAATTGTTGTTGCTGCAACTGTATTTATTTTTCATAGTTATCACATTGGTTTTAAGTCCTATAACATCCAAACAGATCTGCCATTATATCTGTGTAGCTTAATGGCACTTATAATTCCAGTATTCACATATTTTAAAAAGTATTGGATGTTCGAAATTCTGTTATTTTGGATTATTGCTGGAACCCTTCAAGGTGTGATTACTCCTGATATTGCTGTCGGTTTTCCTAGTTTCGATTACTTTAGATACTGGATCGTGCATTTAGGGTTACTAATTATCATTGTTTATGCAGTTCGTGTCTTTGGAATGAGACCTGAATTGAAGAGTGTTTTTAAATCATTTCTAGCATTACAGATATATGTGCTACTTATGATAACGGTTAACTATTTTTTGAAAGCCAATTACTTTTATCTCAATCAAAAACCCAAATCTGCATCTGTTCTTGACTATTTTGGAGAATGGCCTTACTACATTATTGTTTGTCAACTAATCATAATACCACTGTTTTTATTGATTTATGTTGTGGTTTCTTTTTTAAATAACAGATAGATAAGGTTTTAGGAGTATCATAGCATTTGAAAAACAATTTTAAGCAACAATATTAACAAGATTATTCTTACGACTTATATCGTTTAAACTTTTTTTTTGGGAAGCTAGTCTAAAAGACAATTCAACAAAGTTCATTTTTTGTACTTTCAATTTATAATATCAAATTTCCCTACAGATATTATTTTTTTATCAATAGCATTTTTTTGGTTGATTAATAGCATATCAGCCCGCATCTACATATAATATGTAGCCTTTTATGTTTGGTTTAATTTAATTAAAACCAATCATTATGAATTTATTTGCTATTAATTCTACTAAAGTGTGTTGTCAAAGTTACAATACACAACATTTTACATTAAAAGTCAAAAGGCATGTACTGTTATTTTTGACTTTTTTCTTTTTAGGGGTACTTATTAGTTTTGGACAATCCTTTTCGGGTACAACAGGATCAATCGATGATAATAACTGTCCAACAACAAATGATTTTACTGCTTCTGTTACTGGAGTTGGTGTGTTAGGAACAACCAATTTTTTTAATCAGGTTGAAATCAATATTACACATACCTACACATCTGATTTAGAAATAACATTAGTGGCTCCAGGAGGAGCTACTTCAGTACTTCTATCATCAAATAATGGTGGTGGAGGTAATGATTTCACCAATACAGTGTTTAGAGCTGACGCATTTACTTCAATCGAATCTGGCGCAGCACCTTTTACTGGTGATTATCAACCAGAAGGCGATTTAAGTAATTTCGACGGAATTAATGCTGATGGAACTTGGACATTAGAAATATGTGATGATGCAGGACAAGATGTTGGAACATTAGATTCATGGGAAATTACATTTGGAACTGAAGCTGTCGAGCCATTTGATTGCACAAATCCAATTAACCCTTCGCCTTCATGTAATGCTTTAAAAGTCATTGTTGTTTTGGATGAATCTGGATCAATAGATTCTGATACCGAAGAAGATGTAGAAGCTGCATCTCTTGCTTTAGCAAATGCACTTAAGGATACAGGAGCCCAAATGGCTTTTGTTGAATTTGCTTCTTCGGCAGATATCCCAACTTATGGCGGTTATACAAATTGGAGTCTTGTAAATCAGGATTTTATAAATGGTTTAAATAATTTTAGTACGGGACTTGTTGCTCAATACGGTGATAATTCAAACACAACAAATGAATTCACAAACTGGGAAGATGCCATGCTTAAAGTATTAGACTTAAATGCAATGATGACAGCAGACATTGTATTATTTATGACCGATGGTAACCCTAATAGATCTGTAGATAGTTCAGGAAATCCTACAACTTCAGGTGATCACGTTCAAGATGCTGCTGATCAAGCGTGTATTGTTAAATCTCAAGGGTCTCATATTTTTGCTTTAGGTGTTGGTACAGATATTAATACAACTAACCTTATAAGTGTTACAGGTCCAATTCTTGATGATGGTCCTGGAAACCCAACACTTACAGTTTTATCTGCAGATTATGGTTTGATTTCTTCAGGAGATTTAACACAGTGTTTTTTGGACATAGCTCAAAGTGGTTGTAACAATGATTTATCATTAAATAAAACAGTATATGCTGGACATGATGGAGGCGTAAGCTGTGATGGCGCTAAAACAATTCCAAATCCAAGTGATTCTATGGTTACTTATTGTTTTACAGTTTCAAATGATGGAGATCAAACAATAAGCAATCTTGATTTTTCAGATGGAGACATAGGAATCGATGAGAATAATCTTACACCTGCATGGCAAACATCGCTTGATTCAGGTGAAGAGGTAACCTACTATTATGAAATGACTTTTAGTGCTGGCCAAACATTTCCATTTAATAACACTGCTGATGTTACAGGAGAAACACCAACAGGTGATCCATTAAGTGACAGTAGCTCAGCTGAAGTTACTGAGCCTTTATGTACGCCGCCTAGCTTAACTACTGGAGGTATTACAGTATGTTCTGAAAGTAGTTCTACCATTGATTTAACAGCTTTGGTGACTTCTGATGGAACAGTTTCTTATCATAATAGCCAATTAGATGCTGATAATAATGAGAACGCATTGACAAATACAGATATTGATAGTCCATCTTCTGAAACGACTTATTATGTAAGAAGTGAAGTGGATGATGCTTGTTATGTAACGGATACCATTGTTATTAGTGTAACTCAGGCACCTGAGCAACCAGTTTTAGAATGTTGGCAAACAGCTACTATTAATGAACAAACTTGTGAATGGGTTGTGACTGGAGAACAACCAGAGGAACCGATGACAGCCTGTTATGAGATAGCTACATTTGATAATCAATTATGTCAATGGATAATATCTGGAGAACAGCCAGTAGAACCAATGACGGCTTGTTATGAAACCACAACGTTTAATACACAAACTTGTGAATGGGACGTAACTGGTGAGCAGCCACAGGAGCCAACAACAGCTTGTTATGAAACTGCAACATTCAATACGCAAACTTGTGAGTGGGACGTAACTGGTGAACAACCACAGGAGCCAACAACAGCCTGTTATGAAACTACTACATTTAATACGCAAACTTGTGAGTGGGACGTAACTGGTGAGCAGCCAGAGGAACCAATGACGGCTTGTTATGAAACCGCAACGTTCAATACACAAACCTGTGAATGGGACGTAACTGGTGAGCAGCCACAGGAGCCAACAACAGCCTGTTATGAAACAGCAACCTTCAATACGCAAACTTGTGAGTGGGACGTAACTGGTGAGCAGCCACAGGAGCCAACAACAGCCTGTTATGAAACTGCTACATTTAATACGCAAACCTGTGAGTGGGAGATAACTGGTGAGCAGCCACAGGAGCCAACAACAGCCTGTTATGAAACCGCAACGTTCAATACGCAGACTTGTGAGTGGGATGTAACTGGCGAACAGCCACAAGAGCCAACAACAGCATGTTATGAAACTGCAACCTTCAATACACAAACGTGTGAATGGGATGTGACTGGCGAACAACCACAAGAGCCAACGACAGCCTGTTATGAAACTGCAACGTTCAATACGCAGACTTGTGAGTGGGATGTGACTGGCGAACAGCCACAAGAGCCAACAACAGCTTGTTATGAAATTGCAACATTCAATACGCAAACCTGTGAGTGGGATGTGACTGGCGAACAGCCACAAGAACCAATGACAGCATGTTATGAAACCGCAACGTTCAATACGCAGACTTGTGAATGGGATGTAACTGGCGAACAGCCACAAGAGCCAACAACAGCTTGTTATGAAATTGCAACGTTCAATACGCAGACTTGTGAGTGGGATGTAACTGGTGAACAGCCACAAGAGCCAACAACAGCTTGTTATGAAACTGCAACGTTCAATACACAAACGTGTGAATGGGAGATAACTGGTGAACAACCACAAGAGCCAACTACAGCGTGTTACGAAACAGCTACTTTTGATACTCAAATCTGTAGATGGGTAGTTACAGGCGAACAACCACAAGAGCCAACTACTGAATGTTACGAGACAGCAACGTTCAACACGCAAACTTGTGAATGGGATGTAACTGGTGAACAACCACAAGAGCCAACTACAGCGTGTTACGAAACAGCAACGTTCAACACCCAAACTTGTGAGTGGGAGATAACTGGTGAACAACCAGAAGAACCAGCAACCGAGTGTTACGAGACAGCAACGTTTAACACCCAAACTTGTGAGTGGGAGATAACTGGTGAACAACCAGAAGAACCAGCAACTGAGTGTTACGAGACAGCAACGTTTAACACCCAAACTTGTGAGTGGGATGTGACAGGTGTACAACCTCCTAAACCTATAGTTGAGTGTTATGAGACAACAACCTTCAATACTCAAACCTGTGAGTGGGATATTACTGGTATTGAGCCAGTTATAATAGCTGAAGCTCCATTATGTGATGAGGATTTTGGAACCTATTCAGTTGTTGTAAATGTTAGTATTGGTAATGTTACAAGTAGTTTAGGAAATCCTGAAGACAACTTGGATGGTACTTGGATTGTAAGAGATATACCAATTGATAATGAAGTGACGATCACAACTTCACTTGATGATACCTGTTTTGATTCAACCGTTGTGGAGTCTCCAGATTGTATCTGTATTGAATTAGATTTTGATTATACAGATGTAACTTGTTTTGAGCAAGAAGATGGTAGTATAATAGTGAATTCTGTTTCTGAAGGCGCTACAGTTACAATTAATGGTGAACCTTATGACGAAAATGCGTTATATGGTCCAGGAGATTATTTGATACGTGCTTTCTTCGAAGGAAATGATGATATCAGATGTATTATAGAAGAAGAGATTACCATTGTAGAACCTGTAGCAGTGGAAATGGAATTAACCTCTACTCATGTAACTTGTTATGGGGCTGATGATGGTACAATCACAATTACAAGTCTAAGTGAAGGTGCATACTATACAATCAAGTTAAATGGTATTGGTCCTGACTTAAGTGGTCAATCTACTTTTGGACCTGGAACTTATGTAGTTGAAGCGAAGCTTATAGAGAATAATACTGCAGATAGAAAAGCTTTTAATGGTTCAAAAGAGACTCGTGTAGAAAATCCATGTGTGGACGGTCAACTAGTAGTTATTGAAGAGCCAGCTCCAATTACATGTTCAATTGAAACTGTATATAGTGGTAATGTGTATTGTGGAAGCAAAAAAGGTTTCGGATTAGAAGTTAATACTTCTGGAGGTGTTGGAAATCTAACATATTCATGGGAAATGCTTGGAAACGGACCTAAGTTTGGTTGGTATTTTATGACAGATACAACTTCAGATAGTGTGGTATTCTTTGCTGGTGCTAATGGTGCTACAATGATGGTTACAGTGACAGACGAAAATGGTTGTTCCACACAATGTGAACTAGATGTTAAATCGTCATGTGGTAGTGAATTTGGAGGATATAACAATTACTTCCTTGCTAGAGAATCTGGATTTGATTTTGAAATGTATCCTAACCCTTCAAAAGGGGACATAACAATAATTCCTAATAAAGTCGAAGGAAATACGGCTTTAGTTGAGGTGTTTAATCTTGTTGGAACTAAAATTCTAACACAAAATGTATACCTTTTAAAAGAAAAAGGTATACATCTAAACTTCTCAGGGCTACCAAGTCAAGTGTATTATGTTAAGTTCATTACTAAAAATGGATCAAAAATTAAAAAGCTTGTGATTGACAAATAATCAATAACCAGCCAACAGTTGATTTTTAGCAATCATCGACACCTTTAATCCTAATTTATGGGATTAGAGGTGTTATTTTTTAAAGATGATTTTTATTTTATGCAATCAATCTTCCAAGTTGGATAGACAATTTTCTCGCTAGTATCAACCCATTCGCCAATCCATTTGTAACCTGTTTTACTCATATCATAAAAAGTCAATCGGTAAAAACCATCCATTCCATTAGGTGCTTTTTGGGCTCTGTAAAGTATGATTTTGTCATCTTTTTTATTCCCTTCCCAAACTGGAAATGTTGTAGAAGGTGCTTTGGTTGAAAACCAATGCACATACCATCTACTACTATCCTTTATAAATTGTCTGATACTTCCAGAATGCGAACCATCTGGTTTATAGGTCATGTCTTGAATAGCTGTACCATTCATTATGTATTTCCATTCCCAAATAATTTCTTCGGAAGTATTCCAACTGCCATCCTGTTTTCGGGTTGTTGAGGTGCATTTACAAGAGCCAATCATAGCATCGAAATCTCTAATTTGTTCCGGAGCTTCTGGATTTGGTACACCATAAGGATGATCCTGTGAGGCATTAAATTCATATTGTCCAAAACAGATTGAAGTCATTAGCATAAAGCAAAAAATAAGTGTCGTTTTCATAAATGTTCTTTTTGATTGTATTCAAATGAAACTAAAAAAACTGAAACCTATTGAGCTATTGCAGAGAGTTAAGTTTATTTTGCAGTAAAGTGCGTTAAGAAATTCTAAATACTATTTAAAAAGTCTTTAACGGTTTTAAGATTACTTTTAGACACAGGGACTTCTGTTTCGTTTTTAAGGATGAGATTAGGTGTATTTGCTAAATGCAACTCTTTGGCGAGATTCATATTAACAATGGCCTTTCTGTGAACCCGAAGAAAATTAGAATTAAGTTTTTCTTCTAAAGCTTTCAATGAGCTTCGCATTGTATATGTTTTTTTGGAAGTTGTATGTACTTTTACACAGTAATCATCCGCTTCAATCCAGCTAATCTGATCTACAGGAATAATCTTTCGTTTGTTTCCAATTTTTATATTTAAAACAGTAGATTTTTCATCTATTTTTCCTTTTAAAGCACTATAAAGTTTGTGGTTGGTGAGTTCCAATTCGGAAAGCTTTTGAACTTTAATTTGAAGCTTTTCATTTTCAAAATAAAAATATAGAATTAAGCTAATTGCGATATAACCCAATGTATAAATTGGCGCTTTTTGGTATGTAAAAAATGGAATGTATTCTGAAAATAAATCTGTTAAAGAAAAAGTAGTTTCAGAAGATAAAATTTGACTTAGCGAGATGACTATGATATTCAGAAAGACTAATCCAAAAACAAGGAAAATGAGTTTGAAAATTGAGGATGTCGTTACTTTGTTTTGAGTAATTTTCTTTATAAATCCAATAAGGAAAAAGGAAAGCACTAACCAAATTAGCCAACGGAAAGATTGTGCTTTCAAAATGCCAAAAAAGGTCACATCATTCGCTAATTGAAAACGTTTGATATAGTATAACTGCTGAAGCGTTTCAAAAGTAATTGCCATTCCAACAATTAGTATAATAATGAAGACACTTATTTTTGAATTTGATGTGAACGATTTCAGCGACATTATCTTTGTTTCGTTTTATAATGCTTTGTTGAGTGCTCTAACAACGTACTTAATTCTGAAAACTCTTTATCAGTTAACGGTCTATATTCACCTACAGGGACATCTAAAACGATATTCATAATCCTTATGCGTTTTAAGGTTAAAACCTCATAATTTAGATAACTACACATACGCCTAATTTGTCTGTTAAGACCTTGTGTTAAAACAATTTTGAAGGTGTACTTGTTAATTTTTTCAACCTTACATTTTTTAGTTTTTTGTTTGAGATCTTCTAGGTAAATGCCGCCAGACATTCTTGTAATGAAGGTTTGCGAAATAGGTTTGTCAACGGTAACAACATATTCCTTTTCATGATTATTACTCGCTCTCAATATTTTGTTTACGATATCGCCATCATCTGTAAGTAGAATAAGTCCTTCACTAGGTTTGTCTAAGCGTCCAATAGGAAAAATGCGTTTAGGATAATTAATAAAATCAATAATATTATCTTTTTCAACACGAGTATCTGTCGTACAAACGATACCTACAGGTTTGTTGAAAGCTAAATACACAAATTTTTGCTTGGTATTATTTACGATTTCACCATCAACTTTAACAATGTCGTTACTGCTAATTTTGGTTCCCATTTCGGGAATCTCATCATTGATAGTCACTCTACCTGCATCAATAAGTTTGTCGGCTTCTCTTCTTGAGCAATAGCCAGCTTCGCTCAGAAATTTGTTTATGCGTTTTAAATCTTCAGACATAGATCAAAAATACAATAAACTAATTATTCATAAAGGCAATAATATGATTGTCTACGGTTTCAGATTTTAAACCATGGCCAAAACCTTCAGTAGTAATTAACTTAGCATTCTTGTAGAAACTTTTAAAATCTTCAGCATCGCTGTAAGGAATCACAGCATCATATTTGTCGTGAATCAGTAGGCCTTCCACAGAAATATCTTCAGAAAATCGTGCTGCATTGAAATAATCAGGAAGCTGATTGAAGCGTTCAAAAACCAAATTGTCTACAGCTTTAGAAACTCTTTTTGTATAACTCATCATTTTAGAATAACGATCAAAAACACCAACAAAATTTGAAGGCGCACCAAGTAACACTAATTTTTCTACACTAGGCAGTTTGTATTTATGCTGAAAAAAAGTTGCAGCCATACCACCTACAGAATGACCAATTATAATGTTGACTTTAAACTTTTTAACAACAATGTTCATGCATTCAGAATAGAGGATAGCATTAAACGTTTTTCCTGTTGATCGACCATGGGCAGGAGCATCCATAGCAATGACATTGTAATCTAAAGCCACCAATTTATCAATGAGTTCTCGCCATCTAAACGAATTGCTCTCCCAACCATGTGCTAATAACACAGTTTGTTTTTTTCCTAGCCACCTATAAGTCATGATCTCAAGACCATCGTAACTGATGTCTTCTGTAAAGGCAGTACCAAGAAAATCACGTTCTAATTCTTTAAAGCGTTTTCGTCTAGGAGATGAAAAGAGTTTTATAGCCAATTTAGCAGCTAACTTTGGTGAAAACAATCCAATGAAATTAATCAGCGCACCAATACCTTTTGAAATAACCTGTTTCATTTAAGATTCTCTGTTTACAAGTTCCATTGAAAAAGCAGGTGTGCATATAGCTATGTATTCACAAGATTCATCAAAAGGATTTGAATATTGAACTTTGGTGTTTTTATGTACTTTGATTGATTCTCCAGCACTAAGAATGATAGATTCACCATCAATGATAAATTGCTTTTTACCTTTAATAATAAAGGTGTACTCATCAAAGGCTGGTGTTTGGAAAGGTTCACTCCATCCAGGAGGCGCAATCATGTGTGCTATGCTAATATCTTTATTATGATCTGTAGCTAGTCCAAAATGTTCCTGAATGACTTTTCCGTCTGTTGTAGGTACAATAAATGGGGCTTTTTGTACAGAATATGTTTTCATTAGTTGTTAGGGAATATAGGGAATTAAGGAGCTTCACTACCAATGTAAAATTAAATATTTGATCTTGGCATTGTCAGGAATTTGAACGGCTTCAATATTGATATCCATATTAAATCTAAGATTAGCTGGAAGCTCTTTTTTGTCAATTGTAAAACTTGCATTGATCTCATTAACTGAAACCACTACCGAATTAATTAACGTTGAAATTTTAGAAATCTTATAATTGTTATTAATATCTGCAAATGTGCTCAACACAGAGATGCCTTTTTCGGTTTTATATTTTGAATCAATAATTTGAACTGTACTTATTGTAGCAGTAGAGTCTAAGGCTTGCGAGGGTCTTAGAATAAGTAATTGCTTACCTTGTTTGTTTAAAACTTTGATGTCGTTATAATCTTCAATAAACTCGTCACCTTTAATTGATGTTACAATTGAATCATTAGGAAATACAGAAGCTAGATCTTTAACTTGAGTTGAATCTGTTAAAAAACCAACATTGTGTTTGCTGATTTGAAAAGGGTCTTGTTCTTTTTCAGTAGAGCAACTTACTAATGTTGCAATAATGAGTAATGAGGCTATGATATGTTTTGTCATTTGTCTTATAGAAACTATTTAGGGAGTATTTATTTCATCATTTTAGTTAAAATACCGAGAACACTTCGTATTACAGTTGGACTACTCAGTACTTTAATAATAGGGTTTTGTCTCGTGCTTGTACGTCTTGTTTTACGTTTGGTTTCAGCTTTTTTAATAGCTTCTTGTTCTTTACGAGCTTTTTCTTTGGCTTCTTCTGCTTCAGCAATTTCAATTTTTTTATTGAGCATTTCATAAGCACTTTCACGATCTACTTCATCGTTGTACTTTTTGGCGAGTTTAGATTTACCAAGTAAAGTGCCTAATTCGCGTTCAGTCAAGACATCCATTCTACTCATTGGTGCTCGCATCATAGTAGCTGCTAACGGCGTTGGTTTTCCTTTTTCGTTCAATGCTGAAACTAAAGCTTCTCCAATTCCCAGAGATGTTAATACATCTGCAGTATCGTAATAAGCTGTATCTGGATAGTTTTGTGCAGTAAGTTTTATGGCTTTTCTATCTTTAGCTGTAAATGCTCTTAACGCATGTTGTACTTTGAGTCCGAGTTGTCCTAAAACAGCTTCAGGAACATCAGTAGGATTTTGAGTAACAAAGTACAGACCAACACCTTTACTTCTAATAAGTTTTACGATGCTTTCAATTTGATTAAGGAGCGCTTTGGAAGCTTCATTGAAAATAAGATGCGCTTCATCAATAAACATAATGAGTTCTGGTCGACCACTATCACCTTGTTCAGGGAAAGTTGAGTAGATTTCAGCAAGTAAACTCAACATAAATGTTGAAAATAACTTAGGACGATCTTGAATATCTGTTAACCGAATGATATTAATATAGCCTCTGCCTTCGTCATTAATACGAAGCAAGTCATCAACTTCAAAAGAGGTTTCGCCAAAGAATAAGTCGGCACCTTGCTGCTCTAATTCAATCACTTTACGTAATATGGCTCCAGTTGAAGCTGTCGAGATTCGTCCATAAGCTTCAGTAAATTCTGCTTTACCTTCTTGAGTCGCATATTGCAGAATTTTCTTAAAGTCTTTTAAATCAAGAAGTGGTAATTTATTGTCATCACAATATTTAAAAATGACGGCAACCACTCCAGATTGTGTTTCCGTAAGGTCTAAAATTCTAGAAAGAAGAACAGGTCCAAATTCGCTAACTGTTGCTCTCAGTCTAACACCATCTTGTTCAGATAAGGTTAAAACTTCAACAGGAAAGGATTTTGCATCAAAAGGCAATCCAATTTTTTCATGACGTTCATCAATTTTAGGGTGTCCTGGACTCGGTTGCGCTAAGCCGCTCAAATCTCCTTTAATATCCATAAGTAAAACAGGAACACCTTTATCACTCAAATTTTCAGCTAATACTTGAAGTGTTTTAGTTTTTCCTGTTCCTGTTGCACCAGCAATCAAACCATGTCTGTTCATAGTTTTTAAAGGAACATTCACATAAGAATTTGTAATGGTTTCTCCATCCAGCATTGCAGAACCAAGCGTTAAGAATTCACCTTTGCAAACATTTCCGTCTGCGATATCTTTAATAAATTGATCTCTTCTGTTCATCATTCAAAATTTGCATAAAAATAGTGTAATTTTAGTCAAGTTTAAAATCAACTAAAATCAAAAATATATTGTTGTTGAAAACTGCCAACTAATCAATATATTTGTAGGCTATGACAAGACGCGAACGACAAGAACTTATTGATAAAGGATTACTATTGCCTTTAATGGAAGAATTTTACACCATTCAAGGTGAAGGCTACCATAAAGGAACTGCTGCATACTTTGTTAGGATAGGTGGTTGTGATGTAGGTTGTCATTGGTGCGACGTAAAAGAAAGTTGGTTAGCAGAATTGCATCCTCCAACAGCGACAGAACAGATTGTTGAAAATGCTGTAAAGTATAGCAATACTATTGTAGTAACAGGAGGAGAGCCTTTAACTTGGGATATGGGACCACTCACAGAACAACTAAAAGCTAAAGGTGTACAAACCCATATTGAAACCTCTGGTGCATATAAGTTAACTGGTCAATGGGATTGGATATGTTTGTCGCCCAAAAAAATGAAGCTGCCAACTGATGAGGTTTACAGTAAAGCTCATGAACTCAAGTGTATTGTTTACAATAAAGACGATTTTAAATTTGCAGAAGAACAAGCCTCAAAAGTTAATGATGGTTGTATGTTGTATTTGCAACCAGAATGGAGTAAACGTGACAAAATGATGCCTCAAATCGTCGATTATGTCATGGCTAACCCTAAATGGAAAGTGTCATTACAGACGCATAAGTACCTAAATATTCCATAAAAGGCTTAACAGAAATTATATATCTTTATGAAATGAAAAGGAAGTTCTTCTTTTTATTTCTAATGATGTCCATTTCATTATTTGGATATTCCCAGAAGTATGCCTTCAAACAATTTACTACAGAAGATGGTTTAAGTCATGATTTTGTTAATGATATTATTCAGACTTCAGATGGATATATCTTAATTGCGACAAGAAACGGAGTTTCTAAATTTAATGGGACCACCTTTGTAGACCTTAGCTCAAACTTTGGATTAAACGAAAAAAACACTAATAAACTTTTTCAAGACTCAAAAGGGAGGCTTTGGATTGGTACTGAAAATAATGGTGCTTTCATCTATCAAAACCAAAAAATTCTGAGATTAAACGAAACGCAATCACCAAATGTTTTGAACGTTGTTGACTTTGTTGAAGCCAAGGACGGAACAATGTATGTCATTTGTTCAAATGGGATTCTAGTTTATAATGAAAGTGTCAAAAAGATGATTCATTTCCCTGTATCAGATACTTATAAAATTAAGCCAAGACAAGCAGTTTTATATCATGAAAAAATTTACATAGCAACTCTTGATACAGGAGTAGTCTGCGTTAGTTTACCAGAAGGAGAATTATCCTTAATTGAGGATCCAGAAAAAAATAACTTAACTTTTTCCATCGTAAAAGATAATGAGAATAATATTTGGGTAGGGGCTCAAAGAGAGCTTTTAAAGATTGAAAATCAGCACATTACTTCTAGGTTTTTTGTAAACGAAGAATATGTAAATGTGAATACACTCTCTGATATTCATCTGTTGGATACCTCAAAATTATTAATTTCATTGGATGGAAATGGATTCACAATATTTGATAAACTAACTCAGAATTTTGAAGATCCCATAAACTTGAGCAACGGGTTGCCCAATAGATTCGTAGGAACAATTTTGGAGGATAATGAAAATAATATTTGGCTTGGATCAAAAGGTGGAGGCTTGATTAAGTTCAGGGATAAAGGAATTAAGTTGCTTGATGACACTTTTGGTTTACTTTCTAATAATGTGTACGGTATTACAAGTTCAAATGACAAAACTTATGTGGCCACAAGTCTTGGATTAAACAGTATTCAGGATGATAAAGTTGTTGACACCATTTATGACATTGGCTCAGTGGCTTATGTTACGATGAATAATAATGAAGTCTTTTTTTCTAATTTCACCTCTGTTGTTGAGTATTCCGATGGTGAGAAACTCAAATTTTCCAATGATGAAAATGGATTTTTCTCCTTTTTATTTAAAAATGATGAGGCTACAATGCTTTTTGATTTTTATGATATTTCATTAAAAGTTATTGAAAATGATACGACCTATGTTTTAAATAATAAAGAAGATTTTTTGCCTTTACCTTACATAAGAGATTTCATAAGTTTAGAGAAGCACTTTGTTTATGCCACAAGAACTGGTGTCTTCGAAATAAAAGACAAAAAGGTGAGCAAACTTCAATTTGAGCAACAGCCTAGCGATGTGAGAACAATTGATACAATTGATGAAAATTCATTTTTAGTTGGTGATGCTAATTTCATTTACAATATCGATTATATAAACGGTAATTATGATGTTGAAAGCATACCTATTGATCGATTTAATTTACCCAATGATTATGTGGCCTTTGAAATAATGAATGATTATTTGTGGATTGGAGGTGAAGATTTTATGAATAGGATTGAATTAGATGCGCTACTTTTAAAAGATACGATTATCACAAAATCTTATAAGATTGATAAAAGTCTATTTGGCGGAATAAAGCGTGTTGCAAATTTAGGTGTTTGCAATTTAATTCATACTTATGATGATCAACTTGTGGGTAGAGCCTCGAACGGATTGTACATGTTTGATGAATCGGCATTTCAATTTCATTCAAATCCTCCCAAAATCAACTTGTCTAAAATAGAATTGTTTGCAGAAGAATTAAACGACAGTATTTACAAGAATTCGAGGAATGAAGTCATCTTGCCATACGATAATAATTATCTCACCTTTCACTGTGAAGCTATTTCTTTCACTTATCCTGAGGATATTCAATTTAAATATCGCTTAAAAGGATTGCGCGATGGAGATAAATGGTCCAATCCTACAGCAGAAGACAAAATGGTATTCTCATATTTACCTCCAGGTGAATATACATTTGAGTTTACTGCAGATAATGGAAATGGAATTTGGCAAGAGGATATTTATGCTTACCCTTTCGAAATTAAGGCGCCGTTTTGGCGTTTACCTTGGTTTTGGTTGATTTCACTAATTGCGATTTCAGGTGTGACATTGATCCTTATGCAACGACGAAATAAAGCTAAAGCTATTTTGGCGCAACAATTTTCTAGGGATTTGTTGAATGCTCAGGAAGTAGAAAGAACTAGAGTAGCAAAGGAATTACATGATAGTGTTGGTCAACAGCTTACTTTAATCAAGAAAAAAGCTCAAAATTTAGATCAAATCGAACTGTCTGAAATGTCGAATTCAGCCTTGGAAGAAGTTAGAAGTATCTCCAGAGATCTCTATCCTTCAACCTTGAAACAATTAGGATTTACACAAAGTGTTGAACAATTAATCTATCATCTAGATGAATCTGTAGACCTATTTTTTACTACTGAAATTGAAGATGTTGATGCGCATTTAAATCCTGAAAAAGCGTTAAATTTATATCGATTCATTCAGGAAGCACTGAATAATATTATTAAACATTCTGAAGCTAAAGCCGTTACGATTGATGTTTTGAAGCATACAAATCATATAGCTATTTTAATTAATGACAACGGAAAAGGATTTGACACGGATCTTATTCGAAATAGTTTAGGATTAAAAACGATGAGTGAACGAATAAAAATGATGAATGGAGTCTTGTTTATAGACAGTAAGTTAGATAAAGGAACAACACTTAAGGCCGAATTACCATTATAAAAGATATGGAGATTTCAATACTAGTTGCAGACGATCATCCAATGTTATTAAAAGGCTTGGTTGAGGAGTTAAACTCCTTTAACTACAACATTGTATTTTCTGTAGATAATGGTGCGCAAGCACTAAATGATATTAAAAATCTAAAGCCTAATGTGGCTATATTAGATATTGAAATGCCACTGTTAAGTGGATTTGAAGTGATTCAAAAATGTACTGAAGAAGGCTTAGAAACAAAATTCATCATTTTAACCTCTCACAAGGAAAAAGCCTACATTCTTAAAGCCCAAAATTTAAATATTCAAGGTTACATATTAAAAGATGAACCTTCTATTGAATTACATAAATGTATTCAAGCCGTAGTAAAAGGTGAATCTTATTTTAGTTCAGAATTTGAAGATGTTAAGCAAAATGAGATCTCTCCTGAAATTGAAAAGCTTAAATATCTATCGCCATCAGAACGAACAATTGTTAGACTAATTGCCAAAGGTCATGTCTCCAAAGACATAGCAGAGGTGCTTACTATTTCTGTAAGAACTGTTGAAAAACATCGCTCTAATATTATTAAAAAGTTAGATTTGACCAACGAGATGGATGCCTTATCAAATTGGGCTCAAGAGCATAAGGATCTTATCCTTTCTGTATAAAACTACGTAGGGATACGTAGTTTTTGCATAAACTACGTATTTCATTCGCTATTCATGTAAAATATCTTGCAATAACAGTAAAATCATATGTTATGAAAGCAAGATATACCTTCGCCCTGTTTTGTTTTATGTTTCAAATAGCCATTGCTCAAGTTGGAATTGGCACTACAAGTCCATCGGCAAGTTTAGACATTCAGTCTTCAAACCAGTCTACACCTGCAAATACAGATGGGTTGTTAATTCCAAAAATAGATGAGTTTCCAGCCAGTAACCCTGGTGCTAATCAAGATGGTATGCTGGTGTACGCTTCTGGAAATGGGACACCAATTAAAGGTTTTTATTTTTGGGATAATACCACTGTCTCTTGGGTAAATGTAAAAGGTGTTGCAGTAGAAACAGATCCTAAAGTAGGAACTTTAGTTACTGGTTATCTGCCAAGATGGAATGGTGCAACTCTTGAAGATGGTGCAATTTTTAATTCAGCTACTAACGTAGGTATAGGAACGCTTAACCCTCAACGTTTGTTTGATGTACGTAGTGGTACAGGAACGGCAACACCAAATTGGATTTCGGGTGCTTTCGGGCCAACCAATAATGGTAATCGTATAGTTATAGGTAATTTAAATGGGAATGCGACTATTGGATCTCATAATAGTGGGATTAATGCTTGGGCAGATTTATACCTGAATTCAGGAGGTCGCGTAGAGATTCCTCATATTGCAGACGCTTCTCATATACCAGATTCAGGGTCTTTAGAGATTGGTAATGCACTGCGTATTGATGATAATGAAATTATAACCAATTTAAATTCACCACTGTATTTTAATAATAATAACAATGGCGATGTCATTATTGATAATAATTCTCTAATGGTGGATGCTTCAGCCAATAAAGTTGGTATAGGTACAGGAACTCCAGGTGCTATAATAACGAATTCAAAATTAGATGTTGTTGGTGGTCACGTAGCAGTATCAAACAATTTTGGTGTTTTATCTTTTAATAGCGCTAATAATAGTTATGGCGCAGGATTTGATACGACTACTACAGACGATTTGCATTTATATGCAGGAGGTGCTAATAGACTTATAGTTACAAATTCAGGAAATGTCTCTGCGCCTAGTTTTAGCATGGAAGGAATATATACCACAGGAAATAAAGCCTTAATTACCAAAGAATACGCAGATGCCAATTATATTGATGCAACATTTAGCGGTGATTATAACGATTTAACAAATTTACCAACATTGTTTGATGGAGATTACAATTCACTAACAAGTTTACCCACACTGTTTAGCGGCGACTATAACGATTTAACGAACCAACCAACAATTACAAACCCAACAGGCTTGGAAGCTATAAACGAAGGCAATGGTATTGGTTGGCGGTTAATTGGTAGAAATCCTGCAAACTATGGAAATATAGGCTTAAATGCTACAGATTTAAGTAATAGTAATACCGGAAGAGGCGCTTTAGGTGAGGAATCATTTGCAGTGGGTTGGAATACTTTAGCTTTTGGAATACGTTCTTTGGCTTCAGGTCATGGTTCTCAAGCAAATGGAAATTATTCTTCAGTGCTTGGATACGGAGCAATTTCTATTGGTGATGCTTCTTTTTCAGCAGGTTATTTTACAAATGCAAATTCATTTGGAAGTATTGCGGTTGGTGCTAATAATATTGGAGTGGGTAGTTCGAATGGATGGAATCTAACAGATTCAATATTCGAAATTGGAATTGGTGGGATTGCAGGACCTCGACAAAATGCGGTAACGGTACTTAAAAATGGTAACATTGGCATTGGCACTCATACACCAGCAAATCGATTGGAAGTAACTGGAGGAAACATGCAGATAGATGGAGGAACATTGTTTGTAGATGCTAGTTCTAATAAAGTTGGTATAAGTACAAATTCACCAGGTGCCATAATTACCAATTCAAAATTAGATGTTATTGGTGGGCATGTTGCTGTTTCTAACAACTATGGAGTGTTGTCTTTTAATAGTACAAATACTGGTATTGGTGCAGGATTTGATACAACCCCTAGTGATGGTTTAGATCTTTATGCAGGAGGAGCTAATAGAGTTAATGTTTTGCCTAATGGAGATTTTCAGGTAGATAATACTACCTTTAGGATAGATGCTACTAATAATAGAGTTGGTATTGGTACGAGCACACCAAGTACAATGTTGCATATATTTGGTTCTAATGATGCAAGTTTAGCAAATGGTTCTGGGATAATGGTTGTAGGTGATGAATCGAGTTTAAATATAGTTTTTGATAGAAATGAAATTATGGCTAGAGATAACGGAGCCGCTTCACCTTTATATTTACAACAAAATGGTGGTGCTGTTTATGTTAATGGAGCCGTAGTACATGCTTCAGATAGGCGCTTAAAAACCAATATTGAAGATTTAAATTATGGTTTAGCAGAAATTTTAAAGTTACAACCCAAGACATACTATTGGAAAAATAGACCGCAAAACAAAAAATCGCTTGGTTTAATTGCGCAAGACGTACAGCTTATTATTAATGAAGTAGTAACTCAGCAAGATAGCGAATCACAAACATTAGGTGTTAACTATACAGAGCTTATTCCGGTATTAATTAACGCTACAAAGGAGCAACAAAAACGTATTGAAGCTTTACAAGCTGAAGTAGCGCGATTAAAAGATGAGAATGTTACTTTAAAATCTCAAGTATCAAAAGTGATAGAATTAGAGCAAGACATGCTAAAATTAAAAGCCTTAATACTAACAACTGATAATGAAAATTCAATAACCAAGAACAGATGAAAGCTTAAATTCCTAAATGGAAAGTGTCGTTACAAACGCATAAGTATTTGAATATAACTTAATACTCAGTAAAAATAATCCATAAAAAAAGCACTGCATTTGCAGTGCTTTTTTTTTATATAAGAATTTTTATTCAGGGACACTTTTAAATGGTATCTCAAGTCTAACAGTTCCCCAGCCAAGGTGCATTGTAGCGCCTTCTTCAGCTTCTCTAAATGTAATTGAAAAAGCCTCTAAAGTATCTTTGTCGGAAGTTGCTGGAATTGAAAATCTGGCAATATCATTTTTCTTATTATAAAAGTAACTTCCCCAAACATTAAGATCAGAACTAATAATACCAGTCCATTCTTCTTTTCCAGGAATAAGATAAAATGTGTAGGTTCCAGCTTCAACTCTTGCCTCCTTACCAACAATCATTGGTTCATATAAAGTGATTTCAGCAGCTTCATTAGCTCCAGTGCGCCAAACTTCTCCTTCAGGGGCAAGTTTTTCTAATGAACGACCATTTAGTTGAGGTCTACTGTATATGATCTTTATTTTTTTGTTAGACTCTTTATAACTCGTAGGAAATGCTGCCGCATCCATCGGACTTTTATCCATTCGAGGAAAGTCTTGAGCATTGATGTTCAACGTTAATAGCATTGTAAATGCTAACATAAGCGATGAAATAAGTGTTGTTTTTTTCATAATTATGATTTTATAGTGTTGTTTATTGATTTTGATTAGTCGAAAAGTATGCTAAAGTTTACAATTAATGATTTATTTTTTGATAACCTTAACAGAAGATCGACCTGAGTTATTATGTAGGTCTAAAAAATAAGTTCCTGAAGCTAAGTCTGAGATGTTAAAGCTGTAGGTTTTAGTAGCTTTCTGAAGGATGATATCTCTAGATAGTCTTTTTATAAATTTTCCATTACTGTCATAAAGCTCAATAAGGATATTATCATCACTAGGAAAATTGATTGTAAAAGATAATGTAGTTTCAATAGGATTTTTAGCTATAGATATATCAAGTTTATCTTCAGTAAATGTAGATTCCTCAACACCTAAGGTGTCTTCTGTAAATTTATATATAGTAGTTCCAGATGCAAAAGCTAAATTGGCATTAATAATAAAAAATTTATTGAGATTGTTTCCAACATTCAAATTGGTCCATGTTTGTCCACCATCTAAAGTTTCATAAACTCCTGTGGTGTGTCCACCCATCCATCCTCGAGTTTCAGATATAAAACCAACAGCTTGAATGTCGGTTTCTGGAGCATCAAGACTAGTCCAATTCACACCACCATCATTAGATTTGATAAGCTGACCTGGATTTGCACCAACAGAAGACACAGAACCAAATAGGATGTCATTATTATTTGGTAACAATTGTAGCTTCCAAACATATTCTCCAGGAATATTTGTATTGTAGATTTCTGTCCATGTTAAACCACCGTCAGTAGTTTTTAAAATCAAGCCTCCGTTAGTATTTCTGCCAGCCGTAAAGCCAGTCATCTCATCAATAAATAGTACTTCTACAAGTGCAGTAGCATAGCTCGACATGTCTATAAATGACCAAGTTGTACCACTATCAGTTGATTTTATAATGTGTGCAGGAGAAAAATAGGCACCACAGCCATAAATGGTAGAAGCTCCTACAGCATCTATACCACAAATAGCATTTGGGTTTGGGCTTATACCTGTGACTTCAGACCAATTAGTACCACCATCAGTAGTTTTGAAAAATGTGCCATTAAGTGTGCCAATAAACCCAATGTTATTATTTAAAAACTCAACATTTCTAAAATAGTAGTTTCCAGGAATATCAGCTTCATTAAGTTGTTCGGTCCAAGTTAAGCCACCATCTGTAGTCTTGTAAATACTGGCATAAAATCCATTTGCTGCCCAACCTGTTGTTTCATCAATAAAAAATACATCATCAAAACGTTGCCCATTTGGGTTTGAGATAATATTTGGTGCAACTTGCCATGTTGGTTGAGCACTGATGTTAAGGAAGGCTATTAATATTAAAAATTGAAAGATTTTCATAGCTGAGGTTTCAGATTGTAAAGTTACAAATATGTTTTGGGAGTTATTTGTTTAAAAAAGTGTAAAATTTGATTCTATATGTTTCAAATTGTAATCAAAACATAAAAAAAGGTTTTAATTAATAATATTAGGAGTCATATTTGTTGTCTAAACTAAGAATAACAAAAAATTGAATTATGTGTGGAATTGTATGTGCATTTGATATAAAAGAGTCTTCAGAAAAATTAAGACCACAACTCTTAGAGATGGCAAAAAAAATTCGTCATCGTGGTCCAGATTGGAGTGGAATATTTAGTAATGAAAAAGCTATAATGGCTCATGAGCGTTTAGCTATTGTTGATCCTGCTTCAGGAAAGCAACCCTTGTTCACTAAAGATAAATCTTTAGTATTGGCTGCAAATGGAGAAATATATAATCATCGTGAGTTGAGACGTCAATTTTCAAATTTTGACTTTCAAACGAAAAGTGATTGTGAAGTCATATTAGCATTATACAAGGAAAAAGGTGTAGATTTTGTAGATGAGTTAAATGGAATTTTTGGTTTTGCAATTTATGATGTTGAAAAGGACGACTATTTTATTGCAAGAGATCATATGGGAATCATACCATTGTATATTGGTTGGGATCAAAACGGAACATTTTATGTAGCATCTGAGCTAAAAGCCCTAGAAGGTATATGTTCTAAAATTGAATTGTTTCCACCTGGACATTATATGAGTAGTAACGATGGTGAATTTGTGCAATGGTACAAACGCGATTGGGAAGATTATGATGCAGTAAAAGAGAACAAAACTGAAATAGCAGAGTTAAGACAAGCTCTGGAAGATGCTGTACACAGACAATTAATGAGTGATGTGCCTTATGGTGTATTATTATCTGGTGGATTAGATTCTTCAATAACATCTGCCATCGCAAAAAAATATGCCGAGCGTCGTATAGAAGCCGATGATAAAGAACAGGCTTGGTGGCCACAATTACACAGTTTTTCTGTCGGACTTGAAGGGTCTCCAGATTTGGCCGCAGCTCAAAAAGTTGCAGATCATATTGGTACAGTGCATCATGAAATAAAATTTACCATCCAAGAAGGATTAGATGCTATTCGCGATGTAATATACAATCTTGAAACCTATGATATTACAACAATTCGAGCGAGTACACCAATGTACTTAATGGCAAGAGTTATTAAATCTATGGGAATTAAGATGGTGCTCTCTGGAGAAGGCGCCGATGAATTGTTTGGAGGCTATCTCTATTTTCATAGGGCACCAAGCGCAAAAGAGTTTCACGAAGAAACAGTTAGAAAATTAAGCAAATTACACATGTACGATTGCTTGAGAGCAAACAAAAGTTTAGCGGCTTGGGGAATAGAAGGTCGTGTGCCTTTTTTAGATAAGGAATTTATGGATGTTGCCATGAGAATCAATCCTAAAGATAAAATGATTAATGGAGAGCGTATGGAAAAATGGGTATTGCGAAAAGCTTTTGAAGATATGCTACCCGAATCTGTGGCTTGGAGACAAAAAGAGCAATTTAGTGATGGTGTTGGATACAGTTGGATAGATACCTTAAAGGAGATTGTTGAAGTTGAAGTGAGTGATGAGCAATTGGCAAATGCACATTTTAGGTTTCCAATTCAAACACCTCAGAATAAAGAAGAATATTACTACAGAACTATATTTACTGAACATTTTTCAAGCGATGCTGCAGCAATGAGCGTTCCTCAAGAACCTAGTGTTGCTTGTAGTACAAAGATTGCATTAGAATGGGATGAGGCATTTAAAAACATGAATGATCCATCTGGAAGAGCAGTGGCTAAAGTTCACGATGATGCCTATGAAAAGGTGTCTTAGTAATATTGTTAATTATTAGTTTAGATGAGAATCCCGCTTTTTGCGGGATTTTTTTGTGCAACAAAATACGACTTATGCCGTATGTTCTAGTATTCGTTTCAAAAGTAAATTGCACAAATAATTATTAATTCAATGCTTATGAAACGAATATTACATTTTTTATATGTTATTCCAATGTTGTTTTTTGGACAAGCCACACTTGTTCAGGATATAAATCAAGGAAATGGAAGTAGTAATCCATCAAATAAAATAGTATTTAATGGAGAGGCTTATTTTGCAGCTTACAGTGAAACATTTGGTACAGAATTATGGAAAACCGATGGTACTGAAGCTGGAACCGTTATGGTAAAAGATATTGTTGTAGGTGAAGGAAGTGCTTTTACTTCAGAGTTTAAAGTACACGAGCTTAATGGGGAATTACTCTTTTTTGTACAAACGAGCTTTAATGAACATGATTTATGGAAAACCGATGGTACAGAAGCTGGAACGGTTATGGTGAAAGATTTACCAAGTGGAAATTTATTGATGCATACCGATATTAATGGTGCTTTATTATTTAGTATTGGAAATGATCTTTGGAAATCTGATGCTACTGAATCTGGTACAAATGTCATTACAAATAGAGCTATTTTTGGCAATCGATATGTCAAGCATAACAATGTTATTTACTATTCGGGTTATGGTACAAATTCACAAGGAAATGAGCTCTTTAAAACTGATGGAACTGCTGCTGGCACAGTATTAGTGAAAGATATACGACCAGGTTCAAGTAACTCGTTTCCAACAAACTTTGGTGAAGCTAATGGCATTATATTTTTTACAGCTAATGATGGTGCCAATGGCAATGAATTATGGAAAACAGATGGCACTGAAGTTGGAACCGAAATGATAAAAGATATTTCGCCAGGATCAACAAATTCATTTACCTATGAAAATCCTAATGAAAGCTTCAATAACGAATACTTTATCCATTTTAATACCGAATTATGGAAATCTGATGGTACTGAAGCTGGAACAGTTCAAGTTAAAGATGTTGGTTATGTTAAGGGCTTGCGTGTTTTCAATAATAAATTACACGTATTCAATTTTGATACGACGTTTTGGGAAAGTGATGGCACTACTGCTGGTACTAATGAGGTTGTTACAGATTGTGAAGAGTTTTTTCACTTTGGAACTACACAACAAGCTGTTGTTGGCAATGAATACTATTTTCAAGGTCGAAATGAATGTCATTATCAGTTATGGAAAACCGATGGTACTGCGCAAGGAACTGTCATGGTAAAAGCAATACTTCCAGTTTGGGATGATGGACATATTCAACACATCATAGATTTTAACGGACAAGCACTTTTAACTGCTAATGATGGTACTTGGCATGGTAATGAACTATGGATTAGCGATGGCTCGTCTTCTGGAACCGTTATGCTAAAAGATATCAATCCAACAGGCAATTCAGCGTCCAGTCCAAATGACTTTTTTGATTTTAATGGAACACTAATTTTTTCTGCAGATAATGGAGAAAATGGAAGAGAGTTATGGAAAAAGGAAGGTAGTGGAACTACAATGATTAAAGATATTAATGAAGGAAATCTGTTTGGAGATCCTAAAGGGTTTATTATGTTTAATAATGAAGTTTATTTTAAGGCGACTACAAAATTGAATGGTACCGAATTGTGGAAAACAGATGGAACAGAAGCAGGAACTGTAATGGTAAAAGACATCAATCCTAATGGTGAAAACGGATTGTTCAATACTGGAAATTTTGTAGAACTAAACGGTAAACTTTATTTCTATGCCAATAATGGTGTTGATGGATTTGAATTATGGGAAAGTGATGGAACAGAAGCAGGAACTGTAATGGTTAAAGATATCAATATTGGTCCAGAGAATAGTATTAGAAATGGTGAGTTGATTGTGTTTAATAATAAAATACTATTTAACGCACGAGATACAAGTAATGACTATGAGCTTTGGGAAAGTGATGGAACTGAAACAGGTACTGTATTGTTAAAAGACCTCAATACCAATAGTAGTGGAAGTCCAGATACCTTTGTTCATTTTAATAATGCAATTTATTTCAAAGGGAATACAACATCTGGAAGCAATGTAATTTGGAAAACCGATGGAACTTCCGCTGGAACAGTTACTGTAAGTGGATCACCATCTTATCCAAATAATCTCACTGTTTCTGGGAGTAGCCTGTATTTTACTGGTGGTACAGATTTATGGCGTACCGATGGTGTCTCTTTATGGAGTTTAATAGATGGTTATCCTTCAGCCTTAACAGATCATAATGGAACTTTATTTTTTAGAACCAATAGTGGTTCAATTGGTTACGAATTGTGGAAGACTGATGGTACAGTTTCAGGAACAACTTTAGTTAAGGATATTAATACAGATGCAAACCAAAGTAGTAATATTAGTGAAATGGTTAGCTACGGAAGCTATATTTACTTTGGAGCTGGTAATAATAGTCAGAATAAAGAATTATGGCGATCAGATGGTACCGAAGCTGGTACAGTTTTATATCAAGATATAAATCCGTCAACAGAGCAGTTTGGTAATGGTAGTGATCCTAAAAACTTTTTTGTTCAAGATGATACACTTTATTTTTCAGCCAATGATGGAGTTACCAATATTGAGCTTTGGGAATTAATTGATGATAATTTAGGTTTAGAAGATCAATCTTTAACACAAAAAGTAAGGCTATATCCTAATCCAACTAATGATAATTTTACAATAAAAGTTTCAGGCAGTCTTAACTGTGATATTGAGATTTATGATATTATGGGTAATCGTATGTTTGGTTATTCTAAACAGAACAATAACACATTTGATGTTTCAAATTTGTCTACAGGACTCTATATGGTTACTATCAAAACACAAACATCCACACAAGTGATTAAACTCATTAAGCGATAATTCAACATAATTATAGTGTATTTTAAATCCCGCTTTTTGCGGGATTTTTAGTTTTAGCTTAAAGCAATATATTTGTGAATGAACTAGAAAAAGCCTTTAAAACAGTAAGATGACAGATTGGTGACACTTAAATGTCGCCTTAAAAACCAAGATTGTACTGTAGATTTGCACCAACAAAATGATACAAAATGAAACAGCAAACACTAAAAGACAATTTATTATATCAACGAAAGCTAAAAGGCTATTCTCAAGAAGAGCTTTCTCATAAGACTACAGTTGCTGTAAGGACAATCCAACGTATTGAAAAAGGAGAGGTGCAACCACATTTGCAAACCGTAAAATTATTAGCAGCAGGTTTAGATATTGACGTGAGTGATTTAATGGTGTTGGAGAATCCTAAAGAAGAAACCATTAAGCGTAAATGGATGCTTTTAATTCACGGTGTACCGTTTTTTGGATTAATAATACCATTGGCTAATGTGTTGTTTCCATTATTTATATGGATTAGCAAGGCCGAAGATAATAGCATATATGATAGACATGGTCGCGCTGTAATTAATTTTCATGGCACCATGAACTTGCTGTTTATGCTATCATTGTTGCTTTTCTACGTTATTCCAGGGTATAACTTTTTTGTTTCTGGAATCGTGTTTCTTTTTGGATTGGTTATTTCCATAAAAAATGTTTTGTCAACCTTAAACTCAGGGAGTTTTTGGTACCCATTATCCATCCCTTTTCTGAAGCCAAAGCATTAAGCATTAAAAAATATTAGAATCAATTTTAAAGCTAATGACTCATTAGCACTAAATACCTATGTCAAATTTTATGAAATCTTTATTAGTTAAATATCCAGTAAGCTCCAGATATGTATTAATCATAATGTTGTATGGTCTCGCTCTTTTTTGTAGCGGATTAATAGATACGCCTTTTTTAAAACAATATTTTCCTTTTACATCAGTGATCCTTTTAATTATTGCGACTTGGATCCTTTATAGAGTAGATAACAAGTCATTAAAAGCCATTGGACTTGATATATCATTTCGAAATGTGTCTTTTTTACCCTTAGGAATCATCATAGGAGCAATCGCATTTTTGCTTGTTAAACTTTGCAGAGGTTTAATTTCGGGCGAAACATTAGCGTTAACTTCGGTAGATCTTAACCTAAGTTCGATCTTACTGGGTTTTTATTTGTTGTTGCCATCTGTTGCTGTCGAAGAATTCTTGTTTAGAGGCTATGCTTTTAAAAAAACTATTGAAGTAACCAACGTTACTATAGCTAATATCATTTTTGCGACAATATTCATGTTAATTCATGTGTTAGATCGGGAAGTCCTCAAGAACAAAGGCATGATTGTTTTCTTTTTGTTTACTATTCCTATTGGTCATTTATTATTTTCAACAGCGCTGCTCAAGTCAAAAACGCTATTTTTTCCAATAGGAATTCATCTAGGGAATAATTGGGCAACACAACATTTGATTTCTAATTATAATAATGGAAACAGTATTTTTTATATTCCTGAAGTTGCAAGGTTTGATGCATGGATGCCTTTCATTTCAGTAATGATTGTTTGGAATGTGTTTTATCTATTCGTGATTTTTTTAATTTGGAAATGGGATACAATTTTAAAGCTTAAAGCAGGTGTTTTTAGGGCTTTCTTTTAATCCATTAAAATTTCAAATATCCGTTTAGAGAGACGATTGGTTTTTTTAAGTCAGCCTGCAATAAAAAAAATGTCTAAAATTGATTTTAAGGTTGTTTTTAGTCGATTTAAGCCGTTTTTAAGTAATTAACAAATGTTGATAATTATTGCTTACAATCGATAAAATGCTTTTAAAACGCATCTTTTATTCGTATATTTGTATGTACTCAGAAGAGACGCTAAAAAGCGTCTTTTTTGTGTATTTATACTTATAAACTAATTCATAAAGATGAGCGAAGAAAATAAAAAACAGTATTCAGCAGATAGTATTCAGGCCTTAGAAGGAATGGAACACGTAAGAATGCGTCCTTCAATGTATATTGGAGATGTAGGCGTTCGTGGTTTACACCATTTAGTGTATGAGGTCGTTGATAACTCTATTGATGAAGCGTTAGCAGGTCATTGCGATAATATTACAGTAACGATTAACGAAGATAATTCCATCACGACAGAAGATGATGGACGTGGTATTCCTGTTGGTTTACACAAAAAAGAAGGTGTTTCTGCTCTTGAAGTGGTAATGACAAAAATTGGTGCAGGTGGTAAGTTTGATAAAGATTCTTATAAAGTTTCTGGTGGACTTCACGGTGTTGGTGTGAGTTGTGTAAATGCCTTGTCAGAGCATCTTAAAGCAACTGTTCACAGAGAAGGTAAAATTTGGGAGCAAGAATATGAAAGAGGAAAAACCTTATACCCTGTAAAAACGGTTGGTGATTCTGATAAAACAGGAACGATTGTAACCTTTAAGCCTGACCCAACTATTTTCACACAAACGCTAGAATACAATTATGATACTTTAGCAAGTCGTATGAGAGAACTTGCTTATTTAAATAAAGGCATTACAATTCATCTTATAGACCGTCGTCATAAAAAAGAAGATGGATCTTTTGAAGGAGAAACGTTCCATTCTGAAAATGGATTACCTGAATTCGTAAAATTCTTAGATGGAAACAGAGAACCATTAATGAAAGATGTGATTGCTTTTGAAGGCGAGAAGAATGGTGTTCCTGTTGAAGTCGCTATGGTGTATAATACATCTTATGCTGAAAATTTACACTCTTATGTAAATAATATCAATACGCACGAAGGTGGTACACACCTATCTGGTTTTAGACGTGGATTAACGCATACTTTAAAGAAGTATGCAGATAGTTCTGGAATGCTAGATAAGCTGAAGTTTGATATTGCTGGTGATGATTTTCGCGAAGGATTAACAGCTATTGTATCTGTAAAAGTTGCTGAGCCTCAATTTGAAGGGCAAACCAAAACGAAATTAGGTAACAGAGAAGTGTCTGCTTCTGTAAGTCAGGCAGTTTCTGAAATGTTAACCGATTACCTAGAGGAGCATCCAGATGATGCTAAAACTATTGTTCAGAAAGTTATCTTAGCGGCTCAAGCACGTCACGCAGCTCAAAAAGCACGCGAAATGGTACAGCGTAAAACCGTAATGAGCATTGGAGGTTTGCCTGGAAAATTAAGTGATTGTTCAGAACAAGATCCTGCTAAGTGCGAAGTGTTTTTAGTTGAGGGAGATTCGGCAGGTGGAACGGCTAAACAAGGTCGCGATCGTGCATTTCAAGCAATCCTTCCTTTGAGAGGTAAAATTCTTAATGTTGAAAAAGCTATGCAACATAAGGTGTTTGAAAATGAAGAGATCAAAAATATCTTTACAGCACTAGGAGTCACTATCGGAACTGAAGAGGATAGTAAAGCCTTAAACCTTTCAAAATTACGTTATCATAAAATCGTAATTATGTGTGATGCCGATATTGATGGTAGTCACATTGCGACACTTATTTTAACGTTTTTCTTTAGATATATGAAAGAACTTATTGAAGCTGGTCACGTATATATTGCAACACCACCATTATATCTTGTTAAAAAAGGTGCTAAAAAGCAGTACGCTTGGTCTGATAAAGAACGCGATGAAATCATTGAGCAGTTTGGTGATGGTTCAAAAATCCAACGTTACAAAGGTCTTGGTGAAATGAATGCCGAACAACTTTGGGATACAACTATGAATCCTGATTTCAGAACAATGCGTCAAGTACAAATTGATAATGGTACTGAAGCAGATCGCATATTCTCTATGTTGATGGGTGACGAAGTACCTCCTCGTAGAGAGTTTATCGAAAAGAACGCTATCTATGCTAATATTGATGCTTAGATAGTTCTAAAACAATCCAAATATCAAGCAACTACCTTATCAATGTAGTTGCTTTTTTTGTACTTTAGAGTATAATATTTGTCGATAAAATGCGTTTTATTTCGATAAAATGTAATTTTATAATTTATTTTACTAAGTTTGTATAACCCAAAATATCTATCAGTAATGAAAAAAAATGTATTAATTTTATTACTTTTTGCTTCGTTTCAATCTTCAAAAGCTCAAGAATTAGAGACCATCCTCTTGGCAGCTGACGATGCAAGTTTACTCACAGAAAACTATATAAATCCTGCAGTTGAAGGGTTGATGTATAGTATGAATGGTGGCTGGTTTACTACTGCTAAAACGCATAAAAAATTCGGATTTGACATCACTATTAACGCTAATGCTTCATTTGTTCCTAGTCAGAAAGAAATGTTTGATTTTATTCCAAGTGATTATACTTTTTTGACTTTACCTAATGGAGAAAATGAATTAAATACGGTTTTAAGTACTAATGATGCTGAAACAGAAATTGATATTAGAATTCCAACAGATAATGGAAATTTTAAAGTGGCAAGTTTTGATATGCCTGGAGGTATTTCCGAAGATTTGCCAATAAATGCTGTTCCAACACCAATGGTACAACTCGGATTTGGTCTTCCATTTAAAACAGATATCAAATTAAGACTGGTGCCAAATTTAAGTTTTAGTGATGATGTTGAGGCTAATTTAATTGGACTTGGATTACAGCATGATATCTTACAATATTTTGGACCTCTAGAAAAATTACCCTTAAACGTGTCTGTTTTAGGTGCGTTTACAAATATGAGTGTCACGTATAATATTGATGACAATCCAGACGATGAAGTTTCTGTAAATAATGGTAAGGCCGAGTTTGATATGAATACGTGGACTGTTCAAGCGATTGCTTCCTTGGATTTTAAAATTATTACATTTTACGGAAGTGTTGGATATAATAATGGAAAGTCTACAGTAAAAATGAAAGGAGACTACACACTAACCTATGATCTTGAAGATAGTAATGGAAACGTGATTGGTACAGTGAATGAATCTATCAGCGACCCAATTAATTTAGATTTTCAAGCAAATGGAATGAGAGCGACACTTGGTACACGATTAAATATTGGATTTTTTAAAATCTTTGCAGATTACACTTTACAAGAATACAATACAGCTTCGGCAGGTATTGCCTTTAGTTTTAGATAGAAAAATATATCACAACAAGTTGTTGAGAGCGTGAGATTTATTCTTGCGCTTTTTTCTTTTAAACCTTAAAAAATTGTAATTTTGCACACTCAATAAAACACAATTTAAAAACATAAAACATGAAAGTAACAGTAGTTGGAGCAGGTGCAGTAGGTGCAAGTTGTGCCGAATATATTGCAATTAAAAACTTTGCCTCTGAAGTTGTCATCCTTGATATTAAAGAAGGCTTCGCAGAAGGTAAAGCTATGGATTTAATGCAATGTGCTTCATTAAACGGATTTGATACTAAAATTACAGGAAGTACAAACGATTATTCTAAAACAGCAAATAGTGATATTTGTGTCATTACTTCTGGAATTCCTAGAAAACCTGGAATGACTCGTGAAGAATTAATTGGAATTAATGCTGGAATTGTAAAATCGGTATCTGCAAGTTTAGTTGAGCATTCTCCAAATACAATACTTATTGTTGTTAGTAATCCAATGGATACAATGACCTACTTAGCACATAAAACAACAAATTTGCCTAAGCATAGAATCATTGGAATGGGTGGCGCTTTAGATTCTGCACGTTTTAAATACAGACTTGCTGAAGCATTAGAAGCTCCTATTAGTGATGTTGATGGTATGGTAATTGGAGGTCATAGTGATAAAGGAATGGTGCCTTTAACTTCTCACGCTACAAGAAATAGTATCAAGGTTTCTGAATTCCTTTCAGAAGATCGCTTAAACCAAGTTAAAGAAGATACTAAAGTTGGTGGAGCAACACTAACAAAATTATTAGGAACTTCTGCATGGTATGCTCCTGGAGCTGCGGTTTCTGGTTTAGTGCAAGCGATTGCTTGTGATCAGAAAAAAATGTTTCCTTGTTCTACTTTGCTTGATGGTGAGTATGGATTGAGCGATCTTTGTATTGGAGTTCCTGTAATCTTAGGTAGAAACGGAATAGAAAAAATTGTTGACGTTCCTTTAAGTGATGCTGAAAAAGCTCACATGGCTGAAAGCGCTGAAGGCGTTAAGAAAACGAATGGTTTATTAGAGTTATAATCAGATTAGAATGCTATAATCTTCTATAAGGTTAGTATCAATTGTAATAATTTAAGGATTAATTTTTACGAGTTATTTAGTATTAAGGTAATTATTACTTTAAATATTATCGTTGTATAGTTTCTCTAAACTGATAAAAGAAACGCTCAATAAGTCTTAAATCTTCTGTTACGATTTCTGCTGTTCCTCGCATTTCTTGTTTAAAGTCAATTTCTTTTTTGTAAGAGGTTATGAGCTTATTTGGAAATTCAACATTTACATGATAAAACCCTTGTGCATTTGGAATTTGTGAGATGTTTTTTACTGTACCATTGAGTATGCCAAATTCAGTATCTGGATAGTTTTCTATTTTTATGTTTACGTTTTGACCCAGTTTAATTTTCCCAAAGCTTTGAGCAGGTGCTTTTAGTTTGGCTATAAACGATGAATTTTCACTTGGTATAATAGTAAATACCAAGTCGTCTTGATTTACAGTTTTATTAGTGTTCCAATAGTTTGAGAAAGTAACATTACCATTGATATTGGATTTTAAAACATACAACTGTTCCCAATCTTTTATTGATTTTTTGAGTTGATAAAAGGATTGAATTACATCTTTAAATAAGGTAATCTCATCTTTAAACAGGTTAAGATCTCTATGTGTAAGAGCTTCTAATTTGTTTATAGAATGAGGGTTGGCTGAGGCCTTATATGAAAAGGTCTGTAGCTCTTTATTTAATTTGTATTGCATGTAACTGTTCTGAAATAGTGCAAATTGCGGTTCAATATCACCTAAAAATAAAATAGGTAAGCTATCTAATGGGAATCTAAACGATTTGCTATTTAAGGTAGTTATTGTATCAATTACGGATTTAAGTTTATAAACATCTTTATAATTCGCTGCGTTTTCTAATAAGGATAATACTTGGTTTTTATTTACCTCTTGATTATCTTCAACTAAAATAGTATCAATAGTCCCGGTTATTTGAGCATATCCTTTTTGTTGTGGTATTTGAGTAGTGATTATGGCTTCTGAAGTTATTATATCTGGATATTTTACAAACCAAGAAATAAGCATAAGCATAAGAATTATAGTCAAAAACAAGACGTTTCCCCAACGTATCATCCAATGTGGTACTTTAGTAAGTATTTCTTGTACTTCTTCGCTACGAAGCTCAATATGGTCTAAACTATTATCTGGCATCTATTTTCCTAATTCCAACTGATTTTTAACCAAGTTATAATAATTTCCTTTTCTAGTAACTAATTCTCGATGATTGCCTATTTCTACAATTTTGCCTTTATCTAAAACTACTATTTGATGGGCGTTTTTTACGGTGCTTAATCTATGAGCAATAACAACAACTGTTTTATTTTCAAAAAATATATTTAGTTTTTCCATAATCACTTTTTCATTATTGGCATCCAGTGCACTTGTAGCTTCATCAAAAAACAAAAAATTAGGATTCTTATAAACTGCTCTAGCAATCAATAGACGTTGTTTTTGTCCTGTACTGATACCAACACCTTCCATACCTATTTTTGTGTTATAAGAAAGCGGTAAGGATTCTATAAACTCTCTTATGTTTGCAACATCAACCGCATGTGCAAGTTTCTTTTTATCAACATAATCTTCACCAACCGCAATATTATTAGCAATGGTATCATTAAAAATATAGCCCTCTTGCATCACTACACCACATTGATTTCTCCATGTTTTTTGAGATATATTTTGTAAATCGTGATGACCGATTCTTAATTGACCACTATTAGGGTCATAGAACTTTAAGAGCAATTTCATTAATGTAGTTTTACCACTTCCACTAACTCCAACTATTGCGGTTACTTTTTTTGCAGGAATTGTTAAATCCAAATTCTGCAATACCATTTGGTTTGAACCAATATAGCGAAATGATAATTTAGACAATTTTAGATCCTCACTCAAGGGAATATCCGTTATTTTCTCAACATCTTGTTGTTCTTCATCTTCTTTATTGTGAATCTCTGATAAACGGTCTAATGAGATTTTAGCATCTTGGACTTCTCTGATAAAGTTAATCAGTTGTACTATTGGGGAGTTTAATTGCCCAACAATATAACTAATGGCTAGCATCATACCCAAAGTAATATCTCCATCAATAACTAATTTTGCAGATAGTACAGTAATTAAAATATTCTTCACCTCATTTATGAACTCCGAACCTACACTTTGGTATTGCTCTAAAGCCAAGACTTTGATATAAACTTTAAACAAACGTGCTTGGACAAACTCCCAAGACCAACGCTTTTGTTTTTCAGCATTGTGTAATTTAATTTCTTGCATACCATTAATAAGTTCAATCACTTTACTCTGCTCTTGACTTATTTCAGAAAAACGCTTATAGTCTAAATCCCGTCTCTTTTTAAGGAAAATAATAACCCATAAAATATAAAAAAAGCTACCTATTAAAAATATCACAAATAGTAATAAATTATAATATGCCAGCACAAAACTGAATACCAACAAATTCACCATTGAAAACAACACATTTAATGATGATGTAGTAAGAATCTGTTCTATACGTTTATGGTCATTAATTCGCTGTAGAATATCTCCTGTCATTCGAGTGTCAAAAAAAGCGATTGGTAAATTCATAAGTTTTATGAAGAAATCAGAAACCAAGGATATATTGATCCTTGTACTTAGGTGTAATAATATCCAACTCCTAATAACCTCAATAGCTGTTCTACCAATAAACAAGGCTAATTGTGCAAATAGAATTAAGTATATGAAATGTATGTCTTGATTTTTTATACCAACATCTACAATGCTTTGGGTCAAAAATGGAAAGATGAGTTGCAGTAAACTCGCTGCAATTAATCCAATAACTAATTGCCATATAAAGTTCTTATATTTAAATAAGTATTTAGATAAAAACTTAAAGCCAAATTCCTGCTCGTCATTTTCAAAATCTGAATTATAAAATTTGGCGGTTGGTTCTAATAATAATGCTATACCTTCCTCAGTTTGTTCTGTTGCATTATTACCCATCCAATGTTTTAAGAATTCTTCTTTATTATATTTAATTAAACCGTGGGCAGGGTCCGAAATATAAAAAGCATTCTTTCTGATTTTATAGAGAACTACATAATGGTTGTTATTCCAATGAAGAATACAAGGTAAAGGGGCTTCTAATACATCTTGAGTGCTAATTTTAACTCCTAAACTTCTTAAACCTATTTTTTCTGAAGCATCGCTTAAACCCAATAAACTAGTTCCTCCTCTCGTAGTCTCGCTTAATTTACGAAGGTATTGTATAGAGATAGTTTTCTCATAGTACTTGGCTATTATTTTAATACAAGTCGAGCCACAATCCTTATGATCGTGTTGTTTGTAGTGAGGAAATGATTTAATCATTCTTTTTTACCAAATCTTGAATTCTATGATATTTAATTGTCTTTTACTTTAAACTTATTATAGCTTTACCAGCTAGAAATTAATATAATCAGTTTGGATTTTCCTTTAAAGGTTCAAAGTATTGGCAAAAGTTTACTTTATGCCATTTGTCATTGGAATAGTCAAGATCTGTATTTGAAAAACAACAATAGCGGAATTTACACAATTTACATTTTTCAATTAAATCATTACTGACTTTCCATTTCTTTTGAAATTCAGGACTTCTAAATACTTGGCTTATCGAAGTTGAAGTATCCGACAAATTTCCAAAATGCTTTTGATGATTTATATAATTTCTGATAAAACCAAATTCATCGATACAAATTTTACGATTAAGAGCAATATTATACTTCTTTGATTCTATAAAACTTTTCATGGAAAAAGTAAAATTCGTAGGAACAATTTTTTCAGTCCAATTTAACTCTTTTTCTTTTATTCTTTTAATCTGAACGTAGTTTTCATTTTCTTCAGTAATTAATTGTTCTGAACCTAGATAAGTTATAGAACAAATTCTAATATTTTGGTTGAGAAAATCCATAGAAAAAATGTTCTCAAAAGAGGATGGAACAATAAGGTCAATACATGTCAAAAATGAATCTGTAGTAACATCAAAAATATTCAAAATCTCTTCTGGCGTTATATCACTATCAGATTTAATGGAAAGCATCAACATTTGACATCCTAATTGATTAAGTTCATTTATTACTTTGATATAATCATAATTAGTGGAGGCACCTATTTCAATGATAGCTGAATAGCATTCATTTTCAAAATAAATATCTTCACTAATTTTAGGAAAATTAGTGGGAGTTTCAGTCAAAAAACATACATCCTCTGCAATGTAATAATCAATTATCTTAATTATATCATTTCCAAATTTTGATATTATATAATCAATACTTTTTCCGTCAATTTCTTTTAGTACGTTGTAAGCAGTTTGACTGATGGAAAGAAGTTTTTGCCTTGATAGATCATAAATTAAATAGCCATTATCTCCACCAACTAAGTAACAGTCTGAAAAAACTTTCAAATATTTGTTTTTATTCATGATTCAAAATTACTGTAGTATTTAATTTATAGTAAACTCTGACTGGATATTGATTAGTCTTTATCAATGAATTTCGACCTAAAAAAACACGAGTTATACTGCTGTCATCTGAATATTCATATGATTCAATTAAAATTTGGTGAAGGGACATTTTTTCAAGTGAAATATCCAAGTTAATGAGTTCCTTATTCATCTTTAGTTAAATATTTAAATATGTTGTACTCCAGGTTATAGTTACAAGGCTTGCTAACCATTCCAAATTGCCCGACAGGATTGATCTCTAAGAAATAGTACTTTCCATCTTTACCCTTAATAATATCAATTGAACACGTATTGAATCCTATTCTTTTCAATAATTTTGTTATTTTTTTTGTTAAAGTATCTGGTAAAGTAAAAGGGATAGTTTTATTTGGTTTTTGCCTATCGTATCGTCTAAAATCTACAGCTGTTTTTTCATTGTTTTGAGAAAATATAGCCATACTGTAGTAGCTTTCACCCAATACAAAAGTTCTTATTTCAAAATCTTTTTCTATCTTTTCTTGTACCAAACTAGGAGAGAATTGATCTGGTATTTTCTCTAATATAGAATCAGATAATACATTCGTATAAGATGTATACCTAAGTTCTAAATCATCGTCCATGGCAAATATAGGGTCTAAAATTGACTTCGCTACTAAGTCTTTTTTTACGTCACGTTGAAATTCTAATAGTTGATTTTTAAGAGAAATTACCCTAGTCCGTGGAATGCAAATGCCTAGTTCATTTGCAAGAGACAGAATCTCTAACTTATTTACCCTAGTTTTTAACCTATTTCCTAATATCAGGGATCCTTTTAAGGAAAAGTTGAAAATGTACTCATAAAGCTCTTTCAATTCTGATTTTTGGTTTGATCGTATTTCACGGAGAAGAGACTTAGGAATTCCGGATTCGGTTTGGCTTATCACCATATTTTCAAGTTTGATATTAGGTCTTCTGTACCAAATCGAACTGTATTTTTTTTCGAAGTTATAGTCAGATGGCTTATTTTCTGAAGGAATACAGATTTCGACATTGTCGAAATTAAAATAGTCCGAATAAAGTTCACTACTGCGATCTATTTGTTTATAAGAATCAAGATTTAATCTTTTAAAACCTATACCATGTTTATAAAACCAGCTGCAAACTTCATTTGAAGAAACATCTCCATCTTCAGTTACAATCAAATGTTTCTCCATTTTATTCTAACATAACATTACCTCTACTTTCAAATAAAATAATTTGTTTGTAGAGGTAATTAATTTTAAATTAATAAGTGCTTTTTTTTGTTAGTCCGGAATAGTATCACAAGCTTGACATGAATCACCTTGTTCACCAATTGGGAGAACCCAGCCTAAAAAATTCACTACTGTTTTAGTAGTCCAGATACTGTCTACTACTTTTCCACCAGTGATTGCTTCCAAAGTTTTAATTTCCTTGATTTTAAAGTCTTCAAGTTTTAACATAATAAAAAGTTTAAAGATTAACTCCTCTTTTGAAGGGTTCGGATAATGCCCTTATTAAAATATATATCTTAATACACTCAAATATATTGTGTATTTATGCAAATATTTTGCATTTCCAGATGTTTTTCTAAAATTATATTTTAACAAATCCTATTACTAAATTACATTGATGAGAATAATAATATGTTCTTCTTGTATGACAATATTCTATAGGTGCATCCATTTTTCTCATTAACTCTAAAATATTGTATACACTTCGTCTAGAAATGCACAAGCGTCTCGATAAATCATCTGCTGTACCTGTCGATTTTAGTTTAATTAAATTATCTACTCTTTCTATAACTTGTATTTTTTGAAGAAATTCCAAATTCTCTGAATTTTAAATAGTCATTTTAGTCTGCTCTTGTTCTTGGCAGTCTATTATTTGAGTCTTTAAGTTGTTAATAATTAAGGACTCATGTTTTTCTTTTTTATTGAAAATTGAGACAATGTTTCTATTATGCATGATTCGTTTTATTTTGCTTTTCATAGTCTATTATTGGTTTTATGAAATGATTTATATCTTCTGGGGCATAAAATTTTGGAAAGAGCTTCTCATTGATTAAAATAGCAGGTGTTTGGTCAATATTAATATTTAAGCACCATTGCTGCTGGTGTTTGAGTGTGTCATTTATGGTTTCATTTTCGCACTTTCCCCATTTATTAAACCATTCTTGAATAGAAACCTTGGAATACCAATGCTGAAACGCCTCTTCAAAACAATCTTTTTCGTTTAGAAATAAGTCCATCAATCTTTCTGCTATTTGGGTTTGAAGATTGTCTCTATTTTTATATGGAACGAAAAATCGAAATATTACCAAAATTTGATTTTCATATTTCTTCAGCGACCTCATGAGTATATTATGTGTTTCAAAACAAGGTTCACAAAATGGATTGGTTATAGCTAATATTCTAACAAGAGCATTTGGATTGCCAATAGATATATCAACAATGGAGTCTTTTTTTGTGGCAATTAAAGGCAATGATTTGTAATATGGTAAAAACAAATGATGATTTCTTTTAAAGGATAGATTTTCTATTCTCAACTCTTTATTTTTAACCTTTGTCATAAATAATTTCTTAAGATTTATCCATGTTATTGTTATGAGACTTAAAAGTAATAACGTAGGTAGTAACATTAATAAACTTGGCTTCTCTTCGCTTGGTGTTATTACTAGAATAGTAAACTGCAATAATAATACCAAAGCAATGATCATACAAAAAGGGCACCATTTTTTAATTTTAAAATACTGATTGTAAATTGAATATATTATCAAGGGTAAAGACAAAATTGATAACGCTTTAAAAAAAATAATATTAGGGTAAACAATAAAAATTATTGAAATAAATGAGAAGTATATGATAGATACATCTGACAAATCAATGACATTGAAAATTTTAGCTTCTTTAGAATTTAAAACTGATTGGCAATCCGTTTTTTTTGAAATTTTACAAAATTTTGATAAATGACCATCAAGGGCTAATTTTTCTTTTACTATCAAATAACTTGTATAAATACCTAGCAGTGACAACATAAAATATATAGATTTTAAAAGTGAATCACTTGTCGTACTAATGTAAAAAGTCACTAATAACACACTTAAAATAAGAGTGTAATTTATTTTTTGTTTTTGTAAGCTCTTTTGTTTTGATCTTTCGTTTTTCTCAATTACTATGACTACACCTGTCCAACTCATTAAAAATTTTTTAACTTCTAATATTACAGAAGGTTTATTTCTCAAATCGACTTTTACATTTTTATCATCGACTTTTGTAATTAAAGCAAGATTTAATTGATTACCATCGTTTATTTGGGCAATAAAGTATTTGGGTAATTCATTAAAAGCCTCTTTTGGAACATTGGCAACTATATTTTTCACCTCAAAAAAGTCTAGCGTATTTGTAATTGAAACTACACCTTTGTTAGGGTCGCTAAATAATTGATCTTTAACTTCTTGTTCCGAAATTTTGTAGTCAAATGAAATTAATAGCTTCGATAAAATATATAATATATTTTCCATTGGCTTAAGCGTAATTAAGTGAATACATATTTACCACTTATTTTTGTTAATTGAAAAAATATTCTAAAAAAATGGCTTTTTTCTCACAAATTGTGAATTCAATTATAAGTGTTTCTTGTGCATTTAATCTATATTGAATTAATAATAAGTTCTTTAAAACTCAAATGAGGCTATCTAGTCTTGAATGGAGATGTTAAAAATGCTGAACGTGTTAATATTTCTAAAGAAATAGTTAGCATAGATAAGATTCTTATACATCTTCAATGCCATCTATTCTTCCTAATTTATAAGTAACTTTGTCAAAATCAAAAGGAAGAAATTCAAGAATGTTACTATAAGAATTTCCTGAATTAAACAAACGCTAATGGAATCACCATTTTAGGCAATAGGTCTTCGGTGTTGAAGCGCAGGTAATATTACCGATAAGATGATAAATGAATATTTGTATCGTCTCAGAAAATGAGATAATGATGTGGACGTTTTTTTACTTGGGTAATCATATGATGCTTACTTTTATCAGATTTAAAAATCTCAGTTACTTTAGTTCATAGCGGATTGGTTTTCTATGTATACTTATACACATTTAGGTTTTAGTGAGTTAAGTGGTAGGAGTTTTTTTAACCGTTCAAAGCAGAATTTTTAAGTATAGCTTATACGGCAAATTAAAACTTTGGCTTAGTCAAGATGAAAAGAACAACTATGAAACTTACAAAAATTTAAATGTATTGAGTATATTTGGTGCATGAATAAAAAATGGTATATCAGTGCTGTTGTGGTTGTTCTTGCCTTTTTAGGCGGAATTGTAACTCAAGAGCATCATGCAAAACCTAATCAGGAGATTGTAATGCAATTTACAAGCAGTACAGTATACTCTTCTGATGCTGATGATGCCATTGCTATTATTAAAGACCAACTAGAATCTGCTGGAGTTCATAATATTCAGGTTTCAAGATTTGATGATGGTCAACTTAAAATTGCCTATCACAGTTCTGCTGAAGTTTCAGATATCAAGCAAATTCTTACCGAAACGAAGCAATTACTTTTAGATCAAACGTCTTCAGAAGGTCAACCCTCTGAAAAACCAACCAAGCCCTTTGATCTTGATGTTTATGAAATACAAACAGCCTATGAAGCAGATCTAGACATTCAAGGCACGTCAAATCCAAATCCAAAAGGAGATCAAGAACAACTTGTTCAAACCAATCCTTTTGCATTATTCAAATCTAATACTTTTAAAAGCCTCGATGTAGAGGTCAATACGTCATATAAATTTTATTCAAATAATAGAGTTTCTAGTAATCGTATTGCATACGTCATTCCTGAAGTTCGAGCAGGACCTCTTTGCTAAAGACGTATTTGAATTAGCCATTATGCTAATCGTCTTAACCCATCAACTTTATTTCATAGAAGGCTTTTGTGTTTTATCGAAAAGCTTTCATTTTAAATCATATAAACCCAAAAATTAATTGTCAGATTTGGAGTAAAAGTTATATTTGCTCCTCCGAAAAATTCGGATAAAATTTGACCCAATAAACTTTAAAGTAATGCAAAACAAAGGATTAGTTAAGCTTTTTGCGCTGTTATTTGGATTGGTAAGTATTTATCAATTGTCATTTACATTCAAAGCTAACCAAATTGAAAAAGAGGCAAAAACCTATGCCGAAAGTAAATTTCAAGATGTTGATGAGATCAACACTGCTGAAATAAGATACCTAGACTCACTTTCTAGTCAGAATGTGTATGATATAGGTGTTGCTGAGTTTACATACAAAGATGTTAAAGAAAAATCGATGAACTTAGGTCTTGACCTTAAAGGTGGACTTAACGTGATTTTAGAAATTTCTGTAAAAGATATTTTAAGAGGACTTGCTAATAATAGTAAGGATGCAGCTTTTAATAAAGCATTAGCTGATGCTGAAGAAATTCAAAAAGATGCACAAGAATCTTACTTAGAATCATTTTACCAAGCTTGGGATGATACAAAAGGGGATCAAAAATTAGCGTCTCCAGATATCTTCGCTAATAGAAACCTAGACGACGTCATTAATATTAATATGACAGATGACGAGGTTAAAAAAGAGATCGAAGAAAAAGTAGACGAGTCAATCGTTTCTGCTTTTGAAGTATTACGTAAGCGTATTGACCAGTTTGGTGTAACGTCACCAAACATCCAACGTTTAGGAAACTCTGGTCGTGTACTTGTTGAGCTTCCAGGTGTAAAAGATGTAAAGCGTGCTACAGAGTTAATTACTACAACAGCACAGTTACAATTTTGGGATGTTGCTAAGGCACAAACTTTAGGAGCGTTCTTTGCTGAGGCTAATGAAACTGTTAAAAATGTTCTTGGACTTGATGAGAAAGAAGAGGCTACTGAAGTAACAGATTCTACAGATGTAGATGATACCATTACAGATCTTCTTGGAGATGCAACGACTGATTCAACTAGTGTTGTAGTGAATCCAGTTTTAGATTTGTTATCTGGACCAAGATCAGGTGGTATGTTGGCTGTAAAACTAGAAGATAAGGAAAAGTTCCAGTCGTATCTAGATATGCCTCAGGTTAAAAATAATTTACCTGCAGATGCTAGAAATGTCAAGTTTGCTTTTGGTTTACCAACTCTAGATGAAGAAACAGGAGTGGAGTATGTAGATCTATATGCGCTTAAAGGGAATCGTGATAACGAACCAGAATTAAGTGGTGCTGTAATTACAGATGCACGTCAGTCGTTTACTGTGACTAATAAGCCTTCTGTAACCATGCAAATGAATGCTAAAGGTGCTAAAAAATGGGAAGAAATTACAGGAAGAGCATTTACTAATAAATCTAAGATTGCAATTGTTCTTGATGATATCGTATATTCGGCTCCTGAAGCTTCTAATGGCGCTATATCTGGCGGAAATACAGAAATTTCTGGAAACTTTACTGTTAATGAAGCTGTCGATTTAGCAAATGTTTTACGTGCTGGTAAATTACCTGCTTCTGCTGATATTGTTCAAGCAGATCAAGTTGGACCATCATTAGGAAAAGAAGCTATTGATAGTGGTACAAAATCATTCTTAATTGCATTAGCATTAGTATTGATTTGGATGGTACTTTACTATGGAAAGGCTGGTATCTTTGCTGATATCGCTTTATTGTTAAATATCTTATTGATCTTTGGTGTACTTTCTGGATTAGGTGCTGTATTAACCTTACCTGGTTTAGCTGGTATCGTATTAACCATTGGTATGTCTGTTGATGCCAACGTTCTTATCTTCGAACGTGTGCGTGAAGAACTAGGAAAAGGAAAAGGTATGAAAGAAGCTGTAAAAGATGGTTTCGCTAACGCGTTGTCTTCAATTCTTGATGCGAATATTACAACAGGTTTAACGGCATTAATTTTATTTGTATTTGGTACTGGTCCTATCAAAGGTTTCGCAACAACCTTATTGATTGGTATTTTTACATCTTTATTTACAGCTATTTTCATAACCAGATTGTTAGTAGATTGGTATGTGAACAAAGGCAAAAATTTAGATTTCTCAACGTCTATTACAAAAGGATTATTCCAGAATATGAATATCAAGTTCATTGCGAAGCGTAAAGTGGCTTATGTGATCTCTGGAATTTTGATTCTTGTATGTTTAGGATCATTATTTACTAATAAATTAGATCAAGGTATCGATTTTGTTGGTGGTAGAACCTATCAAGTACGTTTTGATAAAGCAGTAAATTCTGAAGATGTTGCTAAAGATTTAAATGCTGTCTTCGGAAGTGCTGAAGTGAAAACGATTGGTGCTGCTAATCAGTTGAAAATTTCTACCAAGTATAAGGTAAATGAAAATTCAGCTGAAGCTGATGAAGATGTACAAACAAAACTATTTGAAGGCTTGAAATCATACTTGCCTGCAGATATCACTTACGAAGATTTCTCTGAAGCTACAAACGGTGTAGGTAAGGTCTTGTCAAGTAAAGTGAGTCCAACCATTGCCGATGATATCAAAAAAGAATCATTCTGGGCAGTTTTAGGATCTTTAGTTGTCGTATTCCTTTATATCTTATTCCGATTCAAGAAATGGCAATTCTCTACAGGTGCAGTAATTGCTGTATTCCACGATGTGATTATTGTATTAGGTATTTTCTCATTACTTTACAAATTCATGCCTTTCAGTATGGAAATTGACCAAGCATTTATTGCAGCAATTTTAACTGTGATTGGTTACTCTCTTAATGATACCGTTGTTGTATTTGATAGAATTAGAGAGGTTATTGCTGAGCGTGCAGGATTTAAAGGTGGCACAAATATTAATTCTGCAATCAACAGTACTTTAAGTAGAACATTAAATACGTCTTTAACAACTTTAGTAGTGTTAATTGCAATGTTCATCTTTGGTGCTGAATCCCTTAGAGGATTATTATTTGCATTAATTGTAGGTGTGGTTGTTGGTACATACTCATCTGTATTTATTGCAACGCCAATAATGTATGACACTTTAAAAGATAAAGGTGAAGCTCCAAAAGAAGTGGAGTAATACTTTTACTACATAATAGAATTAAAAAACCATCTGTTTACTCAGATGGTTTTTTATTGGTAAAAGGTTGAGTTTTTTTAATTCAATCGCTTGTGTACTGTATAAGGTCTCCTTTTTCAAGATTCCATTTATCTGTAAGTCCAGCATTGACTTCAAGCACATATTGAGCTGGTCCTTCAGAAGGTAGTGACGTTTCATCCATTGGTTTTGCATTCTTTTGAATACTAACCACTTTAAAGTCTTCAGAAATGAAAATGATATCTAATGGGATTTTAGTGTTCTTCATATAGAAACTCCTAAAATCACTATTGGAAAAAATGAAGAGCATAGCTTGTCGATCTTTCATGCTATCACGATACATTAAACCTGTTTGTGTTGCATAGTCATCATCAGAAATTTCAATATCTAGTTGGGCAATGATAGAATCTGTCGTTGCCTTTTTGAGTTGAAGCGTGCCTTCTTTTTTAAATACTATAGTTATAGGTTTTACAGAGGTGTTATTGCCTTTGTCTTCTTTGCAGGATACTCCAAATAAAACAAGTCCAGATACAATAAGAACTTTAGCCCATCTGTAATTCATAACAATTAACTCAGCTTGGTTTTCGCTTTGTAAACAAACATAAAATACAAACCAATAAGGATGAAAGGAATACTTAAAACTTGTCCTGTTTGTAGGCCTAAAATTGTAAAGTATTCTTCACCTTGAGGTTCTTTTACAAACTCTACAAAGAAACGAACGGTCCATAGTAATACAAGGAACAAACCGAATAAGAAGCCTTGTTGGTTACGCTTGTCTGTTTTCCAATAGAAGAACAATAAAATTAAAAACACAAAAACATAACAAAATGCTTCATATAGTTGCGCTGGATGTCTTAATGGAATAGCGCTTAGAGCTTCAGTGTATTTTGGGTTGCTACCAAAAGCTTTATAAGCTTCAGTTGCATCTTTAATTCCTGTGGCTTTTACAATATCATATTTGTTGTATTCATCTTGAATAAATCTAACACCTAAGCTAGATTCAGTAACTCTACCAATAATTTCAGAATTGATAAAATTTCCAATCCTAACAAAAACAGCACCGAAGGCTACAGGAACAACAACACGATCTAAAATCCATAATACCGTTTTTTTTATGACCTTTTTGTTGTAGAGGTACATGGAGATGATCATACCAATGGCTGCACCATGACTTGCCAAACCTTGAAATCCTGTAAATCTAACACCATCAGAAAAGGAAAATGGTAAAAAGATGCTAAAAAAGTCGTCGTTAATAAGTTCAGGTTGATAAAAAATAACATGACCTAATCGTGCGCCTAACATGATACCAATCACCGAATAGATAAAAAGAGAATCTAATGCCTCGTTAGTTTGATTTTCATTCTTGTAGATACGTTTCATAATGTAGAAACCAAGCAGAAAAGCAACAATCCACATTAAACTGTAATAGTGAAGGGTAAAAACACCTAAATCAATTCCTTTTGAAGGATTCCAAACAATATCTAAAGCAAGCATAATTTTATTTTGAGTCGTAAAGATAGTATTTATGACGAAAAAGAAATCAACCTTAAGATAGTTTTAATCTTCTTTTTCAGGAACAGGATCGTAACCAGATCTACCCCAGGGATGACAACTAAAAATTCGCTTTAAAGCCAATTTGCCACCTTTAAGTAAGCCGTGTTTTTCCAGGGCTTCTTTGGAGTAATGTGAACATGTAGGTTGAAACCTGCATGTAGCAGGCGTTAGAGGTGATATTAAAGTTTGATAAACTTTAATGATCAATATAAAAGGTGCAATTAGAATACGTTTCACGATCAATTAGTAGAAAAAGTGGTACCATCCTTACCATCTTTTAACTGAATTCCTTTTGCAGCGAGTTCATCTCTAATTTTATCAGATAAGGCAAAGTCTTTGTTGGCTCTAGCTTCTTGACGTAATTGTATCAATAATTCTACAGCTCCAGAGAGTTTTTCAGAACTTGTATCAGCTTGAGCAACATTGACCAAACCAAGAACATCAAAAGTAAAGGCATTCATAGTTTGCTTTAAAAGCTCCAGGTCTTCAGATGTTAAAGACGCTTTGTCATCTTTAATTTGATTCACAACTTTAGCAGCTTCAAATAAATGTGCAATGAGAATAGGCGAATTAAAATCGTCATTCATAGCATCATAACACTTTTGTTTCCATTCAGAAACATTAAATGTAGATGTCGTTCCTGCAGTAATAGTTTCAAGTGTATTGATAGCTTCCATCAATCTGTTAAAGCCTTTTTCACTAGCTAATAAACCATCATCAGTTAAATCTAAGATGCTTCTGTACGATGACATCGCGTTAAAGAAGCGAATCACACTCGGCGAATAAGCCTTACTGAAGAAGGTGTTGTTACCCGAAAGTAATTCGTGCGGATTTACTGTATTTCCTGTGGTTTTAGACATGCGTTGTCCGTTGAGCTGAAGCATATTGGCATGCATCCAATAATTTACAGGAGAAATACCTTTAGCAGCTTCGCTTTGAGCAATTTCACACTCGTGATGAGGAAATTTAAGATCCATTCCACCGCCATGAATATCGAAGTTATCTCCAAGATATTTCGTACTCATTGCAGTACATTCTAGATGCCATCCAGGAAAACCATCACTCCAAGGCGAAGGCCATCTCATAATATGTTGCGGTTCGGCACGCTTCCAAAGTGCAAAATCTTGAGGATTCTTTTTATCACTTTGACCATCAAGGGCTCTCGTGTTATGAATAAGGTCTTCAAGTTTGCGTTTACTCAACTTCCCATACTCATTCGCTTCATTAAACTTGTGTACATCAAAATACACCGAACCATTAACCACATAAGCAAAACCATTATCAATAATCGTTTTTATAAGTTCGATTTGTTCAATAATGTGTCCAGTTGCAGTAGGTTCAATACTAGGTGGAAGAAAATTAAGCGTATTGAGGATGTTGTGGAAATCAACCGTATAACGTTGCACCACTTCCATAGGTTCTATTTGTTCTAAACGTGCTTTTTTAGTGATCTTATCTTCACCTACATCAGCATCATTTTCTAAATGTCCAGCATCTGTAATGTTTCTTACATAACGCACTTTATAGCCTAAATGCTTAAAATATCTATAGATCATATCAAAAGACATGAACGTTCTTACATTTCCTAAATGAACATTGCTGTAAACTGTAGGTCCACAAACATACATACCAATATATCCTTCTTCAATAGGTTTGAAGACTTCTTTCTTTCCAGTTAATGAATTATAGATATGAATAGATTGATTTTGGTATGGTTGCATGATGTTGGTAGGTTTGATTTAGAAATTAAAATTCTGTATCAAGGTTGATATAATCTAAAAATTCTCGTTTAGTGTCTTTGTTTTTGAATTGCCCTCCAAATTCAGACGTTACAGTGCTACTATCAATATCTCTAATTCCTCTTGAATTAACACACAAGTGTTTCGCATCAATAACACAGGCAACATCTTCAGTATTTAAAACCTTTTGAAGCTCTTTTACAATTTGAATAGTAAGTCGTTCTTGCACCTGAGGACGTTTAGCAAAATAATCTACAATACGATTCATTTTTGAAAGCCCAACAACAGTACCGTTAGAAATGTAGGCAACGTGAGCTTTTCCAACAATAGGGAGTAAGTGGTGTTCACAAGTTGAATATACTGTGATATTTTTCTCTACAAGCATTTCGCCATACTTGTATTTGTTTTCAAAAGTGGAAGCTTTTGGTTTAGCATCAGGATCTAATCCGCCAAAAATCTCTTTTACAAACATTTTAGCAACACGATTAGGAGTGCCTTTTAGGCTATCGTCTGTTAGATCAAGACCCAAAGTTTCCATAATATGACGTACATCATCTTTAATGATATCGATCTTTTCGTCATTTGTAAGTTTGAAGGCGTCTTTTCGTAAAGGCGTTTCAGATGAAGATCCAATATGATCGTCACCGATAGCTTCAAAATTTTCCAAGTTTTTTTCTATTTTCATTAATTCTAATATTTTCTAAAAGAAGCCCATAAGTTCACTTTTAGAGTTTGCAAAGATAAACAATTAAAAAAAGTTAATAACCAGGTAGGAGTTTTTTAATCTCAAATGTTATACTAATGTAAATATAGGTCGCTAATTGTGTCTCATTATTAACAGTATTTTAATTAAAATTTTCTTAAATTTCACGTCTTTTTAATTGGTAGATAATATGAAATCAAAATTATTTTTGTCTTTAGCATTCATTCTTAGTTTGTTAACGGTAAACACAACGTATTCTCAACAGAATCATAAACAAAAATCACTTACACATGTCGTTTATAATGATAATGTAAATGCACCATTAAGTAATACCGAATTACAATTTATTAATGATGTTTATGGTGATAATTCAGATGATATTTTAAATAATTCAAATCGCTTAAAGGATGTCAAAAATATCCTAAGAAATAGAGTTGAAATTATGTATTTACCTGGAAAGGATTTAAGCTCTTTTGTAAACTTGTCTACAGTACCATTGTTTAATTCTTACAATAAGTCGTTAACAAGAGATGCCTTCTTTAATGAAGCTACATTTAATCCGTTGAAGTATCAATTTAACTTCCATTCAAGAGACGAAAACAAAACATTCAGGTTTGATAATTCTCAATATTTGATCATCATCAAATCTCAACACCCTCAATAAAATTAGATTATGAAAAAAGTAATTACGCTATTATTCTTCGCTTTTTCAATAGTAACTTATAGTCAGGATATCCTGATGCAAAATGGTACGTTTAATCAATGTACTGATCGTTTTTTTGATTCAGGTGGAGAGTTTGGAACATATTCAGACAATGAGAATTTTTCATTAACCATTTGTCCTACAGCTGTTGGAGATGCAATTCAGTTATCTTTTACGGAATTTAGTACACAACTTAATGCGGATATTCTGACCATATATGACGGACCAGATAATACCTTCCCTTCTTTTGGTAATTTTTCAGGAGGAAATAATCCAGGCATTGTTGAAGCTACAACTCCTTCTGGATGTTTAACGATTGAGTTCGTTTCAAATGGTTCAGGTACTACAACAGGTTGGGCTGCAGATATTGCATGTTTAACGCCATGTCAATCTATTGTAGCTAATATTGATAGTACAAATCCTGCTTTAGTAGGAAATATTGTTGTGGCTGATGTGAATGAGATGATTACATTTAATGGGAGTGGAACTTTTTCAATTAGTGGAGCAGGAGCAACATATTTTTGGGATTTTGGCGATGGTAATACTGCAACTGGACAATCTGTAACGCATCAATATGCTGCTGCAGGATTGTATGATGTAACTTTAGTAATTACTGATACAAACCCGTCTGGATGTTCTAGTACCAATAATATTGATATTGTTGCACAAATTGGTGCATCTGGACCAGGAAATCCATTTGTTGAAGCAGGTGAAAATGTGGTCATTGATTGTGCCGATGACTGTACTGATATAACTGCGGAATTTTTAGACATTGGAGAAACAAATACCTACACTGTCACTGAAATTCCTTTTGTGCCTCCTTTTGATTTTGATGGATTAACAAATTCATTAAACCCTAACGCAGATGATCAATGGTCTAATGTTGAAAACTTACCTTTTGATTTTTGCTTCTTTGCCAATATTGAAACACAATTCCAAGTAGGTTCCAACGGTGTTATTAGTTTTGATGCGAATACTGGTGGAAATGGATGGGCTTTTACGGAAAGCTTACCTAATAATTCTAACGATACACTTGGTGAAGCAAATATTCTTACACCTACACATGATATAGATCCAACGGAAAGTAATTCCGAAGAAATAGCTTGGGAAATTATTGGTACAGCTCCAAACAGAGTATTAGCAGTATCTTGGTTTGAAGTGCCTATGTACTCGTCGGCTTGTAATAATTTACTAGCTACGCACATGGCTGTACTATATGAAACCACTAATGTGATTGATATTTATATCAAGGATAAGCCTTTATGTACAGGATGGAATAGTGGTAATGCAGCAGTTGGTATTCAAAATGATGCTGGGACTACAGCTTTTGTTCCGCCAGGTAGAAATACAGGGCAATGGACCACAACAGATGAAGCTTGGCGTTTTACACCTGCAGGTCCTAGTATTATTGATTTTGCTTGGTTAGATGCTTCAGGCACTGTATTAGGAACCGATCCTACACTAACGGTATGTCCAACGACGACGACGACCTATACTGCTCAGGTAACATATACAAATTGTAACGGAGATGAAGTTATTGTAACTGATGATGTGACTGTAAGTAAAGATGTGCCTTTTTCAGTTGATTTAGGTTCAGATCAAGATTTATGTGTTGGTGATGCAGATGTTGTTCTTGATGCTGATATTTCTAGTGGAACTGCTACATATCAATGGTTTGAAGATGGTATTTTAATGACTGGCGAAACTGGACCTACCTTAACAGTATCTTCACCTAACTCTGCTACTTATCTTGTTGAAGTTACTGATCAAAGTTGTACTTTAACAGATGAAGTTGTAATTACATTTTTTCCTAATCCAGTAATAAACCCAATATCAGTTTATGAATTATGTGATGATGCAGTTGTAGACGGTTTTACAGAATTTGATTTATCTACAAAAGATGCTGAAGTTATAGGTGTGCAAACAGATGTAACAATTTCTTATCACGCGTCTCAAACAGATGCCGATGACGACATCAATCCTTTGCCTACTCTATTTACCAATACAGCAAACCCTCAAACAATTATAGTTAGAATAGAAAGTACTAATAACCCAAACTGTTATGTAACAACATCTTTTGATGTGTTAGTGTCTTCTGGAATTGTTCTAACGCAACCTGAAGATATGGTTGTTTGTGATGATATTTCTAGTGATGGTTTTGAATCTTTTGATTTGAATTCTCAAACACCAATAATCTTAAATGGACAAACAGGAGTGTCTCTTACATTCCATCCAACCCAAGCAGATGCAGATGCCAATACGAATGCGCTTACAAGCCCATATACAAATACGTCTAACCCTCAAACTATATATGTTAGAGTTGAAAATGATTCTAATACCTTGTGTTTTGAAACATTATCATTTGATTTAATAGTAAATCCTGGGCCAGCTGTTGTTGTGCCAACTCCTTTGTCTGTATGTGATGATGATTCTGATGGATTTATGATTTTTACTTTAGAAGATGCAAATGCAGAAGTAATTAATGGTCAAGCTAATGTTGTTGTTTCATATTATGAAACTTTAGCTGATGCGAATTCTCAATCTAATGAAATTTTCTCTCCTTACACGAACATCGTTCCGAATTTACAAACTGTAATTGTAAGATTAGATGATACTTCTAACGGTTGTTTTAGTACCACAACCTTAGATTTAGAGGTCATTATGAATCCAACGGCAAATATATTAACGCCATTAGAGGTTTGTGATGATGACGATGATGGCTTTAGTGTTTTTACATTAACGTTAAAGGATTTAGAGGCA
>JAUIFO010000012.1 GCA_030430385.1 Bacteroidia bacterium
CGAAAACACACTTGTAGCAGTAGAAGTTAAAACACGTTCTACAACTGCCTTTGGAAATCCTCAAGATTTTCTAAAACCGAAACAAATTCAGCGTATTGTTAAGGCAATGGATTATTATGTCACTTCAAACCAACTCGATGTTGAGGTACGTTTTGATATTATTGCTATAGTCAATGAAGGTTCAAAATTAACCATTGAACATTTAGAAAATGCCTTTTATCACTTCTAATCTTAAGAGATAGTATTTACAAATTCCTGGAAGACTTCTTTATGTCGTTCTAAATCCATTTTAGGCGATAAAGCCACACGAGCAATATAATCTTTGTCTCCTTCTTTAGTCGTACCTTGAGTTGATGTTGCAGGAATGGTCCAATAGCATCCTTTAAGTTGGCCGTAACTCACACAGTATTTACTTTCTGAAGGAATCTTAGTAATCATAGCATTAATCAATTTATGATTTAGGGCTCTTTTGTATGCTTCTTTGTCTTCTGCTGTTTCTCCTTTCGTCGGAAGGTCTAATGAAAATACCGAAGGCGTAAATCCTTCTTTTGCTAATGCTTCGGAAACAAAGTTGATTTTAGCGGAAGGTAATACGTCCTCAATAAAGGTTACAAACGCTCTAGTGTTACTGTAGGCATCCTGTATTCTTTGAATCATAGAAGGCATTTGTGTTGCTAATATTTCCAGCTGAAGCTGTGTCGCTTCATTGTCGCATAAGATTAAATGATGCTCAACATATTTGATTAATGGTGCTGCCACGGTATTACCAATACAGTAACCAGCTGTACATTTTCCGCCACTTGGAAATTTAGAGCCACTAGCATAAGAAATCGTTCTCACTGTAGAAAGTGTTTTGCCTTCACCGAGAAAATGAACATTCGGACAAAACGTTTGGTCTAAAATAAAAACAGGAGCCACAGCTGTTAAACCTGAATTTGTTTGACGCTCTTTTTCAAGTGCAGCTTTCAACTGCTTCAACTCAGGAACTTCAACTCTTGGATTTGTTGGAATTTCAGCAATGATATAAGGCACAGCATCTTCATGAGCAATGGCATCTAAAACATGTTCAATACTACGAACCATATCATTGTTGCCATCAACAGGAAGATCAACAATTTGTACATTGTCAAAGCAAGCAGCAACACGTCTCGCCTGATCGTTTGTGCCTCCATAACAATTTGGCGGAACGACAAACTTTATAGCTTTTCCTTTATAATGTTCTTGCGCATAATGCACTAATCCCATCATAATTGCATACTGGATGGAAAGTCCGCTTGATCCAATAAGTGGTTTGGTATTTACACCAGCAACAGATTGGATCGTATCCATGACTAATGCTTTATTTGAAGACGAATATGAATTTTTATCTACAGGCTTTTCGGTTGAAATGGCTTTTAAAAGTTTCAGACAATTATCTGGAGTCATTGCTATAGATTCTCGTCGTCTAACATGTTGTATTTCTGAAATGTATTCTGAATTTTTATTGCCGTTAATGATAATAACACTTCCTAAAGTGTTATAAAGAGTAATGTAAAAGTCGATATTAGGATGTAGTGTGCTGTCAGAAACAGGTTGCTTCGAAATATATATCGTTGTACCTTCATATTGAGCTGCTTCGTTTAAATCGCTAACTTGTTTTAATTCAAAATTGTAGTTATAAACACGTTTTAGTAGATCTGCGTCAAAAGACTCAGGTAGTTCATCATAAATAATCGTTGTGCTTTTATGTTCTAATAAGTTGTTCCGAAGGATAGCCAAAATAGGCATTACTTGAGAAGAAAAACTTATAACGTGCTCAGGATGTAAAACGTAACGTTTTGCAATAGTCCATTCTAAAACACAAGATAAAGGATGACCCAATCTAATATAATCGTACGCTGTTGGCAATTGCACTAGTGCAGCAGTTTCGAATATATTTTGAGTAAAAAGCGTTTCAAATTGCTCTAAAAATTGAACTTTAGCCAAAGGTTCATCATAAATATCAAGTCTATGAGTTGTAAGATTTAACCAATCTGAGGGTAAGTTCTTAATAAGATTCTCTATATAGTTTTGTACGTTGTGGTACGTCATAATTTGTTCTTTAGAAATCACAAAAATGGGTTTATTTATAAAAATTCATCTCGTCTAAGTAAATCCACGTGGCTTCAGGAAGCATGGGTCTTACATTTTTACCATCTTTGATCGCAGCTCGAATAAAGGTTGATGAGAGTTCCATAATTGGTGCTTCAACTCTGTGAATTTTAGAATGTGTTGAAAATTGAGTATCAACCTGACCTTCAGAGATTCTTGGATACACGTATATATGATGATTATCGAGGATCAATTGGTAATTTTTCCACTTGTGAAAACTCTTCAGATTATCTTCTCCCATAATTAAAGCAAACTCATAATTGGGATATTTTTCCTGAAGATAGGTGAGTGTATTGATGGTGTAGTTTGGCTGCGGAAGGTTAAACTCGATATCACTTGGTTCCAGTTTGTCATAGTGTTCTGTAGCGAGGTATACCATTTCGTAACGTTGTCTGTTATCTAGTAAAGAACTTTTCTTTTTAAACGGACTATGTGGTGTGACCACAAACCAAATTTTATCTAAATCGCTGTACTCTGCTAAATGGTTTGCAATCGTTAAATGCCCTACATGAATGGGATTAAAAGTCCCAAAGTACAATCCGATTTTCATATCTTATTTATTTATAAAATTAGACACGAGTTTGTAGGCGTTATCTAAAGCTACATCAAGGTCTTTGTTGAGAACTATCTCATCAAAAAGAGGCGCTGTTGCTAATTCGGCAGGAGCTTTTGCAACACGCATACTTATTTTTTCTGGACTTTCTTCACCACGTTCTTTAAGTCTGATGATAAGCTCATTTAAATCGGGTGGTTTTACAAATACAGCTAAAGTTTCTTTAGGAAATTTTTTCTTGATTCTCAAACCTCCAGAAACGTCAATATCAAAAATAACATGCTTGCCCTTAGCCCAAATACGTTCAACTTCTGCTTTTAAAGTACCATAAAAATTATCTCGATACACTTCTTCCCATTCTAAAAACTCATCATTTTTAATTTTGTTTTTAAAGGCTTTAAGGTCTAAAAAATAGTAATCTTTTCCATGAACTTCTTGTCCGCGTTTTTCTCTTGAAGTAGCAGATATAGAAAACTCTAAGTTAAGTTCTTCTTGTTTTAAAAGATGCCTCACAATGGTGGTTTTTCCCGAACCAGAAGGTGCAGAAAACACAATGAGTTTTCCTTTTTTTATGTTAGTTTTATCAGACAAAATGTATTTTTTTAAAGTACGTTCAATAATTGTTCCTTAATTTTTTCAAGTTCATCTTTCATTTGAACCACTAACTTTTGCATAGGTGCAAAGTTTGACTTTGAGCCTATGGTATTAATTTCTCTTCCCATTTCCTGAGCAATGAAACCAAGCTTTTTTCCATTAGAGTCACTACTAGACAAGGCTTTTAAGAAATAGTCTAAATGATTTTTTAAACGCACTTTTTCTTCGGTGATATCAAACTTTTCAATATAGTAAACCAATTCTTGTTCAAATCGGTTTTCATCTACTTTCTCTTTTATTTCAGCAATACCTCTGTTAAGTCGTTCACGAACACCTTCAATACGTTCGGGATCCATATCAATAACCTTATCGAGAAGTGTTGCGATGTTTTCAACGCGTTGTGTGAAATCTAACTCCAGAGTTTTACCTTCATCTATTCTGTATGTGTGAATTTTTTCCAGACTTTCATCAATAGCTTCAGCAATTTGGATCCACTCATCTTCATCAATATCATCACGTTCTGTAGTAACCGCATCAGGAAGTCGAATAGCCATCTTAAGATATTCGGTGTCTTCTCCAGTGCTAATAACCGACTTTAATTGTTTGATATATTGTTTTACAACAGATTGATTGATTTGCGTTGAGGTTTCTTCACCTGTTATTTCCATAAACAACGAAAAATCGACCTTACCTCTTACCAATTTAGAGGCAATTAGTTTTCTAATGCTCAATTCTTTTTCGCGATACAGCGAAGGCATTCTAGCATTAAGATCGAGATTCTTACTGTTTAATGATTTTATTTCAATGGATATTTTTTTTGTTGGAAGCTGTAACACAGACTTACCATAACCTGTCATTGATTGTATCATGAACTAATTTTAAAAAGTTGCACAAAGGTAAGAAAATCATTGCGGTTTAATTATCGTGTACTAGGTTAAAAACGGTAACTTTGCATTCCAAATTTAAAAATATGTACAAAAAAGAATTTGAAATACGATGGAGTGATGTTGATGCTAACGGACATTTAGCAAATTCGGCTTATGTGAATTATATGAGCCATACACGTGTTGGTTTTTTTAAAAAGGCGAACTTATCACTAGAAGAGTTGCTGAATACTGGAATTGGACCTATCATTTTTTCTGAACAGATTTATTATTTTAAAGAGTCTTTTTTGAGTGAAACGATTTCGGTAAGCCTAGCGGTTTCTGGTTTAAGTGAAGACTTTAGATTTTTTAGGTTTGAACATAATTTTTACAATAAAGAAGGGAAACATTTAGCAACTTGTGATGTGTTAGGATCTTGGATTGACCTAAAAACGAGAAAGCTTGCGACCTTACCAGAACACCTAAAACTTATAATAGATCAATTTCCAAAAGCCGATCATTTTAAAGTCTTAACAAAGGAAGATACTAGAGTAGCAGGCAAGCGACCATTAGATTTAAGGTAAAGCCTTAGGTTTTTTAGTTACTAAAAATACGCCTGAGAAAATTAAAAGCATTGCCAAGAGTTTAACAGGACTTACAGCATCAACACCCATTATAATTGCAAAAAGTCCAGCAATTACAGGTTGCAAATAAATAAAGACACCAACCGTTGAAGCTTTCAACGATTTTAGTGCTAAAGGATTTAAGATATAAGTAGCAAAGGTTGCTCCAACGATCACAAACAACACAGAAAACCAAGCATAAGGTGTAAAGCTATCCCATTGAATTTCTGTGACTTCATTATATCCAAAAGGCAATACCAAAATAGCGCCAAACAAAAACAACCATTTAACAAATGTAAAAGGATGGTACTTTGCAGTGAGTTTTTTGATAATTATGATATAGATGCTATAAGAGACTGCATTAATAAAAATAAAGGTGTTTCCTAAGGGAACGTTGTCACCAATTCGTGTTGATTTTCCAAGAAGCGTCAGAAGGATTCCGCCACAAAACCCAAGAAACACGCCAAGAATTTTTAAACGCGTAATTTTTTCAGAAAGAAAAAAAGAAGACAGAACAAGTATAATAATTGGCGTTATGGTCATAATCACCGAAGCGTGAATAGGAGAGGTGAGTTCTAAGCCTTTTAAAAATAACAACATGTTAACAGCAACACCAAATACGGCTGCTAAAAAAAAGGTAATAAAATCTTTACGCTCTATTTTTTCTTGCTTTGAAAACAAACCTAAAATCCAGAATAAAACCATAGCGCCAACAACTCGAAGTAAAACAAAAGCAAAAGGTTTTACAAAGTTTTCATTAATGACGGTTTTTGCAAAAGTGTAGTTCAGACCATAAAGTAACTGAACCATAAACACAGCGAATATTGCAAACTTTCTACTATTCATTAACAGATAAATAGTCTTTAGCAGCTTGAACAGTTTTAGGACTGTTTCCAATAAATATGGTGTTGTCTATAACCAGTACAGGTCGCTTCAAAAATGTGTAATGGTCTAGAATATAACGTTTGTAATCAGACTCATCTAAACTCATGTCTTTAAGTCCCATTTCCTTATAAAGCTTAGCGCGTTTACTAAACAATGCTTCATAGCTTCCTGCTAATGCTTTAAGGTGTTCAATTTGTTTTACTGTGATCTCTTCGGTTTTGATATCCTGAAATTTAAAATCACTTGATAAATTAAGGTCCTTTAGGATTTTTATACACGTACTACATGTTTTGAGATAGAAAAATATTTTCATAGACTGTTATTTACACTACAAAGAAAGCAGAATAAATACACATAAACCCAATAATTAGATAACATTTATCAATACAAATGTCAATAAATTGATATAGCAGTATCTATAGTGTCATAAGGAACAATGAATTCAATGATTCCTTGAGAATAAGAAGCAATTTCGTAAGGGTTATAAAGTATAATGACACCTTCATCATTAAAACCTATACTTTCTGGAAGTTGAAAATCCTTTCCAAAGAACACATCGTTAATTGTAGAGGTATCGTCTTCAGAATGAAGCTCTTCCATTAATTTTTGTTGTACAATTTCAGATAAGGCTGGAAGGTCTTCTACAAGATCTGAATTTGAGAACACTGCTCCAGTTTCAGCATTAAAATTGAAGAATTTTACATTGGTATTTCCGTGAGCACCTCCTGTATCTAAATAGGTTGTTAATGCAATACAGATTAATTGTTCAGATCGATATACAACTTCACCGTCTACAAAATATTCCCATTGTTGCGAGGACTCAGGAAAATCGGTTTTAAAGGTGCTGTATTCTTTATTGAATTGCGCTAAGGCTTGCTCTATTGATGCTTCGGAAATAGACCCTTCAGAAAAATTACTTTGCGCGATGATATGTTGTGCAAGGGTTTTATTGATACGGTTTGCAACAGTATTTGTACCTTGCGCTTTAGGAATATTTATGGCAATATCTGCAACTTCTGAAGTTTCGATACTATCTTCAACAAAGTCTAATTTCACAGCCTCTTTACAAGACCATAGAAGTGAGGTTAATAAGAATACAATAAAATACCTTTTTGAGAACACCATAGTTTTACCAAATTATACAATAAAGGTATTACAACCATTTGAATACAACGAATTAAAGTTTAAATTTATTACGTAATAGTTCTAAGCTTATTTTATGAAATTCAATACCAAAACAATACATGGCGGACAAGAGCTAGATCCTGCGTATGGTTCTGTAATGCCTCCAATTTATCAAACATCAACCTATGCTCAGTCTACGCCAGGAGGCCATAAAGGATATGAATATTCTCGAACTCATAATCCAACACGACACGCTTTAGAAAAAGCCATTGCCTGTTTAGAAAATGGTCAATATGGTTTAGCTTTTGGATCAGGATTAGCAGCAATTGACGCTGTAGTAAAACTTTTGAAGCCAGGTGATGAGGTGATTTGCACGAATGATCTTTATGGTGGAACGTATAGGTTGTTTACTAAAGTGTTTGAAAATTTTGGTGTTAAATTTCATTTTATAGGAATGTCTAATGCTTCAAACATTACGCAATACATTAATGCAAACACTAAATTGATTTGGATAGAAACACCAACCAATCCAATGATGCAGATTATTGATATAAAGGCTACTGCTGAGATTGCAAAAAAGCATCAAATCCTTCTTGGAGTTGATAATACATTTGCAACACCTTATTTACAGCAACCACTCACTTTAGGAGCAGATATTGTGATGCATTCTGTTACAAAATATTTAGGAGGTCACAGTGACTTGGTTATGGGAGCTCTGGTTGTTAAAGACAGCGCATTGGCAGAAAGATTATATTTTATTCAAAATGCAAGTGGTGCGATTTGCGGACCTCAAGACAGCTTTTTGGCTTTACGAGGTATAAAAACCCTTCATGTGAGAATGCAACGGCATTGTGAAAACGGTAAAGCTGTTGCGCAGTTTTTAGCAAGCCATCCTAAAATTGAAAAGGTCTATTGGCCTGGATTTGAACTCCATCCTAATCACGATATTGCTAAATCTCAAATGAATGATTTTGGTGGCATGGTATCCTTTACAACTAAAGGGAATAATTATGAAGAGGCTATTAAAATAGTAGAACGTTTAAAAGTGTTCACATTAGCTGAATCTTTAGGAGGAGTTGAGTCACTTGCTGGACATCCTGCGAGTATGACACATGCGAGTATTCCAAAAGCAGAACGCGAGAAAACAGGAGTTGTAGATTCGTTGATTAGGTTGAGTGTTGGGATTGAAGATCAAGATGATTTGATAGCTGACCTTAAACAAGCTATTGGGTAAAACAAAAAAAGGCTAAAACAGCCTTAACTTTAATTAGTATTTTGAAGGATTTAGTCTAAGTAATAGATATAACCAAAATTTAACCACACTAACCAGTCATTAGCTTTGTTGGAATCTAAGTTATGATCAAGACCATCAACTTCATTATTGAAGAAATGTTGCCATCTTAAATCGACCATTAAATCAGATAATACAGTTAATTTATACCTTGTACCAACACTTCCAACGATAGACCATGTTGTGCCACTTCCATTAAACAAGAAAGGATCTTCAATCGTATTAGGATCTGCAGCAAGAACCCAAGGTTGATAAAAATTAAACATGTTGTTGATGTTACCATCACCAAATGATGTAGATACCTCAGGATTGTATGAGGTAAAGTGCACACCTAAGCTTATAAATGGTGCAAAAGAATAACTAAACGCTTGAAAGGATCTAATACTTTTTGGAAAGAATTCAATTTGTGTACCAATATCAAAGTTGTTGGCAACACCAGAATGAGCCGCTAATCGTGGACCACGCTCAGCATATTCGCCAAAATGATTCAGTTGAGTTCTATTCCAAGAAATTTCATTTCTAAGTTTGAAATGATCGTTGAAATAAGTGTCAGTGGTGTAACAATTACAATCTGCTCGGTAAGCAAAATTGATATAATGCACAATACCAATACCAATACCAGTATTACCTGAATTGGTTTCAAAATCATTTCGAATACCAAAATCAGACTGAAACGCAACTGGACCAGCAATAACGCCAATTTCATGAGAAAATCCGAGTTGAGCAAACACTCCATTTATACCCAAAAAAAACATGAATACAAATGATAATTGTTTAAAATTAAGCGTCATAGGTTCCTATTTGTTTAGGGAGCAATTGTTAACAAATATATAAAAACTGGTATAACTACCAAACAAAAGTAATTACCCAATTAAAAATTTATAATATTTTGTTTTTTTCAATTTTGAGAATATCAAAAAAAAACAGCATTAGAATTAAAGATAATGTATCTTTGTGCTACTAAAATCAACTTAGATTAATAATATATTAATAGATGAAAGAAAAAATAGAAGCTTTTTTGAATCTTGTTAAAGAAAAAAACGGTCACGAAACCGAATTCTTACAAGCTGTACATGAAGTTGCAGAGACAGTAATTCCTTTTATTGAGGCTAATCCAAAGTATCAAGGAAAGATGTTGTTGGAACGTATGGTGGAACCAGAACGTACCATTATTTTTAGAGTACCTTGGTTAGATGACCAAGGAAATACTCAGGTTAATAGAGGTTTTAGAGTTGAATTTAATTCGGCGATTGGACCTTACAAAGGAGGGTTACGTTTTCACCCTTCAGTAAACTTAAGCATCCTTAAATTCTTAGGGTTTGAGCAAGTGTTTAAAAACTCTTTAACAACCTTGCCAATGGGTGGGGGAAAAGGAGGTTCAGACTTTAATCCAAAAGGTAAAAGTGATAATGAAGTGATGCGATTTTGTCAATCATTTATGACAGAATTGTTTAGACATATAGGTGCTAATACTGATGTACCAGCAGGTGATATTGGAGTTGGTGGTCGTGAAATAGGTTATATGTTTGGACAATACAAGCGACTTCAAAATGAATTTACAGGTGTTTTAACTGGAAAAGGAATGTCTTATGGAGGGTCTTTAATAAGACCTGAAGCTACAGGTTACGGTTGTGTGTATTTTGCTCAAAATATGTTGAATACCAAAGATGATTCAATGGAAGGAAAAACAGTTGTCATTTCTGGTTCTGGAAATGTAGCACAATACGCTTGTGAGAAAGCTACGCAATTAGGAGGAAAAGTTGTAACGATGTCAGATTCTGGTGGTTACATTCATGATGCTGATGGCATAGATGCTGATAAATTAGCGTTTATCATGGATTTAAAGAATGTGAAGCGTGGACGTATTAAAGAATATGTTGAAACCTATTCGTCTGCAACCTATCACGAAGGAGAAAGACCATGGTCTGTTAATTGTGATATTGCATTACCATGTGCTACTCAAAATGAATTAAATGGTGACGAAGCGAAAGCATTAATTTCAAACAATGTGATTGCTGTTGCAGAAGGTGCTAACATGCCAACAACTCCTGATGCTATTGAAGCCTTTCAAAAAGCCAAAGTACTGTTTTCACCTGGTAAAGCGTCAAATGCTGGAGGTGTAGCAACATCTGGTTTAGAAATGAGTCAAAACTCATTGCGTTTAAATTGGACTCGTGAAGAAGTTGATGAAAAATTACATAAAATCATGAATGATATTCACGAATCTTGTGTGACTTATGGTACTAATGATGATGGGTATGTTGATTACGTTAAAGGTGCAAATGTTGCTGGATTTGTAAAAGTAGCAGATGCAATGCTGGCGCAAGGCGTTGTATAATGTAACAAATAAGTATTAAGCTAAGGCTCTCAATTTATTGAGAGCTTTTTTTATGATAAATATATGATTATGCCCAATAAGTCGTTACTTATAAATATATTTGATTTTATGAAAAGGATACTTATAATATTAATTTTAACGCTAAACTTTTTTCATGGTTTTGCGCAAGATTTTTCAAGTCTTTGGGAAAGTCATTTTTCATATTTAAATATTGTTGATGTATCATCTAGCGATGAAAAATTATATGCAGCATCTGAAGGTGCGATTTTTACTTATGATTTAAATACCAATGAGATCGATAAAATTACCACAGTTGAAGGCTTATCTGGTGGCACTATTTCAAGTGTTTACTATAGTATTTCAAATGATGTTTTAGTGGTGGGTTATGAGACAGGTTTAATAGATGTGGTTTTAGCTGATGGAGAAGTTCTAGTTGTTATAGATATTCTAAATAAAGTTACAATTCCTCCGAGTGCAAAAAACATTAATCATTTCTATGAGCACGAAGATTTGCTATATATCTCAACAGATTATGGGATTTCAGTTTACAATTTAGACCGTTTAGAGTTTGGAGACACCTATTTTATTGGTAATGGAGGTTCTCAAATTATAGTGACCCAAACTACAGTTTATGATGGTTTTGTTTATGCAGCTTGCCGAAATGGTAATGGAGTCAAACGCGCTGATTTAACAAATCCAAACCTTATTGACTTTAACCAGTGGCAAACAGTAAGAGGCGGGAATTTTGTTGGTATTGTTACAAAAGGTGATCATGTTTATGCTATTGCTCAAAACCGAGCAGTCTTTGATGTCTTTAATGCTCCAGCAGTTACAGTATATCAATTTCCAATACTTCCAGTTGATTTTCGTGAGACTGATTCAAATTTAGTTATTACAACCACTGAAACCGTCTATGTATTTGATGCTGATTTTAATTTACTTGACTTATTTGAAAACAACGATGATATTGGTGTTAATTTCTCTTGTGGAATTTTATTAAATCAAGATGAATTATATATAGGTACGCAAGGGGTTGTGAATCAGGGAAAATCGGGGAAAGGAATTCTAAAGACCAGTTTGAATGACCTATTTACTTTTGATAGAATTCATCCTGATGGTCCACTAAGTAATAATGTGTTTTCTATAGAAACATCTGCTAATAATTTATGGGCTGTTTTTGGGGGCTATTCAAGAACCTTTAATCCTAATGGAGGTCTTAGAAGGACTGGTGTGAGTAGGTTTTTAAATAGAGAATGGCTTAATATTGAGTATGATACTATTGAAGCGGTTATTGAAGACCCATTTTTTTTATCTGATATTGCTATTGATCCTTTTGATCCTGATCATGTGTTTATTACATCCCATTGGGCAGGAGTTATAGAATTTGATGCTCAAGAACCTGTAATACTTTACAATGAAGATAATAGTACTTTAGATCCTTTTGTTTCTGAGTTTCAATTTGTGACCGTAAATAAATTTGATAGAAATGGAGTACTTTGGGTTATGAATTCAAGAGTGCCAAGACCTTTGAATAAATTTGAAAATGGCCAGTGGACATCTTTTGATTTTACTTCCATTATTCCGGTTCCTCCTACTAATTCAAACATAGGATATTCTTCAATAGTATTTGACAACAGACAATCAATATTTGTTGGGAGTTTTTCATTTGGACTAGTTGGTTTTAATAATGTATCTGGAGGTTTAGATTTAGAATTTGCTTCAAGTGAAGAAGAAAATTTCCCATCACCTTATGTAAAAGCTTTAGCATTAGATAATAATGGTCAGCTTTGGATTGGAACAGAAAAAGGCTTACGTATTTTATTTAGTCCTGCTAACTTTTTTGATAATCCTAATGTAAATAACATCGTTATTTTAGAAGATGGTATTCCCAAAGAACTTTTATCTAATCAACTCGTCACTACAATAGCTGTAGATGGTTCTAACAATAAATGGGTTGGAACGGCAGATTCAGGCTTGTTTTATTTTTCACCAGATGGACAAAGCACTATTTTTCATTTTACCACAGCTAACTCTCCTTTGCCCACTAATAATATTAATGATATAGCTATTGATCCTGATTCTGGAGAAGTTTACATAGCTACACCTAATGGGTTGTTGTCCTTCACTTCGGGAGGAACAAAACCTGAAGATACTCTTGATGAAGCTTATGTATATCCTAATCCAGTAAGACCAGAATACAATATTCTAGGATTCGATAATTTAAACGACATCAATAATGGTGTTAAAATATCTGGACTTACAGAAAACGTAAATATTAAAATTACAGATATTGAAGGCAATTTAGTAACCGAAGCCCAATCGAGAGTTAATCAAAGAACATCAAGCGCTAATTATAATTTCGCTATTGATGGAGGAACCGCAATTTGGAATGGAAAAAACCTCGCTAACAATATAGTGGCTTCAGGTGTTTACCTAATCTTTATTTCTGATTTAGATTCCTTAGAAACTAAAATTTTAAAACTTCTTATTGTACGATAATTGAAGCTAAACGTTATTTATGCTCAAAAAAAATAAAGTAATCGTTATTTCAAAAATCAGATATAAGGATTATGATCTTATTGTAAAATGCTTCACAATAGAAAGAGGTTTAGTTGCGTACCATTTGCCAGGCGTTTTGAAAGCTAGTAAAGGAAGCTCTAAATCGGTGTATTATCAATTATTATCACAACTCGATATTGAAGAAAAGTACAGACCTAATCAGTCGCTGCATTATATTAAGGAAGTCAAATTAAGTAATGCCTATCACACCTTGCATACCAATGTTTTTAAAAGTGCAATTGTGATGTTTCTTTCAGAAGTATTAGTTAATGTTTTAAAGGAAGAAGAACAAAACTTAAAACTGTTTACCTATTTAGAAACAACACTAAAATGGTTAGATTATGAAGAAGAATTTTCAAACTTTCATTTATTGTTTTTATTAAACCTTACACAATATTTAGGGTTTTATCCAGACACATCTAATAGTAAAGCTCCTTTTTTCAATCTTACAAATGGACTCTTTGAAGACCAAAAAACAGATATGTATTCAATATCAGATCAAAATTTAGTGCTTTTAAAACAGCTATTAGGCATAAATTTTGATGCACTACACAGTATAAAAATTAATTCAAAACAAAGGCAATCATTTTTAAACATGTTGTTGTTGTATTTTGAATTACATTTGGGCAGTTTTAAAAAACCTAAGTCGTTAGAAATTTTTAACCAAGTATTCAATTAGAATTCCTTTTTGTGTCAATGAAGTTTATCAGAACATGTATTGTTTGTTTATGCATCATTAGTAATGTACTAGCTCAAGATGTAAAAGTTGTAGATCAAAATACTCAAGAACCAATTTCTGGAGTTGTTATTTACAATAGTAATAAAACAAAATCTGTGATTACTAATTTTGACGGTATCGCAGCACTTAACCAATTTGACACTTTTGAAACGCTCTATTTTCAAAATATCTTATACGTCAAATATGAGACAAAGAAAGCTGATATAGCAAAAAATAATTATCTGGTTCAACTTTTGCCTAATGTTGAAGGTTTAGATCAAGTAGTAGTTTCAGCATCTAAGTTTGAACAGAGTAAACGCGATATTCCTCAAACTATCGTCAATATAAGTGCAGCTGATATTCAATTTGAAAACCCTCAAACAAGTGCCGACTTATTAGAGGGTACAGGAAATATTTTTGTACAGAAAAGTCAACTAGGAGGAGGAAGTCCAATGATTCGAGGATTTTCAACGAATAGACTCTTAATAACAGTTGATGGTGTGCGAATGAATAATGCCATCTTTCGTAGTGGGAACTTACAAAATGTAATCTCTATAGATCCTTTCTCCATTCAAAACACAGAAATTACTCTAGGAGCAGGTTCGGTAGTATATGGTAGCGATGCTATTGGTGGTGTGATGAGTTTCTATACCCAAAAACCACAGTTGTCATATAAAGATTCTCTATACTTTAGTGCAAATGCTGTGGCTAGATATGCAACTGCTAATAAAGAAAAAACAGGACATCTCGACTTTAATTTTGGACTTAAAAAATGGGCTTTTTTGTCTAGTGTTAGCTATACTAATTTTGATGATTTAAGAATGGGAATCCATGGTCCTGATGATTATTTAAGACCTGAATATGTCACAACCATTGATGGTGTTGATACTGTTGTGCAAAATGAGAATCCTAGAATTCAAGTACCTACAGGATATGATCAAATTAACCTACTACAAAAAGTGCGTTATGAGCCCAAAGAGAACCTCAGTTTTGATCTAGGATTGTTTTATTCTGCTACCTCTAGTTATTCTAGATATGACAGATTAATACGATATCGTAATAATACCTTGCGTTCTGCTGAATGGGATTACGGACCACAACAATGGTTTATGAGTAACTTACAAATTACGAAGCTTAGCAGTAGCTCAAATTTATATGATAAAATTCAGGCAACTTTAGCGTATCAAAACTTTCAAGAAAGTCGCATTGATCGTGATTTTCAGTCTGAATTTAGAAGAACAAAAGAAGAAGCGGTTAATGCTTACTCACTTAATGTAGATTTAGAAAAGCAAATTACTGATAAGACAACGTTATCTTACGGATTGGAATATATCTATAACAAAGTCCATTCAAATTCTAAGATTACAGATATCACAACCAGCCAATCTACATCTTCGGTTACCAGATATCCCGATGGTTCAGACTGGCAATCTATGGCAGCTTATGCAAGTTTTAAATACAAACCCAGCACTACATTTATTTTTCAATCGGGATTACGATACAATCACGTGATTGCTAATGCCGATTTTTCTGAAAATAATCAATTTTTAAACCTTCCTTTTGATAAGTCTAAAGTTGATACTGGAGCGCTCACTGGAACAGCTGGTGTGAGTTGGATTCCAAGCGAAATGATTCAGTGGAAACTCAATGCATCAACGGCATTTAGAGCTCCAAATGTTGATGATATTGGTAAGGTGTTTGATTCTGAACCTGGCTCTGTAGTGGTGCCTAATAAACATTTAAAATCGGAGTATGCTTATGGTGCTGAACTTGGCTTGAAACTCAATTTTGATGATGCGCTAGTTGTTGATTTAGCAACGTATTATACGTTTCTTGATGACGCACTTATAAGAAGTGACTTTACGTTAAATGGATCTTCTCAAATCGAATATGATGGTGAACTTAGTAATGTGCAAGCAATTCAAAATGCTTCCGAACAGCGTATCTATGGTTTTGAAGCTGGCGTGCTATTAAATCTTTCTGAGCGTCTTAAATTAACATCTCAATATAATGTTATTGGTGGTAATGAAACTGACGAAGACAATGAAATTCCTGTACGACATATTGCTCCAAATTTTGGAAATACGCATTTGGTATGGCAGAATCATAAACTACAAATCGATGCCTTTGCGGAATACAATAACGAATTGTCATTTAATCAATTAGCACCTTCTGAGCAGGTGAAGGATTATATTTATGCGCTCGATAGTAATGGAAATCCTTATGCGCCATCTTGGTACACATTAAATTTGAGAACGCAATATGAGCTTTCAGAGAGTGCAACCATAATAGCTTCTCTTGAGAATATTACAGACCAACGTTATCAAACCTATTCCTCTGGTATTGCTGCTCCTGGACGTAACCTTATCGTTTCACTTAAATATACGCTATAAAAAAAGCTTCAATTTGAGTTGAAGCCTTTCTTACAATCAATTTTTAAATTAGTGTCGTTTTATGGCACGTTTCGTAAGTGTTGTTCCGTTTGATAAACGTACTTTAGCAAGATAAGCAGATTGACTTAAGCCATTAAGTTCCAATATTTCTACAGACTGACTTAAATCTACATTATAAAGCGTTCTTCCTAGAAGGTCAATGATTTGAATGTTTTCAATAGTGACATTACTTGGCACAGAAAACTTAACACGTCCATCATTTAATTCAACAATCGTCAGCGAATCTGAAGTAAACACGTTATCTGTAGTTGATAAGGTATCAGGTTGGAATACAACGTCGAAACGATTTGTAAAGTCACCAACTTCAGAAGTAAACGTATAATCAGATTCTGAAAGATTGTGAGTCATATTAAGTAATTTGTCTTTAATGAAGATTGAATGTTCTGAAAGAAATTCACCTTCAATTTCAGCAATAGCTATAGTATACAATGTTGCTTCAGGTATTGAAGTGTAAAAGCCTAAAGGAACTACTTCATCTAAGTCTAGGCTCGTTGCAGCTTTTCCTTGAATGGCAAAACGTTTGTCACTATTCTCAATGATTGAATATAGAATAGAACTTGCACCAATTGACAAGTTGCGAGGCGCATCATAATATAAGCCATCAAAGACATCTGAAGCACCATTAACATACCCAACAAGAATTTGACTAAATACGCCATTATCTGAAGTTAAATTGAGCTTGAACTTATTTTCTGAAGGCGCATATGTTGTTCTAAAGAATTGGTCATTATCACCTAAACTTCTCATACTGTTATTAAACACCACATCTGCACGTCCAACTGTTGCGGTTACAGGTGTGTCCACAACATCATCAGACATCACAACGAAGAATCCTTGTCCAGAAGGAATAAATCTATTAGGTGTAACATTGTCACCACCAAGCGATTCACCAGTTCCGTTAATGATAGCATAATCACTTGTAGAGTAGTTTAAGGCTTCATTACCATTGGTATTACCATCAGCAGCTGTATTGTGCGACCATAAATAGATTGCGCCTTCTAAAGCTCCAGTTGGATTTGTAGAGACGTCATATCGGTTTTGTGTGAAGAAATCATCAGCACTAATAGCCGAAGGATATGGGTTTCCAATAAAGTTCCAATTATTATCAGAGGTTTCAGCATCATTTCTATAGACAGGAACATTATAAACACCATTGTTAAAAGGCCCTTCAAATGTGAATAGGTATTGATTGCCTGGACCAATGTAACCAGCAGGAGCATGTGTAGCTGCATAACCAACACCTGGCTCCATTACAGTGCCTCCAGCAACATATTGCCAATCATCACCATTATCATCAATATCATCTTGACCAGGATCAGTTGCATTGTCATTCATATTTTCCATTTGAGAATCGCGATAATTCTGAGCATTGAACAAGAAGCGTCTGTTAGGATCAGATTCATTCAATCCATTTGCAATGGTTTCACCACTTACTGGAGCACTCCAATACGTGTATTCTTGGTACGAATTAAGCACTGCTGTTGTTTTTTCAACAGTAATATTATTAGGCGCAGACACTGTAACACTTCCTAGATCATCAACTTGTACAAATGAACCATAAGACCTTACAATAACAGTTCCGTCTACAGAAACATCTGTGTCAACTTGAACATAATCACTATTATCTATAATTAATGTCGCTCCAGAATTAACTATGAGTTGGCAAGCACTAAAACTACCAGCGCCAACATCTCCTGTTGTATAATCAAAATCAATTTCAGCAATAGTATTAATATCAGGAGCACCATTAGTCCATGAACCTGGAGCAGGACCTACCCATCGTGTACTTTGTGTTATAAGTCTAACAGCATTACTGGCTGTAAAACACGAGTTTGTATCTTCTCTTACTTGGCAATAGTATTGGTAATTGTCTAGTCCGATAGTATTAGATATTACCAAGTTGTTAGAACTTGTTCCAGAATAAATGGCATTATCAGATAAATCTGTCCAACCAGAATCACCAGGTGCGGAAACGAACCATTCAAATTCTAATCCATAGGTGCCTCCAGGAAATCCTTCAGAAGCAGCTACTATAAATGATGCGGTTGCATCACATGTAGATACAGATGCACTAGGTTGTGTTGTAATTGTTGGTGGCGCTCCAGTTGAAAAATCGAAGATTCCAATATCATCATAATTTACAGGAGCTATTGCGCCCCAATCATTCATCATATCATCAGAAGCCGCTGGACCATTCCAACCATCTGTTCTTGGTACTGTAATTCCAGTATTAAGTCTTCGGTAGGTGTAACCTGCAGCAGCAATTGTAAAATTATTTCCGTTGATGTCTCCCCAAACGTCTATCCAATTTTCTACCACACCATCATCAAAATACAATCGGATGTTATCGTTATTATTGATACCACTTATTGCAAAGAAATCGTCAGCCGTGTAACCACCTTCAGGATCGTTAACATTAGTACCACCAATAGCAATAACATAAGCTGTAGCATCAGCAAGGATACCACTTAAATCGGCAATATCACCACCAGCATTATTCGATCCGTTATTATGAACTCTAATTTCATAATGCTCTAGATCTACAGGAGCACCTGTTCCATTGTAAATTTCAATATAAGTGTGAGAGCCAGAAGGCGCATCAGTGATTTCAGAGATAAATAAATCTGTTGGTGACAAACCAGAACTTCCTTCACACGAACTAATAGCATTGTCAATTACTGTAAAAAGATCCGTTGTTTGACAACCTAGATTGTTTGTAACAACAATGGCTCCAGTCGTTGCATTTGCAGGAATAGTAAACTCTATTTCGGTTGGAGAAATAGAAGTATGCGGAATTATTGAACCACCAAACTCAACAGTAGTACCACCATCTAAATCTGAACCTGTAATGGTAACCACAGTAAAATCTGGACCAGTTAGAGGTGTTAATACATTTGATGCTCCTGTACAGTAAGCATTCCCTCTAATATTGAATTCAAAAATTTCTTCGCCTTCACCATCAGCCGAATCATCATTTGTAATTCTCACAAACGCATTACGTTCTCCAGCAGCAGTAGGTGTAAAAGTCACTTCAAAGATTTCAACATTATTTGCGGTACTAATATTTCCTACGGTAAACGACAACACAGCAGGAGAAGTGATTGCAAAATCACCAGCATCTGCACCAAAAATTTCAATGTTAGAGACATTTAAATCAACGGTTCCGATATTCTGTATTCTAAAGGTTCTCGCTTCTGAAGCAGCAAGAGGAATTGTTGAAAATAACGTATTATCAAACGAATTAGGTGTGTTTATTAAGCCATCAGGAATATCATTATAGGAGTTGATGTTCCCTTCTACATTGATTTCAGGTTCTGGTGTAGAACATTGTGAGATAAGCGTATTAAAACCAGGACTACCTCCATCAATCACTTCTTGCCAATTAGTTCCTGTATCCGAATTATCTAAAGAATCGTCTGTTACATGAAGCGATGCACCAGTACCATCAGCACCATCTCCATCATCATAATCAACAACATCAACAACGGTTGTGCCATCTGGAGCAATAATTTCTATAGTGCCACTAGAATTATCTAAAGCACCTGTACCAGGACCTGTTGTGTAATCTGGAGTAAAATTACAGCCTGGGTTGTATGCACCACCACCATCACCTAAAGACACCGTAATACAATCTCCAGGATCAAGTGTAATACCTGTTAAAGGAAAGGTAAAGTCTGGGATTAAGGAATTATCAACATGTATGGCATAATCACTTAGCACTTGTGTGATTCCTGTAGTATTACAAATTTCAATCCACTCATCATCAACACCAAGGGAGTTGTACATGATTTCTGTAATCACCACATCAGCAATTACAGGCGTTTCGTCTTCTAGGATGGTTAAGGTATGTTCTGTATTTAAACCTAAGCCAGCGTTGATGCCACCATTAGGATTTGTAAGGTTGATCACTACGGTTTCATCACCTTCAAAAATTAAATCATCGATGATAGCGAAGGTAATGCATTCGTCAGCACCTGAGTTTGCTGGAAATGTAAGGGTTACAGGAAAGCTAAAAGCAGATCCAGAATCATCATAATCGGTTCCGTTTATTGCAGTTGAAGTGCCATTTAACGTCACATCAACGGTTGTGTCAACCGTTGGTGACGGATTAACGATGCTTACACAAACGTCAATAGACGTGCCATTTTCATTAACACTAGATGTAACACTTGCAAAACCAACAAAAGTATCTGTTGATGAACATGGAGCTGGCGCATCTCCAAAGCCAGTCATTACAGTTCCAACTGCGATTTCATCAAAACGAACACTAGGGTCCGTCCAACCATCTGTATCTCCTAAACAAATACCATTTTTGATTTGTAAATTGTTGTTTCTTGTATCTACACCTCCCGAATTCCATGAACTACCAGGATCTGAACCACAAACCCCAAACATGTCTTGTGTTACACCTCCAAGGCGAATTTCTAAAGCATCATCTCCATTAAAAAGAAAGGTCTGATCGGTAGTGCCACTTAGATTGGTTCCATTAGCTATAGCATAGGTTGTAAGGTTTGAAGTTCCAATAACCCATACTTCATTTGCTACTAAAGTTCCTGATTGAATGTTTACTAGGGAATTACAAGAGCCTCCATTTGTGCCTTGAAGAACTTCCAAATTGTTAGCTACTGAAAAGGTAATATCAGCTCCAGACACATTAAAGATTTCAATTCCTTTTGGAGTTGTTCCAGAATCGGTTTCTATATACTGGCTTATAATAACAGACTGACTCAGACTGATATAAAAAGTGCACAGCGTTAAGATTACACTAAAAAGGTAATTTTTTTTCATAGGGATTAAATAAATTGCCACAAAGGCAAAACATACAAATTTATGCAAAAATACGTATAAATGAGCATGTTAGGGTGTTAGATTTATTAACAAAATGTTATAATTTTGTAATGTGTATCCACGAAAAACATATACCCTCGACGAAGCGCAAAAACACTTAGAACGTTTTTGTGTGTATCAGGAACGTTGTCATCATGATGTACAGCAAAAATTAATAGATATGCACATGATTCCCGAAGCTCGAGATCAAATTATTGTGCATTTATTGCGGCATGATTTTTTAAATGAAGAGCGCTTTGCTAAAGCATTTGTTAGTGGAAAATTCAGAATAAAAAAATGGGGAAAACAACGCTTACAATTAGAGCTTAAAAAACGGCATATTGGCAAAACCATAATTTCTAATGCATTAGCTGAAATTAATGATGAAGACTACTACAACACATTTGAAGAATTGGCCACGAAAAAGTTAGCGACTATTAAAGACAGTCATCCACAAAAGAAACGTAAAAAATTAGCAGATTATTTATTGTATAGAGGTTGGGAAAGCAGCTTGGTGTACGATAAAGTGTTTGCCTTAATTCCATAAAAAAAGCACCTTAAAAAAGGTGCTTTTTTTTATGTTGATATCATCTTACAAGTTAAATGTCGCTCCAAAATTGATGGTAAATTGGTTATGAATGTAATAGCTTATTTCAGATTTGTCGTTGCTGTATTTAGCAAGTGGGAAATTTGCTTCGGTGTACACACCAAATCCATCAGAAAAGAAATAACGTGCACCTACATGACCACCAAAATTCTTAAGACTAAGATTTAATCCAGGATACACATCAAAGTTGTCATCAATGTTAACAACTTTTCCTAGGTTAGCGTTAAATCTAGCTTCAAGGTCAAATCGGTCTCCAAAGTCAGCATCTAATCTACTGTCAATTCCAAGCGCATAACTCGACGCTAAACCAACAGAGATGTTATCTCCTAAACCATAATCATAAGTGACGTGAATTCCAGTGGCTTCATCTTGAATATTCACACCAACCTGAAATTTCTGGTCTCCTTTTCCTTCATACACTTGAGCATTTACGAATGCTACAGACACAAGTGCGATTAAACATAATATTTTTTTCATTGTTATTGGGTAAAAAATTGAGTTTGCAAATATAGACAAGTATTTAAATTTTGGAAACTATTTAAAATGCTTGTTGGTTCTTATGATTGCTTGGTTGTTTTTCCAGTCAATCCATTTCTGACCTTTAATACGACGCATGACATTATCAAAATGACGCATAATAAGCACATTGTAAAGTGCTTTTGATAAGTTTTTAGGATTTCGCGCTATGGCACGTAAACTCATAGAAAAACCTGGTGTGAGATATTTCATATAATGCCAATAACCTTCAGGCATATATAAAACTTCACCATGTTTAAGTTGACATTGCCAACCTTTAGCGTTGTTTAGTGCTGGCCATTTTTCAAAATCAGGATTTGAAAAATTGATATCTTCTCTGGTGATGAGCGAATGCGGTATTTTGTATAAGTGTTTGTTTTGCTGTTGATCAAACAAGATGCATTGCTTTTGCCCTTCAAAATGAAAATGAAAAATATTAGCCAAGTCAATGTCGTAATGCATAAATGTGTGGGAATCACGTCCACCAAAAAACAGCATTGGAAGCCCTTTCATAAGCTTCAGTCCAAAGTCGGGATACGAGAAATCTTGTTGTAGCTGCGGAATTTCTTTTAAAATATTCCAAAGAAAAATGCGGTACTTTGTAGGCTCACGTTTTAAGAGATCAACATAGTCACTCATTTTCATTGTAGCATGTGGTTCGTTAAAGCCGTCTTTATAATCTACAGGTCTGTCATCGTAAAGTGGCACTACCTTATCTGCAGCAATCGATTTCATGTACTCCAGATTCCATTTGCTGTAAGCAGGCCAATCTTCAATGAAACGCTCAATAACTACAGGTTTTTGAGGTTTGAAGTAGTTGTTTATAAATTCCTCTTTGGAAATAGTTTCTACGCGAGGAATGTCTTGTAGATCAAGTGATGGCATTAGAAATCACATTAAGCTCCAAAGTTAAGAAAACGTTATGAAATGTAATACATTGTATGAAAAATTAACGTTCTTCTAAGTTTAGAATTTTTGAAACAAGGACATTAGCTTTCTCTAATAGTAACTACTTTAAATGCTATTTTGCGCAATTTTTTTTAGCGCCAAAGGGAAGGTTTTCTTCATGAAGTCTAAATGTTCATCCATAACGTCAATAGCAACATGAAGTGTGTTTGAGTGTTCTCCTTCAGTAATACTGTATTGTTCGGTTGCTCCAGACCATACTTTACTATCGTCATCAATAGGCATTTGTTCGCCTTTTTTTACAGTGCCAATGTGTTTAAATTGAATCAACTGCTCAGGGATTAGTGTTTCAATTATGCTGTAAATCCCGTTTTGATCTGGATCGAGAAATAAGATTGTATGACCTTCTTTCCATTGGTCGCATACAAAATAGGAACCTTCAAAAAAGACACTAGCCCAGTCGCGATAGCAATGGTCATTCCATAAGGCATTCCAGATTTTTGCTTTAGGAGCTTTAATGTCTATAGAAAAGTGTAATCTGTTCATAATGCCTAAGATAATACAAATTCAATAGCTTTAGCCTAATTAAAGTTGTAGCGCAATCCAAAAAGAATGTTGCTTGGCGGCATTGGCACAAAACCAGTTTCAATATAATCTGCGTTAAAAATATTATTAGCTGTGATACTGAATTCTACCGAATTGAAATTAATCAAAACAGAAGCATCCCAAACGTTATAGGTTTGTCCTGTAGTTCGTTCGGCATATTTATAAATAATGTTTTGTCTGATGTTTTTGAAAACTTGCGAACTAAATCTCGTTGAAAATTGATGCTTTAACGTATTCAACGAATAACGTGATAGATCTTCATTTTGATCTAAAATGTCATCGTCTAAAAAGGCATAACCAAAAGCAATATTTTGGTTGAAGTCATTTAGCTTAAACCTGTAAGAAGTATCAAATTCAAGTCCTTTTGTATTGACTTCAGTGATATTTGTGGCAGTAAACACACCATTAGTGACATTCGGACGTACATAATCGATGAGGTTTTTAGCATCTCTGTTAAACGCGGCAACTGAAGCAGAAAACGTTGAAGTAAAAAATTTAAGTCCGATTTCAGAGGTCAAGGCTTCTTCAGGTTCTAAGTCTTCATTTCCAACGGTTGCAGGATCACTGTAATACAAATCGGTGTACGTTGGGATACGATAGGTATAGCCAATGTTTCCGTAGGCTTTTAACTGGTCTGAAATTTCAAATCCGACATCAATACCTGGAAAGGCATGAAATTTAAAATCTGAAAAGTAGGTCAGTGCCACGCCAGGTGTCACATCTAATTTGTCGTTGGCTAATTTAAACTGATGTTCAACAAACATATTCGCCATAAAACGGTTACGATTTCCTAAGTTATTACTATTAATAAATACTTTAGAGAGATCAAGACCAAACCCAGTAACCCCTAATTTTGAGGTGTAAGACGCATTCGCTTCAGCTCCAACTTTGTGAGTGATATGAATGTTTCTGTAAAATGCAGGTTCTTCTCTTCTCAATAGAAATATATCCTGATTACGTTTCCAATAGATACGTGGTTGTATTTTTAGTTTTTCAGAATTAAACTTAGTGGTAAATGCCAGGAGACTATTTTGAGTTTCTTCGTATTCAAAAAAGGTAGCATTGGTTGTGTAGAAATTTTGAGCTCCAAACTTGCGATCAAAAAACGTAGCAAGCATTTCAATAGGTTGTTTGTTTTTATTGACTGTACTTTTCAGGAAATAGTTTGAATTGTCATAATCTGAATTGATGCGATATCCTTCTGAAGTCATCTTACCAGCGTGAACAATATGCGACGAATTTTCTAAATCGCCACCAACAGTCACTGAAGCATTAAATTGTCCGAAAGATCCTGTTTCAACATTTGTTGAAACCGTTTGGTTAAGTTGATTTTTAGTCACAATATTGATCGCTCCAGTAAAGGCATTCTGACCAAAAATTCTAGCTGCAGGACCTTTTATAATTTCAATACGCTCAATAACCTCAATAGGCAGAATGGCGTTCATTGTATGATGTCCAGTTTGGGCATCATCCATTTTAATACCATCAATTAAAAGCAAGGTTTGATCAAAGCCACCACCACGAATTTGAAGGTCAGCCTGACTTCCGCCAGTACCTCTTCGTCTAACATCGACACCAGTAAATTGTTGAAGTAAATCGGCAACATTAGTAGCAGCACTATTTTTAATTTCTGCTGAAGTGATAACCGTTATGGTTCTTGAGTTTTCCTTGAACGGAATATCGATTCTTGAAGAACTTATCGTAATGCTATCTAGATCCTGAACAGGAAAATCTTGAGCATTGACGGTTAAAAAAAGAATTGTAAAAAGAATGAAAAGTGCGTTTTGTCTCATCGTGTATTAGGTTCGTGTTTTACGCGGCAAAAGTCGTAACTTTCCGGATCATTAAAATAGTCCAGTTTTAAAACAATGAATAGTCCGGTTTTAGATATTTTAAGATCCTTAGTAGTTTTTGAAAAGCCCTCAAAAACACCAGTTTATATTCAAATAGCACAGCAAATTATAAATGCCATACAACGTGGATACTTATTGCAAGGAACCGTTTTACCAGGAACACGTAAGTTTAGTACGTTGTTTTCTATAAATCGAAACACAGCAGTTGCAGTTTATGACGAGTTAGCCTCACAAGGTTGGGTTAATATTATTCCAAATAAAGGAACTTTTATCATTATGCCACAAGACAACAACACTGGCATAAAAGGGAAGTCGCAAGGACTAGAGCATTTGAAAACCTATCCAAAGCGTTCAGGATTTCACTTTCAATCGTCTTTTAATTTAGCCTCTACCGAAACAATACCTTCACACAAATATGTGATAAATGATGGTCAGCCAGATTTGCAATTGCATCCAACACATCAGTTTTCGAGGTGGTACAGTGCAGCGATGAAACGTTCTTCATTAATAACACGATGGAATCAAACTCAAGAACCTTCGCATATTAATTTTAATAAACAATTATGCAATTACCTTGTCACTACACGAGGGTTTCATATAGCTCCAAGCAATATTTTAAGTACGCGAAGTACAGAGATGAGTCTTTATATTGTGTCACAACTGTTATTACAACAAGGTGATGTGGTTTTGGTAGGTGATCTAAGTCATTACACCTCCAACATGATTTTTCAACAGGCAGGCGCTACTGTCAAAACGGTTCCAGTAGATGCTTATGGATTAGATGTAGATTATATAGAACAACACTTTTCAAAAGGAAGTATTCGCTGTGTGTATGTGAGTGCCAACCGTCAATATCCAACAACAGTATCGTTAATTGCTGAAAGGCGAGTGAAATTATTACGATTAGCAGATGCTTATGGTTTTGCCATATTAGAAGACGATTTTGATTATGATTTTCAGTTTGAAGGTTCAGCAATGTTGCCTATGGCAAGTGCAGATGCTAAAGGTGTTGTTATTTATCTTGGTAGGTTTGGGCAATCGTTTTTTCCGAGCTTTCAAATGGGTTTTATAGTTGCTCCAGAAAATATTATTAGTGAGGCTCAAAATTATTTACAGATATTAGACAAGCAAGGCGATTTAGTTCAAAAGCAAATGCTAACTGAGTTGATTTCTGAAGGTGAAATTCACCGATTAAATAAAAAGAACATTACCATTTACAAGACGCGAAGAGATCTTTTAAATTGTTGTTTGAATACACATTTTAAGAATGAGGCTTATTGGCATTTACCTTCAGGAGGATTAGCAGTTTGGTTACAATTTAAGTCTGGAATCTCGTTAGTTCAACTCGCTGAAAAAGCAAAGCAATATGATTTGTTTTTACCTAAGACCATTTTATATCAAAGTAAGAATGTTTGTGCGATCCGTTTTGGTTTTGGGCATTTAGATGAGGTTGATATTGTTAAGGTTGTCGAAACGTTAAAGAACGCTTACAATGAAGTCATAAAAAAAAGCCAAACATAACGTTTGACTTTTTTTATATGTCAAAATAAAGATTTAGTCTGCTAGAATAATCACTTTATTACCATTCATTTCTATAGTTCCCGAGCTGATGTTAAGTGTAAGCACTTTATCATCGTCATTGTGAGGAACGATACTACCATGCAATTCGTCTAATTCTAAATGGCTTTGAGAATGTGTGTGAATTTTAACCATTCCTTCTTTTAATAAAGAGACGATAGGTGCGTGATTGTTTAGCACTTGAAACTCTCCATTAATTCCTGGAACAGCTACAGAGTCAACTTCTGAACTAAATAGGGTTGATTCTGGTGATACAATTTCTAAATACATAGTTTAAGGCTTTAGGTTTTAAGCTTTAGGCTTACGCTTCAGCTAACATTTTCTCACCAGCTTCAATAGCTTCTTCAATAGTTCCTTTAAGGTTAAATGCCGCTTCAGGTAAGTGATCTAATTCACCATCCATGATCATATTAAATCCTTTGATGGTTTCTTTAATATCAACTAATACACCTGGAATACCTGTAAATTGTTCTGCTACGTGGAAAGGTTGTGATAAGAAACGTTGTACACGTCTTGCTCTACCAACAGCCATTTTATCTTCTTCAGATAATTCTTCCATACCAAGGATAGCAATAATATCTTGTAATTCTTTGTAACGTTGTAATAACTCTTTTACGCGTTGTGCACAGTCATAGTGCTCATCACCTAAAATGTCTGGAGTCAAAATTCTTGATGTAGAATCTAATGGATCCACAGCAGGATAAATACCAAGCTCAGCAATTTTACGAGATAATACCGTTGTTGCATCTAAGTGAGCAAAGGTAGTAGCAGGAGCAGGATCGGTTAAATCATCAGCAGGTACGTAAACCGCTTGTACAGATGTAATAGATCCTTTTTTAGTTGAAGTAATACGTTCTTGCATCGCACCCATTTCCGTAGCTAGAGTAGGTTGGTATCCTACTGCTGAAGGCATACGACCAAGAAGTGCAGATACCTCAGAACCCGCTTGTGTAAAACGGAAGATATTATCTACGAAGAATAATACATCTTTTCCTTGTCCGTCACCAGCACCATCACGGAAATATTCTGCAATTGTTAAACCAGATAAGGCCACACGAGCACGTGCTCCAGGAGGCTCATTCATTTGTCCGAAAACAAAAGTTGCTTTAGAATCTTTCATTGCAGTCTTATCAACTTTAGATAAGTCCCATCCACCTTCTTCCATAGAGTGCATAAAGTCATCACCATATTTGATGATTCCAGATTCTAACATTTCACGAAGTAAGTCATTACCTTCACGAGTACGTTCACCAACACCAGCAAATACAGAAAGACCACCATGACCTTTAGCAATGTTGTTAATTAACTCCTGAATCAATACTGTTTTACCAACACCAGCACCACCAAATAATCCAATCTTACCACCTTTCGCGTAAGGCTCGATCAAGTCGATAACTTTAATACCAGTAAATAATACTTCAGTAGAGGTTGATAAGTCTTCAAACTTAGGTGCTTGTCTGTGAATAGGTAGACCAGCATCACCAGCTTTAGGTAAATCACCAATACCATCAATAGCGTCTCCAATTACATTAAAAAGGCGTCCATAAACGTCTTCTCCAATAGGCATTTGAATAGGAGCACCAGTAGCAGTTACTTCTGTTCCTCTACTTAAACCATCTGAAGAATCCATTGCAATAGTACGAACAGTATCTTCACCAATGTGAGATTGTACTTCTAATACTAATGTAGAACCATCAGGATTTTTTATTTCTAACGAATCATAAATTTTTGGAAGTTCAGCACCAGCTCCGAATTCAACATCGATAACTGGACCTACTATTTGTGCAACTTTACCTGTAACTTTTGACATTACTTTTGTATTTTATGTTTAGATATTTATATACTGAAATGCAGTTTTTTAAGCACTGCTTTTTCGCGCTGCAAAGATAGCGTAATTAATTTAATATGAAAGGCATTTTTTTTGCTTTTTTCGATATAAAAAAACACCTTCAAGTTGAAGGTGTTTTTCAATTATTTATTTGATAGACTTTATTGCAGTAATGGTGAGAAATTAGTTGGTAAATCATTAGCAACTGGAGTTGAACCAGAGGCTATGAAATTAGAACCAAACTCAGTATCTATTGCCACTAAAAACTCTCTAGCCATTAAGCCATAACCTCTTGCAGTTAGGTGGATACCATCTAAACTAACCAATCCTCCAAATACTAAATCTGTTGACATAATATAATCATCATAAGGATAGCCAGATGTAGCCGCTTGTTCGAGTACCAATCTTAAATCAGCAACAGCTAGATTTGGATTGTTATCAGCGATTGTAAAAATAGTTGAATTGTAAGCAGCTGTTGCTGTTGCAATATTGTTTTGTTCTTGAGGTGTTAATACCCATTTATCTTCAAGCGGAAGTGTGATTCCTTCAACCGCAAATTGAGCTGCAACAGGTGCAGGTAATAAGGCTTCAAGAGCTGCAGAAACATCTTCGTTTTCAGTTCCTATAATAGAAGCACTTGTTAAGACCAATAAATCATTCGCATTAGCTTGTCTTACTTGTCCGTATGCAAGTCCTAAGAAACCGGCAACTTGAGGTGCAGCTTCAGGAGGTAAACCGAATTGTCCAATAAAGGCAGCGAAAGCAGGATCTGGTCCTAAAGCACCAGCTATAGTTGCAGATAAATCCGCTAAGTTTTCATCTCTAATAACAACAGCGCTGTTTTCAGTATTTGAAAATGTAATAATACGCGATGGATCAGCAACAGCAAATACTTGGTTTAAGGCACCATAAATCATATTTAGCATTCCTATCTGCGGACCGAAGTCTTCATCATTTGGATCTAATGGATTGTGCGGTACAGTAGTAAAATGAGATAAACTCGTAATATCTGGAACTGTAGTAACCACACCTTTAGCACCATTGAGCGTTAAAGCATCAACCATTGCAGATAAGGCTCCAGCAAAAACGTTAGGATCAGTAATATCATTACTACCATAAGTAGATGGATCGAGATTTCCTGTTTGGTCAACTCCAGATCCACCAGAAGTTGCATAACCTAGTACATCATTTCCTCCAACCTCACTTAATGTGAAGAATGTTGGATTTTGCGCAACAGCATCACCTAACACTGTTGAAGTAGGACCAGATGCTATACGCGTATAAAACGGATTAAAAGCCGCATAACCAGGTGTTACGAAATGAAAGCTTTTAGCACCAGGAATTCCGAAGTTGTTGAAATCACTTCCAATATTATTACCTGCCTCAGTAGTAATAGGAGGCACAGGAGCTCCTTGGCTCTCTAAGAAATCATCAAGAGAAACTGGGCCAGCTCCACCAAATACCAAACGGTAACCAGCAGCTACATTGCCACCAACTAAAATACCACCAGTATTATCATCCATTAAAGGTTGTGTAAACGCACCTCCACCAGCAAGCGCAAATTGCTCTGATAAAAGCTGAGGAAACGAAAGTTCTTGACCAGCTCTAAATAATCCGCCATCTGAGAAACCAGCTGTGAACGATGCACCTATTGACACATAGTTTGAAAAATCTACATCACCAGAAGTTAGTACTGGTAATGGTTCGTCTGTATTGTTTCTTTCTCTAATATCTTCTACGAGTTCATTTTCGCAGGCTACCAAACCTAAAGTAAGGCAAACTAGAGCTATATATTTTAATGTTTTCATTTTATGTATTCTTTTTCGTTATTATAAGTTATTGATAGTCCACGAAATGTAGTATTGAGAACCAATTAAACCAGTACCAAATGCAGTAAAGTATTCATCTTGTAGTAAGTTAGTACCACCAATTTTGATAGATGACTTTAACTTAGGAATTCTGTAATTTAACTGAGCATCAAGCACGTGAAATGCAGGAACTTCACCATCACCAAATGAAGCTTCCCAGAAATAGTTATCACTCCATCTCCAAGCCACATTAAATCCGAAATTATCAAACAATTCAGTGTTACCAAATGCTACTTTTGTTTTGTGATCTGGTGTATTAAAGTTTGTTCTGAAATCAGGATTTTCGTTAATATCAAAATCTAATTTAGCGTACGTGTAGTTAGCGCTTAAATCGAATCCGTTAAACACTTTCGTAGAAATAGATATTGCCGCTCCATAAGACGCTACTTCTTCCTCAGAATTAGTATACGTTTGGTAGACATTAACATCACCATTATTTAATGCTGCTAAAATTTGTTGCGTATCAGCATTTAAACCAGCAACTGAAGCTGGGTTACTTGGATCATAACCAGTTAAATTGAAGTTAGATACATTTCCGTAAAGAGGCGCTACAACTGATTCATTAGATAAGAAATCTTTATATGAATTGTAATAAGCAGATGCATCAATAATAAACTTCTTGATCTTACCTCTATATCCTAATTCAAATGAACTTACTTGTTCTGGTTTTGTAAAATTTGAATTTCCAATAAACTGACTTCCATTGTCGTTGATATTACGTCCAACATTTGACAATTCTCCAGCTACAGAAACAAATAACGAATTGGTATAAGCCGCGTCAGCGGTTTGTGTAATCGATGAAGGAAGACCAAAATTATTTTGTGCAAATTGACTTACACTATAATCTCTAGAATAACGTTCACCAATATCGCTAGCACCACCTACAAGAGTTCCAAGAGCTGTTTCTAAACCAATATATAATGATTGTGTATCAGGATTTCTAAATCCAGTTTGGAAAGATGCTCTAATGTTATGGTTTTCATTTATGGTTAAACCAGCTGAAAGTCTTGGCGATAAGAATGCATCAAATAACTCTGATTTATCATAACGAATAGAACCTGTAAGTTTTAGTTCTAGATTTTCATTTAATTCTAATGAACGTTGTAATTGAGTATATAAACCTAATTCAGAATAAGTAATAGGACCGTTTACGTCTGCATAGATCGTTCCGAAAGAATTCAATCGATAAGTTCTATGAGAACCACCAACTTGAATTTCAGCAAAATCAACCATATCGCCAAAGTTATAGTTGGCATCTACGTGGTAAATTTTAGAATTATCTTTAAATGCAGAACCAGTTAAGAAGTTTGTTTCACTAGTAACTCGATCAAATGCTTGTTGGAATTCTGGAGTTCCTGGCTCCAATCTTCCAGTTTCAGCAACTGCTCTCGCTGAAGCATGAGCTTGTGCACTAGAAGCACCTCCAAGAGTTTGAGCAATGTACTCTCCAACATATTCTCCAAACCATACATCATGTGCTTTCCAAGACTGTAAAAGGTTTGGACCAGCAACATCCATTACATAGGTATCACCTGCTTTATCGGCAGTTAGATATCCTCTAACAAAGAAGTTATCATTTCGAACTTCGATTTTATGTTGTTGTAAGAAGAAATTATCAATTCTATAACGTTGTGCGCCTTGATAGATCGTAGAACCTGTACCAACTTTACCTACATATTGAATTTCGAAATCATTAGCCCAAGGTCTAAAATATAAACCCCAATCTGCTTTAACACTTTCAGCATTGTAGTCGGTTAAATCTTCTTCACGATAACCAGTTCTACTCACATTTACTGAAGGTACTAATGCAGAAGCTCCGGTTGGTGCTAATCCTAAACTTTCTAAAGTAAGGGCCACATCTCTAATGTTTGTAGATACGTTATCACCATAGATGTTTACACCATCATAATTTATATTAGATGCTCTAGTTCCACCAGGAGTGTCTTTGTCATCATAGTTTGTAGCATACCAATCGGTTCCTTTTAAATATCCAAAATTAACTTTGGCAGCAAAGTGCTCACTGAATTTATGAGCTAATCGTATACCTACGTCAGTATAGTCATTGTCACCAGCAGCTTCTTGAGATGTAATACCTCGTTTAACATAACCACTGATTCCTTGGTGGTCAAACGGGTTTTTACTTCTCATAAATAAGATACCATTAAATGCGTTAGCTCCATATAGTGCTGAAGACGCTCCAGGAAGTAATTCCACACTTTGCACGTCGGTTTCAGTCATACCCAAAAGGTTACCTAACGGGAAGTTTAACGCAGGCGCAGAGTTGTCCATTCCATCTACCAACTGTACAAATCTTGTGTTAGCAAACGTTGCAAAACCTCTAGTGTTAATGGATTTGAATGTTAAACTGTTAGTGTTGATATCAACACCTTTTAAATTTTCTAAACCACCATAGAAATCGGCTGAAGCCGTGTTTTTAATTTCTTTAAGACCAAAGCGCTCCACAGTAACAGGAGATTCGAAAATACGTTCTGGAGTTCTTGAAGCTGAAATAACAACTTCATCTAACTCAGTTCCTTCAGTCATAGAAGCATCTACAGTTTGAGGGTTTGTGGTAACTTCTTGTGTTACCGTTTCAAAACCTACGCTACTAAATTGAATTGTAAACGGTGGGTCTTGATCAACAGTTAGGGTATAGTTTCCATCAAAATCTGAGATCGTTCCTGATGTGGTTCCAACGACAATAATGTTAACACCTGGTAAGGGTTGTCCATTGTTATCAGTTACTTTACCTTTAACTGTAGTTTGTGCAAATGTAAACGCACAACAAAACAGCATAATTGATTTTAGAATTGTCTTCATTTTAGGGAATTAGTTAAATTTAGTACAGCAATATAAATAATTATATGCTAAACCAATGCATAATTCCCAAAAATGTATGCACGCATAATAGTTTTTAATAAAAAAAGCACCTCTTTTTTATTAAAACCGAATATTTACAAGGGTTAGACTTTCAAAAAAAACTTATTCGACCGTTACCGCTTTTGCTAGGTTTCTTGGTTGATCAACATTTTTTCCTAACATCAGTGCGATGTGATACGATAGTAATTGAAGCGGAATAGTCGTTAATAAAGGAGTGAGCGACTCAATGGTTTCAGGAACTTCAATAACATGATCTGCAAGTGCTTTAACTTGTTGGTCACCTTCAGTAACAATACCAATAATTTTACCTTTTCTTGATTTAATTTCTTGAATGTTACTTACCACTTTTTCATAATGTCCTTTTTTAGTAGCAATAACTACAATAGGCATGTTTTCATCAATTAGCGCAATAGGACCATGTTTCATTTCAGCTGCAGGATAACCTTCAGCGTGTATGTATGAAATTTCTTTGAGTTTTAAAGCGCCTTCAAGGGCAACAGGGAAGTTATAACCTCTTCCTAAGTATAAGAAGTTACCTGCGTTCTTATAAATTTCTGAGATTGACTTTACATAATCATCAGACTCCAGTGATTTTTTTACTTTTTCAGGAATCAATTCTAATTCAATCATATGCTGTCTGAATTCAGAACTAGAAATAGTTCCTTTTGCACGCGCTAAACGTAGTGCTATTAAAGTTAACACTGTAATTTGAGTTGTAAATGCTTTTGTTGAAGCCACACCAATTTCAGGGCCAGCATGTGTATATGCACCAGCATCAGTTTCTCTCGCAATTGATGACCCAACAACATTACAAACACCAAAAACAAAAGCACCTCTTGATTTTGCTAATTTTATGGCTGCTAGTGTATCAGCAGTTTCACCAGATTGAGAAATCGCTATAACCACATCTTTATCTGTGATTACTGGATTTCTATATCTAAATTCTGAAGCATATTCAACTTCAACTGGAATTCTAGCTAAGTCTTCAAAGATATATTCAGAGACTAATCCTGCATGCCAAGAAGTACCACAAGCAACAACAATAATACGATTAGCATTGAGGAAGGTTTTCATATTATCCTCAACACCAGCCATTTTTATGATGCCTTCATTAGGAAGCATTCTTCCTCTAAAGGTGTCAAGAATGGCATTTGGTTGCTCATAAATTTCTTTAAGCATAAAGTGGTCGTAGCCACCTTTTTCAATTTGTTCAAGGTTAAGTTTTAACTCTTGTACGTATGGGTCAACCAATGAATCATCCTTAATCTTTCTAATTTTCACACCTTTTTCTAAACGCACAACCGCCATTTCTTCGTCTTCAAGGTAGATGGCATTTTTTGTGTATTCAATAAAAGGTGACGCGTCACTGGCAATAAAAAATTCATTTTCTCCAATACCTATAGCTAATGGACTACCAAGTCTAGCTACAACAATTTCATTGGGCTTGTTTTTATCAAAAACGGCAATGGCATAAGCACCAACAACTTGGTTTAGTGCAATCTGTACAGCTTTACCAAGCTTAATATCTTCATTTTTCTTGACGTCTTCAATAAGGTTAACGAGGACTTCAGTATCTGTATCAGATTTAAAAGTGTAACCTCTTTTGATAAGTTCCTTTTTTAAAGATTCATAATTTTCAATGATTCCATTATGAATAATAACAAGGTTACCTGAATTTGAATAATGTGGATGAGAATTGATATCATTAGGAACACCATGGGTTGCCCATCTGGTGTGCCCAATTCCTAGTGTTCCTTTTGTTGGAATCTCACGTTCAAGGCGATTTTGTAAGTCATCAACTTTTCCTTTGGTTTTAGATAATTTAATATCTGAACCATCAAAAAGTGCAATTCCTGCACTATCATAACCTCTATATTCTAGACGTTTTAAGCCTTTTAAAATAATGGGATAAGCCTCTCGATGACCAATGTATCCTACAATTCCGCACATAATATTTTAGTTGTTAGGTTCTGTAAAAAAGATTTCCAAATATAATCTTTTTCCTTCTTCCATTGCATTATTTCCAAAAAGAACAGTGCCACGTTGTGTGATTATTGAACTTACAGGGAGTTTATCGTTGTCATCTTCTGGGTTGAGAATGTCATAATCTTGAGCATTACTCTCTAAATTGATATTTCCAGAAACTACCAAACCTAAATCGACATTGGAAGAATCTCTTACTAAAATATTATTTATATGTTCTGTTATTCTGATTTTGTATCTGTATTCTACTTCGCCTCCATTTGCAGTATTGTCAACCTCTTCTAATCGGCCTAAATGTGCAGTTCTTGAATTTATTGGATCTAAAGTACTTGCAGAATCAAAGAAATAATCAATTAATGGCGAATTGTTTTTAGTGTCATATATATAAATTCTTTCAGGCTCTACTAAACTTTGAACAGCATCTTTGTCTACATAGAACACTAAATTAGCTTCATTAACTAGTTTTTTACTTCTTATAAAATTGCCGTTTTCATCAGTTTCAACGAAATCATTTTTGAAAAGCTCAAAACTGTTAATATTATTGTCATTATCGATATTCTCACCATCAAACAATTTTATCATAGCCAAAGATCCTTCACCGCCTTTTAAAAACAATCTTTCATCTCCTAAGAAAGGGTCACCATCACTTAAGGTAAAGTCGTTTGACAAGAAATTAACACGATTAGCTACAAAATTAAATGTAAATGTAGACTGTATTGGTTCGTCGTTATTTAAGGTGTTGTCTCTTGTATAATGTAATGTTACATTAGCATCATTACTGGTTAAGTTTAGTATTGCAAAATTATTTGTAATGTCATCATCAAATTCAGCTTTAAAATAAAGTCCTCTAAAATAGTCATTGAGATTACTTTGATTACTGATTTCAGGCTCTCCAGATTTATCAATGATTTTTTCTTTCCAATACTCAAGTTCAGCATCTTGCTCAGGAGTTCCAGATTTGAATACCATTCTAAGTGCAGGAGGCTGACGTTCGGTGATTTCACCTTCAGTGTCTGTTAAGATAATTTGTTTGTTTTCTGGAATAAAACTGTTAATTGAACGGATCAGCGTTCCTTCTAGAACAGCATCACTTATTGAACCAGTTGATGTTGTTTTGTTTGAATAATATATTTGCGGATCATTAATATCTGAATTTGGTTCAAAATCTCTTAAAAAATAATTGCTTTCATAAAGCGATAGTTTATAAGAAGAATCTCCAAATATAGAATCTAACTCATATTCAGTATTTCCATCCTCATCAAGTCCAGTTGCTGTGCTGAAATAAGGAATGGTGATTACTACAGAATCTAAAACTGTGTTTTGACCAAAATCAGGTTCTACAAATGACGTGCTTAATTGTGTAACAAAGCTCGCTGTGGTTTTGCCATATAGAGGGTCATCATATATGCCTAGTAAATTTACAGGAAGGTTGTTAGTTTGAATAGGCGGTAAAGCCTTGGTATATGAAATAACATCATATTTGTTAGATGCTGTTTCAAAATTTGTTGCATTATTAGTGTTAATAATGTCAGATTCTACAGTTGCAAAATCTTTATCACAAGCTATAACAAAGCAAGCTAATAAGCCAATAACAGCTATGTTTCTTAGAGCAGTTTTTGAATAGTTCATAAACGAGGTTAACTAATTAAGTACTTTGGTGTTGTAGAATTCTGTGTATGGTTCAGCAAATTCTTCTACTGAAAAATAATCCAAAACAGGCTTTCCACAAGCATCTAAATGATCTTCAAGTTCTTTTGGTAAATCACTCGATCCTTTTATCAAAGCATCAGAGTGATCTATAGCAATTTTCATTAAATTACTATAATTTGGAGTTTCAAGTAATTTGACCTGGTCCTCATCAATATTATCAAACTTCACTTTGTCTAACATTTGCTTATCTAACGTACCATCAAAGTTTTGATTGTATATAGATGTAACAATTTTACTTTCGTTAAATAAAGGTTCGTCTTTATAATATTGTTTGAGGTACAGTGGTAATAAGGAAGCAAGCCATCCATTGACGTGAATAATATCTGGCGACCAGTTTAATTTTTTAACAGTTTCAATCACACCTTTTGCAAAAAATATGGCGCGTTCGTCATTGTCAGGAAATAAATTTCCATCTTCATCAGTCAAAGTTGCTTTTCTTTTAAAGTATTCTTCGTTATCTATAAAGTAAACTTGAATGCGTTCTTTTGGAATAGAAGCCACTTTAATAATAAGCGGCATATCTAAATCATTGATTACTAAATTTATTCCAGATAGCCTGATAACTTCATGCAGCTGATGCCTTCTTTCATTGATGTTACCATAGCGTGGCATAAATATTCGTATTTGTCCGCCTTGTTTGTTTACCATTTTTGGAGCTTCAAATGACATTGAAGAAATCTCGGTTTCAGGTAAATAAGGCACTACTTCAGACGACACATACAATATTCGCTTATCTTTCATAAATCGGTTCGTTAATAATTAGAATTAAAAATAAAAAACATGCAAAATTACAAAAATTTATGCAGATTGCTAGTAAAATATTAAGTTTGCACGCGTTAAACTTTTGTTATTTCATGACTGTTTTTTTCAATAAAACTGAGCTTAGACAATACTTAGATCAACTTAAGTCTAAAACCAAATCTTTAGGTTTCGTTCCTACTATGGGAGCATTACACCAAGGACATGCCTCGCTTATTGAAAAAGGATTAGAGCAAAATGAGTATGTTGTTGTAAGTATTTTTGTTAATCCTACTCAGTTTGACAATCAAGAAGATTTAGTGAAATATCCAAGAACATTAGATACAGATGTCGAACTTTTAACATCAATATCTGAAGACAACATTGTGGTTTATGCACCTACAGTTGATGATATTTATGGAGACCATGTTGTGTCTACCGCTTTTTCATATGACGGACTAGAACATGAAATGGAGGGTCGTTTTAGAGATGGCCACTTTGATGGTGTAGGAACTATAGTGAAACGATTGTTTGAAATTGTTCAACCGCATAATGCCTACTTTGGAGAAAAAGACTTTCAGCAATTGATGATCATAAAAAAGCTGGCTGAAAAGTATGACATTCCTGTTAATGTCATTGGGTGTAAAATTCATCGAGCAAGTGACGGATTAGCAATGAGCTCAAGAAATACGAGACTAAAACCTGAGTTTAGAAAAGCTGCACCATTTATATATAAGACCCTAAAGGCTGCCAAAGAAAAATTTGGCACAAAAAGTGCTAATAAAATTACCGAATGGGTAACACGTCAATTTGAAAATCACGATTTATTAGAATTAGAATATTTTATAATTGCTGATGTTAAAACTCTCAAAACGGTTAAACGAAAATCTAACAAAAAAAAATATAGAGCTTTTATAGCTGTATATGCAGATGATATTAGACTTATAGATAATATCGCACTAAATTAATTATCTTTGCCTCATGCAAATTCAAGTTGTAAAATCTAAAATTCACAGAGTAAAAGTAACAGGAGCAGACCTCAATTATATAGGTAGTATTACCATTGATGAAGATCTTATGGATGCTGCAAATATTATACAAGGTGAAAAGGTTCAAATTGTGAATAATGACAATGGTGAACGTTTAGAAACCTATTGTATTCCTGGTCCACGAAACAGTGGAGAAATTACATTAAATGGTGCTGCAGCCAGAAAAGTTGCAGTTGGTGATACGCTCATTTTAATCACATACGCGTTTATGGATATTGAAGACGCTAAAGTTTTTAAGCCTTCTCTAGTATTCCCTAATGAAGACAATAATCTTCTAAAATAAACCTTGACAAGCAAGCAAAAAAAAATACTAACCATTCTAATTCCCATCCTAATTAGTATTGGGTTAGTTTGGTACTCCTTAAGTAAAGTCCCTATTAACACATTAATAGAAGAAGCTAAACAAGCTGACATTAAATGGATCTTATTAAGCGTAGTTTGCTTAACTATTAGTCATATCTCAAGGGCTTACAGGTGGTTGTTTATGTTAGAGCCTATGGGTTACAAGGTGAAACTTAACAACAGTATCATGGCTGTTTTTGCTACATACCTCATTAATTATGGTATACCGAGATCTGGTGAAATTGCAAGAGCTACGATCTTATCAAATTACGAAAATGTCCCTTTTGAAAAAGGTTTTGGAACTATTGTTGCCGAACGCATTGCCGATATGATTGTAATGCTTGGAATTATAGGGATAACGCTTATTTTACAATTTGAGTTTATAATTAAATTTTTTGAAGAAAGGTTTAGCCTTACTTCGCTTTTGATAGCCTTTACAGGAATCTTAGCAGTTGGTATTTTGCTCATAGCTTTTAGAAAGCGAGAGTCTGGCTTCATAGGTAAGATAAACACTTTTATTAGAGGTCTTATTGAAGGCGCTGTAAGCATTTTTAAAATGAAAAAGAAATGGGCATTTATAGCACATACACTTTTTATTTGGAGCATGTATTTGCTAATGTTTTATACGACAACTTTTGCGTTCAAAAGTTTGGAAGGACTTCCTATTGCAGCGGTATTGATTGGTTTTATATCTGCAAGTTTTAGTATTGCTGCAACTAATGGAGGAACAGGTGCTTATCCTGCTGCTGTGTTTGCTGCATTTTCAATTTTTGGAATTGCTAAAGAACCAAGTTTTGCATTTGGTTGGGTGCTTTGGGGTTCGCAAACACTTATGACGATCATTCTTGGTGGATTGTCGCTTCTTTATTTACCCATTTACAATAGAACCGAATAATTTTTTACCTTGCATTTCATAATTCAACACTAATGAAAACTCGCTTTACTTTCCTTTCACTCTTTTTCTTTGCGTTTTTATTGGGCTTCGGTCAAGTAAAATACGAAACCTTTGAATCTTCAAAACTAGATGGTTCAAGAGACATAAAAATCCAGTTGCCTAGAAACTATGACCCTGAAGACGAAGTACTATATCCATTGGTAATAGTCTTGGATGGTGATTATTTATTTGAACCTGTTGTTGGAAATACAGATTATCAATCTTACTGGGAAGATATTCCAAACTGTTTGGTGGTAGGAATTAATCAGAGTGATACGAGAGAGGATGATTTTGTGTATGGCGAGACCAATAATGTTCCTGTTGCCGAAGGTGCTGATTTTTTTGAATTTATTGGGATGGAACTAATTCCTTATATCGAAGACAATTATATGGTTTCCGATTTTAGAATTGTCGTAGGTCACGATCTAAGTGCAAATTTTATAAACTATTACCTTTTTAAAGATAAACCTCTGTTTAGAGCGTATGTGTTGTTAAGTCCAGAATTAGCTCCAGAGATGGTTAATTTTATGTCTGAACGTGTTCCTAATATCGACATCAATACCTTTTATTATTTAGCTACAGCTACAGATGATGTAAAACAATTAAAGACAGATATTTTGGCTTTGGATAATGTTTTAAAGGGAATCGAAAATGAAAAGTTTAATTACAAATTCGATAACTTCGAAGATGCCAATCATTATTCTTTGGTTGGCCTGGGAATCCCTAAAGCTTTGAATAGCATCTTCTCATTTTACAAACCAATTACTAAAAAAGAATACAAAGAACAGGTATTAGAATATCCCGAGGGACCTTATGCTTACTTGATGAGAAAATATGAAGACATTGAACTATTCTTCGGCTTTAAAAAGAAGGTTGTAGAGAACGATTTACGTGCAATCGCTTCAGCCTCTAAAAAGAAAAATGACCTGGAATCACTGAAGGAACTCTCTAAATTAGCGAGAAAAGAATATCCAGATTCTATGATAGGTGCTTGGTATCAAGGTATGTATTACGAAGAAGAAGGAAATATTAGAAAAGCTTTAAATAGTTATAAGTCAGGAATTTTACTTGAAGAATCTGACTTTATTACTAAAGATATGCTGCTAGATAAGATCTACGAGCTTCAAGAGTAATTTAAAAATTTTATGCAGTTCATCGAATAAATAGGTGTTTTGTCGTAGGGATTACTATATTTACATCACCAAATCCCTTTACGATGAAAAAATACCTACTTATCACCTTAGTCGTGCTGTTTTGCTCGTCGCTCTACGCTCAAACGATTTACAAGGAATTGCCATCAAGATATCTCAACACCTCAAGAGATATCAAAATTAAATTACCAAAGAATTACGATCCCGATTCTCATGTAAAGTATCCTGTATTGTTAGTCTTTGATGGTGATTACTTATTCGAACCTGTTTCAGGTCAAGTACACTTTCAAACCTATTTTGAAGAAATGCCAGAATCAATTATTGTTGGTATTGTTCAAGGTAAAGAACGGTTCTACGATGGTTATTATGATGAATTAACTGGGATGCCTTTTGAATCAGGGAAACGCTTTTACGATTTTGTTCAGCATGAATTGTTACCATACATAGATAGAGAATATAATACGAGTCCGTTTAGAGTAGCTATTGGTCATAATACTATGGCTAACTTTATGAATTCGTATTTATTTACAGACGAGCCTATTTTTCAAGCTTACATCAATATTAGTCCAGAATATAAAGGAACGATGTCTCAAAATTTAGTAACGCGTTTAGGACACTTAAAAAATGATGTGTTTTATTATGTTGCTACAAGTGATAAAGATGTTCCTAAATTAAGAGATAACATTAGAGCTACAAGTGCAGAGCTTAAAACCTTAGATACGCAAATGTTTACGTTCTATTTTGATGAACTTCAAGGTGACTCACATTATACTTTAGTTACTGGCGCTTTATCAAAATCGTTAGATAAGATCTTTGAGATTTTTAAACCTTTGGATGAGAAAGAAATTAATGAAAAAGTTTTAACCTACGAAGGGACTTTAGACGAATACATTGTTAATCGATATGAACGTATTGAAGAGTATTTCGGAATTTCAAAACCAATTACTGAAGAGGAGTTTGCTAAAATTGTAGCAGCAGCCGAAGAGCGTGAAGACTTAGAATCGTTACAACGTATAGGTAAATTGGCAAATAAGCAAGATCCAAATTCTTCACTAGGAAACTATTACTTAGCATTACACGCTGAAAAAGTAGGAAAGAACAAAAAAGCAACAAAGTTTTATGAGTCTGCTCTTGCATTAAATGAGACCATAATTATTGATAAAGAGTATATCAAGTCTAAGTTGACTAACTTACTTGAAGAAATGGCTGTAGATGATAACGAAAAAGATGATGAGGATGAAGAAAACTAAATTCAGTATATATTCAACCGACTACTTTTTTGAGTGGCTATATCTCAGGACCAAGGCATTTTTTAATCAAAATATGGCCTTCAGATTAGCTGTGATAAAATGCTTAACCCTTTTTGGGTTGTTTAAAGATATCAACTAAAAATATCTTAATTTAGCTGTTCAAATATCTTCTATGGCTAAATTAAAAACAAGCTTTTTTTGTCAGAATTGTGGGTCTCAATATTCCAAATGGCAAGGGCAATGTACCTCTTGTAAATCTTGGAACACCATTACTGAAGAGGTAATTCAAAAGCCAGAAAAGAGTGACTGGAAATTACCTGATACAGCTTCAAAGCGAGTTTCAAAGCCATTAAAGATCAATGATATTGATACGTCTCAGGAAGCACGATTAGATACTTCAGATCAAGAGTTTAACCGTGTGCTTGGAGGTGGTTTGGTGCCAGGTTCATTAACCCTTTTAGGCGGTGAGCCAGGTATAGGAAAAAGTACCTTGCTATTACAAATCTCTCTCAAATTACCTTACAAAACGTTGTATGTTTCAGGTGAAGAAAGTCAGAAGCAAATTAAGATGCGAGCAGAACGTATCCACCCTAAATCTAATCACTGTTATATTCTAACGGAAACTAAAACACAGCACATATTCAAGCAAATTCAAGAACTGGAACCTGATATTGTTATCATTGATTCTATTCAAACTTTACATAGTGATTACATCGAATCTTCAGCTGGAAGTATTTCTCAAATAAAAGAATGTACAACAGAGCTTATTAAGTTTGCAAAGGAAACCTCTACACCTGTTATACTAATTGGTCATATTACTAAAGATGGTCATATTGCTGGACCTAAAATTCTAGAGCATATGGTTGATACAGTATTACAATTTGAAGGCGATCGCAATCATGTCTTTAGAATCCTTCGCGCTAATAAAAACCGTTTTGGATCTACAAATGAGTTAGGAATTTATGAAATGCAAGGCTCTGGATTACGTGAAGTGACCAATCCTTCTGAAGTTTTGATTTCTCAAAAGGATGAAGAATTATCTGGTCATGCGGTCGCTGCTACTTTGGAAGGAATGCGACCTTTGTTAATTGAAGTCCAAGCTTTAGTGAGTACAGCTGTTTATGGTACGCCTCAACGAAGTGCAACAGGATTTAATGCGAAACGACTCAATATGCTACTAGCGGTTTTAGAGAAGCGTGCTGGTTTTAGACTTGGAGCAAAGGATGTGTTTTTAAATATTACTGGAGGAATTACAGTTGATGATCCAGCAATCGATTTAGCAGTTGTTGCTGCTATATTATCTTCAAATGAAGATGAATCATTACCAAGTGACTACTGCTTTGCTGCTGAGGTTGGTCTATCAGGAGAAATTCGTCCTGTGCAGCGTGTTGAACAACGAATCATTGAAGCAGAGAAATTAGGATTCTCTACAATTTTTGTATCTAAATTCAATAAAATATCATTAAAGAACACAACAATAAAGATTCAGTTGATTTCTAAAATTGAAGATTTGATAGGTTTTTTAGTGTAAATATTTTACACTAGAACCGCTTTTTTTACAGCATTTTGAACTTCATCTAATTTATTAAACACTTTATCAAATAAGCTATCTCAGCATTGGATAAAGTCATAATATTGTAACAGATTATGTGCCATCACACATGGTCTTTTTTTATCTAAAAACGAGCCCTCTTAAAATCTATCGAATTGCATATTCGAAACATTAATCCATTGTGTTATGAAGCTAAGACTTCTCTTTATATTATCTATTTTATTGCTGCTTTCGGCCACTATTTGTGCCTATGCGCAAGATGCTGATGGTGATACAATTCCAGATCACATTGATTTAGACGATGATAATGATGGTATCTCAGATATTGACGAACAGGGCAGTGCTATTCCTAACGGACCAGAATGTGGTGGTGAGGTTGATTTTAATTTTAATGCAACACCAATTGAAGCTTCAGGAGATGGAGATTCGTCTACCTTATTGGAAGGTGAAGTGTTTCGCTTTCCAAACGTAGGGACAGACATTGATGCGTTAATTACACTTGTAGATTTTGTGGATGCTACTTTAGTAGACCTAGATAATAACAGTTCAAATCCTACATTTTTTAAGCCAAATATTCAATATTTGAATATGTTACCTGATCAGGAAGCTTATATTGAACTACAAGTACAATTTGTTGAAACAGGGACAACAAATGCTGTTACAGTGCCTGAGCTGTTTATCAATCTTAATGATATTGATGGTAATTCAACCTTGTCTGAAAAGGATAAAATTCAAACGCCTTACAGTTACGCTATAGATAGTCCAACAAATGTTACGATTACCGAAGAAGAAAATTTCTTAGTGGCGACTTCTGGAAGTATTAATTATTCAGGAACCTCTAATTCTAATCCTAATGTTAATATTGCGTCTCGTTTTTTTGATTTGACCGCTTTCACAATTCGTTTAGGAATAAAAGCAAATACGAATATTAATTATGTGGTAAGACGTTATAGCTTGGAGTTTTCTTGTGTTACCAACTTTTTTAACCCTCAAATTGTTTTAGCTGATGCAGATGGTGATGGGATTGCTAATTATCTAGATATTGATAGTGATAATGATGGTATTCCAGATAATGTTGAAGCACAAACTACAGCAGGTTACCTTCAACCTTCGGGTAGTATCAATGCGTCAGGATTTTATGATAATTATGGTTCTGGGTTTACACCAATTGATACAGATGGTGATGGTGTTCCAGATTTTCTTGATGATGATTCAGACAATGATGGCGTTTTAGATATTTTTGAAAATGGCTTAGCAAACACACTGTCTGGAACAGATACTGATAACGATGGTTTAGATGATAATTTTGAAACAAATGGCGTTAATGATGTTACACTTGATGTTAACGAAGATATAACCGACCCTTCAACATTTCCTGATGCTGATGGAGACTTGTCTTCAAATGGAGATGTAGATTATCGCGATTTGTTTGATGTCAATCCACCACAAGTTGCAGCCTTAGATTTTGATGGTCTAAACGATTATGTAACTGGTGAAGGCTTTCTGAATGGAGCGAGTCAACTCACCATTATGGCATGGATAAAAATTGCCAATTCTGCTTCAGGAACTATGACTATAGCAGGAGAAGACACAGGTTATCGATTGTTTGTTGAAAATGCCAATACCTTAGGATTTATAACACGAACAGATGACAATATATCGCATTCAGTTTCGGGATCTAGCATTAATTTTAACGAATGGCATCACGTTACAGGAACATTTTCTTCGCTAACAGGTCTTACTAATTTTTACATCGACGGCGAATTTGTTGGAAGCAATAGCGGAACCATTGGCGCTGTTATTGAAACATCACCATTAAGCTTAGGAAATTTCCAAATAGGGAGACGTTCAAGTAGAACTGCTGATAAAGAATATTTTGAAGGTGAGATTGATGAAGTGCGTGTGTTTAATAAAGCACTTTCTTCAGAGCAAATTCAGCAATTGGTCTTCCAAGAGATGAGTGATCACTCTGGAAATGTTGGAGGAACAATCATTTCTAAAGAAGTAATCCATCATACGACCTCAGATATGATATCATGGTCTAATGTATTAGCATACTATCCTATGTCTAATATTAAATCGAATGCTGTAAACGATTTTTCACCATATAGCAGACATCTTGCTATTTCAGGAATCCATACAGTACAGTCTCAAACAGCGCCAATGCCATTTGTAACTAGTGCTGATGGCGATTGGAACAATCAAAATACTTGGTTGTTTGGTTCCGTTTGGGATATTGAAAATGAAGCGACTAATAAAGATTGGAGTATTGTTGATATAAAACATAATGTCACATCTTCAAACTCGCATACCAATTTAGGGCTGTTTATTGATGATGGAAAAACGCTTACCATCAATGGCGATCATAAAGTTGAAAATGCTTGGTATTTTGAACTGAATGGAACTTTAGACCTCAGTGGAGATTCACAATTGATTCAAGGACCAAATAGTGATTTAGTGACGTCGGCTCAAGGAAAGATCTTAAGAAGGCAAGAAGGAAGTGCAAATAAGTATTGGTATAATTACTGGTCGTCTCCTGTTGGTGCAGTTGGTATGTCGTCTTTTACAAATAATAATACCAATGCGAACAACACCAATAATTCAAGTTTTAAATTGAATGTATTGAAAGATGATTTAGGCAATGCAATGTCGTTTACAAATGCTTACGATCAGGTTGGAAGTATTAGCACACGATGGTTATATACATTCCAGAATGGCGTCACGTATTTTGATTATGCGAGCATAGATCAACATTCAGAATTACAACCAGGAATAGGCTATACTCAAAAAGGAACAGGAGTATCTGGTATAGAACAACAATATCTTTTTGAAGGAAAGCCAAACAACGGAACCATTGTTATTAATGTTTTAGACACAGGCGGAAATGGTTCAGTTCCTGCTGAAAGTAGAACAAGTTATTTATTGGGAAATCCATATCCTTCAGCTATTGATGTACATGCATTTATTGATGATAATATTGGTGTCATTGATGGATCTATCCAGCTATGGCAACAGTGGAGTGGGAATTCACATTATTTAAACGAATATAATGGAGGCTATGCCTCTGTCACCAAATTAGGTTCGGTTAGAGCATCTCAATTTATTGGGATAGATGGTGGAAGTACAGGAGGTGAAGAAGGCACAAAACGTCCGACGCGTTACCTTCCAGTTGGTCAAGGCTTTTTAACTGAAATAGTTGCCGATGGAACAGTGACGTTTAAAAATAGTCAAAGAGTGTTTGTTAAAGAAAGTGATGCTAATGGAACCTACGATCAAGGTGCTGTATTTTTAAGGACTTCTGGTGATACTGACACAGAAACTGAAGCGATAATGCAAAAACTGCGTTTAGAGTTTAATTCGGTTAATGGTCCTGAAGCAAGAAGAGAATTGCTTTTAGGGTTTAGTAACCACACAACAGATGCGTTTGATTATGGTTTTGAGGCTAGAAATGCAAGTCTAGGTCATGACGACTTGAGTTTGATTTTAGAAGATGAACTATTACTTATTCAAGCGTATGCTTCAATTACAAATGACAAAATTATTCCGTTGCATTTAAAAACATCTGGAACTTATAACTATTCCATAAAAGCGACTGATTTTGAAAATATAGATGACAATCAAGAGGTGTATTTAAAAGATAATCTTACTGGTGCGTTTTATGATTTGAAAGCCGAGCAAGCTTATGAGTTTTCATCCAATGAAGGCCAATTTAATAACAGGTTCGAGATTGTATTTCAAAATCAGGAGGAGACACTTTCTTCTCAAGGAAATAGCTTACACGATTATAAAATTTATGTCGATAATACTTTAGATAAACTGTATGTGAAAGGCTTACAAAACAATGCCGACGAACTTTATATTTACAATATTTTGGGGCAAGCAATGCAGGAATTTTCAAATGTAGAGGCTTCTCAACTTGAGTCAGGACTAAATCTTCAAAATATCACTTCTGGAGCTTATGTGGTATATCTAAGTGTAGATTCAAAAGTTACAACCAAGAAAATAATTATAAATTAACCTGATAACACATCGTCTGAATTATTGTATGGTTCAAAGGGTTTATTTGGAAGTGTTCTAAAAAAAAAGGAAATTCATTGAACTAACTTTTAACCAACCTAAAACTAATGAATGACCCTAGATTTGATTTTTTAAAATCAAAATTTGAGATGTCTGAGGAAGTATTCCTAAAGCTCGAAAGTCTTGCCTCAAAAAAACACCTAAAAAAAGGAGAAAAAGTCGTTGAACAAGGCGCGATAAGTTCTAAAATTTATTTTCTTACATCAGGCTTAATGATCTCCAAAAGAGTTAATAGCTCAGGAAAAGAATATACAAAAAACATCTATTCACCAATAAGCTTTACAGGGTCAATAGGTTCTATATTAACGCAAAAACCGTCCCTGTTTTCTTATGAAGCTTTAACAGAATGCGAGGTTTATGAAATAGAATACAAAGATTTTATGGATCTGTCAAAAACCTACAATGAAGTAAGTCATTTGTATAGCCGAATTTTAGAATATCTGTTCTTAATGTACGAACAAAAACAAATTGAGTCTATATCATACAATGCCACAGAACGTTATGAATTACTCAGAGATCGTATTCCCGATATTGATAATCAAATTCCACAATATCAAATTGCATCGTATCTAAATATAACGCCAGTTCAGTTAAGCAGAATTAGAAAAGAATTACTTGAAAATTAACATATGTTATTTGCTATAATTATAGAAGTATGTAGCTTTACGAAGAGCTACTAACTGATAATCCCTAAATTATAGCTAACCAATACACATAGAAGCAAGTGCTAAAACACTTGCTTTTGTTTTTGGGATAATAAACACTTCGTTGTGACTTATTTAGAATTTAAGTGTCTAAGTTTTAAAGACACTTTATTATGTCTCCAGAAAGTAACAACAAAAAACTCATATCACTTATTGTTATCATAATCACTTGTGGATTAATTGGTTTTAGTATTGTTACAATTATTTCAGAACTTATAAAATCGATATGAAAAACTTAAAGCGGATTATATCACTGCTGGTTTTGTTAGTGTCATTCTTAATTGTGATTCTGTAAGGTTTAGAATTCTACTTTTTACAAGTTATACACCTAAAATTTTATCTAAATTCATTAATTTCGCGACTCGATTAGAATACTGAGATCATGAACGCGAAATTTCCTGAATATAAAGGACTTGACTTACCAAAAGTTGCTGATGAAATACTGAGCTTTTGGAAAGAAAATAACATCTTTAATAAAAGTATTTCCACGCGCGAAGGGAAGCAGCCATTTGTGTTTTTTGAAGGACCTCCTTCTGCAAATGGATTGCCTGGTGTGCATCATGTTTTAGCACGTGCCATTAAAGATATTTTTCCACGATATAAAACCATGAAAGGTTTTCAGGTTAAGCGTAAGGCAGGTTGGGATACACACGGACTACCAATTGAACTTGGTGTTGAAAAAGAATTAGGAATTACTAAAGAAGATATTGGTAAAACCATTTCTGTTGAAGACTACAATGCGGCTTGTCGTAAAGCTGTAATGCGTTACACTGATGTTTGGAATGATCTGACACAAAAAATGGGATATTGGGTTAATATGGATGATCCATATATTACTTACGATCCTAAATATATGGAAAGTGTTTGGTGGTTACTCAAGCAAATCTATTCTAAAAAGTTGTTATACAAAGGGTATACCATTCAGCCATATTCACCAAAAGCAGGAACAGGTTTAAGCTCGCACGAGTTAAATCAGCCAGGAACTTATCAGGATGTTACAGATACGACTGTTGTGGCTCAATTCAAAGCAAACCCTGAGTCACTTCCAGCCTTTTTACAAGATGAAGGCGATATTCATTTCCTAGCTTGGACTACCACGCCTTGGACTTTGCCAAGTAATACAGCACTTACTGTTGGTCCAAAGATTGATTATGTACTTGTGGAAACTTATAATCAGTATACGTTTCAACCCATGAATGTCATCCTAGCAAAGAAATTGGTGAATTATCAGTTTTCAGGAAAATATAATTTGGTTGAAGAAAAGTCAGATTTGTTAGCCTATAATTCAGGAGATAAAACCATACCTTATTTTGTTGTCAAAGAATTTAAAGGTGCTGATCTCGTTGGAATCACCTACGAGCAATTATTGCCTTATGTTTTACCAAATGACAATCCAGAACATGCTTTTAGAGTAATTTCTGGAGATTTCGTAACCACTGAAGACGGAACAGGAATCGTTCATACAGCACCAACTTTTGGAGCTGATGATGCCTTAGTTGCTAAACAGGCTACACCAGAAGTTCCTCCAATGTTGGTGAAAGATGAGCAAGGAAATTTGGTGCCACTTGTAGATTTACAAGGCCGATTCAGACCAGAAATGGGAGAGTTTGCAGGAAAGTATGTTAAAAACGAATACTACAATGATGATGAAGCACCAGAGCGTTCGGTTGACGTTGAAATTGCTATTAAGTTAAAGGAGGAAAATAAAGCCTTTAAGGTTGAAAAATACAAACACAGTTACCCAAATTGTTGGCGTACTGATAAACCAATTTTATACTATCCTTTAGATTCGTGGTTTATAAAAGTCACAGACGTTAAAGAACGTATGGTTGCTTTAAACAATACCATCAACTGGAAACCTGAATCTACGGGAACAGGACGTTTTGGGAATTGGCTTGCTAATGCAAACGATTGGAACTTATCGCGTTCTCGATATTGGGGAATTCCATTACCTATCTGGAGAACCGAAGATGGTAAAGAAGAAATCTGTATTGGTTCAGTTGAAGAATTAAAAGCTGAAATGACTAAAGCGGTTAGTGCTGGAGTAATGAATAAGGCTATTTTTGAAGCGTTTGAAGTTGGTAATAATTCTGATGACAACTATGCTAAAATAGACCTTCACAAGAATATTGTAGATGAGATCATCTTAGTGTCAGCATCAGGACAGCCTATGAAACGCGAAAGCGATCTTATTGATGTTTGGTTTGATTCGGGTTCAATGCCTTATGCACAATGGCATTATCCTTTCGAAAACAAAGACCTTATTGATGAAGGAAAATCATATCCTGCAGATTTTATCGCTGAAGGTGTTGATCAAACACGTGGTTGGTTCTATACACTACATGCTATTGGAACGATGGTTTTTGATTCTGTGGCTTATAAAAATGTAGTCTCAAACGGATTGGTATTGGACAAGAACGGACAAAAAATGTCTAAACGACTTGGGAATGCTGTAGATCCTTTTGAAACCTTATCGACTTATGGTGCAGATGCTACGCGTTGGTACATGATTATGAACGCGAACCCTTGGGATAACCTTAAGTTTGATGCTGAAGGAATTGAAGAAGTAAAGCGTAAGTTTTTCGGAACACTTTATAACACCTATTCTTTCTTTACGCTTTACACAAATCTTGACAAGTTTACTTACGCTGAAGCAGACATACCATTGTCTGAACGACCTGAAATTGATCGTTGGATCTTATCTGAACTGCATACCTTGATTCAAAAAGTGGATGATTGTTATGCCGATTATGAGCCAACAAAGGCAGCGAGAGCAATTTCAGATTTTACTCAGGATTATTTAAGTAATTGGTATGTGCGTTTAAGTAGAAGACGTTTCTGGAAAGGCGATTATCAATCGGATAAGATTTCTGCGTATCAAACACTCTATACCTGTATGGTGACTATTGCAAAGTTAGGAGCTCCAATTGCTCCTTTCTATATGGATCAATTGTACAACGATCTTAATTCTGTGACTCAAAAAGAAACTTTTGAAAGTGTGCATTTAGCAGAATTTCCAAAGTTTGATGAAACTTATGTTGATAAAACCTTAGAGCGTAAAATGGAAAGTGCGCAAACAATTTCTTCCTTAGTCTTATCGTTAAGAGCTAAAGAAAAAATTAAAGTGCGTCAACCTTTGCAAAAGATCATGATTCCTATTGATTCTCAAGAGCAAAAGCTAGAGATCTTAGCCGTTTCAGATTTAATTAAATCTGAAGTCAATGTGAAACATGTTGAGGTTATGGAAGATGCTTCAGATATTTTAGTGAAACAAATTAAGCCTAACTTTAAAGTATTAGGACCTCGATTTGGTAAAGACATGAAGGCTGTTGCCCAGTTAATCAATGGGTTTTCTGCTGAAGACATCAAAAAAATCGAGCAAAATGGTAGTTTAGACGTTGAAATTAATGGAAAAAATATTACATTAGAACACTCTGATGTTGAAATTACTTCCAAAGACATCGAAGGATGGCTTGTTGCAAGTTCAGGAGCATTGACAGTTGCTTTGGATGTAACCATTACAGACGATTTACAGAAAGAGGGCATTGCAAGAGAATTAGTGAATCGTATTCAAAACTTACGTAAAGATTCTGGATTCGAATTAACCGATAGAATTGCGGTTCAATTTCAAAAGGACGAGCAAATTGTTAATGCAATTGAAACAAATTTAGAATATATTAAAACCGAAACCCTAACCGAAGAATTACAAATTTTAGAACATCTAAATACTGGTATAGAAATTGCTTTTGATAATGTAAATACCAAATTGTCAATTCAAAAAATTTAAAATAATGGCAACAGAAAATAAAGTTAGATATTCAGATGCGGACTTGGCAGAGTTCAAGTCGTTATTGTTAGAAAAAATAGAAAAAGCTGAGCACGATTTAGAGTTAATAAAAAGTGCTTACATGAACGATCACAATAATGGAACCGATGATACCTCTCCAACATTTAAAGCTTTTGAAGAAGGAAGTGAAACAATGAGCAAAGAGGCAAACTCACAGTTGGCAATTAGACAAGAAAAGTTTATTCGCGATTTAAAAAATGCAATTATTAGAATTGAGAATAAAACCTATGGTGTCTGTAGAGTTACAGGTAAATTAATCAATAAAGAGCGTTTAAAATTAGTACCTCACGCAACATTGAGTATTGAAGCTAAAAACATGCAATAGCTTTTAGCTAAATATATAACACAAAAGAACACCTTATTACAAGGTGTTTTTTATGAGATATTATTAAATCTGAAACCCTATTTTTAACAAACGGCTAAACAAATTATGTCTTTAAAAAAAGCCACGCTTTTCATTATCGCTATTTTACTTGTAGACCAAGTATCTAAGGTGTATATCAAAACACATTTTGCACTTCACGAACGTGTTGAGGTGTTTTCGTGGTTTCAAATTTACTTTATTGAGAATGAAGGCATGGCTTGGGGAACTAAAATCAGTGATTTTATCTCATTTATTTCAGAGCGAACCGCAAAGCTTTGCCTTACCATTTTTAGAATATTTGCAGTTATCGGAATTGGCTATTGGCTTCACAAATCAATACTTAACAAAAGCTCGAGGACTTTAATTTTTGCAGTATCCTTAATTTTAGCTGGCGCTTTAGGCAATATTATTGACTCTGTGTTTTATGGAGTGCTTTTTGACGCTAGCTCAGGACAAGTCGCTTCGTTTTTGCCTTCAGATGGAGGTTACGACAGTTTGTTTCATGGTCATGTCGTTGATATGTTACATTTTCCAATGTGGTCTGGTGTATTGCCAGAATGGCTTCCAGTAATTGGAGGAGATCGCTTTACCTTCTTTGAACCTGTGTTTAATATTGCTGATATGGCGATTAGTACAGGTATTGGAATTTTAATCTTCTTTAATAAACGCGCGTTTAAACATTCGGAAACTGCAACTAAAACCGATACGTCTTCTCTGGAGTAACACAATAATCTAGAGCAATATCATCGCTTGAGATATCTTCAATATTACTTTCAGCTTCAAAAAAAGACAGACCAATTTTAAGTGTTTCAGGTTGGCATTGTGATAAAAATCGATCGTAAAATCCTTTGCCATATCCAACTCGGTGTCCTTGTTCGTTAAACGCCAATAACGGAACAAATACCACATCAATTAGTTTAGTGTCAATTGGAATGCCATCAATAGGTTCAGGAATGTTCCATTCGTTTGTCTTAATGGTAGTACTATCGGTTAACAAATAGTGTGTGAGTTCTAACTTTGAAAAATCACTTTTTGAAATAACAATATGCTTGTCTTTTCCTGAAAGAATATTCAAAATATATTCAGTATTAACTTCTTTCTGTTCTACAATGGGTAAAAAAATATGATAGTAAGATTTGTCCCAAATAGGAAGGGTTAGCAAATGATTTGCAATCTTGAGGCTTAAGTCTTCAATACTGTCTTCAGAAAGTGATTTTCGATGCTGTTTGTATGCAATTCGCAGTTCAGATTTTGTCATGCGTTCAATGCTGTTGATATATGAAAAATAGCATCACCTTGATAAATAATTGGCGACTCATTAATGTTAAAGATATAGCCATCATTTGGCGCTTTAACAAAATGATTAAAACTTCCATAAGGATCTGTGATATGGCCAATCACATCACCTTTAGTTACAAAAGCATTTATGTTAACAGAAGCTTTGAACATTCCAGAATAATTGGCTCTGATCCATTTACTATCTGAAACAAATACACACGATTTTTTAGGTGTTGAAACCTTGAACTTACTATTGAGCATTTCTAAATGATTCAACACACGTTTGGCACCATTCACACCTGTATTAGTAATCGTAGCATCTATATGAAAAGACTTTCCGCCTTCAAAAAGTAACACAGGAATCCCTAATTTATAACACGTGTTTCTGAAGGATTTATTCAAATTTTTAGAATACAGTACAAAAGGAGCGCCGAAAATTTCGGCTAAAGCCTTCAAGTTTTTTTCGCCTTTTACAATTCTAATTTGAGCTGCATTAAAACGATCTGCACCTCCAGTATGGAAGTCCATTACCAAATCGGCATGAGGTAAAATTTCAGTAACGAGTTTAAAAGCAACACGACTTGCTAAAGAACCGCCTTTTATTCCTGGAAACACGCGATTTAAGTCCCGACCATCAGGAAACTCACGATCCATATGAATAAATCCAAATACATTAATCACAGGCACACAGATAATAGTGCCTTTTTTAGGTTTGTTAATGCCTTTGGCTATAATTTGTCTGACAATTTCAACACCATTAACTTCATCACCATGAATTCCTGCTGTGATCAAAACTGTTGGACCAGGTTTTTTTGAACGCTCGATTATTACAGGAACGTCAATCCTATTTTGAGTATGTAGCTTGGCGACATTAAAACTTACATTAGCGCTTTGCCCTAAAGGTACTTTTTCTCCTAAAATTTCTAATACATCTTTGTCACTCATCTATTTGCTATTGCGTTCTATAAATGTAATTATTGCTCTTGCGATGTTTCTACCTGTTGCACCTTCAATACCTTCTAAGCCTGGAGTTGAGTTTACTTCAAGTAATAAAGGTCCTCTTGCAGATTGTAACATATCAACACCACAAACAGGTAATTTTAAAACACGAGAAGCTTTCATTGCTAAGCCTAATTCTTCGGCATTAAGTTTAATGATTTCGGCATTGCCACCACGATGTAAATTCGATCTAAACTCGCCTTCTTTTCCTTGGCGTTTCATGGCACCTACAACTTGTCCGTCCACAACTAAAGCTCTAATATCGGCACCTTTAGCTTCCTTTATAAACTCTTGAACAATCACTCTAGCTTGTAATCCGTTAAAGGCTTCTAATACAGATTCGGCAGCGTTTTTGGTTTCAGCCAAAACAACACCTAAACCTTGAGTTCCTTCTAATAATTTAATAATCACTGGAGTTCCACCAACATGTTCAATCACTTCAACAACATCTCTCGAGTAATTTGTAAAAACCGTTTTTGGCATACCAACACCAGCTTTTGATAAACGTTGCAAGCTTCGTAATTTATCTCTTGACCTTAAAATGGCATCTGAAGTAACAATGGTAAACACACCCATCATTTCAAACTGTCTTACAACAGCACAACCATAAAATGTTACTGATGCTCCAATACGAGGAATAATAGCATCAACATAATCAAGGTAACGATCTTTGTAATAAATAGAAGGTTTTTCCTTTTCAATAACAATATCACATTTTAAAGGATCAATAACTTCTATATCATGCCCTCGTTCTTCACCTTCTTTTACAAGACGTTGTGTTGAATATAAATTAGGGTTACGAGATAAAATAACAATATTCATAAGTTGTAAGAAAATTGATATTGCAATATACTAAAATAGCGGTTGATTATTTTTGGGATGTGACCATTTCAGTTAACTTTGAGTTATGCAAAAGCCATCTTTAGATATTCAGTTGAAAACCTTGCCTAAAGAACCAGGTGTATATCAGTATTATGATGTTAATGATACGCTCATTTATGTTGGCAAGGCAAAGAATATTAAAAAGCGTGTGAGTTCGTATTTTACAAAAACTCATGACAATGGCAAAACACGTGTGCTTGTAAAAAAAATTGCAAGTATTAAACATATTGTAGTAGACACTGAAAAGGATGCGTTATTATTAGAAAACAACTTGATAAAAAAATACAAGCCGCGTTACAATGTATTGCTCAAAGACGATAAATCGTATCCGTGGATTTGTATAAAAAACGAACGTTTTCCAAGAGTGTTTCCAACGCGACGTGTGTTCAAAGACGGTTCTGAATATTTTGGACCTTACACAAGTATGAAAACGGTTCACACCTTGTTGGATTTAATCAAAGGCTTGTACCATTTAAGAACCTGTAACTTTAATCTTTCGGAAGAAAAAATTAATGCAAATAAGTATAAAGTCTGTCTGGAGTATCACTTAGGAAATTGTAAAGGACCTTGTGAAAACTTGCAATCTGAAGCAGCATACAATCAAGATATTAAGGCGATTAGAGCTATTATTAAAGGAAATTTTAAAGATTCGTTAAATGAGTTCAAGCATCAGATGAAGCAATTTGCTTCAGAAATGAAATTTGAGGATGCACAACGTATTAAAGAGAAGATCGAAATTCTTGAAAACTATCAAGCCAAGTCTACAATTGTGAATCCTAAGATTAGTAATGTAGATGTCTTTTCAATTATAAGTGACGAAAGCTATGGCTATGTTAATTTTCTTCAGCTGTCTTACGGAAGTATTATTAGATCGCACACACTCGAAATTAAAAAGAAATTAGATGAAACAGATAAAGCGTTGTTAGAACTTTCTATCACAGAAATAAGACAACGATTTCATTCTAATTCTAAAGAGATTTATGTGCCATTTTCTATTGATCTAGGAGATGATGTGAAAGTTACAATACCTAAAGTTGGAGATAAAAAGAAGATTCTTGATCTCTCGATTCGAAATGCAAAATATTACAGGATGGAGCGTTTCAAACAAGTTAAAATTGTAGATCCAGATCGACATGCCAATCGTATTATGGCGCAAATGAAATCAGATTTGCGATTACCTGAAGAGCCTCGACATATTGAGTGTTTTGATAATTCCAACATTCAAGGAACCAATCCAGTTGCAGCTTGTGTTGTGTTTAAAGATGGTAAGCCTAGCAAAAAAGATTATCGCCATTTTAATATTAAAACAGTTGAAGGTCCTGACGATTTTGCTTCAATGGAAGAGGTTGTTTACAGAAGATATAAACGTCTGCTAGACGAAGACCAACCTTTGCCGCATTTAATAATTATTGATGGTGGTAAGGGGCAATTGTCTTCAGCATTAAAAAGTCTCGACAAGCTTAATTTGAGAAATAAAATTGCGATCATCGGAATTGCGAAACGTTTGGAAGAATTATTTTATCCAGACGATCCAATTCCATTATATTTAGACAAGAAAAGTGAAACCCTTAAAGTGATTCAGCATTTAAGAAATGAAGCACATCGCTTTGGGATTGAACATCACAGGAATAGACGAAGTAAAAATGCGTTAACCACAGAATTAGAAACCATTCCAGGTATAGGAGAACAAACAATTGTTGCCTTAATGAAAGCTTTTAAAACGGTGAAACGTATTTCTGAAGCAGATGAAAAAGATCTTGAAGCTGTTGTTGGAGCATCAAGAGCCAAAAAAATAAAAACCTACTATAGTACCAAATGAAACAGATCCTACTTATAATGCTATTATGCCTTTCAGTTACTGGTGTTGCTCAAGACCATTCTTCTGAAGCTCAACCTAAAGTAGGGTTGGTGTTAAGTGGAGGAGGTGCTAAAGGGTTTGCTCATATTGGCGCTCTCAAAGTTATAGACAGTTTAGGGATTAAAGTAGATTATGTAGCTGGAACCAGTATGGGAGCAATTATAGGATCACTATACGCATCTGGATATTCAGGACAAGAATTGGATTCTATTTTTAATACGCTTGATTTTGATAAGGTGATCAATGATGATTTGCCTCGAGCGTCTAAAGCCATTTTAGAGCGAGACAATGAAGAAAAATATGCGGTAAGTCTTCCGTTTGATAAGTTCAAATTAACGTTACCTTCGGCTTTGTCAAGAGGTCAAAATGTATTCAATCTATTATCTAAATTAACCTTGCACGTTAGTGATGTCAATGATTTTAAAGAGTTACCAATTCCATTCTTTTGCTTGGCAACCAATGTAGAAACAGGTGAAGCTGTAATGCTTGATTCTGGCAATTTAGCTGAAGCGATAAGTGCAAGTGGTGCCTTTCCTTCGTTGTTTCAACCTGTTATGATTAATGATCAAATGCTTATTGATGGTGGTGTAGTTAATAATTATCCTGTTGACGAATTACGAGCTAAAGGGATGGATGTTATCATAGGTGTAGATGTTCAAGACGGATTAAGAGATAGAACAGAATTAACTTCTGCGCCAGATGTATTATTGCAAATCAATAATTTCAGAACAATTAATGAGATGAAGCTTAAGTCTAAAAAGACCGATATTTATATTCATCCAAATATTAAAGATTTTACAGTTGTTTCTTTTAGTGAAGGTGAAGCCATTATAAAAAGTGGTAAAGAAGCTACTCTGAAAAAAGCACCAGAACTATTAAACTTACCAAAGCGCCAAAAACAAGACGACTACTTAAAAGTGAATACAATAGCTAAAGATAGTATAAAGATTAACCTCATTACTATTGATGGAAATAAGCGTTATACAAGATCATATTTTATAGGGAAGTTTAAATTTAAAGACGATTCAAAAGTTAGTTATGCAGACTTTAATAGAGGCATTAATAATCTTATAGCAACAAATAACTTCGACTCATTTAAATATCAATTTAAAAAATCAAAATCTAAAGAAGGATACGATTTATACGCAACTGTACGAGAAAACGAAATAACAACATTCATAAAGCTAGGGCTGCATTATGACGACTTATATAAGAGTGCTGCTTTGGTAAATCTTACTAAAAAACGTTTGTTATTTGATAATGATATTGCATCCTTAGATGTTATTTTAGGAGATAATGTAAGGTTCAATTTAGAGTACCTCATTGATAAAGGGTTTTATTGGAGTATTGGTATTAAATCAAGATACAATCAATTTGAAAAACAGGTGAGTACAGAATTGTTGATTGATGATTTTGAAACTCTGGTTCCAGGATTGAATAAGATAGATGCACAACTCAGAGATCAAACCAATCAGTTTTATCTTAAAACACTTTTTAGAAAAGATTTTGCCTTGAGTCTTGGAGCAGAACATAAACGATTAAAGATCAAATCGGAAACCATTACGTTAAATGCACAAACCGATGAGTTTATTTTTGAAAACACCGATTATGGTAGTGTTTACGGAAATTTAATGCTCGATACTTATGATAATAAATACTATCCCAAAAAAGGATTCTTTTTTGATGGAACGTTTCATTGGTATTTATTTGCTTCTGGATTTAACGATAGTTTTGAGCCCTTTTCTATTGCAAAGGCAGATATAGGTTATGCCTTCAGTCTTTCAGATAAGTTCGCCATTAATTTAAAGACAGCAGGAGGTTTTAAATTGGGTGAGAATCATACCAATACACTAGACTTTGCACTTGGTGGTTACGGAAATGACTTTATCAATAACTTTATTCCATTTTATGGTTATGATTTTATATCACTTACCGGAAACAGCTTCGTTAAAGCGAGTGCTAGTGCAGACTATGAGATTTTCAAAAAGCACCATATCACATTAGAAGGAAATTGGGCAAATGTTGAGAACAATATTTTTGATACTGGAGAATGGTTTACCTTACCAGCCTACAGAGGCTATGCTTTGGGTTATGGTATTGAGACATTTTTAGGACCATTACAAGCAAAATGCTCATACTCACCAGAACAACGCAAAAGCATTTGGTATTTTAATGTTGGTTTTTGGTTTTAAAGGTTATTGAGTTTAAGATATCTATTACATTTCCAATAAGTTTGATTTCGACTTATTCTTAGAATATACTCCTTATATTTGTGTGCAATCTATAGAATAGGATACACTAAAAATGATTCAGATTAAAAACCTGTTTAAGCATACATTTTTTGTACCTTTAGAACACTAAAAATGATGTATTTGTTGTATAAGTATATCAACTCTTAAATTTTAAAAAATGCCTTTTTATCATAAGCTCGGAAAAATTCCGCATAAGCGACATATACAATTTAGAAAAGACGATGGAAGCCTGTATTACGAACAATTGTTCGGAACTATAGGTTTTGATGGGATGTCAACTAATTCTTATCACGAGCAGCGACCAACTCAAGTTAAAGCCATCAAAAAGCAATATAGTGTTTCGCCTAAAATAGCGAAAACGAATAGTATTCAATCGTATCGATTGAGAGGTTTTCAGGTGCAACCAGAACAGGATTATTTAGAGAGTAGGAAAGCAGTGCTTACAAATAGTGACTGTACAATTATTTTGGCAGCTCCTAAGCAATCTACTAACGATTATTTTTATAAAAACTCAGATGCCGACGAACTGATCTTTGTTCATAAAGGCTCAGGAAAATTAAGAACGCATCTTGGGAATCTAGATTTTAAATATGGTGATTACTTGTTGGTTCCTCGCGGAATTATTTACAAAATTGATTTTGATACTGAGGATAACCGTTTGTTTATAGTTGAATCTAGACGACCAATTTATACACCTAAACGCTACCGAAATTGGTTCGGTCAATTATTAGAGCATTCTCCTTTTTGTGAAAGAGACATTAGACAGCCTCAAGAACTGGAAACTTACAACGAATCTGGAGAGTTTTTAATGAAAATAAAAAAGCAAGATGATATTTTTGAAATGGTGTATGCGTCGCATCCTTTTGATGTTGTTGGTTATGATGGATATAATTATCCTTATGCCTTTTCAATTCATGATTTTGAACCCATAACAGGACGTATTCATCAACCACCTCCAGTGCATCAAACTTTTGAAACTGATGCTTTTGTAGTGTGTAGTTTTGTGCCAAGACTATACGATTATCATCCTGAAAGTATTCCTGCACCTTACAATCATAGTAATATTGATAGTGATGAGGTGTTGTACTATGTTGATGGTGATTTTATGAGTAGAAATGATATTGAAGCAGGACATATTTCATTGCATCCAGCAGGAATTCCTCATGGACCACACCCAGGAGCTACTGAGCGTAGTATTGGTAAAGTTAAAACTGAAGAATTGGCTGTCATGGTTGATACATTTAAACCTTTACAGATAACTGAAGAGGCTTTAAAAATAGCAGATGAAGATTATTTTAAATCTTGGTTAGAATAAAGAAAACCTATGAGTTATAATAAACTACCTGCTGATCCTTCGGCAATGACTTTAGGTGTCATCGGATTGGTTATTGCATTTGCTGGATGTTGTTGTGGAATTTTTGCAGTGGTGTCTATTGTTTTAGGAGCAATTGGTTTGGTAATGGCCAATAAAAGCCTTCAAGAATATGCCGAACATCCTGATGCATTTTCTAGAAGTAGTTTTAGTAATGTTCAAACTTCTAAAATCATAAACATTGTATCCATAGCTGTAGGATCGGTTATTACAATAGCCTATATCTTATATTTTGTGTTTTATGGTGTTTTAATTTCTCAAGCTTTTAAACAAGCTTATGACAACAATCATTATGATGATTATTACGAATGGGAAAATGATTCAATTTATGACGACGACGATTTTAATGAAGTAGTTGAAGATACTCTAAATGTTGAAACTGTAGAAATTGATGAATTCGGCAATATTGAAATAAAAACAGATAGTATAAATAAATAATAGTATTCCTGTTTTATCAGGAAATAAATAAGACAAATATTATGGCAAAAGAAGTAAAAAGCGTCAATTATGGATTAGAAAAAATCTTTGAAGATGCTCAGGATTTTTTACCACTTTTAGGAACAGATTATGTTGAGTTTTACGTTGGTAATGCAAAACAGTCTGCTCATTTTTATAAAACAGCATTTGGCTTTCAATCGTATGCTTATAAAGGTTTAGAAACAGGATCTACCGACGAGGTTAGTTATGTTTTAAAACAAGATAAAATCAGATTAGTTCTTACAACACCTTTAAATAGTAAATCGCCTATCAATGATCATATTGTGCGTCATGGAGATGGTGTTAAAGTTGTGGCACTCTGGGTTGATGATGCGCGTAAATCTTTTGAAGAAACTACAAGTCGAGGTGCAAAGCCATACATGGAACCAACCGTTGAAAAAGATGAGCATGGTGAAGTTGTTCGTGCAGGAATTTACACGTATGGAGAAACAGTCCACATGTTTGTTGAACGCAAAAACTACAACGGAACTTTTTTACCAGGTTACAGAGCTTGGGAGTCTGATTATAATCCAGAACCAGTAGGCCTGAAATATATAGATCATATGGTAGGTAACGTTGGTTGGGGACAAATGAACAAATGGGTGAAATGGTATGAGGATGTGATGGGATTTGTTAATTTTCTGTCTTTTGATGATAAACAGATTCACACAGAATATTCTGCGCTTATGAGTAAAGTAATGAGCAATGGTAATGGTCGAATCAAATTTCCAATTAACGAACCTGCTAAAGCAGCCAAGAAGTCGCAAATTGAAGAGTACTTAGATTTTTATGAAGGTGAAGGTGTACAACATATTGCTGTGGCTACAGATGATATCATTAAAACTGTGGCGCAATTAAAAGCTAGAGGTGTTGAGTTTTTACCACCACCACCACAAGCTTATTATGATATGATTCCTGAACGCTTAGGCGAACATCGCGATATGATGAAGGAAGACATTAGTAAACTTCAAGATCTTTCTATTTTGGTTGATGCTGATGAAGAAGGTTACTTACTTCAAATATTCACCAAACCTGTTGAAGATCGACCAACCTTGTTTTTTGAAATCATTCAACGAATGGGTGCTCGCGGATTTGGAGCTGGAAACTTTAAAGCACTTTTTGAATCTATAGAGCGTGAACAAGCCAAACGTGGAACCTTGTAAGGTTCTGCTCCTGTTATTCTAAATACATGTCATTTCGAGCAGACTTGTTTATCGAAATAAGCAGGGAATTAGAATAGAGGAATTTTGTGTCATTCAGAAGGAAGCGCAGCGACTGAAGAATCTTTTTTTAGGAAATTCTTCACGACACTTTGTTTCGCTCTGAATGGCATTTTTTTTTAAACTCTAACATAACTATAACACTAGGATTTACTTCGGTCTCGTGTTTTTTTTTATTTTTGGAATAGTAATTGTAATTCTCCCTATAGACAAGGCTAATAAACGCTTTGAAATTTATTTTACAATACATACGTTATGAAAAATATTATACTATTTATAGGTCTTTTAATAAGTGCAAGTTTTGCAGCTCCACAGCAGGATACTGCATTTCAAGAGGGAGAATGGTTTAAATTTGAAATGAGCTACAGTAATTTTCTAAAAGCTGGGAATGCCACTTTAGAAGTTAAGGAATCCACGTTCAATGGGAAACCAGTATATCATGTAGTTGGTAAAGGGTGGACCACTGGAGCAATTAAATGGTTTTTCAAAGTTAAAGATCGCTACGAAAGCTATATTGATAAAGAAACAGGTGTGCCTTATAAATTTATTAGGAAAATTGATGAAGGTGGTCATACGAAAGATATCGAAATTAAATTCGACCACGATAAACAAGAGGCTTTTATCGAGGATAAAAAACGCAAAACTCAAAAGACAATTGCTACCGAAAAGGATGTTCAAGACATGGTTTCTGCATTTTATTATTTGAGAAATAATTATGATACTGAGTCTATTAAAGAAGGTGAGATCGTAACACTCAATATGTTTTTTGATGAAGAAAATTATAACTTCAGATTAAAATTTCTAGGAAGAGAAACGATTGATACAGAATTTGGTAAAGTAAAAACTCTTGTTTTTAGACCTTATGTAATGGCTGGACGTGTGTTTAAAGAACAAGAAAGTTTAACCCTTTGGGTTAGTGCTGATAAAAATAAAATTCCTTTAAAAATTAAAGCCGATTTAGCTGTAGGCTCGCTTCAGGCTAATTTAGAAGCTTTTAAGGGACTGAAACATTCCTTTCAGGTTCAATTTGACTAACTAAAATATGGATGATTTACGCAAATTTGACGATATCGTCAAGCAGCTAGAAGAGAAATATAAAAACATAGACCAAGATACAGACGACCATTTATACGGCTTACTTTACAGTAAGCCTATTACATATTGGGACTACATACAAACAGATGCACTTCTAAACCTTCAAATCCAACGTACCACGCTTCCTGATGAGATGGTATTTATCGCTTACCACCAAATTAACGAACTTATTTTCAAAATGATTCTTTGGGAAATTGATCAGGTGGCTCAAAAAGAAGATTTACACGTCGATTTTTTTGAGAGTAAGATCATGCGTATCAGTCGTTATTTTGACATGCTAACCACCTCGTTTAATATCATGCGTGAAGGAATGGAAGTAGAGCAGTACATGAAGTTTAGATATACCTTAACACCTGCTAGTGGTTTTCAAAGTGCGCAATACAGAATGATTGAGTTTGCATCTACCGAGCTTATAAACTTGATCGATATCAGATTTAGAGCTACAATTGATAGGAACACCCCTTTTGAACACGCTTTTGAGCACTTGTATTGGCAAGCGGCTGGTAAAGATTATAAAACCGGAAAAAAATCGACACTTTTAGTCAATTTTGAGAAACGTTACAAAGGTGACTTTATACGTTTTATGCAGACTTATAACACCAAAAATCTTTGGACTAGATTTAAAGAGCTGCCTTCTGAAGACCAAAATGATGAAGCTTTGGTTAAAGCTATGAGACATTTTGATTACACCGTAAATGTTACTTGGGTTATGGCACATTATAATGCAGCGAGGCATTACATTGAAAGTGGCTTAGGAGATGGAGAAGCTACAGGTGGAAGCGATTGGAAAAAATACATGCACCCGAAATACCAAAAACGCATATTTTTTCCTGAACTTTGGAGCGAAGATGAATTAAAACATTGGGGAGAAAATCTTTAACTACCGAAAAATTAATGCAACCAAAACAATTATTAATAGCACTTTTTATCTGTATTGGTATGTGGTCTTGCAAAGACGACGATACTAAACCTAACACTATAACACAACAAACCCAAGTAGAACCTGAACCAAAAAAAGAATTCGGATTCGTACTTGATGATTACATTGTTAAACGTGATACCATCAAAAGTGGTGATAGCTTCGGCGAAATTTTAAAAAAAAATCATATTGGTTATCCGAGAATCTTCAACATTGCTGAAAAAGCTAAGGATAGCTTTGATATTAGAAAGCTACAAGTAGGAAAACCATATACCTTACTTTGCGCGAATGATTCCTTACAAACACCAGAGTGTTTCATATATCAGCCTAACAGTATTGATTATGTGGTTATTAAATTTGCCGATTCCATTGAAACCTATCGAGGTAAAAAGCCAATATCTATTGTTCAAAAAGAAGCCTCAGGTGTTGTGTTGAGTAGCTTGTCTGAAACTATGGAATCTCAAGGGTTGCCTTATGTTTTGATTAATGACATGTCTGATATTTATGCTTGGACCATAGACTTTTTTAGACTTCAGAAAGGAGATCGCTTTAAAATTGTATACAAGCAACGCTTTATTGAAGATTCTATTTATGCTGGTATTGAAAGTATAGACGCAGCATATTTTCAGCATAAGGACGAATCGTTCTATGCCTTTAATTTCATGGTTGATAGCACGAAACAAATCGCAGACTACTTTGATGAAAACACCAAGAGTTTAAGACGAACATTTTTAAAAGCACCAGTGAAGTTCAGTCGTATCTCATCACGTTATAATCTTAATCGTCGTATAGCGTATTATGGTTATAAACTAAGACCACATAAGGGAACCGATTTTGCAGCACCAATTGGAACACCAATTTTAGCCACAGCTAACGGAACAGTTACTGAGTCTAGAAGACGAGGTGGAAATGGGAAATATGTCAAAATTAAGCATAATGCGACATACAGTACCCAGTACCTTCATATGAAAGCCCAAAATGTCAAAAAAGGCGACTTTGTGAAACAAGGTGATGTTATTGGTTGGGTTGGTATGACGGGGAATACTGGTGGTCCACATGTGTGTTATCGCTTTTGGAAAAATGGAAAACAAGTCGACCCTTTCAAAGAAAAATTACCCGCTGCTGAGTCTATTCCAGAGACACTAAAAGCATCTTACACAGAATTCATAAAACCATTAAAAGCTCAGTTGGATAATATTCAATTTCAAGATACTGCTATTGATTTACCTTCTGAAGAAGAAACCTTAACATTGAACATACAATAATGGCTTTAAAAACCATCAATCCTACTACTACTGACGCTTGGAAAAAACTACAAGCGCATTTCGAAACAATTAAAGACACACATCTTAAAACACTATTTGAGCAACATACCAATAGAGCAAATGCGATGCTTATACAATGGGATGATTTTTTTGTTGATTATTCCAAACATAGAATCACATCTGAGACCTTAAACTTACTAATCGATTTGGCTAATGAAGTCGATTTACCTGACGCGATTCAGCATTATTTTTCAGGAAAAGAAATTAATCAAACTGAAGGACGAGCGGTATTACATACTGCATTACGACAAGATAAATCTGCACATATTGAAGTTGATGGTACAAACATCATTCCTGAAGTATTTGCTGTAAAAGATAAGATAAAGACTTTTTCAGAAAGTGTGATTCAAGGAGAATTGAAATCGTATTCTGGAAAACCTTTTACAGATGTAGTAAATATCGGAATTGGTGGATCAGATCTAGGGCCAGCAATGGTTGTTGATGCCCTATCTTATTACGCCAACCATTTAAAGGTGCATTTTGTAAGCAATGTGGATGGTGATCATGTTAATGAGGTGATCAAAAAATTGAATCCTGAGACCACCTTATTTGTGATTGTGTCTAAAACTTTCACCACGCAAGAAACACTCTCTAATGCTAATACCATAAGATCTTGGTTTTTAAAGCATGCTCCAGATGAAGCGATTTCAAAACACTTTGTTGCTGTGTCTACAAATATTGAAAAAGTGAAAGCGTTTGGAATAGACGAATACAATATTTTTCCAATGTGGAATTGGGTTGGTGGACGATTCTCACTTTGGAGTGCTGTAGGATTGTCTATTAGTTTAGCCATTGGCTATGAAAACTTTGACAGTCTGTTAAGAGGTGCGCACAAAATGGATACGCATTTTAAAACGGCAGATTTTGATAAGAATATTCCTGTGATTACAGCCTTATTGAGCGTTTGGTACAATAACTTTTTTGGAGCTGAAAGTGAAGCGGTAATTCCATATTCTCAATACTTGAATCAGTTTGCAACCTATTTACAACAAGGCATAATGGAAAGTAACGGAAAAAGTATTGACAGAAATGGGAAGCCTATTAATTATCAGACAGGAACAATTATTTGGGGAGAACCTGGTACTAATTCTCAGCATGCTTTTTTTCAGCTTATTCATCAAGGGACTAAATTAATTCCTGCTGAGTTTATTGGTTTTGCAAAATGCCTACACGGAAATCAAGATCATCAAGATAAGTTAATATCTAATTTTATTGCGCAAACTGAAGCCTTAATGAATGGAAAAACGGAAGCAGTGGTTATTGAAGAACTTAAAGCGCAAGGATACTCAGATGAGCATATAAAACAACTAACACCATTTAAAATCTTTGAAGGGAATAAGCCTACAACCACAATTTTTATCGATACGCTTACACCTGAAAGTTTAGGGAAATTAATTGCAATGTATGAGCATAAGATTTTTGTACAAGGAATTATTTGGAATATATTCAGTTATGATCAGTTTGGTGTTGAATTAGGGAAACAACTCGCTAATTCTATTTTAAAAGATATCGAGAGTGACAATGTGGTTAATCCACATGATGCTTCAACACAACAGTTGTTAGCGCATTATAAGTCTCTTCAATCTTAATGAGTTGTAAGTTCTGAAAGGCTCATCATTAGAAGAAAATCATTCCTTCCATTCAATCGTTTCCATAATATGCTGAATATCATTTTTAAGATACACAGCAGCAGGATAAATGGAATCATAATTTGGCTTGGCGTAAAAGTATAGTGATCCACTTAAAAAGTGGTTAATGCTATCAGTAACGTAAAATTGTGATTGAGAAGCGGCATTACCTCCGACTTCATAAAACATTCCAAAGACCTTTCGATCAGGGTTTTCATAAACCCGACTTTCAATTTCGTCTGCTTTGATAGTATGCTTTTGGGTTAAATTTTGAGCATCTCTCAATAGGTCTCTTAGGTTATTATTTTCAACCTTTTTGTAAGTAAGATATATAGTGCCTTTTAGTTGCGGATAATTAATATTCACACCAGATGTATGATGTATACCATCTAATTTAATGTTGGAAATATTATCTGCAATTTGATTCTTTTCAAATGTAAAAGGAAGTTTAATATCTACTTTCTTATACATTGGTTCAGGATATTCCAAACGCAGCATAGCCTTAGGTTTTGGAAGCGGATCATTTCCGCAAGCAAAGCATAACATTAATACTAATAAAACAGCAAATGGTCTCATAAATTTTAATCCAGAATCGTGAACTTTATATCTTTTAAACGCTTTTTTTCAATAGCTTCTACAGTGAAAACGTAATTTTTAAAATTTATTTTACTCTTCAACCTCGGAAAGATTCCTGAAATCTCTAAAACAAACCCAGCTATGGTTTCAGCTTCACCTTTATAAGATTCAAAAACAGAAACATCTTCAATATTTACGATTCTGTAAAAATCTTTAAGAGTCGTCTTACCTTCAAACGTGAAATTTTTGTCATCTATTTTGGTGTAAATTACATTGTCATCATCAAATTCGTCACTAATATCACCAACAATTTCTTCAATGACATCTTCTAAAGAAACCACACCAGACGTACCTCCATATTCATCTACTACAACAGCTAAATGGACTTTCTTTTCCTGAAATTCTACCATAAGATCATCTAACTTTTTGTTCTCAGGGACAAAGAAAGGTTCTCGCAATAAGGTAGTCCATTCAAATTCATTTCTATCAATATGAGGCAATAGATCTTTCACATATAAGACTCCCGTAACGGTATCGATATTATCTTTATAAACGGGAATTCTAGAGTAACCATTTTTGATGATCTCAGGAACGATCTCACTAAACTTCTGACTCTCATTAAGAGCAAAAATGTCCATTCTTGGACGCATTACTTGTTTGGTATCTGTGTTTCCAAAAGAGACAATTCCTTGTAAAATTTTTTGTTCTTCAAAAGTGGTATCACCTTCAGAAGTTAATTCTAAAGCTTGCGATAATTGGTCAACACTAATATTTGATTTTTGCTTCCCTAATCTGTTGTGAATCGTAAGACTAAAAAATCGCATAGGTAAACTAATTGGAGAAAAAATTACATCCAAAACCTTCAGAGGAATTGACATAAAAGTTGAAAATTTCACACTGTTTCTGCTGGCGTAAATTTTGGGAACAATCTCACCAAACAACAATATTAAAAATGTAATAACAACAACTTCTAATAAAAACCGAAGCCAAGTTATATCGATGCCTTTGAAAAGGAATTCTCCGAGGAAAGCAAATAAGATTACAATTCCAATGTTTATAAAATTATTAGCCACAAGTATGGTTGCCAATAACTTTTTTGGCCGTTCTAATAATTTAGAAATGATCGTAAAAGACTTTGGTTGTTCGTCCAAACCTGTATCAATATCAGATTTGGTTAAAGAGAACAATGCCACTTCAGCTCCAGAAATCAAGGCAGAACACAGAAGTAAAATGATCAGTAAAATTAAGCCTGAAATCAAGGCTGAATTTCCAGATAATAATGCAATTAAAAAACTCGAGGGCTCAGGATCCAATACGTTAATTTTTTAGATATTAAAATGGTAAATCATCATCTTCAGCAATTGGTTGCGAAGGTGTAGATGGCTCAGGTTGATTTATCTGAGGTTGTGTTTCAGATAAGCTAGCTTGTGCTTCATTTTTATTAGTCAAGAAAGTGAAATCTGTACACTGAATTTCAGTAGAATAACGATCATTGCCTTTGTCGTCTTGCCATTTTCTCGTTTTTAAACGTCCTTCAATGTAAACTTTATCACCTTTAGAAAGGTATTTTTCACAAATTTCAGCAGCTTTATTTCTTACAACAATATTATGCCATTCTGTATTTGTAACGCGCTCGTTAGTTTGTTTGTTGGTGTATGTTTCATTAGTTGCTAATGGAAAACGCCCAACACAATTTTTATCATCAAAATAATGCAGCTTTACTTCATCTCCTAAATGCCCAATTAGCATTACTTTATTTAATGTTCCTGACATGATCTAAATGGTTTGAAATTACAAAATTAAACAATTTGTAATGAGAGTATTAAAAGTATGAAAAAATTGTGAATTCTTTAAGCACTTAAATTAAATTGCTCAATAAACTTACTAATTAAAATAGGTGTTGGAAACGCTTTGATGTCTGCCGTAGCTATAGATTCACTTGGAAATTTTTCTGGAGTTATGATCCAAAACTTGGTGTGCAAATGCTGATGCGATAATTTATGTATGATGTCTTTTTCATTGTAAAGCGAATGTGTTATAGCGACCTTATTAATAGGTGTGTTTTCTAAATCGAGCAGATGAAACTCATCTGCTTCAAGGCTTTTTGAAGACTCAACCAAGGGGAATTGATATAAATGTTGCCAGATACCTTTAGTTGTGCGTTGTTGGAAAACCACGCGTTTGTGATCTTCAGATAAGATGACAAGAAAATTAAAATATTTTGTAACCACTTTAGTTTTCTTTAGCTTTATTGGAAGCACATCTATCAAGTCTTTATTATATGCGATGCAAGATTTCTGTAATGGACAATCAGAACAATTTGGGTTTTTGGGTTTGCATTGCATGGCACCAAATTCCATTATAGCTTGATTGTAGTCGCCTGGTTGTTTGACATCAATTAATTCTGAAGCTAAAACTTTAAATTCTTTAATACCTTTTGAAGAGTTGATAGCTGTTTCAATTCCAAAGTAACGTGACAATACACGATACACATTGCCATCAACAACAGCAGTAGGCTCGTTAAAACAAATGGAAGCAATAGCACTAGCCGTGTAATCACCAACACCTTTAAGTTGTAACAGTTCAGTATAGGTGTTGGGAAATAATCCATTACGTTCATGAGCGATGTACTTTGCCGAAGCATGTAAATTTCGAGCTCTGGAGTAATAGCCTAAGCCTTGCCATAATTTTAAAACCTTCTCTTCGGAAGCATTTGCAAGATCAAAAACGGTTGGAAAATCTTTAACAAAAGCTTCATAATAGGGTAACCCTTGTTTGATTTGTGTTTGCTGTAAAATGATTTCAGATAACCAGATGAAATACGGATTTTTAGTGGTTCGCCAAGGAAGTGTTCGCTTATTTACTGAATACCAATGAGTTAAAACTTTATTAAAATCCATAAAATTTGATTCGTAAATGCAAAAATAAATGTTTATAACGTTAAATTTTAATTAATTACGTTTGAAATATTGAAATTAAATTACCTATATTTGCATCCCTTATAATTAATAGATAACCCTAAAATTAATAACAATGACAAAAGCTGATATCGTAGCTAGAATTTCTGATAAATTAGGAATTGAAAAAGGAGATGTACAAGCAACAGTAGAAACTTTTATGGAAGAAGTAAAATCTTCTTTAGAAGGTGGAGATAATGTTTACTTAAGAGGTTTTGGAAGTTTTATCGTAAAGACTAGAGCTGAGAAAACAGGAAGAAATATTTCAAAAAACACAACAATAAAAATACCTGCACACAATATACCTGCATTTAAACCTGCTAAAGTATTTGTTGAAGGTGTTAAGACCAATGTTGAGGTCAACTAAGACATTAAACAAATATTAATTTAAAAAGACTTATTTATGCCAAGTGGTAAAAAAAGAAAAAGACACAAGGTAGCGACGCACAAGCGTAAAAAAAGAAGACGCGCTAATCGTCACAAGAAAAAATAAATTGAAAAAGTAGTTTTTTGAACTACTTTTTCAATTTTTAACAAACGTTCTTTGATATAAAATTCATGAGTTTATTGCGCTTACCTTCGCAATACATGAATTTACTGGATTTAATATCCTGTGTCAAATTATAATACTATCCATCTATTTTGAAACGAATCAAAATGGACTAAAATTAACAACATGGAAAAAGAATTGATTATAAGATCGAGTTCTGATATTGTTGATTTTGCCTTATTAAAAGATGGAAAACTTATCGAATTACACAAAGATGAAGACGATAACAATTTTTCTGTTGGTGATGTGTTTATTGCCAAAGTAAGAAAATCTGTTCCCGGACTAAATGCTGCATTTGTTAATGTAGGTTATGAAAAAGATGCCTTTTTGCATTATCATGATTTAGGTCCGCAATTGCCTTCACTTTTGAAATTTGTTAAGCGTGTAAGCACAGGTAGACATACCGATTTTTTACTTAAAAATTTTCAATTTGAGAAAGATATTGACAAAAACGGAAGCATTGCTAACGTTTTAAAATCAAATCAATCTCTTTTAGTACAAATAGTAAAAGAACCAATTTCAACTAAAGGGCCTCGCATTAGTAGTGAGATCTCAATAGCTGGTCGTTATATTGTATTAGTACCTTTTTCTGATCGAATTTCAATCTCTCAAAAGATCGAATCTAAAGAAGAAAAAGAACGCTTAAAGCGTTTGGTGCGTAGTATAACACCTAAAGGATTTGGAGTTATTATTCGTACGGTTGCAGAAGGCAAAAAAGTTGCCGAACTCGACCAAGATCTACAGAATTTGCTGAATCGATGGACAGCAATGTGTAGAAAGCTCAAGAAAGCGCATTTTCCAAGTAAAGTACTTAGCGAAATGAACAAAGCATCCTCTATTTTGAGAGATATTTTTGACGATTCATTTTCTAGTATCATTGTAGATGATGAAACACTTTATGGGCAAATTAAAGATTATGTGCATTTGATTGCACCTGCTAAAGAATCAATAGTTAAGTTTTACAAAAATGGCGTGCCTGTATATGAAAAATACGGCATTGAACGTCAAATTAAAACATCTTTCGGACGTACAGTGTCTATGGCAAAAGGCGCTTATTTAGTTATTGAACACACCGAAGCGATGCATGTTATTGATGTCAATAGTGGAAACAGATCTAACAAAGAAAAAAACCAAGAGGATACTGCTCTAGAAGTCAATTTAATCTCAGCGTCTGAAATTGCTCGCCAATTACGATTACGTGATATGGGAGGGATTATAGTCGTCGATTTTATTGATATGGGAAAAGCGGAGAATCGAAAAAAATTGTACAATCATCTTCGTGATGAAATGAAAGATGATAAGGCAAAGCATAAGATTTTGCCACCAAGTAAATTTGGTCTAGTACAAATTACTAGACAACGTGTTCGCCCAGAACGCAATATTAAAACCAAAGAAGAAAATCCAAATGCAGGAGGAGGAGAAGTAGAAGCACCAATTGTGTTGATACAGAAAATCACTCAAGATTTGGAGCGACTCTTCAAAAAAGACTATAAGAAGATTACGCTTAATGCGCATCCATTTATAGCAGCCTTTTTAACCAAAGGGTTTCCATCAGTACGTTCTAAATGGTTTTTAGAACATAAAAAATGGGTAAAAGTTTTACCTCGAGATGCTTACACATATCTTGAATATCATTTTTTTGACAAAAATGGTAAGGAAATCAAATAAATATCAAAAAACCCCTTTTCGTTTAACGGAAAGGGGTTTTTGTTTTATATATAAACCATTATTTTGATTAAGGTGCTGGATTTGGGTTTTCGGCATGAACTGCATTTATAGCACTCAGAATTTCAGGACTTAGTTGTATGTGAATACTGTCAATATTTTCTTCGAGTTGCTCCAAAGAGGTTGCTCCTATAATATTACTGGTTATAAATGGTCTGTCTGTAACAAAAGCCAAAGACATTTGTGCTAAGGTCATATTGTTATCTTCTGCAATTTGCATGTACTGCTTAGTGGCTTCAGTGGCTTTATTACCACTATATCTCGAAAATCTTGGAAAGAGCTTTAATCGTGCATTGTTAGCAGCTGTGCCTTTAATATATTTTCCAGATAAAACACCAAAAGCCATTGGAGAATAGGCCAACAAACCAATTTGTTCTCGCATAGAAATCTCTGCCATATCTCCTTCATACACACGATTTAATAACGAATATGCATTTTGAATGGTTATAGGTCTTGGTAAATTATGCGACTTAGATTCCTCTAAATAACGCATCGTTCCCCAAGCTTTTTCATTGGAGATACCTATCTGACGAACCTTACCTGATTTAACAATCTCATCTAGACTATGAAGAATTTCATTGAAATTATCTTCCCAAGAATCATTAGGATTATGAACATAATCTCTTATTCCAAACGTGTTGGTTTGACGCTCAGGCCAATGAAGTTGGTATAAATCTATGTAGTCTGTTTTGAGACGTTTTAAACTATTGTTTACAGCGTCATTTAATGCTGCTTTACTAAAGCCATTGGTTCTTATATGTGCCGTATAATCTCCAGGTCCTGCAATTTTAGTGGCCAAAACAATTTGATCTCTTTTGCCTGTTTTTTCAAACCAGTTTCCAATAATGCGTTCAGTTTCTGCATAAGTTTCAGCAGTAGCTGGCACAGGATATAATTCGGCAACGTCAAAAAAGTTGATGCCTTTATCGACTGCTAAATCCATTTGCGCAAAACCTTCCTCTTGGGTGTTTTGATTTCCCCAGGTCATAGTACCTAAGCAAATTTTACTAACTTTTATATCGGTATGTGGTAACGTTGTATATCTCATTTCAAATTATTGTCGTTGTCATCCTGAACTTGTTTCAGGATCTCATTTTTATACTTGTAAAGATAAGAAGACCTTTCAGCTCAAGGAAATCTGAAAGGTCTAAATCTATGTTAAGGTTTTTTGTTTTTTATAAGTGATTCTGAAATTAATTTAGAATGACGCTTCACTAAATATCATTTAAAAGCTTTGAAATCTCATCTAGTTTAGGCGTTAGAATTACTTCTATACGTCTGTTTTTCGCTTTGCCTTCTGCTGTGTCGTTTGATGCAATTGGAGCAAATTCGCCACGACCAGCAGCTGTTAAGTTTTCTGGATGAATAGCCTTGTTTTCTCTTAAAATAGTTACGATTGCAGTAGCTCTTTTGGTCGATAGATCCCAGTTACCACTTAATTGTGTATTGCCTTTGTAAGGCACATTGTCTGTATGGCCTTCAATTAAAATAGCAATGTCAGGGTTTTCGGCTAATACTTCACCTAGTTGTTTTACCGCTTGTTTTCCTTGAGTTCCTACAGACCAACTTCCAGATTGGAATAAGAGTTTGTTTTCCATAGAGACATAGACTTTTCCATCACGTTGCTCCACAGTTAAACCTTTACCTTCAAAATCGGTTAAAGCACTTGAAATAGCATCTTTAAGTTGTGTCATTGCAGCATCCTTAGATGCAATAATTTGTTCTAGTTCAGAAACACGTTGCGATCGTGATTCTAATTCTTTTTTAAGCTTTTCAAGTCTTGCGTTTTCAGCAGCTAATGCTTGCTCTTTAGCTTCGAGCTGGGCTAATAGTTCTTTGTTCTTTTTTGAGTTTTTAGCAATTTCTGCACTACTATTTTGTTCTAAAGCATCATAAGATGCTTTTAAGTTATCTAAGTTGGCTTTAGTAGCATCGTAATCACTTTGTAGCTTATTGCGTTGTGCTAAAGCTGTTTCATAGTCACGTTGAAGACTCGCCAAATCATTTTCAGCTTTATTTAAAGCGGTCTGTAAATCGCGATTTTTGTCCGTTACTTTTTTATTTTCTTTTTTGAGATTGGCATACTTACTTTCGAGGTCTTCATATATTTTTTTAGAGACACATGATGTAAATATGACAAGTGAGAGTGCTATTAATGACAATTTTTTAAGCATAGGTTTTAGTTTTTAATTGATTGGTTTTTATTTTTAAATATCTATTTCAACGAGTATCGGACAATGATCACTGTGAACAGCTTCTGTTAAGATAACGCTTCGTTTTATTTGATCTTGTAATGGTTGTGTTACCATAGCGTAATCTAAACGCCAGCCTTTATTGTTAGCTCTAGCATTAGCTCTATAGCTCCACCAAGAAAACTCTTGTTTTTCAGGATGAAGATATCTATACGAATCAATAAATCCGCTATCAATAAAACGCCCTAACCATTCACGTTCTTCAGGTAAAAATCCTGAGACACCTTTCATTTTTGGGTTATGAATATCAATTTCTTCATGGCAAATATTATAATCGCCAAGCACGATCAAATTAGGATATTCAGAACGCAAAGTGTTCAAATAATTATGAATGAGATCCATGTATTCAAATTTATGCGCTAAACGCGCATCATTAGTTCCCGAAGGTAAATACATACTCATAATTGATAAGCCATCATAATCAACTCTGAGGTTACGACCTTCAAAATCCATAGATTCTATACCTGTTCCGTAAGCGATATGATTGGGTTCGGTTTTACAAAAAATAGCAACACCACTATAACCTTTTTTTTGTGCACTAAACCAGTAATGATAATTATAACCAGCATTTTCAATAGCTTCAATATCGACTTGTTCTTTCATGGCTTTAATTTCTTGGAGACAAATCACATCAGGATTTGCACTTTTGAGCCAATCCGTAAAGCCTTTGTTCATCGCTGCTCTAATACCATTGACATTGTAAGATGCTATTTTCATACTATAAATCTATTAGATAATTTTTATTAAATATGGAATCTCGGCCTAAATTAAATAATACTGTACTTTTACACTATTATTTTAAGGAGCTTTTAACCATAAAATAATTTTTCGCTTTAGAAGTTTTATAGGTAATGAAAATTGCTATGTCGCTTATTTGTTTTATGATAGGTTGCTCTTTGTATGCTCAAGAGCCAGCTTCTAATTATAAGACAAAAAAACTAGCTGTAAGAGATAGTATTCAAATTGATACGGTAAGTATTAATACGAGTAGTTTTGTTTTAAAGCGTAAAGATGGTACTGTGCTTGACTCTACCTACTACAGTATTGATTTTTCAAAGTCTGTTCTCACCTTTAAAAAACCTGTTGATACAGATTCTATAATTGTTGATTATTTACGTTATCCCGATTTTATAACACGCAGATATTTTCAACTAGACGAACGCATAATTGTTGAAGATACAGATAACTTACAACGTCTTTATAAACTCAATCAATCTAATGTTAACCGTTCCTTTTTACCTTTTGATGGATTAAGTACTTCTGGAAGTATCTCAAGAGGTGTGACCATTGGGAATAATCAAAATTCGGTTTTAAATAGTGAGTTGGATCTACAAATTACTGGGAAGCTCAGCGACAAAGTATCGCTAAGAGCATCGATTCAAGATGCTAATATTCCGTTGCAAGAAAGTGGTTATTCCCAGCGCTTAGATGAGTTCGATCAAGTATTTATTGAAGTGTTTAGCGACAAATGGAATATTAGAGCAGGAGATATAGATCTGATAAATACTAACAGTTATTTTGCAAAATTCACCAAACGTGTTCAAGGGTTGTTGGTGAATACTACATTTGATAAGCCCGAATCTGATACCAATATTTTTGCTTCTGGAGCCATTGTAAGAGGGCAATTTACAAGTAGTCAGTTTACAGCTCAAGAAGGCAATCAAGGACCTTACAAGCTACAAGGACCTAATAGCGAATTATTTGTGCTTATTGTGTCTGGCAGTGAAACGGTTTATGTTAACGGAATTCCCATTGAACGTGGTGAGAATAAAGATTATATCATCGATTATAATGCTGGTGAAATTATTTTCAATGCGACGTTTCCAATCACTTCTGAAATGCGTATTACAGTCGATTATCAATTTAGTGAACGCAATTATTCGCGATTTACTGTATATGGAGGCGGAAATTATGAAACTGAAAAATTAAAGCTTGGTGTTTCTGTGTTTTCTGAAAGTGATGCTAAAAATCAGCCGCTTCAACAGAATTTGTCTTCAGAGCAAGTTGCTATTCTTTCTGAAGCTGGCGATGATCGATCCTTAATGGTGGCACCTTCAGATGTTTCAGAATCTTTTAATGAAAATCGAATTTTATACCGAAAAGAGTTTTTTAATGACGAGGAGATATTTGTGTTTTCAACAAATCCTGAAGACGAATTATTTAGTGTGCGATTTACACAAGTTGGAGCTAATCAAGGGAATTATATTCTATCAAATTCTAACGCTATTAGTAATATTTTTGAATTTGTACCTCCTTTAAATGGTGTACCTCAAGGGGATTATGAACCCATCGTTCAGTTGGTGGCTCCTGTAAAATTACAAGTGGCTGTTTTGAATGGTGCTTATAAACCTTCAGAAAAAACCGATATTTTATTTGAATTGGCTGGAAGCCGAAATGACTTGAATTTGTTTTCAGATCTAGATGATAGCAATAATGATGGCTTTGCAGGTAAATTAACTGTACGTCAAAATTTGATAAAAGCTGATAGCTCATGGAATTTTAATGCTTATGGTGATGTTGACATTATTCAGAAGGACTTCAGAACGATTGAACGTTTATACAGACCTGAATTTAATCGTGATTGGAATTTAGAAAACCCACTTGGAAATCAAGCACTAATCACTTCAGGAGTTGAGTTGATTCATCCCGAAAAGGGGACAGCCAATTATGCGTTTGAGCATTTAAATTATTCTGAAAACTTTAATGGAAACAGACATAATGTTTTGGCTAATCTTAAGTTGAATCAATGGCAAGTTTTTACAAATTCGAGCTTTTTAAGTAATAATAGTGCTGCTTCTAAATCGACGTTTTTAAGGTCCTTCAATCGATTGATTTATCAATTCAAAAAGCAATGGGTTGGTACCAAATTAGCCATGGAAGATAATGAGCAACGTTTAAAATCTAATGATTCACTAACAAATTTAAGTCAGCGATTCACCTCTTATGAAGTTTTTACAGGACTTGGAGATAGTACAAATGTGTTTGTTGAAGTTGGATACATTAATCGTGTCAATGACAGTTTACGATTTAATCGCATAGAAAAAGTGAATACATCGCAGACCTATTATTTAAAATCGCGACTCATTAAAAACAAGCAAACCGATTTAACCTTGTTTGCAAATTATAGGCGTTTAAAGCAAGAAGATGCTAGTCTTGAAGACGATGAATCTATAAACAGCAGGTTAAATTATAACCAGCGTTTGTTCAATAATATCGTATCATGGAACACTATTTTTGAAACCAATTCAGGAACCTTAGCGCAACAAGATTTTACCTATGTTGAGGTTGATCCAGGACAAGGCGCTTATACATGGTTTGATTATAACGACAATGGAGTTCAAGAGTTAGATGAATTTGAACTAGCTCAGTTTGCAGACGAAGGTAGCTTTATTCGTGTATTACTTCCAAATCAAATTTTTGTCAAAACACATCAAAATCGATGGAGTCAAACGTTAACATTAAACTTTCAACAATGGTCTAACGCCGAAGAACGCTCACGAAAATTTTGGTCACATTTTTACAATCAAACCTCTTTTTTAATTGATCGAAAAAACAAAAGGAAAGGAAACACGTTTAATTTAAATCCGTTTTCATCGAATGAAGATGATGAATTAGCATTAAACAAAAGTATACGAAATGTGTTGTTTTATAATCGTGGAAAACAACGCTACACAACCTCATATACGTATTTGAATAACACATTAAGAACGGTTTTGTCTGTCGGATTTCAAGAAAACAGATTAGAAAGTCATCAACTGCAGTTTAATCATAAGTTTGCCAAAAGTTGGCTCTTTAATTTTGAGTCCAGTTTTGAAACCAACGAAAGCATTAATGAAAATTTTGTGACGCGAAATTTTAACCTAGAAGAAGTCAGATTTGAACCTAAGCTATCTTATATTTTCAATGAAAATGCACGTTTTGATATATTTTACCAATATGCCACTAAAGATAATACCATAGGTGACGAGGAAGGCTTGCTTCAAAATAATTTTGGAATATCATTTACCTACAATAACGCTCAAAAAATTGCCCTTACAGGAGAAGTGAATTATTTTAAGAACGACTATGATGGTAATCCCAATACACCTGTAGCCTATCAAATATTGGAAGGCTTACAACCAGGAAATAACTTCACTTGGAGTTTATTGGCGCAAAAAAAACTGACTAAGTTTTTAGATTTGAATTTGAATTACTTCGGAAGAAAAACCGAAAGCAGTAAAACCATACACACTGGAACCATTCAGTTAAAGGCGTATTTTTAAGACTTAATTTTCTTACAAAAGCGTTTTATTCAATTATATTTGCTGGTATAAATAATTGAAGATCAACATGTATAAAACGAGACCTTTATCTTTACTATTACTTGCATTATTATGTCAGTTTACCTTCGGTCAAATTGTGAACATTCCAGATGCGAATTTTAAAAATGCGCTACTCAATAACTTTCCTGAAATTGATACAAACAATGATGGTGAAATACAAGTTTCAGAAGCTGAAGCTACTACTATAATTAGTGCTTTTAGTCAGGGAATTAATAGTCTCGTAGGTATTGAGGCCTTTGTGAATTTAGAACGATTAGTTTGCTTTAATAATCCCATTGCTAGTGTTGATTTTTCAAATAATACACAGTTGCAACAAATTAGTATGTCCTTTACAGATTTGTCGGAAATTGATATTTCAAATAATTTACAACTTAGTTTTATTAGTTTAGGGTATACCTCGATAAGTGACATTGATGTTGTACCTCATAGTAATTTAGAGTATCTTGATATTGATGGTACTAACATTACTAGTGTAGATGTAACGAATAATACGGGTTTAAAGGCTATTAGTTTAATTAAATTGAATGGTGTAACTTCTATTGACCTGTCTAATAATTTATTATTAGAGTCAATTGCTCTTAGAGAAACTGGAATTACGAGTTTTGATTTTTCGATATTTCCAAGTTTAAAGATATTGGACGTAGGCTTCACAAACTTTACTGACGTCGACCTTTCCAATAACCCTCAAATGTGTTTCTTAAGGGTTCGAGATTGTTCGCTCTTAAACACTATAAATATTCAAAATGGAAATACTCAAGGACTAGCGCCTGGTTCCACTTGTTCAGTTGATTTTACAATAGGAGGATTAACCAGTCAGTCAGGTTTGAATGCATCTCCAGGTTGTCCGAATTTAGATCTTATTTGTGTAGATGATATACAGTTTGCAACAGATAATTTTAATCAGATTCCTACGCAAACACAGTTTGTTGAGGATTGTTCGGTGTTGTCTGTAGATAGTTATTCACTTCAAGAGGCTGTTCTATTGAATAATCCTGTTACTGACAATTTAACGATTGAAAGCACACAAAATATAAAAACAGTATCAATTTTTTCAATTACTGGTAAGCAAATCCTTTCAGAAGAAAGCGATACGAATATCTTAGATATTGATGTTTCTTATCTAACCTCTGGCTTGTATTTTGTAGTTTTAGAGACTACCGAAGAACGAGTAGAGGTTTTAAAATTCTTAAAAAAATAAATTGTACTTATGAAAAAAATGATCTTATATGCAATCCTCTGTGTGTTACCTTTGGTTGCAATTGCCCAAGATGATGTTCAAGACGAAAACAATAGTAGCTCTACCAATTTTAATGAGATAAAACTAAATGCGCTTTATCTTGTTGGTGGTGCTTTTGACCTCAGTTATGAACGTACATTAAATGAAGAATCTGGATTAGGATTAAACGTATTTATTCCTTTTGACGACGACATAAAAGAAGACGTAAATTTTTATTTGTCACCTTATTACAGGTTTTATTTTGGCAAAAAATATGCTGCTGGATTTTTTATAGAAGGCTTTGCCTTATTAGGATCGTATAATTACTTTACTCTAGAACAAGGTTTAAGTAGCTTTGATCCCTTAATATTTGATGTTGTTGAAGAGACAGTTATAGATTTAGGTGTAGGTATCGGTTTTGGAGGTAAATGGGTTACTAATAGTGGTTTTATTGGTGAGTTGAATTTAGGATTTGCACGTAATTTTTTTAATACTGAAGACACCGATTTTGAAATCATAGCTAAAGCTGGTATCACTATTGGTTATAGGTTTTAATAAAAAAAGAACACTATAAAAAAACTCCTAAGTTTTATGCTTAGGAGTTTTTTAATGAGCTATTAATTAGTCTATCTTATTCGCTGAAGCCAATGTTTGACATCCACTTCCTTTTTGATGATATCTTTTAAATCTTCAATCTTTACGCGTTCTTGCTCCATCGTATCACGATGACGAATGGTTACCGTTTGATCGTCTAATGTATCGTGATCTACTGTGATACAAAACGGTGTTCCGTTTGCGTCTTGTCTTCTGTAGCGCCTTCCAACAGCATCTTTTTCGTCATAAGCCACATTAAAATCCCACTTTAGGTCTTCGATGATTTGCTTTGCGATATCTGGAAGTCCGTCTTTTTTAACCAAAGGTAATACTGCTGCTTTAGTTGGTGCTAATACAGCAGGTAATTTTAAAACGGTTCTTACACTACCATCCTCCAGAGTTTCATCTTCAAGGGAGTTTGAAAATACCGCTAAAAACATACGATCTAATCCAATAGAGGTTTCCAAAACATAAGGCGTGTAACTTGCATTCTCCTCATGGTCGAAATATTGTAATTTCTTTCCAGAAAATTCCTCGTGTTGCTTCAGGTCGAAATCAGTTCTTGAATGAATTCCTTCCAATTCTTTAAATCCGAAAGGGAATTTAAATTCAATATCAGTAGCAGCATCAGCATAGTGTGCTAGTTTTTCGTGGTCGTGGAAACGATAATTGTCATCACCCATTCCGAGAGACTTGTGCCATTTTAAGCGCATGTCTTTCCAGTAATCAAACCATTCTTTTTGAGTGCCAGGCTTAATGAAGAATTGCATTTCCATTTGTTCAAACTCACGCATTCTAAAAATAAACTGTCTGGCAACGATCTCATTTCTGAAGGCTTTTCCAGTTTGTGCAATTCCGAAAGGAATTTTCATACGTCCAGTTTTCTGAACATTTAAAAAATTAACAAAAATACCTTGAGCAGTTTCTGGACGTAAATAGAGATCCATGGCACTGTCTGCACTAGCACCTAATTTTGTCCCAAACATTAAATTGAACTGCTTCACATCTGTCCAGTTTCTAGACCCAGTCATAGGATCTGCAATCTCTAACTCTTCAATTAAAGCCTTTACATCTGCTAGGTCTTCATTTTCAAGAGACTTCCCTAAACGCTTTAAAATAGTGTCGATTTTTTCTTGATAACCGACTACTCTTCCGTTAGTAGATACAAATTCATCTTTATCAAAAGCATCACCAAAACGCTTAGCCGCCTTCTTAACTTCTTTATCGATCTTCGCTTCAATTTTCGCACAATAATCTTCTACCAGTACATCGGCACGATAACGCTTTTTAGAGTCTTTATTATCAATTAAAGGATCGTTAAAGGCATCGACGTGGCCTGATGCCTTCCAAGTTGTAGGATGCATAAAGATTGCAGCGTCAATTCCAACAATATTGTCGTGCATTTGAACCATGGCTTTCCACCAATAGTCTCTAATATTTTTCTTTAATTCAGCGCCATTTTGTGCATAGTCATAAACAGCACTTAATCCGTCGTAGATTTCACTACTTTGGAACACGTAACCATACTCTTTAGCATGAGAGATTACTTTTTTAAATTGATCGTCGTTTGCCATGATGCAAAAATAAAAAACCGCTCCAATTAAGTGAACGGTTTTTAATAAATTATGTTTAAGATTTTAATACAGCTTGACCTCTGTACTTCCTAGTTTTCTATCTTCATTAAAAACATTGATGAAATAAGTACCTCGTGTTAGTGGCTTTTCATCATTTTCTGCTTCTACATCTATACAAATATCTAGGACTTGATTTTGATAATCGACTACAGTTTTTGAGCTGTAAATAAGTGAAGAATCTCCAAAGTTAATAGCGCCTTTATCTGCCATAACATTGTTTTGAGGATTTACGATTTGAATGTATAGTTCTTTTTCGCCTTCTTCAGTTAAAGCGTTTTCAGCAAGTGTAAAACACACTTCAATTCTCTCAACCTTTTTTGCCCTGTTAGTGGCACGTTTTGTTCCTAATAGATATGAAAATGATTTTGCCTCAAATGAGTTAGCAGTTAACAGCGCTCCTTTTTCAAGACTTCTGTTTAAGTTCTCGTTTTCTTTGATGAGGTTAGAATTAGCAATACGTTGTTGATTGAGTTGATTGTAAGCATAAGACTTTTCTTTTTCTAAAGTTTGATTAGCTTGATCAAGAGAATCAATTGTATTGAATAAAGTTTTATTTTTTTGTTTGAGGTGGTATAGTTGATTTTTGAATCGCGATACAACAGAAAGGTCGCTTTTAAGCATACTCAACGAGTCAAGAACCTGCTTCGTGTTTTCTTTAGCAGTTTCGAGTTGTGAAGAGATCAATTGATTTGAAACAGAAACTTCGTCATATCTTGTTATCATTTGAGATAACTCACTTTCTACCAGCTTCTTTTCCTGTTCTAAAAATTGTTGATGCGCTGTAATGGATTTATAATTAGTGTAACTAAAAACGCCTAAAAATGTTACCGCAACTATTAATGAACCAATAATTAATCTGTAGTTAAATAATTGAGGGTTAACTATCATTATTAATTTTGTTATTTTACTTTGCGAAACTAGATAATATGGTAGCGATATTTTATTTTTATCGATGAAATGGTAATAAATTTGTTAAACTTGTTTTTTCCGAAGGTATGTTTGGCTTGTGATAGCCATCTTACAGATAATGAAGCACATATTTGTACTTCATGTAGACATGATTTACCATTAACCGACTTTCATTTTAATTCTTCTAATGCAGTTCATAAAATACTTTACGGACGCGTTCGTTTAGAACAAGCGACGGCATTATTACATTTTTCAAAAAAAGGAAAAGTGCAGCAACTGATGCACAATTTAAAGTATAGAGGTCATGAGGTGGTAGGTGAATTGTTAGGTAATTGGCTTGGTGAAGCTTTAAAACCTTCAAAACAGTACAAAGCTATTGACTTAGTGATTCCTGTTCCTTTACATAAGTCTAAGCAACGCCAAAGAGGTTATAATCAAGTGGATAAATTTGGAAAAGCTTTAGCCTCAGCACTTGATGCTGAGTATAAAGCAGATGTTTTAATAAAGCCTTCAGCGACCAAAACACAGGTGTTTAAAGATCGTCTTATGCGAAGTACTTCTAATACTGATAGTTTCAAACTGTCTGAATCGTATGCCATTTCTGGAAAGCATATTTTACTGGTCGATGATATCATTACTACAGGAGCTACAATAGAAGCCTGTGCAAATACCTTATTTCAAGCTAAAGATATTACACTTAGTGTGGCAACAATGGCCATTACAGATTAGTATTCTCCATTGTCAAATCTGCGTTAATTGTTTTGTGAGTGCTATAAATAGTTGTTATTTTGTTCCAAATTTGAAATCTTTTTATGCAAACACGTTGGTTAAGAATTGCACTGCAATTAATAGTAATACTCACATTTGTGGCATGTGCCAATAGAGGACGACCATCAGGTGGTGAAAAAGATATTGATCCTCCAGTGATCACTCGTGTTGTGCCAGAAAATTTTTCTACCAATTTTCAAGGTAAAGAAATTAGGATTTATTTTGACGAGTTTGTTAAGATCAAAAACCTTCAAAAGCAACTTATTATTTCGCCTCCAATGGATACTGAACCAACCATTACGCCATTAGGAACTGCAAGTAAATACATCAAAATTGTAATTAATGATACTTTGGAAGCTAATACAACCTATGCGTTTAATTTCGGACAAAGTATTGTTGATAATAATGAAGAAAACCCTTATGATTATTACAGGTATGTGTTTTCTACAGGTGATGAAATAGATTCCCTTTCAGTTAAAGGCACAATTCTAGATGCTTTGAATATAAAGCCAGATAATTTTGTTTCAGTAATGCTCTACGAATTAGATTCGACCTACACAGATTCTACCGTATATAAATCAAAACCCAAATACATTACCAATACTTTAGATAGTTTAACCACTTTTAGTATTGATAATATAAAAGAGGGACAGTATAAATTATTCGCTTTAAAAGAAGAAAACGGTAATTTTACTTTCCAACAAAAATCTGATAAAATCGGATTTTATGAAGGTGTGGTTACAGTACCAACCGATTCGATGTTTACTGTAAAACTGTTTAAAGAAGAACTGGATTTTGACGTTAAAAGACCTAAACAAATTGCAGGTCAAAAAATTGCTTTCGGTTATGAAGGTGACTACAAGGATATGATTATTGAACCTTTAAACAATACCATTGAAGGGTTTGAAAAAAGAATAACCAAAGATAAAAAGTCAGACACTTTATATTATTGGTATAAACCCAAGATTGAGTTAGATTCTATGTTGTTTAGAGTTGCAAACAAGACATTTGTAGATACGCTTACTCATAAGTTTAGAGATGTTGAAAGAGACTCGCTAAAAATTGGAGCAGTACAGTCTGGAGCACTAAACTTCAACACCAATTTTGAGATTGAATCTAATACGCCTTTTGAAAAAATCGATGAGTCCTTGATCACTATTTTAGATAAAGACTCTATTCAAGTTGATTTTAAAACAGTTTTAGATACACTCAAAAACACGTATAGTTTTGAATTTAAAAAAGAGGAATCTCAAAAGTATGCCATCAATATGTTGCCTGGAAGCTTTGAAGATTTTTTTGGTAATGTTAACGATACACTTCAGTTTAGTGTGAGAACCAAAACTTTTGCTGAATATTCTAATATTAGAATCACACTTAGAAATGAAGTATACCCTGTGATTGTTCAGTTAACCACAGAAAAAGGTGATGTAAAGTATGAGCAATTTGCTGATGAAGCACAGTTGTTTGACTTCCAAAATATTGAGCCTAACATGTATTATATTCGCGTTATTTTCGATTCCAATAACAATAAAAAATGGGACTCAGGAAGCTATTTAAAGACCTTACAACCTGAACGTGTAAGTTATTATCCTGAAGCGGTAGATGGTAGAGCAGGTTGGGATCAAGTTATTGAGTTTATTCTAGAGTAAACGTGTCTCTATCATTTAAAAACCCTAGTTTCTCTCTGTATTTTGAAATATGCGCTTTTTGAAGTGTTACAACTTCTGTACATGCTGTTCCTGAAGGTATGGTGTCTAGGCGATTCCCTAAAACATCATAAGCTCCAGAATGTCCTGAATATTCATAAGCATTTCCATCTAAGCCAACACGATTAACACCAATGCAATAGCTCATGTTTTCAATGGCACGTGATTTTAATAAAGCATCCCAAGCATCGATTCTTATTTTTGGCCAATTGGCAACATATAATAAAAGGTCATAATCTTCAATATTTCTAGCCCAAACAGGAAACCTTAAATCATAGCAAATGAGCGGTTTTATAGTCCATCCTTTATAGTTCACCACAAGTGTTTTGGTGCCAGCAGTATATGTTTTATGTTCATTTGCTAAGGTGAATGTATGACGTTTATCGTAGCAATCTATTTGACCATCAGGATGCACAAATACTAAGCGATTGTAATACTTATCCTGCTCTTTAATGACTAAACTTCCTGTAATTGCAGTAGTGTTTTGAACTGCAAGATCTTGTAACCAATGAAGGCTTACTCCATCCATAGTTTCAGCAACAGATTCAGCATTCATTGTAAATCCTGAAGTAAACATTTCAGGTAAAACAATGAGGTCTACATTATCATTTAAGGCATTAATCTTCTCACTAAAGTTAATGCGATTTTGTTCAGGGTGTTCCCAAACGAGATTGGATTGTATTAAAGCGACTTTGAGTTCATTTACCATATCATAAAATTACAAATTTTATGAGCTACTTGTGAAAGTATGATGCAATAAAAAAATCTACTCTAGAGAATTAACTAGAATAGATTTTTTATAAATAATGCCTATTGATAGGATTTACATTTTCTTTTTAGCTTTATCTAGATCGGATTGTAATTTTTCTAATTTTTTAAGCCATTTACCTTCATCTTGAGGTGACAGTTTACCTTTACGTTTTAACTTATCGTATTTTTTTTGCGCCGAGTTTAATTTTTTAGTGGCTTTGTCAAATCGGTTTTGAGCTTTTTCTTGTTTTTTTAATTCTTTTTCGGCTTTTTTTTGAGCTTTTTCGGCTTTTTTCTGTGATTTTTCAGCCTTTTTCATGTCTTTTTCAAGCTTTTTGGCGTCTTTTTCAGCTTTAGCTTCCTCTTTCATGGCCTTTTGTTTAAGTTTTACTTGTTCAGTAATTGCGACAGCTTTTTTAAAGATTATGGCTTTATCTTCTTCAGATAAGGTTTCAGTCACATCTTTTCCGTCAAGAAAAATACGTTCATTTTTTACCTGATAGATTTTTCCATCCTTTTTAATGTCCTGAGCTTGAATCGAAAAACTAAAGGCACAAATTAAGAGTAAGAGGATATATTTCATGATATGTTGTTTTAGGTGTTTAAAAGTTAGACCATAAACTTATGTAAAAGTCACATAAATTTTAGTTAAATAGAATTTAAAATAGTTGCAGCCTGCTTTAAAGTTTCAGAAGTTTTAGCAAAGCAAAAGCGTAAGACTTTATGATCTTGCAGATCGTCATAGAATACTGAAAGTGGAATAGAAGCAATTCCTTTTTCTATGGTGAGTCGTTTGGCAAATTCAAAATCATTTTCATGGGTTATTTCAGAATAATCCAATACTTGAAAATACGTCCCTTGCGCAGGCTTAAATTTGAATCTAGACGCTTTGATGAGGTTTAGAAAGAGGTCACGTTTTTCCTGATAAAAATCAGGTAAACTCAAATAATGATCAGGTGTTTTTAAATATTCAGCTAAAGCCTTCTGCGTAGGATGGTGTACTGAGAACACGTTAAATTGATGTAAACTTCTGAAGGCTTCCATAAGTGGTTTAGGCGCACAGCAATACCCAATTTTCCATCCTGTATTATGAAAGGTTTTGCCAAAAGATGCTGTGATAAAACTGCGTTCTTTTAACCCTGAAAATTTACAAATACTTTGATGTTGTAAGCCATCAAAAACAATATGTTCATAGACTTCATCACTAAGCACAATAATGTTAGTACCTCGCGTAAGTTTATCGAGTTGAAGCAAATCAGATTCAGATAAAATCGTACCACTCGGATTATGAGGTGTGTTGATAATGATCATTTTTGTCTGTTGAGTTATTGCTTGTTCCACCAAATCCCAATTGATATGATAATCAGGAGTTTGTAAATTGACACCTATGGCTTTTCCGCCATTAGCTTCAATTGAAGGTTGATAGCTGTCATAAGCAGGTTTAAAAATGATGACTTCATCATTTGGCTTTATAAAAGCTGATATAATAGTGAAAATGGCTTGAGTAGCTCCAGCCGTAATAGTAATTTCGGTTTCAGGATGGTAGCTAGAATTGTATAGTTTTTCGAACTTTTTTGAGATGGCTTCGCGTAATTCTAACAGTCCAGCCATTGGTGCATACTGATTGTAACCTGTAGCCATGGCTATAGTAACACCATCAATAAGTTGTTGGTCACTTTTAAAATTTGGAAAGCCTTGAGACAAATTAATGGCATTGTGCTTGTTAGCCAAGGCACTCATTACTGAGAAAATTGAGGTCTCGGCGTTAGTTAGTTTTGGTGTGAATTGCATAAAGTAAATATAAAACAAAACCCTCACATTACTGTAAGGGTTTTAGTTATTGAATGCGATAGCTATCTAAAAGAAAATAATGTTATTTAATGTAGAAAAACCATGTATGTCTACGGTAAGTATATCTTTAATACCTCCTTCTGCTCCAGGGACTGATAGACTAATTGTCGAGTTCCCTTGAGGGAGTGTTACCGTAATGCTATCAGTATATCCATCGGTTCCAACAACACTAATTGTAGCAATCATTCCATCAAGGATACAATTTAATTCGGCAGTAGCTATATAATCTTGTTCTGGACTTGGGTCGAACGGGTTGGTATAGAAATCTTTTACTTTTGGTTCTTCAGGTATTGCAATGTTGATATCATCAAAAGGTCCAGATGTTGGGTATTCATTGGTTTCGGCACCAACAATAGTTGAGCCTCCATCTATATAAATTGCAGGTTTAAAAGTAAACTGAGTCGGTATATTTTCATCGAGAGCTTCAGAATCACACATGGCAGCAAGTACAGAAGGTACTCCAGGAGCAGGACTAGCACCTAAGGTATTGCAATAGATATTTAAAGAGTTTATTAAAATTTCGCAACCTGTAAAAACTTGTAAACTTGCAGCAGTAAAAGCAGACGAAATAGCAACACAAAGTGTTATTTGTCCGCCTGGAATGGCATTTAAGAATTGTAAACCATCACATAATGTTCCTAATACACTTTCTACGCTAAAGCAAATCTCATCAACTTGAATTGCTGATGGTTGAGGTTGCTTTACATTAAAACAATACGAGCCATTACCATTAGAATTAGCATAATATTGCGCTTGATAATCTGGGTCATCCACACCTTTTGCTAAAAGTAAAATACTTGCATTATTGAAAGGTTCCTCACACTGTTGTAAGTTTACTTGTAAGTTAGAGATGTTGCAAGCTGCTCTATTTTGCGATGCATCTGTAGGTGTTGTTTCAATTAGTTTTAGTTTTTTACCAGATCTAATTGATGAGCTGTTCTGAGGTTTTCTATTTTGATCTTGAAAAGTACTTAATGGAAAGCTTAGTCTATTTTGCCCTTGAGCAGTGACTACAGATACTCTTACATCATTGAGATCATCATAATTGAATTTTATCGAGGAACCATCAGATGCAAATACTTTTGATGGTCTTCCAGCCTCATCGATTTCTGTATATATAGGTTTATCTAGTTGAGGATACTTTACTCCAACAAGATTACAATTCAAGGCTCTACCCAAATTGTCTTTTTCACCATAATATGAAATGATAATATCATCTGAGCGTTCAAGTCTAAGTAGTAAGGGGTTGGCTGGATCAACAGATATAAATTGTTTGATCTCAAGCTCATTGTCAGCAGAATCGTCTTCAGTATCACATGCGATCATTAAAAATGCAATAATAAATAAGACACTTAATTTAAAAGTTTTCATAATATTTGGTTTGTAAGATTTGATATAAACTTATAACCAAATAAAACCTTAAACCATACCTTGTAAAGGGTATATTAAAAAACCCTCACATTAGTGCGAGGGTTTCTATATATCTAAAAGAGAAGCGATCTAAAATCTAGAAGCGCTAGCGTTCTTTTTTTAGTATCTATAGTGCTCTGGCTTAAATGGCCCTTCTTTTTTAACACCAATATATGAGGCTTGATCGTCACGTAATTCAGTAAGTTCAACACCAATTTTTTCAAGGTGAAGTTTCGCTACTTTCTCATCTAAATGTTTAGGTAACATATAAACGTCATTCTTATAAGCTTCAGCATTATTCCAAAGTTCAATTTGCGCTAAGGTTTGGTTTGTAAATGAGTTACTCATTACAAAACTTGGATGCCCTGTAGCACAACCTAAATTTACCAATCTACCTTCAGCTAAAATAATGATGTCTTTACCATTTACTGTGTATTTATCAACTTGAGGTTTGATTTCTACTTTAGAGCTTCCGTAGTTTTTATTCAACCAAGCCATATCAATTTCATTATCAAAATGACCTATATTACAAACGATAGCTTTGTCTTTTAAGGCTTCAAAATGACGTCCTTGAACAATGTCTTTGTTTCCAGTAGTTGTAATAACAATATCAGAGTTTCCAACTACAGATTCTAAACGTTTTACTTCAAAACCATCCATAGCAGCTTGTAAAGCACAGATTGGATCAATTTCGGTTACTGTAACAATACTTCCAGCACCTTTAAACGATGCAGCAGTTCCTTTTCCAACATCACCATAACCACAAACTGTTACGCGCTTTCCTGCTAACATGACATCAGTAGCACGACGAATAGCATCTACAGCACTTTCTTTACAACCATATTTGTTGTCAAATTTCGATTTAGTAACTGAATCGTTAACATTGATAGCTGGCATTGGTAAAGTTCCATTTTTTACTCGCTCGTAAAGACGATGAACACCAGTTGTTGTTTCTTCAGATAAACCATTGATACCTTCAGCTAATTCTGGATATTGGTCTAAAACCATATTTGTTAAATCACCACCATCATCTAAAATCATATTTAAAGGTTGTCTGTCTTCTCCAAAAAATAAGGTTTGTTCAATACACCAATCAAACTCTTCTTCAGTCATTCCCTTCCAAGCATAAACAGGAATACCAGCAGCAGCAATAGCAGCCGCAGCTTGATCTTGAGTTGAAAAGATATTACAAGAACTCCAAGTTACATCTGCACCAAGTGCAACTAAAGTTTCAATAAGTACAGCTGTTTGAATGGTCATGTGTAAACAACCTGCAATTCGAGCGCCTTTTAAAGGTTGTGTGTCTTTGTATTCTTCACGAAGACTCATTAATCCTGGCATCTCAGCTTCAGCGAGTTCAATTTCCTTTCTTCCCCATTCAGCAAGAGACATATCTTTAACTTTATAAGGAACGTAAGTTGATGTTTTTGTAGTCATAATTATTTCTTTCTATCTATATTTGCGTTTAGCGACTGCAAAGGTAATCATTAAGTTTCAAATATTTAAATGCCACTTTATAAAACTATCCATCCTAATTCACAAACTATCGTTAAAATCTGGCAGATTACTGAATCTTATGATGAGTTATTACAACCTCTTGATCTTAAACCGAATAGCTTAGAACGTGTTTTAGGGATGAAGAGTGAATTGCATCAACGTGGTTTTTTAAGTGTGAGACATCTCCTTCGTGATTTTGGATATACAGATCAGGACTTGTATTATGATGAGAATGGGAAACCACATTTAAGAGATGGGAAACATATCTCGATTACACATTCATTTACCTTTTCAGGAGTTATTGTTAGTGATGCTGAAGTTGGTATTGATATTGAAAAGCAAAGGCCAAAAATTGCCATCATCGCTAAAAAGTTTGTAGATTATGAATTCAATTACCTTTCTGAAACCGATTCAGATTACGTAAATAAACTTACCGTTATTTGGGGGATTAAGGAATCTCTTTATAAATTATTTGCCACACCAGGCATGTTGTTTAAAACACATTTTTTAGTTATTCCGTTTGTGATGAACGATGGCGAAACCATCGCTTGGATTGATTACAAGCAAAAAAAATACAGATATCACACACATTTTTTAGAATTTGAAGGGTTTACTTGTGCCTATGTTACTGCTTGATGAAAAGGGTTTACAAAAACATACTAGCATCTATTTCAAATAAAGAAAAACTATTAGCCGTTTTAATTGATCCTGATAAAATGCCTGTTGATCACGTTGCTCATTTTATAGACAAGGTCAATCAATCAGTAGCGACACATATTTTTGTTGGTGGAAGTACAGTTGCTGAAGACGTTACAGAGTCACTTATCATCGCCATTAAAACCTATACCAAATTGCCAGTTTTGATCTTTCCAGGTGATGTTAATCAAATTTCAAAACATGCGGATGCCTTATTGTTCTTGTCCTTAATTTCTGGAAGAAATCCAGAGTATTTAATTGGCAAACATGTCACATCAATACCTCAATTAAGGGCAACAAACTTAGAAGTTATTTCAACAGGTTACATACTTATTGAAAATGGAAGACAAACAGCAGTAGAACGTGTTACAAAAACGAAGCCAATTCCGCGAACAGACCTGCAAGTTATTATAGATACAGCTAAAGCAGGTGAGTTGTTAGGAATGAAATGGATGTATTTAGAAGCTGGAAGTGGTGCTTTACATCCTATTACACCTCAAATTATTCGTGCTGTGAAACAAGAACTCAGCATACCACTTATAGTTGGTGGAGGTATTAGAAGTAAAGCACAATTAGATGAAGCTTATCACGCTGGAGCTGATCTTGTAGTTATTGGCACTGCGTTTGAAAATGACATTACATTTTTTGATGAACTAAAATCTGGTCGCTGAGGCTCTCGATGCGACCGCAACAAATCTATATTAAGTGACTTCAAGAGTCTCAGTCACCAATTATTATGAATATATCAGTAGAATTGACTTTAACACCTTTACATGATGACTACGAACCTACCATCATTCATTTTATCAAGCAATTGCGAGCGTCGCCTCTAAAAGTTTTAGAAAACCCGTTGAGTACACAGGTTTATGGTGATTATGATGAGGTTATGAAAGTGCTAACAGTTGAGATCAAAGAGGCATTTCAACTTATAGAACGAGGTTTGTTGCATATGAAAATTGTAAAATCAGATCGATACGATTATGAACCACATTTTTGAGTTCTTTTTTGAAGTCTATCAAGATAGACCAACACACTTAATTGTTTTAGAAGCTATTACGTTTATAACAGGTATTATGAGTGTTATTTACGCAAAACGTGAACATATTTTAGTGTACCCAGTTGGTTTGATTGCGACAGTGATTACTGTTTATATCTTTTTTCACGATAAGCTTTTAGGAGATATGATGATGAATTTCTACTACTCGGTTATGAGTATTTATGGTTGGTGGAATTGGTCAAGAAAGAAAGATGGTCAATATATGGTTCCTATTTCTAGAACAAATACAAAAGAAAAGTTTATTGGTTTTGGAATGTTTTTACTCACGATTGGAGTTACCTATGTGGTTTACACTGGCTTTGATGTTCCAATAAATACTTCTAATTATATTGATATTTTTACTTCTGGATTGTTTTTTACTGCGATGTGGTATATGGCTAATAAGAAAATAGAGAATTGGACATTGTGGATTATAGCCGATTTAATAACGGTTCCATTATATGCTTATAGAGGTTGGGGAATGTTATCTTTGCAATATCTTATTTTTACCATATTAGCAATTCAAGGCTACTTGGCATGGAAGAAAAGCTTAAACAAATCACATTTAAAGACAAAACCCTTATAAGGGTTGTGTTTTTTGGTCCTGAATCGACTGGGAAATCTACTTTGGCTGAAGCATTAGCAGAGTCTTACAATGTAGATTTTGTGGAAGAGTATGTACGCGCTTATGCTGAAAAGAAAAAGAAAGATAATCAAAAGCTCAGCAAAGACGATGTATTGCCTATTGCTATTGGTCAAATGCAAGAGGAAAACATAAAGTCTGAAATAGCTGAACAATTGCTTATTTGTGATACTGACCTTTTGGAGACAAAAGTGTATTCTGAATTTTATTACAATGGCTATTGCCCTGAATCCTTGAAAAAATATGCTTATGAAAATCAATACGATTTATATTTTTTAACCTATATTGACATTCCTTGGGAAGACGATGGAATTCGAGATCAGCCCAATCAAAGATTACAGTTATTTAATCGTTTTGAAGACGAACTAATAAAAGCAAATAAACCCTATATTATTTTAAAAGGAACTCTTGAAGAACGATTAGAAATTTGTAAAACACATATCAATTCATTACTAAGACAAGACGATTGAAATTTTCAAAAGACGATATATTACAAATAGAAAAGAAAGGACTATCCATTCAAAAAGTGATGCAACAAATTGAACTTTTTGAAAAGGGATTACCTTATACAAATTTAGTTTCAGCAGCAGTAATTAACGATGGAATCATTCGATTATCTAATGCTGAGATAGAGGATTATGTGTCTTTATTCGAATCCAAAAAAAATGAACTTTCCATTTTAAAATTTGTTCCAGCCTCTGGCGCTGCTACGCGAATGTTTAAATTTTTGTACGCCTTTTTAGAGGAGTATGATGACACTAAGGAAAGTATTAATTCCTATATCAATACACATAAAAACACTCATTTATCCATTTTTTTTGTAGGTATTGAAAAGTTTCCATTTTATCAAATTGTGCTGGATAAATTAAAAGAAACGTATAAAGATTTTGAATCATATTCGGTCAATAAACAACAGTTGCTTTTTGTCAAAATGGTCTTAGATGTTGATAAGCTTGATTATGGTAATTTCCCTAAAGGACTTCTACCATTTCACAAATACAAAAATCAAGTGTTATCAACAGCGTTTGAAGAACATCTCTTTGAATCAGCATTATACTCTTCTGAAAAAGAACCTACGAAGCTACATTTTACAATTTCAGAACGACACAATCACAAGTTTGATTCCGAATTTAAACGTATTGAACAAAAGGTTGAAACCAAAACAGGATCAAAATTTGATATTTCCTTTTCTTACCAAAAGGAGTCAACAGATACCATTTCGGTTACACCAAAAAACAAACCATTTAGAGATGACAATGGTTCGTTGTTATTCAGACCTTCTGGACATGGCGCGCTTATCGAAAACTTAAACGATCAGGAAGCAGATATTATTTTCATTAAGAACATAGACAATGTTGTCACCTATAAATACAAGAATGAAGTCGCTAAATACAAAAAAGTATTAGGTGGTATTTTAATTGATCTTCAAAATACAGTGTTTAGCTATTTAAAGCTTCTTGAAAAAGGCAATGTTTCCGAAGATAAACGCATAGAAATAGGGACGTTTTTGATCAATAAAATGAATGTTAAGATCAGTTCAGAGTTTGAAAAATATTCGTCTAAATATCAAATTGAGTATTTAACCGAAAAATTGAACAGACCAATACGAGTTTGTGGGATGGTTAAAAACGAAGGTGAACCTGGAGGTGGACCATTTTGGGTGAAAGATGAAAGCGGACAAATATCACTTCAAATTGTTGAATCTGCTCAAATCAATAAAAAGAGTAAACGCCAAAAAGAGATTCTAAAGCATGCAACACATTTTAATCCTGTAGATCTAGTATGTGGAATCAAAAATTATAAAGGTGAAAAATTTAACTTGAAACGTTTTGTTGATCCTAAAGCTGCATTCATTACTATGAAAACCAAAGTAGGAAAAGATATTAAAGCTCTTGAACTTCCTGGTTTGTGGAATGGGAGCATGGCCAACTGGAATACTGTTTTTGTTGAAGTACCACTTATTACTTTTAATCCTGTTAAAACTGTAAACGATCTATTAAAAGCACCACATCAAATTAAGTAAGATGTTTGATGAAGATGCCATATTACTAGAACTACAATTTAAAGCTATAAAAAGCTCAGGATCTGGTGGGCAACATGTGAATAAAACAGCCTCTAAAGTTGAACTTACGTTTAATGTTGATCGTTCTGAGGTGTTATCAGAAGCTCAAAAAAACTTACTTAAGCTAAACCTTCAATCGCGACTTACCAAAACATTTGATTTGATACTTCAATGTGGTGAAAGTAGAAGTCAGCATAAAAACAAATCTATTGTAATAGCTCGGTTTTTAGATCTTTTAAAAACGAATCTTATTGAAGAGAAGGAACGTAAAGAAACTAAAGTTCCAAAAGCTGTAAAACGTAAACGATTGGAAAACAAGAAAAAGCAAGCAGAAAAAAAAGCCAATCGTAAACCACCTAAATTAGATTAGTGTTTCGTTGATGATATAAATGGTTATGTTTTCATATCATCGTAATATTGCAATATTACGATGATGACTTAGATGAAATTAATTAAATTTCTTTAGCGCCATTTTACATTTGTATACTATCTTTGCAGCGTTCTCAAAAAAGGGGTGCCTATTATCGGCTGAGATCATACCCAATGAACCTGGAACAGGTAATGCTGTTTAGGGATTACGAACGCAAAAACATCTTATTGATGTTTTAGTGAATACTTATTGATATGAGTATTCTTTCGTTCAAAAAATTAATTATTAATTAAAGAATAATGACCTCTTTTTATTCGATTATAAAAATTTAATCGTATGAAAAATGTATTCGCTTTTTTAGGTCTATTTACACTGTCCTTAGGTGTAATTGCGCAAGAAAAAGCCCAAGAACAAGTTCAAGATTCAACAAAAGTTGAAACCTTAGACGAAGTCTTAGTGAAAGCAGTTCGCGTAGATGCTAAATCTCCAATCACGCATTCTAATGTAACTAAAAAAGAATTAGCCAAACGTAATTTAGGACAGGACATTCCTATATTATTAAATTATCTGCCTTCTGTTGTAACCACCTCAGATGCAGGAGCTGGAATTGGTTATACTGGCATTAGAGTTCGTGGTGTTAGTTCACAATCTACAAATATTACCATAAACGGGATTCCTTATAACGATGCAGAATCATTAGGTACATTTTGGGTGAATTTAGGAGACTTTGCATCGTCTGTTGAAAGTTTACAGTTGCAACGTGGTGTGGGAACATCAACAAATGGGTCAGGTGCTTTTGGAGCCAGTGTAAATGTGCTCACTGATGCAGCTTCAAATGAAGCTTATGGCGAAATATCAAATTCATTTGGAAGTTTCAACACGAGAAAACATACAGTGAAATTTAGTTCTGGATTGTTAAATGACCACTTTGAAATTGCTGGTCGCTTATCTAATATTGCTTCAGATGGTTATATTGATCGTGCATCAACCGATTTAAAATCTTATTTTTTACAAGGGACTTTCATTGATGATAATACCCTTATAAAAGCGATAACTTTTGGTGGAAATGAATTGACTTATCAATCTTGGAATGGCCTTGAAGATTTAGATAGATTGGAAAATGATAGAACGTATAACACTGCTGGCGAGTATACCGACGACAATGGTGTTACTCAGTTTTATGACCGTGAAGTTGATGATTATAAACAGGATCACTACCAATTGCATTGGAACCAACGCTACAATAACCAATGGTCTACGAATATCGGACTTAACTATACTTACGGAAGAGGCTTTTTTGAGCAGTTTAGAGAAGATGACGATTTTGAAACGTATGGATTGACACCGCTTATGGTTAATGGTCAGGAGGTTAATTCAACAGACCTGATAAGGCGTCGTTGGCTAGATAATGATTTTTATGTATTTAATGCCTCTGCAAATTATAAAAATAACAATTTGGATATGATCTTTGGCACCTCATTTAGTCACTATGATGGAGATCATTTTGGTGAAATTATCTGGGCAGAGTTTGCGAGTCAGAGTGAGATTAGAGACCGCTATTATGAAGGTAACGGAAAGAAGAATGATTTTTCAGTTTTTGCAAAAGCAAATATCAGATTAAATGAAAAGATAAAGTTGTTTGCAGATTTACAAATGCGAAATGTTAACTATGAAACCTCTGGAATTAATTCAGATCTATTAGCGTTTAATGTCGATGAAAATTATACGTTTTTTAATCCGAAAGCTGGAATTACCTACGAATTGAATGCGTCTAATAACTTCTATTTTTCGTATGCTAGAGCCAACAGAGAACCAAGTAGAGATGACTTTGAAAATAACGAAAAAATAGAGCCTGAGCAGCTTAACGATTTTGAATTTGGTTGGAGACATAAAAAGAATAACTTCAGCTTTAATGCCAATGCTTACGTCATGTTATATAATGAGCAACTTGTACTTACTGGAAATATTGATAATGTCGGAAATCCAATTAGAACAAACAGTGGTAAAAGTTCTAGAATTGGTTTAGAATTAGAAGCAATCGTTCCTGTAAGTTCAAAGCTTACTTTACAGCCTAACGCAACACTAAGCTCAAATAAAAACAAAGAAACGATCATCTCTTTTGATGGTGAATTGGTAAACCTTGGTAAAACTGATATTGCTTTTTCTCCAGAATTGATCTTTGCTAATGCCATAGTTTATCAACCCATAGAACAGTTGCAATTAGCATTATTGAGTAAGTTTGTTGGAGAGCAATTTATGAGTAATACTGAAGCTGAATTGTCTAAACTAGATAGTTTCTTTATAAACGATATAAACATTACTTATGCGATTACACCAAAATCTGTTTTTGATGAGATCGTCGTAACAGGTTTAGTGAATAATATTTTTAATGAAAAATACATCTCTAATGGGTATTACTATACGTATGATGATGATTTTTCTAACCCAGGAACTATTGAAACAGTTGAAGGTGCTGGATTTTATCCGCAAGCCACTACAAACTTTTTGCTAGGACTTACATTAAAATTTTAATTGAATTAAAGAACGCATTTGGGTGGAGGTTGAGAGCTTATCAAGGTATTCTCGAAGCCTCCACAATATGTGTTAGTTCGTAATGGTAAGGTCTGAACCATTTACAGAAACACGATACTCTTTTAGAGCACATTGGGTTTGTGTTCCTTCAGATAAACCAGTCAATAAGTTATAAGTGTTAGCATCTTGACAACCACAAGTTACAAGCGTACCATCTTTTGATAAAAATGAACAACTATCTGGATTATGACTTGGGTCAGCAGCATCAAATGCTCTAAAATTTCCGCCAACATTAATCACATAAACACCTCCATTTCCTTCATTGGCTATCAAAACTGAATTCGTAGCAAACTCTAGTTGACTGTACTGAGGTAAGTTTAAACTTATCGTTCTGTTGACACCAATATTTTGTAAAAAATTACAACGATTATTACCATCATCATCACTTTTACATGAAGCAAGAAATATAAGTGATACTATTATTAAGAGCTTTTTCATGAGCTAAATTTTTGACCGCAATTTACAACAATTTCAATGTTGAAATAAATATTTTGTATCTTTGTATTCTAAATCTCGTGTGAGCGAGATTTTTTTGTTATTCCCGAACACAATAGCGTCTATTATAGCATTTCGTTCGGGATGTTTTGACTAAAGAGATTAAGTATTACATAAAGTAAACGAAGGAATTATGAGTAAAGTATCTTATTATACTGCTGAAGGATTGAAAAAATTAAGAGACGAATTACAGCAACTTAAAGATATAGAACGACCAAGAGCTTCCCAAGCGATTGCTGAAGCTAGAGATAAAGGTGATTTAAGTGAAAATGCTGAATATGATGCTGCTAAAGAAGCACAAGGGTTATTAGAAATGAAAATTTCTAAACTTGAAGAGACTTTAGCTGGAGCTCGTGTTATTGATGAGTCTCAAATGGATACCTCAAAAGTATTGGTGCTTTCTAAAGTGAAAATCAAAAACCAAACCAATGGCATGGAAATGACCTATACTTTAGTAGCCGATGGTGAAGCAGACTTGGCTTCTGGGAAAATCTCTGTAAACTCTCCAATTGGTAAAGGACTTCTTGGTAAAGCTGTTGGAGATGTTGCTGAAGTACAAGTGCCTAATGGAACGATGAAATTTGATGTTTTAGAAATTTCCAGATAATAATTTTTCAATATCTAATTAAAAAGATTCCTTCTAAAGAGGAATCTTTTTATATTTATAGACCTTATCTATTACAATTGAATTATGGCATCAATTTTTACTAAAATAATTAATGGAGATATTCCGTGTTATAAGGTTGCTGAAACAGACGAATTTTTAGCTTTTTTGGACATAAATCCTAATGCAAAAGGCCATACATTATGCATTCCTAAAAAGGAAGTTGATAAATTGTTCGACCTTGATGAAACAAGCTATAATAATTTAATGGCATTTTCTAGAAAGGTTGCCATTGCTATTGAAAAGGCAATTCCATGTAAACGTGTTGGGATGACTGTGATCGGATTAGAAGTTCCACATGCACACGTGCATTTGATTCCTTTGAATTCTATGGAAGATGCGCGATTTATTAGTAAAACGCCATTAAGTGATGAAGAATTTAAGGCGACAGCTTCTGCAATTGCCTCCTTAATTGATTAAAACGAAAGTACACCTGTTACAAACAACATCACTGTAACAAAAAGTAATACATCTACAATTACAAAAATCCATCCTGCTTGTTTTAACTTGAAAGATTTTGCCTTAGGCTTTACTGCTCTTTTTTGGTAAGCCACAACTTGTTCAATCGCATCTGTCCATCTCACAGGAAAAATAATCGTATCGCAAGTTTTACAATGCATTTCTAGAGAGGTATCTTCTGTTATAGCTTTATAAAATAAGTTTTCGATGAAGCGCTGTTTGAAAGTGAGCATAAGGCCATCATTAGAGTAGCACTCAGGACAATTATTGTTGAGTGGCACTTCCTTTAATGTAAATGATGATTGTGTTTTCATACCTGCCTTAAGATAACAATTTTAAGGAAATTTGCATAGTGGTTCCTTTTCCAACTTCTGAATGCAATACTTTTATTTTTCCATCATGGTAGTCTTCAATAATACGTTTTGCTAGGGATAAACCTAAGCCCCAACCTCTTTTTTTGCTCGTATAACCAGGTTGAAAAATTGTATTGAAATGTTGCTTTGAGATGCCTTTTCCAGTATCTGAAACTTTAATCTTTACAAATTTTGAATCATTATCAATAGTGATTTTTAGCTGCCCTTTTCCTTTCATGGCATCAATAGCATTCTTAACCAAATTTTCAATGGTCCAGCTGTAGAGTTGCCGATTTAAATTGACCATCATTACATGGTCTGGAGCTGTGATTTCAAAGTCAATTAATTTTGAAGAACGCGATTTTAGATAATCGTAAGATTCAATGGTTTCCTTTACAATATCTGTATGTTCTAGAGTTGGAACCGAACCAATTTTACTAAAACGATCTGTTATGGTCTGTAACCTAGTAATATCTTTTTCAATTTCAGATAAGTATTCAGGTTTCACTTGTTCGGATCTAAGAATTTCGGTCCAACCAACCAAAGACGATAATGGTGTTCCAATTTGATGAGCTGTTTCTTTTGCCATACCTGTCCACAGTTTATTTTGTTCTGCTGTTTTAGAACTTTTGTAAAAGAAATAGGCGACAGCAGCAAATAAAAAGATGATCACTAACAGTGCAAGAGGATAATATTTTAACTTATTCAGAAGTGGCGAATTACCATAATACAAGGTGTTAAATAATTGACCATTGGCGACCACCTGAATAGGTGTGTTTTCACTCTCAAAAGTAGTTTTAAGTTTTTCTATATATAATTTAGGATTGTTAACAGTTGTAGTATCTATATTTCTAATACTATTTATATTGTTGTCAGTATCTAATAGAATCATAGGCGTTGTGGTATTACTTTCCATAATTCTAGATGTGACTTCAATTTCAGCATCATCATCATCAGATTCCATAAAAGTTTCAAGAGCAAAGGACCAATTTTCCATTTTGGTACGTTCTTCTTCTTTAAAATGTTGAAAAAACACATACGTATTCCACAGAATAAGAGAAATGATAATAAAAGACGCAACAATGATAATCCAACGCGTCATATTTCGGGTCATGGTTAGTGCCATTAACTATAATTTTGAATTTTAAATATACTCAAAGTTTCCAATTACTAGAAACTTTAAATATACAATGCAATTCTGTTAATAATATTGTCTTAACTCGCCTGCAAATCACTTTCATAACTATGGCATTATAATTACATTTGCCAATTATTAGCTAAAACGAATAATTAGATGGCAACTTTTGATCCTAAAGCAATTTCAACAGGTAAACTACATGGCTATTTGCTTAGCGCTGTTGCACCTAGACCTATTGCTTTTGCCAGCACTATTGATGCTGATGGCAATCCAAATTTGTCGCCATTTAGTTACTTTAATGTGTTTAGCTCTAATCCTCCAATCCTAATTTTTTCACCTGCAAGACGTGTTCGAAATAATACAACAAAGCATACGCTAGAGAATGCTCACGAGACCAAAGAAGTGGTCATCAATGTTGTAAATTATGACATTGTACAGCAAATGTCTTTAAGTAGTACAGAATATGGAAAAGGGGTTAATGAGTTTAAAAAGGCTGGACTTACAATGTTGGCTTCTGAAGATGTAAAACCCTTTAGAGTTGCTGAATCTCCTGTACAATTTGAGTGCAAAGTGAATGATATCATATCGCTAGGGAATGAAGGAGGTGCTGGAAATTTGATCATTTGTGAAGTTGTAAAATTTCATATTGATGATGCTGTTCTAGATGAAAACGAAGTCATTATTCAAGAAAAATTAGACTTAGTAGCTAGAGCAGGTGGAAGCTATTACAACAGAGCAAAAAGCGGTTTCTTTGAGATTCCTAAGCCTTTAACAACGCTTGGTATTGGTGTTGATGCTATGCCTGAAGTTGTTAGAAACAGCATGATTTTAACAGGTAATGATCTAGGAATGCTTGGGAATGTAGAGGTTTTACCTTCACAAGAAGAAATTGATAAATTCATAAATGGTGTTAGTGAACGTTATCCTAACATCAAAGACATGTCGCACAGACAAAAACATAAAATTGCAAGAAACTATTTAAGTTATGGAGACGTAAATAGTGCTTGGAAATTATTATTATCATAAACAGTAACATAAATTAATTATAAGTATTACAAGAATGGAAGTACAGGGAAAAATCAAAATGATTGGTGAAACGCAGACGTTTGGAAGTAACGGATTTAGAAAAAGAGAAGTCGTAGTAACAACTGAAGAACAATATCCTCAGCATATTTTAATTGAATTTGTTCAAGACAAAACAGAGTTATTAAATACTTACCAAGTTGGACAGTCTGTTAAAGTAAATATTAACTTAAGAGGAAGAGAATGGGTAAACCCTCAAGGGGAAACAAAGTATTTTAATTCTGTTCAAGGTTGGCGAATTGAAAACCTTCAAGCAGCAGCTTCAGATAATATGCCTCCTGTTGCTCCTGCGGAAGCTTTTGAGCCTGCAACAAATATTAACGAAGATGATCACGACGATCTTCCGTTTTAAGTCTAGAACTCCAAAGGTTTATATGAAAACTAAAAAGACTTCAATTGTATTGAGGTCTTTTTTTGTACTTTAATCAGAAACATTACCATTAATCATTATGACGTTTTTAGGAAACGATACTACTTTTCCAGAAGTGACAAACGCAAATCCTGACGGACTTCTTGCTGTTGGTGGTAACTTATCAACAGATCGATTAATTGAAGCTTACAAAAGTGGTATTTTTCCGTGGTACGATGAAAATAGTCCGATTTTGTGGTGGTCTCCTGATCCGCGTTTTGTGCTTTTTCCTGAAAAATTAAAAGTTTCCAAAAGTATGAAACAGGTATTGCGCAATTCTGATTTTGTGATTTCTGTTAACCAAGATTTTGAAGCTGTGATCTCTAATTGTTCGAGTATTAAACGCCATGGTCAAAAAGGCACATGGATTACCAATGAACTAAAAGCAGCTTATATTGAATTGCATCATCTTGGACTTGCAAAATCTGTTGAGGTGAGGCTCAATAATGAATTAGTTGGCGGACTTTATGGTGTTGATCTAGACAATGGTGTGTTTTGCGGCGAAAGTATGTTTAGTAAAGTAAGCAATGCCAGTAAAATTGGATTTATATCGTTTATTCAAAACTCGAATTACAAGCTTATAGATTGTCAAGTATATACCAATCATTTAGAAAGTCTTGGCGCAGAAGAGCTTCCACGGCATGAATTTTTAAAATATCTATCTTAGATCGTTAGCACTAACGCAGAATTCAAAAAGACCGTTTCCTCAGTTTCAATATTGATTCGATTCAATCGTAATTCAACACCAAATTTAAAATTCAAATCTTTAGAAAGTAACAACCCAATTGTTGGCGATAAACGGTATTCTAATTCAGGTTTGTAGCTGTTTGCACTGGTAAATAAAGCTTCGTTGGTCAATACAAAATAGGTTTCACCAACATCTAATTTTAAGCCTTGTAATGGGATGTCTAAGGCTAAACGATAGCGAAATCTAAAAGCTGTAAAGTCGTCATAAAAGCGTTGCTCACTTCTAAAACGATGCCCAAACCTTAAGGTTTTAAAAATGGTTTTCTTATTGAATTGTTGTGTAAACCTGATTTCGTTACTCGAATCTTCAAAAGCAGCTCTTTCTCTATACATTAAGCCTAAGGCCACACTTTGTTTTAAGTCTAATTTTAATGTCGAAAAATGACTGATTTGAACTTGTCGCATTCGGTATACAATGCCTTCATCAGTATAAACGAAGGCACGATTACTAAGTTCAAAATTTACAGCATAACGTTCATTAGCACGATGTTGAATGGCAAATGCATTTTCGTTAAAGACTTCAGTGTCATTTTGAGCATAATTGGTGAGTCCGAGTAGCATGAATACCACTGCGACTAGGATTCTAGTACATAATGTATTCATAGCTATCTTGTTCTACAGGTCTTGAATTCAAAAAGGCGCCATTACTATCAAAAGTCATTTCTTGGATGCTCCAATTTTTATTGGTCTTTGTAGCTACAACGAGCTCATAATAAGAAGCAATATCAGGTCGTTTTTGTAATACTGTATTAAGGAATTGTTTGGCGTCTCCTTCACTTTCATAAAGGTATTGTTCTTGGATTTTTATAAAATCAAAGCGGTCAAAATGCGTTTCTAAATACGATTTAATATTCAATTTTATGGCTTCAGGAATGTGACGCTCTTTGATTGTAACTTCAACATCTTCAAAAGTTCCGTCTTTGTCAAACTCAACACTATACCAATGCTTTTTGAATTTGAATTTGCTTTCGTAACTTTCATTATCATTGTCAATTTCTTTGTAATAGCGAATACGTTTTACTGATTCAATAACCGTATTTACAATTGAAGCAGCTTCTTCTGGAAATTGCTCAACACGAATTCGTGATTCTTTTTCATTTTTGGTCTGCGCAACACATGTCATTGCACATAGCATTAAAAAAAAGAAACAGAGGTTAAACTTCATTATATCTAAAGCAATTGACTTCATGATCGTTTACCATTCCAGTAGCTTGCATATGCGCATACATTACAGTTGTACCAACAAATTTAAACCCTCTCTTTTTTAGATCCTTACTAATAGCATCACTTAAAGGCGTATTTGCTGGAGCATCTTTATAGTTTTTGAAACTATTTTTAATAGGTGTGCCATCAACAAAATCCCAAATATATTTTGAGAATGATCCAAATTCTTCTTGAATTTTAATAAAAGCTTGCGCATTGGTAACCGTTGCGTTAACCTTTAATTTGTTTCTGATAATACCTTCATTTTGAAGTAAGTTATCGATTTTAGCTTGGTTGTAGTTTGCAATTTTTTTGTAGTCGAAATTATCAAGCGCTTTTCTGAAATTGTCGCGTTTCCTCAATACGGTTATCCAACTTAAACCAGCTTGAAAGGTTTCAAGAATCAAAAATTCAAATAAGGTATCGTCATCACGAACTGGAACTCCCCATTCTTCGTCGTGATAAGCTTCGTATAGCGAATCGCCTTCGCACCAACCGCATCGATGTGTTTTCATATTCAAGTATTAAAATCTAAAAGTAGTAAGTTTTTGACAAATATTTCGTCTAAATCTGCGAAACAAATAATGATATGTAACGATGATACTTATCATAATTTAATTGAAATTTATTGCCTTAATTTACATTTTTAATATGATTACTTTGGAAGAAACTTCAGTGAAAGACATTATAAAAAAGAGCTTATCTAAAGCTATTTCTTATTCAGAATACAGAACACTTGTTAATGATTTAACCGAACAAAAATCTACGTCAGGCGCAGAAAAAACAGAAGCCTTAGTTAATTACACAATGCTAAATAACCAACGAATGAAACGTTGGGATAAAACCGTTAAACTTTCAGAAAACGCAAAAGAACGTATAGCTAGTTATAGCAAAAATATCACTTGGCTGGTGATTACAGAAAGTTGGTGTGGTGATGCTGCTCATGTGATTCCTGTGTTAAATGTTTTAGCTGAACACAATCATCATATCGATTTGAAATTGGTGTTTAGAGATGAAAACCCTGAATTAATGGATCAGTTTTTAACCAATGGTGGACGTGCTATTGCGAAGCTAATTATAATTGATAATGTTACTGGTGAAGTTGTCAATACTTATGGACCTCGACCTAGTGAAGCCACAAAAATGGTAGTTGATTATAAGTCTGCTCATGGTAAACTTACACCAGAGTTTAAAGAAGATCTACAGCGTTGGTACAATAAGAATAAAGGTCAGAATGTTATTGACGATCTACTGGATTTATTGGAACTTTAGTTTTTCCCTTTAAAGTAATAGGTTATAGAACCTAACTGACTTTTTTTAGAGGGATCGCTATTAAAAACTGCATTTTTTGCATACTCCAGAGCATGATCAATTAAGCATTGATTATTTGAAGAGGATCTTGAATTGATATAGGTGTCAGTTACTAAACCATTAGCATCTACAGTAATATTTACTACGATTTTCCCCGTAACTTCACACAAGTAAACAGGAGGTGGTAAGGTTACTTTTTTCCGATTGCTCAATGAAAAGGATACACTGCTATTTCTATTTGAAGTATGGTCTTCAGTTGTTTTTTTGGAATGCATTGCCAAAATATCATTGGCTTTATTAAACGATTCGCGCTCTTTAGAATTTACAGCGTAATTTTGAGCACTATTGTAATTAGAGTTTGCAGTTAAGATATCGTCTTGTGTTTCTGAAAAGTCTTCGGAAGCGGTTTCTTCGGAAGCTGTTGTTTGTTCAAAATCGTTTGAAGCCATCGATTTGAAGTTTTTCATGAGTTCTTTAAACTCTTCATCTTCATTAAAGGCTTCGTTAGTTTCTGAATTTTGCTGCTCTGAAGCTTTTAAAGCTTCTTCGATAGCTTGTAATTCTTCAGGTGTATAAGGCTCTACTTCATAATAGCTTTCAGAAATAAATTCAGAAGCTTTTGTAATATGAACGCTAAACATAGCCATTACCAAAGTGCCAGTAATGAGAAGTGTAATGATTAGAGCTTTATGTTTTTCTAAGAAATTCAAAATACAATTTAAACAGTACGATCTTTAAGTTATATACGTTCAAGGTAATCATTTAGATTAAAAACAAGCCTAAATTGAAGACTATTTTAAGAGAGTTGCGCTATAAAAGCTTCAGGAGAAATAGCATCATTTACATTAAAATCTCCAATTTTTGTACGTCGTAATTCAGAAAGATGCGCTCCAGAATTTAACGCTTTACCAAAGTCGTGAGCCAAAGATCTAATGTAAGTACCTTTACTACAAACCACTCTAAAATTGAGATGATTACTATCAATAGCAGTGATTTCAAATTCTGAAATTTGAACCTGTCTTGATTTTATGTCGACAGATTCTCCTGCTCTCGCAAACTCATACAAACGCTTCCCATCTTTTTTAATGGCTGAAAATACAGGAGGAAATTGTTCAATTGTACCAATAAAAGTTTCAGTCGTTTTGTGAATCAAGTTTTCTGTGATGTGATCTGTTGGAAACGTTTGGTCGATCTCAGTTTCAAGATCATAGGATGGCGTTGTGCTTCCGATAACAAAAGTCCCTGTGTACTCCTTATCCTGACCTTGAAAAGTATTAATTTGTTTGGTCATTTTTCCTGTACAAATTATCAATAAACCCGTTGCTAAAGGGTCTAATGTTCCTGCGTGACCAACCTTAATTTTTTTGATATTAAAAGCCTGTCGGATTTCCCAACGCAATTTATTAACGGCTTGAAATGAAGTCCAATGTAACGGCTTATCAATAAGCAAAACTTGTCCAGATTGATAATCTTCAGCTGTCATTTTTAGGAATTTAATAAGGCAAAAATGATGGCAATGATACCAACTATAACACAGTAGATAGCAAAATAAGAGAGCTTACTTTTTTTGACTAAAGCAATCATCCAAGTACATGCAAATAAACCTGAAATAAAAGCTGCAACAAAACCAATACCAAGACTTGTAAAATTGGCACTTTCATAAGAAATATCACCACTTAATACATCCTTGGCGATCTTTCCGAAGATCAAAGGCACAACCATTAAAAATGAAAATCGTGCAGCTTTGGTTTTATCGTTTCCAAGTAAAACAGACGTAGAAATAGTTGCTCCAGATCTGGAGATGCCAGGAAGCATGGCTACAGCTTGCGATAACCCTATAACGAATGCATTTGAAAAGCTTACTTTTTTATTTGTGTCTCTAGCTTTGTCTGCAAGAAATAGTAAGGCTGCAGTAACGATAAGCATGCATCCTACTAATAAAATGTTTCCTCCAAAAAGTTGTTCCAGTTGTTCTTCAAAAAAGAGTCCAACAATCACAGCAGGTAGCATTGATAGTGCAATTTTTGAAACAAATTGTAAGTCCTCATTCCATTTAAATTGAAACACACTTTTTATAATCTCTAATATGTCTTTTCTAAAAACAACGATGGTGCTTAAGGCTGTAGCAAAATGTAAAACGACAGTAAATAATAAACTTTCTTTTGGTACAGAGTTGTCGCCCAAAATAGCTTTGCCAAGTTCAAGATGACCACTTGAAGAGACAGGAAGAAATTCGGTGAGTCCTTGAATAATACCTAAGATGATAGAGTCAATAATATCCATGACGCAAAAATATCAAAATAGAGATACCAAGAGCTAAAAAGAATGAAAATTTGTATTTATGATTTAGAAGACTTATCAGGATCTAATAAAATCGCATACACCTGAATACCGAAACCAATTAACACTAAAGCAGGTGCCAATCTAATACGTCTCCAGCTAAAAATTGAAGGATCAAAAACATTTGGATCGTCGCTTCCGCCACCAGCCATAACAATGAAACCTAGCGCAATACAAGCTAATCCGATAAGCATGAACTTATAGTTCTTCTTTCCGAAGATGAATTCATTTTTAGAAGCTTCTTTACGTTTTTGCTCTCCCATAATAGTCGTTTATTGTTCTTCAGAAGTTCCCGAAGAAAACTCAGTATAAATAATGTCATCATCTAAAGCCAATTGAGAAATATGCTCAGAAGTTATTCCTCCCATTACTTTAGCCAAGTGCAAAGTAACAGTTTTATTTAAAACTTTAGCGTTAAGAGTATCTAAATTTAAGCCTTGCTCTAATCCACGATTAATATAATAGAAATCAGTACCATCATCATGAAATACAATGTCATTCACACCACCTTCAGTAATTTGGGTAATAGTTACAGTCTTTACAACACAATCTTTAGGTTTCGGATTATTAATAATACATGACGTGAATGTGAAAAAAGATATAAGAAAAAGAATAGATGACAGTCTGTTCATGACGACGAGTTGGTTAACAACTTCATAACGTACATTAAATGAATTTAGTACTTACTTACCACTAGTAATACAACTGATCGGTCTTCAAATTTAAAAAACGTTGTGTAGCAATAAAAGTACTAATCCATGTAATCAAAATACCAAGTAGAAAGATACCAACAAACAAAGCAACAACTAGAACAGGATTTTGTAACAATTCCAATTCAGGAAAAGTAAGATTGAGATAATGCAGCACAATACCAACACCAACTAGTGCCACAATAGCACCAATCATTCCAAGTTGTACACTTTTAAACACAAAAGGTCTTCTGATAAAAGTTTTGGTAGCACCAACCATTTGCATTGTTTTAATGATAAATCGCTTAGAGTAAACAGCGAGTCGTATCGAACTATTGATGAGTAATACAGCAATTAATGTAAAAAGCGCACTTAATAAAAGTACCCAAAAGGTGATTTTTTTGACATTATTATTCATGAGTTGCACCAGATCATTATCGTAGGTAATGTCTTCAATGAATTTTTTATTAGCAAGTTCTTCTGTGATACCATCCAGTGTTTCAGTAGTCACATAATCAGCTTTTAAATACACATCAATAGAGTTTTGAAGCGGATTATATCCAACAAAATCCATAAAATCTTCACCAGTTTCAGCTTTCATCAATTCCGCAGCTTGTTCTTTAGAAACATACTCTGTAGACTTTGTGTAATCTGCCATTGCTAATGTATTCTGAAGCTGATCAACTTCAACTTGTTTTGCAGAATCATTTAAATAAATGGTCACGACAACTTGCTCTCTAAAATGATCTGCAACTTTTTTGGCATTTAAAACCAATAATCCCAAACAACCAAGTAAAAACAAAACGAGAGCAATACTAATCACTACAGAAAAGTAGGAGGTAATTAATTTACGTTTTTGATATCTGTCAAAAGATGAACTCATAAAATTGTCGTTAATGGTGTAAAAATATAAAACAAATTGAATAAAGACTTCAAAAGAGACAAGTCTTTTAACATCTCATAAAATAGCATTCGTATTGTTGTTAGAATCGTATTAATATTTGTGAGGAATACGCATCACATCTAAGCATTTCATTCATTTCTACAATTACAACGCTTAAACTTTTAATTGTGTTGTAATACCGTTAAATTTGCGATCTAAATTTGCAGATTTCATGAGTTATCATTTTAATGAGATAGAAGCCAAATGGCAAAAATATTGGTCAGAGCATCAGACTTTTAAAGCTAAAAACAACAGTGATAAGCCTAAATATTATGTGTTAGATATGTTTCCTTATCCTAGTGGAGCTGGTTTACATGTTGGTCATCCATTAGGTTATATTGCGAGTGATATTTATGCGCGTTATAAACGTCATAAAGGCTTTAATGTGTTGCACCCTCAAGGTTATGATAGTTTTGGGTTGCCTGCCGAGCAATATGCTATTCAAACAGGTCAGCATCCTGCAGTTACAACTGAAACAAACATCACCACCTATCGTCGTCAATTGGATAAGATTGGATTTTCGTTCGATTGGAGTAGAGAAGTGCGTACCAGTAATCCTGAGTATTACAAGTGGACACAATGGATCTTTATTCAATTATTTGAGTCGTATTATTGTAATGATGCTGATAAAGCACGTCCAATTTCAGAATTGATTGCTGTATTTGAAACTGAAGGGAATCAAACCATTAATGCAGCTTGTGATGATGATGTTATTCCTTTTTCTGCGGAAGAATGGAAGCAATTTTCTTCGGAAAAACAGCAAGATATATTACTACAATACAGACTTACGTATTTAGCTGAAACGGAAGTGAATTGGTGCCCAGCACTCGGAACAGTTCTAGCAAATGACGAAATCGTCAATGGGGTTTCAGAACGTGGTGGTCATCCTGTTATTAGAAAGAAAATGACGCAATGGAGTATGCGGATTTCTGCTTATGCTGAACGTTTGCTTCAAGGTTTGGAAACTATAGATTGGACAGATTCACTTAAGGAAAGTCAGCGTAATTGGATTGGAAAATCGGTTGGTGCAGCAGTAACGTTTAATGTTATTCCGACGATGGTGACTGAGGCTCTCGAAGTCACCAAAAACACGGACACTTCGAGTACCTCAGTGTCCAGAACAATCGAAGTCTTCACCACACGACCTGACACGATTTTCGGTGTGTCCTTCATGACCTTAGCACCAGAACATGAATTGGTTTCTAAAATCACAACTCCAGATCAAAAAGCTGAGGTTGAAGCGTACATTGAAGCCACAGCAAAACGAAGTGAACGTGATCGTATGGCAGATGTTAAAACCATCTCAGGAGCATTTACAGGTGCATATGCCGAGCATCCATTTACCAAAGCTCCAATTCCAATTTGGATTGGCGATTATGTGTTGGCTGGCTACGGAACAGGTGCTGTAATGTCTGTGCCTTGTGGTGATCAACGTGATTATGATTTTGCGAAACACTTTAATATTCCAATTCCAAATATTTTTGAAGGCGTTGATATTTCTGAAGAAGCTTTCGCTTCAAAGGATAATGTGAAAATTGCTAACAGCGATTTCCTTAATGGAATGAACTACAAAAAAGCAACCAAACGTGCGATTTACGAATTAGAGCAATTAGGTCAAGGTAAAGGAAAAACCAATTACAGATTGCGTGATGCGGTGTTTAGCAGACAACGTTATTGGGGCGAACCATTTCCTGTGTACTATGTCAACGGAAAACCACAAATGATCGATGCCAAGCATCTACCAATTGTTTTACCAGACGTTGAAAAATATTTGCCAACCGAAGAAGGCGAACCACCTTTAGGTCGCGCTGATGTTTGGGCTTGGGATACAAAACACAATAAAGTAGTATCTAATGATTTGGTGACTGAGGCTCTCGAAGTCACCTCTAATGATAATGTCATTCAGAGCGCTAGCGAAGAATCTCATTCTGTCGCGTCGAGCATGTCACCTCGAGCGGAGTCGAGAGGTGAGACATTTCAAGATAACGGAATCTATCCTCTAGAACTCAACACCATGCCAGGTTGGGCAGGAAGTTCTTGGTATTTCTTTAGATATATGGAAGAACAAGCCAATAGAGGTGACGCCTTTGCTTCTGAAGAGGCGTTAAAATATTGGGAGAATGTCGATTTATACATTGGTGGAAGCGAACACGCTACAGGACATTTATTATACGCACGTTTTTGGGTGAAGTTTTTAAACGATAGAGGCTTTGTTGGAGTTGATGAACCCTTTAAAAAGCTCATTAACCAAGGGATGATTTTAGGGACGAGTGCTTTTGTCTACAGAGAAGAAGGAACAAATATCTTTTTGTCTAAAGGCTTAATTGATGGAAAAAATGTTCAAGCTATACATTCTGATGTGTCTTTTGTCAATGCTTCTGATGAATTAGATGTTGAAGCTTTTAAAAATTGGCGACCTGAGTTTAAAAAAGCAGAGTTTGTATTAGAGGATGGGGTCTACAAAGTTGGTCGCGACGTCGAAAAAATGTCTAAGTCCAAATACAACGTTGTGAATCCAGACAATATTTGTGAGCAGTATGGTGCAGATAGTTTGCGTTTATACGAAATGTTTTTGGGGCCTTTAGAGCAAGCTAAACCCTGGAATACGGCAGGTATTACTGGTGTACATGGCTTTTTGAAAAAACTTTGGAAGCTCTATGTTGGTCAAGACGGCTTAAATGTTAAGGATACTGAACCTACTAAAGACAACCTAAAAACCCTTCATAAAACCATCAAAAAAGTTGAGGACGATATTGAGAATTTTTCGTTCAATACATCAGTATCAACCTTTATGATTGCAGTTAATGAGTTGACCGCTCAAACGTGTACTAGCAAACAAATCCTAGAGCCATTATTGATTCTAATTTCACCTTATGCACCTCATATCGCTGAAGAATTATGGCAGCAGCTCGGACATACAAAGTCAATATCTACTGCAGCTTTTCCAATTTTTGAAGAAAAACATTTGGTTGAAAGCAGCAAGAATTATCCGATTTCATTTAACGGAAAAATGCGTTTTACACTTGAGCTTCCGTTAGATATGAGTAAAGAAGATATTGAAAAAACAGTGATGGCTCATGAAAAAACCATTGCACAATTGGATGGTCGTACACCTAAAAAAGTGATTGTGGTTCCTGGAAAAATTGTCAATATTGTAGGATAGGTATGATTTTGTCAAGGCTCAAAAGAAATGATAAAATCGGACTATTCTTTTTTGTAGCCTTTGTTACCAGCATGTCTTTACTTTGGTTTTTTGAAGAACGCTATGATAAAGCAGCTTGGTTAAGCACACCTTCAGAGCGTTATAAAATGGTTGATGACATTATTGAGTCGCAATTATTGATGCGGAAATCTAAAGCTGAGGTAATCGAGCTATTAGGGCAACCTGACACGACACTTTCACAACCTGAAGATGGGTTTATATATCGATTAGGAACACCTCCAAGTTTTTTTGATGACAAACCCGAACAATTACTCATCATTTTTGAATTAGGCAGTGTTTCAAAAGTAACGCTTGCTCTTGAATGATATTTCATCAATGTTAAATTTAATGGTTTAACTGCGGATGACTTTGATGAGTAAAAGCGAGTATCAATTCATAAAAAAAGGTTTTAAAAATTGAAGATTTTTTAATTTGACTTCCCTTATTTACGAACTTCATAAAAATTAAAAGGAACTTAAATATCTTCAGGTGCGCTTTAAATTTTCATTGTAAATTTCTTCCAATAACCGTTAATTAATACTAGGTATGAATATTGGAGTTCCCAAAGAAATAAAAAGCAATGAAAGTCGTGTAGGCATGACACCTTCAGGTGTGTTTGAGCTCACCAAACAAAATCACAAAGTCTTTGTTCAAAAAAATGCAGGCTTTGGAAGTGGATTTTTTGATCAAGACTATATTAATGTTGGAGCCATCATATTAGATGCCATTGAAGAGGTATATGATGCTAGTGAGATGATTGTCAAAGTTAAAGAACCCATTGAAGAAGAATATCCGTTAATAACCTCAAAGCATACAGTGTTTACATATTTTCATTTTGCCTCTAGTGAAGTATTAACTAAACAAATGCTTAAAAGCAAAGCGGTATGCATTGCCTATGAAACCGTTGAAGATCCCGATGGAAGTTTACCTCTGCTAACACCAATGTCCGAAGTTGCTGGCCGAATGGCAATCCAGCAAGGTGCTAAATATTTAGAAAAACCAATAAAAGGCAGAGGTGTTTTACTGGGAGGTGTTCCTGGTGTGCCTCCAGGAAAGGTTTTAGTTTTAGGCGCAGGAGTTGTTGGTATTCAAGCAGCAAAAATGGCAGCTGGATTAGGCGCTCATGTTACTATTATGGATATCAATATGAAGCAATTACGCTATGTGAACGATGTTATGCCTAATCATGTAGTTACCGAGTTTTCAAGTGAATATAATATTAGAAAACGTATCAAAGACCATGATCTAATTGTAGGAGGTGTTTTGATCAAAGGCGCTAAAGCACCAAAATTAATTACACGTGATATGTTAAAGGAAATGCGTCCAGGAACTGTCGTTGTAGATGTTGCTGTAGATCAAGGTGGTTGTATAGAAACAACGCGAGCTACTACTCATGAAGATCCAACGTATATTATAGATGACGTGGTACATTATTGTGTTGCCAATATGCCTGGAGCTGTGCCATATACTTCAACATTAGCATTAACGAATGTCACGTTACCGTATGTTTTAAAATTGGCTAATCTTGGTTGGGAGAAGGCAACAAAAATTGATAAAACTCTAGAAAAAGGATTAAATATTGTTAATGGTGAAATTGTATACCAAGAAATAGCTGAAGCCTTTGATAGTGTATTAATATCCTAAATCAGTTTGATGCGTACTGACAAATTTTCCTAAAGTGAACTTGGCTTACTTTTTGCTATCTTTATTGTAACTAATTTAATTTTTAAAATTATGAATGGAATGATGGGATATTATATACTAATTGGTGCCATTGCTTTGGTTAGCTGGTTAGTAAGTAACCAATTAAAACGAAAGTTTGCTAAATATTCTAAAACGCAACTTAGAAACGGAATGAGTGGAAGGGAAATTGCTGAAAAAATGTTAGCAGATCATGGAATTACTGATGTTGAAGTAATTTCAGTGAGAGGTCAATTGACAGATCATTACAATCCAAAAAATAAAACAGTTAACTTAAGTGAAGCAGTATACAGTCAGAGAAATGCAGCTGCAGCAGCTGTAGCAGCGCACGAAGTTGGACATGCTGTGCAACATGCTCAAGCTTATAGTGCTTTAGGAATGCGTTCTGCATTAGTGCCTATTGTGAGTGCAACATCTGGTATGTCGCAATGGTTGGTGATTGGTGGTTTGGTTCTTGGAGCAGCAGCTGGTGTTGGTTTAGGGTATTGGGTTGCATTGGCAGGACTCGCTTTTATGGGATTTGCTACGTTGTTCAGTTTTATCACATTACCTGTAGAATATGATGCAAGTAACAGAGCATTAGCTTGGTTAAAAAATAAAAATGTCGTAACACCAGAAGAATACAAAGGTTCTGAAGACGCTTTAAAATGGGCTGCAAGAACGTATTTGGTTGCTGCAATTGGAGCATTAGCATCCTTGTTGTATTGGGCACTTCAAGTGTTTGGTGGAAGAGATTAACAAGAATTCAACGCGAATAAAGCGAAGTCGGATAAGTGTTTTATCCGACTTTTTTTATACATTTAAATGCAATAATAATTACTTATATGGAAAATCAAATTCAAGAGGGTGTCTTACTCAGCGAAGTGTCTCAGGTAGATCGTGTAGCCTTTTATAAAAAAACTTACAGTCATGTAGCTGGAGGTGTTTTACTTTTTATCATTTTCGAATACCTATTGTTGCAAAGCGAAGCTATCGTTGATTTTGCCTTATCTATGACCGAAGGCTATCGTTGGTTGATCATGTTGGGCGGATTTATGTTAGCAACAAACTATGCTGAAGGGTTAGCCCTTAAAGCAACCAATAAAAGTACGCAATATCTCGCTTACGGAATATACATTTTAGCCGAAGCATTCATTTTTGTACCACTCATTTATATCGCAGCTTTTTATATGGATTCTGGTCCTGAAATTTTAAATCAGGCTGCTATTGTAACCCTTGCATTATTTACAGGATTATCTGCTGTAGTATTTGTAACTCAGAAAGACTTTTCTTTTTTACGCACAGGATTAACGGTTGGGTTTTTTATTGCTTTGGGATTGATTATCGCTGGCATTTTATTCGGATTTAATTTAGGACTGTGGTTTTCAGTAGCGATGTGTTTATTGGCTGGAGGATCTATATTATATCAAACATCTAATTTGGTACATAAGTATTCAACCGAAGATTACATCCCTGCAGCGCTAGGCTTATTTGCGTCATTGATGTTACTATTCTGGTATATACTTAGTATTTTTCTTTCTCGAGATTAATACGATTAAGAACCTGTATATAAAGCATCCGAAAGGATGCTTTTTTTGTACACTTTAAATTCTATGCAGTTAACTTAAAAATTAATAGTACTGCCTTATTTTAGATAAATAGGTATTAATATCTATGTAGATTTACGTTGAACGACCTAAATTCATTAACTTTAAAAAGACCTAAATTACATTCCTGTTTTGAGACTTGATTCAGTATTTCTATTATTGTTTTCTCTCTGTTCGTTTGCCCAACAGCAATCAAGTGAATTATCGTTCAAGGTCGATTCATTGCTTCTCAACATTGACAACATACCAACAACTCAAGAACAAGTAAGTAATTTAACAGGTTTTGCTGGGAAGTATCGTTATGTTAAAGAAACGAAGGCACTTATTGATAAAGCCATTGATATTTCTGATGCTTTACATCAAAATGACCTCCTTGCACAATCGTATTATTCTCTTGGGAATTACTATTATTTTAATTCAGAATTAGACTCTTCTTTGTTCTACAATACTAAGGCTTCAAACTATTTGAACAATGAAGATTTTCTCTTTTTAAAAGCCAAAATTCTTAATTCTAGAGGGACCGTATTAAGAAAAAAGGGTAATGTTATTGATGCTATTTCAACCTTATTAGAGTCCAAAGAAATTATGGCTAAAGTTGATACGTTACATTTTTCCGACGATAAGAAAACACAATTCAAAGGTCAAAATCTAGTATTAAATAATTCCATAGCAAACTTCTACAATCAGATGGAAGAGTATGAGACTGCTTTGCAATATTACGACGATGCTTATGATGCAGCTTTAAAGCTTGACGCTACAGTAAATGCTGGAGTTATTTTATCTAACAAAGGTGAATCGTTGCTTAATTTTAATCGATTAGAAGATGCCGTTCAAACGCTAATTAAAGGAAAGCAATTAAAAATTAAAGGAGCTGCACATCCAAGACTCATTGCAAATTCAGATCTTAATATTGGTTATGCGTATTTAAAGCAAAAGAACTTTGCTGAAGCCGAAACCTTTTTAAATGCAGCGCATGATTATTTTACAAATAATAATCTAGAGAATCGGCTGATGCTTGCGTTAAATTATAGAGGTGAATTATTTCAAGAGCAAGGAAAGTTCATTGAAGCTAAAACAGATTGCGAATTGGCCAAAACAATTGCTCAAAAGCAAAATGACCTAGAGGCTTTTATGAATGCTTGTAAGTGTTTGTATGAAGTCAATAAAGATTTAAACCTATTCGAATTATCTCTGGTAAATCACGAAGCTTATATTAAAGCCAAAGATTCGTTGTTCAATGAAAAAAACATAAAAAAGCAAACGCAACTGGAAATGCAATATGCTTTTGATAAAAAACAAGAAGTTCAACGACTTGAAGCAGAAAAGAAGGAGCGACAACGTAAGCTCTTTCTTTATGTGGCGATCTTTGGATTGCTCATTGCAGCCTTACTGACTTATTTGTATCAAAAGAACAAGAACAAAAGTAAATTATTAGCAACACAAAAAGCCTTGCTTGAAAAAACTGTAGGAGAGAAAAATATGCTTCTTAAAGAAACGCATCATCGTGTTAAAAATAGTTTTCAAATTGTATCTGGACTATTGTTTCTTCAGTCGGCTAATATCAAAAATGAAGCCGCTTCAAAAGCTTTAAAAGAAACACAAAATAGAATCAATTCCATGGCAGTGTTACATCAAAAACTATACAAGCAAGATCACACTACAGGAATTGATTGCAAAGATTATATTACTGCCTTAATGACTGATATCTTTTCATCTTACAGCATTCCAAATATTGAAAAGAAATTAGAGATCGAACCCATCATTATGGATATTGAAGTCGTAACTTCGTTAGGTCTCATGATTAACGAGCTAGTGACCAATAGCCTGAAATATGCTTTCTCTGAAAACCAGACTTATTGTTACATTGAAATTACCTTGAAGAAACATAAAGATGAGGTCATTCTTGAAGTCATCGACAATGGAATCGGACTTCCAGAAGATACAACTAAAGACACTCTCGGATTATCTTTGGTAAAGGACTTGGCTCAAAAGATAAGTGCGACAATTAGTTTTCAGTCCTTGCAGGAAACGGCTCCAAAAGGGAGTAAAGTGCGCATTGTTTTAAACGAAAATGATATATTGTAACTATGAAATCCATATTTATTGTAGAAGACGAACCCATTATTGCCAGAACGATTAAAACAGCTCTGGAAGAGGAAGGTTATACCATTTGTGGAATCGCCAATAATGGTAAGGAAGCCTTATACGATATTGAGGATTTACAACCTGATTTGGTCTTATTGGATATTACACTAAAAGGCGATGTAGATGGTATTACTGTTGCAGAAAAACTTCAAACAAAGACCAATATTCCTTATGTGTTTTTAACGTCGCTAACAGATGCCGAAACCACCGAACGTGTCAAACAAACCAGACCTGCAGGTTTTATAAGTAAACCTTTTACAGTTGCAAGCTTGCGTAATAATATTGAAATAGCACTTTTTAAATTAAATGATGCTGAAACCAATAACGAGGATGCAACCGTTGATGACGAAGCACTTTTCATTAAGAACAAAAGTGAGTTTATCAAGCTCAAAAAATCTGAGATCCTTTTTTTTGAAGCGTCCGATTTTTATTGCTATGCGCATACCTTGGAAAAAAAAACGCTTATTAGCAGGACGTTGAAATATGTAGAAAGCCATTTGAACGATTCAACCTTTTTAAGAGTACATCGATCGTATATTGTTAATCTCAAAAAAATAGATGCGCTTTATGATGGCTATCTTAGCATCAACAAGAAAACCATTCCTGTAAGTAAATCCAATAAAGAGAAATTACACAATTCTCTATCACTGCTCTAATTTCGTTTACTGAATATTTAGTTCTTTTCACTTAAAAAACAAGCACTTATACTTTTTTGAATCCTTAACGACGTGAGTTGAGCCTTAATTTTATTGTGATCATTTTATCAACCAACCATTAAAATCATTACAATGAAATCAATTCTTTTAGTTTTCGCAACATTAACATTTAGTCTTAACTGTATTGCACAAATCACTCTAGTTCCTGATGATAATTTTGAACAAGCTTTAATTGATTTAGGTTATGACTCAGGACCCTTGAATGGCTTTGTTTTTACAGCAGATATTGAAAACATTATATTTTTAAATGTTGATGGTTATTCAATTTCAGATCTATCAGGAATTGAAGATTTTGAAGATTTACAATACCTAGTAGTTTCTTTCAATAATTTGACGACCTTGGATCTTAGGTTCAACAGTAAACTAATTCATTTGGCTTGTAATGATAATAACCTCAGCAGTCTTAATGTGCGCTACAACTCAAAATTGAGAGATTTAATTTGCGTTAATAACAACTTAACAAGTTTAAATTTGGGTCATAATGTATATCTCGAAACTTTAATTTGTTGGTCTAACGATTTGATTAATCTTAATGTTAAAAATGGTAAGAATGCTAGAATCAATACATTTATCACTACAAATAATCCTAATTTATCATGTATAAGAGTAGATGATCCTGCTTACAGTGAATTACATTGGACGTCCATTGATCCTGCCAGTAGTTTTAGCGAAGATTGTCGATTCAATAGAATGGCTATTGAAGCTGAAGAACAGTCCTTTTCAGTCTTTCCAAACCCAGTTAATGAGGTGTTGACGGTTTCTACAATTTCTGAAGGCAATTATGTTTTACACACCATTGATGGAAAGCGTATTACTAATGGGCAATTGGTTGCTGGCTCAAACTCTATTGATGTTTCAAGTCTTTATGCTGGATTATACATTTTAACTATGAATGATGAGGAGACTTCAATTCAAAAGAAGATTCTTAAGAACTAATAAAAACGATCATTATGAAACGTTATTTGGTTTTAGTTATTGGTCTTGTTTTCAATAGTATTCAACTGAATGCGCAAGTTGGTATTGGTAATACGAGTCCGCAAGCAGTTTTGGAGATCAGTGCGAGTGATGTGGCAACGCCTAATAATACCGATGGAATTCTGATTCCCAGAATTGACGATTTCCCAACGACTTCGCCAACTGCCTCTCAAGATGGTATGCTGGTTTTTGTTACAGGAAATGGAACACCGTCGAAAGGCTTCTATTTTTGGGATCAAAGCACCACATCTTGGGTAGCGATTACTACTGGAGGAAGAAATACTTTAGACGAAGCTTATGACGAAGGTGGCTCAGGAGCAGGTGCTTCGATTATAGCTTCGGATGGTGCCTTACGTGTAGATGGAGACGACGGATTTCTAGTGACAGGCACTTTTGGATCTGGAAATACTATTGATACGGAAGCGACGAGTACAGGAACACGTTTCTTTTTTAATCCGAATCGTGCTGCATTAAGAGCAGGTTATGTGAGTAGCACACAATGGAACAATGCGAATATCGGAGACTATTCTGTAGCATTTGGTCAAAGTTCAAGTGCTTCACATCAGGCATCCTTTGCTGCTGGTAGTTTTGCTACTGCTAGTGGACGATACGCTTCAGCTTTAGGTAGATTTACGGAAGCACCTTCCTATTCCGAATGTGCTATTGGATCTTATCCAACAACTTACACACCAACTAATCCCAATGCATTAGACCTAAGTGATCGTGCCTTTGTAATTGGTAACTCTGCCAATACAGCCAATCGAAGTAATGCCTTTGAAGTTTGGAAGGATGGTCGCGTGATCATCAATGAGTCTTATACCTTGCCTAATGCAGATGGAACAGCCAACCAAGTATTGACTACTGATGGGTTAGGAAGTGTGTCTTGGGCAACACCTTCAGCTTCTGTTTCAGCAGATAATGGCTTGACAGCTTCTGCTGGGAATGTTAGTTTAGGAGGTACACTGTCTCAAACTACTGACATAGTTCATGGAGTTGACGATCTGAATTTTAATTTAAATAACACGGGTGAGTTCAATATTCAAGATAATAACTCAACATTTTTTGAAGCTACTAATTTAGGAACCATTAATATTGGCCGGAATTTTACTTATAATACCAGAGAAATCCTTAACGTTTATGGACGAGTGACAAGTCCCATAAACTATGTGGCCAATTTTCAAAACGAATACAATGGCAGTCGTGGCAACGGTATTTCAGTTAGATTAGAGGCCACAAGTCCAGGATCTAATCATTATTATGTTGGTTTTTATAGAGCATTAGGCAACACACTTTCTGGAAGAATCGCTGGTACTGGCACTGGAGTAGTATATGTCACCTCCTCAGATAGACGCTTAAAAGATCATATCGTTGATATTACCAATGGGTTGGAACTCATTGAGAATATCCAACCAAGATTATATGAGTATAAATTAAATCCTGGGACAAAAGAATATGGTTTTATTGCACAAGAATTACAATTAGTGTATCCGCAAGCCGTTAGTGGAAGTCCGAGTGACGATGTGAACACCAATCCAATGATGGTCGATTATGGAAGATTGACACCATTACTGACCGCAGGAATAAAAGAGTTGCATCAAAAAGTCATATCGCAAGATACTGAAATTAAAAACCTGAAATCTGAGATATCTAAATTGAAATCAATGCTAGAAAAAGTTCAGAGTGTATTAATTCTTTCTGAAGCACAACAATAAAACATCAATTCATAGTTAATTGAGCTCAAAAAGAAAGCTGGAGTAGGGAACAGCTTTCTTTTTATATTTTAATTTGACGCTCTATATCTTAGGAGGAATGGATTAAATTTGGAAAGAATAAATGTTTAAGAAGTCGGATCAGTTATTTGTCCGACTTTTTTTTACCTTTAATTCAAAATCATAAATACGAAATAATGAAGGCTATACAAGTAACTGTTTTCACACTCTTATTTGGTCTTATGAATTGGACTACAAATGCTCAAATTGAGGATTTTTTGACTGTGAATAAACCAATGGCTGTTGATTTTAAGGATAATGAAATGTATATGATTTTAAATAGTTCTGGAGGTCCTGTTTCAGATGGAGCTGTTGCTAAAGTTGACCTTACAGATGTAGATTTAAATATCGAGATTCTAGTAGACAACCTGATTTATCCAAGAGCTATTCATATTGTTGATGATTATTTGTACTACGCAATTCCAACGAGTATTAGAAGAATAAACATTACAGATTCAAATCCAGTACCTGAATTAGTTGTTTCTGGAACAAACTATGTTAGGGCGTTCAGCTATATAGGAGATGAGTTGTACATGGCTGAAAATGATAAAATATCGAAAATAGATCTTTCTCTAGCAAACCCATCCAAAGTGACAGTGATTGATGGATTTACAGAACAACCATTAGCTTTAGATGCGTTAAATGGTGAATTGTATATTGCTTACGGTCATAACGTTTCTAAAATAAATGTTTCAGAATCTAACCCTGTTTTAACCGATGTTTTGATCAACCTTGTTGGTAAAATCTATGGAATGGATTTCTATGAAGGTGATTTATATATAGAACAATCCCACAACTATCCTTCTGGACAAAAGAATATTATGAAATACAATGTGGCTCAAAACGATTTTAATTTTGAAGATGTTGTTACTTATGATGGTGGATTAACAATTATTGACGTGAAATTTCATGAGAATGATCTATATATCGCATTTGCTGGATTCGCAAATAAAATTTCCATTTTAGAAGATGCCGACACCTTGAGTATTGAAGAATATACGTTTCAAGATAAAATTCAATTGACGCCAAATCCAGCAACCCATTTGATTTCCTTATCAAACTTGAATAGTGATGTCAATTACTCAATTTTTGATGTCAACGGTAAGGTTATAAAAAGAGGGCTAGTCAAAAGTGATCAAGCCATTGTGATTGAGGAATTGAATTCGGGCATTTATTTTTTAAAAATAAACGACGACACATTAAAGTTTATTAAGCGATAATTCTGTTATATTTTAATTTGACGCTCTATTTGTTGGTCTAAGGAAATAAAGGTTTCAGTTCTTGAAACACCTGTAATAGATTGAATGTCTTGATTAAGAACTTGCATTAAATGCTCATTGTCTTTACATAACACCTTGATAAAAATACTCCAATTTCCAGTGGTATAATGGCATTCTAAGACTTCTGGAATTTTTTGTAATTGCCTTACAGCCTCAGGGTTACTAACTGCCTTATCTAAAAAAACACCAATAAAAGCCATAGTCGTATAACCTAAAACTCTAGGATTGATGACAAATTTTGAACCTGCAATAAGCTTCGATTTTTCTAGCTTACGTAAGCGTTGATGAATCGCAGCTCCAGAGATTCCAACTTGTCGCGCAATTTCCAAAATAGGTGTACGAGCATCTGCCATTAAAGCACGAAGTATCTTTTTATCGATGCCATCAATCTGGATATTTTGGTTAACTGTTTTCATGACGTATTACGAACCTAACTAATATTCTTATACATTCAAAGGATTATACCCTAAATAAGGCACTTCTTTTTCAGTAAATTTTATTCCGAAGCCTTCTAACTCATCTAAAATAGGGTTATAAACCTCCTTATTGATCGGAATCTGAACACCTGGTGTTGTAATTTTTTCATTTAAGATGGCTAGCGTTGCCATAGCTACTGGTAAGCCAACCGTTTTAGCCATTGCTGTATAGACCCTATCGTCTCCCTTAGCCACCATAGTAGAATCGATTTGATGCATTTTTCCGTTAAGTTCGTAACCAAACTTATGATACATCACGATCATATCTTTATCATTGTCATCTAACATCCAACTATCCATAAGAATTTTTTGAAGAATTTGCGCTGGCGTTGCATTTTTAAGTTCTACCATTTTTGTGCTACTAAAAATATCTAGCTCTTCTAGCTTTTCCCATACAATATCATCTTGATCGATCTTTAGGGCATGTCTAAATTTTAACTCAACCGAATCTGTATGGCTGTAAGGTAAAAAAGCATTTACAAAATCGCGATAGCTCATATTTTCACTATCTTCTATTGTATAACTATCATCAGTCATACCCAATTGCACAAAAACGTTCCAAGCTCTACTAAACCCAACACGACGCATAGTACCTCTGTATAAGGTTTTAATATCAGCCAATCCATAAACATTTTGATACTTAAGGGAGTCTCTATTGGCATACGCTTCAAATCGACCATAACCATCCACTTCTAAAAATTCGGTTCTTCTAAATAATCTGTTATAAGGAATGTATTTGTACGTACCTTCTTGCAAGAACTTTGCAGCACTTCCCTGTCCAGCCACTACAACATTTCTCGGATTCCAAGTAAACTTATAATTCCATAAATTATTATCACTTTCAGGAGCAACTAGTCCACCAGTAAAAGATTCAAAAAGAATCATTTTGCCACCTTTAGATCTTATATTATCAATGACTTTCATAGCGCTCATGTGATCTATGCCTGGATCAACACCAATTTCATTCATAAACACAAGCCCTTTGTTTTTAGCAACTGTATCTAGCTCTTCCATTTCTTTACTTACATACGATGCGGTTACCATGTGTTTTCCGTAAGTGATACAATCTTTAGCAACTTCAATATGATAACGCGCAGGAAGCATTGATACAACAATATCTGCATTTTCAATAGCTTCTTTTCTAGATTGATTACTGAAAATATCTAAAGTAATGGCATGTCCATTTTCATGATTGTCAATGAGCTTTTTTGCATTTTGAATGTTAATGTCACCAACAATAATGTGTAATTGTTCTTCTATAGATTTATCTAACAAATACTTTATAAGGAATGAAGCAGATTTTCCTGCACCAATAACTAAAATCTTTCGCATAATGGGTTTTGTTGAGTAGTTTTGTGATAGCGAATTTACTAAATACTGAGGGTTAATAAAATAAAAATTCAATTATATGAACAGGACAATTTTGATAACTGCAACAATCTTAGGAATGTTGGCAATTATACTTGGCGCCTTTGCTGCACATGGCTTAAAAGCTTCTATTTCTGAAGCCTCACTTCAAACATTTGAAACAGGTGTAAAGTATCAAATGTATCATGCGCTATTTTTAATTTTGATAGGGAATCTAACTGTTATAAGTACTAAGACCAAGACTATAATATTATACTTAGTGCTTTTCGGACTTATATTTTTTTCAGGATCTATATATGGTTTGGCTACCAACACACTTACAAGTTTTAATTTTAAACACATTGCATTTATAACACCAATTGGAGGTTTGTTACTGATATCTGCTTGGGGAATATTGTTAATAAACTTTTTAAAAATGAAGTCTGATAAATCCTAATTTAAAGGTGCTACTTTAAAATAATGTGTAATTTTGCATTTTAATCTTGATAAACAAATTATGGTAAACCATACACAAACTACGAAAACGATTGCGGTGGAAAATTATGGCATTAAAAATGCAACGGTAAGATACCAATTATCTGCCGACGAACTTCATCAAACAACAATTGACAAAGGACAAGGCGTTGAGGTTTCTTCGGGAACTTTAGCCGTAAATACTGGTGAATTTACAGGAAGATCTCCTCAAGATCGTTTTATTGTAAAAGACGATATTACAAAAGATAAGGTTTGGTGGGGAAATATCAATATTCCTTTTGAGCCTGAAGCTTTTGACAAACTATATGATAAGGTTGTTGATTACCTTTCTGGAAAAGAAATATTTGTAAGAGATAGCTATGCTTGTGCTGATCCAAATTACAAACTGAATATTCGTGTGATCAATGAATATCCTTGGAGTAATATGTTTGCTTATAATATGTTCTTAAGACCATCTGAAGATGAGTTAAAAGACTTTTCTCCAGAGTGGACAGTGATTAATGCGCCTGGCTTCATGGCTAACGCTGAAGTAGATGGCACAAGACAACATAACTTTGCAATTTTAAATTTTACTAAAAAAATTGCATTGATTGGAGGAACAGGTTATACAGGTGAAATTAAGAAAGGTATTTTTTCTGCACTGAATTTTATTCTTCCTGTTTACAAAAACACATTACCTATGCACTGTAGTGCCAATGTTGGAAAAGATGGAGATACTGCCATCTTTTTTGGTTTATCAGGAACAGGTAAAACAACACTATCTACAGATCCTGACCGAAGCTTAATTGGAGATGACGAACATGGCTGGACTAACGAAAATACGGTATTCAATTTTGAAGGAGGATGCTATGCAAAAGTTATTAATTTGTCTAGAGAACAAGAACCTGAAATTTATGATGCTATTAAAAAAGGAGCCATCCTAGAAAATGTAATTATAGATGACAAAGGCGATGTGGATTTTGCAGATACATCTATTACGCAGAATACTCGTGTAAGTTACCCAATCTATCATATTGATAATATAAAAGTGCCATCAATTGGTAAAAACCCTAAAAACATATTCTTTTTAACAGCAGATGCTTTTGGAGTACTGCCTCCAATTTCAAAGCTAACTCCTAGTCAGGCAGCATACCATTTTATTTCAGGTTATACTGCAAAAGTAGCTGGAACTGAAGCAGGTGTTGTTGAACCACAACCGAGTTTTTCAGCGTGTTTTGGAGCACCTTTTATGCCTTTGCATCCAACAGCATATGCAGATATGTTGAGTAGAAAAATGAAAGAAGCTGGCGTTAATGTTTGGTTGATTAATACAGGTTGGACTGGAGGTCCTTATGGTGTTGGTACAAGAATGAAGTTAAAATATACACGTGCAATGATTAGTGCTGTTTTAAATGGTGATTTAGGATTGTATAATTATGACGATTACCACATCCATTCGGTGTTTGGTGTTGCACAACCAAGATCGTGTCCAGGTGTTCCAAAAGAAGTGTTGAGTCCGAGAGCAACTTGGAACGATGACGAAGCGTATTACACGACAGCATTTAAGTTATCGAATGCGTTTAGAGAGAATTTCAAAAAGTTTGAAGAGTATGCTAGCGAAGAAATTAGACGTGGAGGCCCACAACGCTACACATTTTAAAATTATAAAGTCAATAACAACAAAAAAAGCGATTTCAATTAGTTGAAATCGCTTTTTTTATATTCTATAAGTAAGGTAATTACTTGCCTTTATTTGTGCGCTCAATATACTTTTCTAACGCCATAGTCATCGATGGTGTTTCAGGAGTTGGTGCAGCAATATCGACTCTTAAACCTCTAGATTCAACAGCCTTTATAGTTGTATTTCCAAACACAGCAATTCGCGTATTATTTTGTTTGAAATCTGGAAAATTATGGAATAAAGATTCAATTCCAGAAGGACTAAAGAACACTAAAATATCATAGTAAACATTAGCTAGGTCAGACAAGTCACTAATTACTGTTTTGTAAAAAGTAGCTTGCTTCCATTTTAATCCTAATTCGTTTAATATTTCAGGAACTTCAGGTTTTAATTTATCTGTAGTAGGCAATAAGAAACTTTCGTCTTTATATTTTTTAATTAAAGGCGATAAGTCTTTAAACGTACGTTTCCCAACATAAATTTTACGTTTTCTGTAAACCACATACTTCTGTAAATAATACGCAACAGCTTCAGATTGACAAAAGTATTTCATTGTATCTGGAACTTTAAATCGCATTTCTTCTGCTACTCTGAAAAAATGGTCAACAGAATTTCTACTTGTTAATATTATGGCAGTGTAGCTAGACAAATCAACTTTCTGTTGTCTAATATCTTTAGCTTCTACGCCTTCAACATGTATAAACGGTCTGAAATCTATTTTTACTTTTTGCTTCTCTTGTAAATCAAAGTAAGGGGAGTTTTCTATTTTAGGCTCTGGCTGAGATACTAAAATCGTTTTTACTTTCGTCATATTATTAACGTATTTTAAGCGTTAAAATCTTTAATTAACTTATATAAAATTAGATAGGGTCCAATTTCAAGAGCGCAAAGATACAAAATAAAATAGAAAAAATTGTTTAAAAGTAACTTTTGATGATTTTTAAAAGAGTCAATAAATCCGACAAGATTGATGATGACGATCAAAGTAAAACAGATTAGTATTGCTGTTCTTGAAGGAGATATTGTATAAATGAGCAAACAATTCATGGGCAACAGCAAGAGACCAGAATAGTTTTTATAAGTTGTTTTCTGAAATAAATAGGAATCAATAAGATCATCGATTTCAAAGAGGCTTCCAATTAAACGCTCTAATAATACTTTGATTAAAAAGATAACGCCAACACCAAAAATGAGTTTAAAAAACTGATTAGAATCAAATTCAGAGGGATGAATAGTTGACGAATAAGTAATGTAAGCAAAAAGTGCAACTGAAATAATGAGATTTAAAAATAAAAGCGCATCAAAACCATCAATAAACTTTTGATCTCTAGAATAGATTTTCAGGTATTTTGAATTGCCAATAACAGTAATAAAATCCTTAAATCTTGGCGCAAATAAATATTTGCAAAGCGTTATACAAGCTAATCCAATGATCAAGAATGATGTAAACCAGTCGTTAGATACAATTTCTCTAAGCATGGTATAAAATTATAAAGATATTTGAGCTTCTAAACAGATTAGCGTATTACTTTTTACAGTTTTATTAAGATTAACATTGTTTATGATTTTTTGAGTCCTACTTTTCGTTTAAAAACTTACTTTTGTTAACACAATTCAAAGACTTAAATCACTAATTAATGCGTGATTCTATAATCATCATTCCTACCTATAACGAGATTGAGAATATCGAGGCCATTATTCGTGCAGTTGTATCTCAATACAAGGCATTTGATATTCTGGTGGTTGATGATAACTCACCTGATTTAACAGGATTGAAGGTCAAAGAACTCCAAGAAGAATTTAAAGACCAATTGTTTTTGTTACCTCGTAAGGGAAAAACAGGTTTGGGAACAGCCTATATTGACGGATTTAAATGGGCTTTGAATAAGCATTATGATTATATTTTTGAAATGGATGCAGATTTTTCTCATAATCCAGATGATCTCATTTATCTTTATAATGCCTGTGCTCATGAAGGCGCTGATATGTCTATTGGTTCACGATATATCAATAACAATGTTAATGTTGTAAATTGGGATATGAAACGCCTTTTGCTTTCGTATTTCGCTTCAAAGTATGTGAAGTTTATCACTAGAATGAAAATTGCAGATACTACAGCTGGATTTGTGTGTTACAAACGAGAGGTTTTAGAAGCTATAGATTTAGATCAAATTAGATTTGTTGGTTATGCTTTTCAAATTGAAATGAAATTTAAGGCCCATTTGAAAAGTTTCAATATTGTTGAGGTTCCTGTGATTTTTACAGATAGAACCAAAGGGAAATCCAAAATGAGTGGCAGTATTATTTCTGAAGCTATATTTGGAGTAATTAGTATGAAAATAAAAAGTTTATTTAATAAATAGGGTTGTATTTCCAACTATGAAAACTACGTTAATAAAGAATGCTAAAATTGTAAACGAAGGAAAGATTGTTGAAGGTGATATTCTTATCGAGAATGAAATCATTAAAGAAATCGCCTCGTCAATTAGTGCAAAATCTGCTGATGTCAATGTTATTGATGCTGAAGGCAATTATGTGTTTCCAGGAGCTATTGATGACCAAGTCCATTTTAGAGAACCTGGTCTAACTCACAAGGCTACAATTGAAACAGAATCTAAAGCAGCTATTGCTGGAGGGATTACCTCTTTTATTGAGATGCCCAATACAAATCCGCAAACGACCACTATTGAAGCCTTAGATTTTAAATTTGATGTGGCAGAAAAAACATCTTATGCGAATTATTCATTCATGTTTGGTGGCACCAATGATAATTTAGATGAGATCTTAAAAGTAGATTCTAAATCAGTTGCTGGTTTGAAGTTATTTTTAGGATCATCTACTGGAAATATGCTCGTAGACAATCCTAAAGTATTGGAAAAAATCTTCAGCAGTACAGATATGGTTATTTCTGTGCATTGTGAAGACGAAGCTACCATCAGAAAGAATTTAAAAGCGCATATTGATCAATATGGTGAAGACATTCCAATTCAAAAACACCCAATAATTAGAAGTGAAGAAGCGTGTTATATCTCGTCATCTAAAGCTATTGAATTAGCAAAGAAAACTGGAGCTCGATTGCATGTGTTTCATTTATCTACTGGAAAAGAAACCAATTTATTTACAAATAAAATTCCGTTAAAAGATAAAAAGATCACTTCCGAAGTTTGCATTCACCACCTTTGGTTTAGTGATGACGATTACGACCAAAAAGGTACCTTTATTAAATGGAATCCTGCCGTAAAAACAGCTAAAGATCGTGATCAATTATGGAAAGCCTTACTCGATGGACGCATTGATGTGATTGCAACAGATCATGCGCCTCATACCATTGAAGAAAAAAATAATGTCTATACAAAGGCACCATCTGGAGGACCACTTGTTCAACATGCTCTAGTGGCTATGATCGAAGCACATCACAAAGGAAAGATTTCTTTAGAAAAGATCGCCGAAAAGATGAGTCATAACCCTTCAATTTTATTTGATGTTGAAAAGCGTGGCTATATTAGAGAAGGCTATTATGCAGATCTTGTAATTGTAGATATTAATAATCCTTGGACAGTCAATAAAGCCAATATTATGTATAAATGCGGTTGGTCTCCATTTGAAGGCACCACATTTAAATCAAGAATTACTCACACATTCTTAAATGGAAGTTTAGTATATCATAATTTTAAAGTTCTTGATGTTAAAGCAGCTAAACGCTTAACTTTTGATAGAAAATGAAGCGTACGATTTTAATACTTTGTTGTTTGTTTATTTTGGGGTCTTGTGACAAGACGGAACGTCCAAAAAAACCTGAAAACCTTATTGCTAAAGATAAAATGGTGAATATTCTTTTTGATGTCTTTGTCTTTAATGCAGCTAAAGGAACCGAAAGAAGAAGTTTAGATAAACACCATGTCACTCCTGATGTTTATATTTATGAAAAGTATCAGATCGATAGTCTTCAATTCGTAAAAAGTAATGAATACTATGCGTATGATGTGAAAGCTTATGAAGATATTATCAATGAAGTAGAAGCAAGATTAATTGCAAAGAAAGCGGTTTATGAAGCCGAAATAGAAAAAGAAGAAGATCGCCGAAGAGAACGCCTAGATTCAATTAAGAAATTAGGTGATGATACAAAGAAGAATAGAACGTTTGATACTGCTAAACAGGATAAATAGTTTTATTGATCTTGTTTAAAATACTGACTCACCTTATCTATTGAAACATCAATTGGTTTAAAGTTATAGTCTAATGCTGATTTTATTTTAGAATTGTCATACAACGTTTTAGTACTCACAGATTTTGCCATGTGTTTAGATAACGTTCTGCGTTTACCAAATACTTTGTGATTCAACCAATCTAAACGCCAGCCTATTCCTAAAAGTAATTGACTAGCTTCTTTTTTTGCTGGTTGTACACCCAAAGATTTTGCTACTTTTTCTTGAAAATCTTTAAAAGACTGATTTTCAGAAATGATGATGAAACGCTCATTTTCAATAGGACCTTCCATAAGCGCTAACATGATTGTGGTGAGATCCCAAACATCAATATATGCCGAAGTTCCAGAGCCATAATAGCGCATGCCTTTATGAATTAATCTAAAAAGGTTACCACTGCTACCACCTTTCCAAAATCCAGGTCCTAAAACAATTCCAGGATTAACAATTACAGCAGCAATGCCTTCTTGCGTGCCTCTCCAAACCTCCATTTCGGCACCATACTTAGTGATCGCATAAACACTATTGTCTTCTTCAGAATTCCATTCGGTAGTTTCAGTTATAAGCTCATTAGGATTTACAGGATGTCCTATGGCTGCAATAGAACTTACATAGCATATTTTTTTAATTGCATTAGCAATGCATAGATTGACAATGTTTGCAGTACCTTCAATATTAATCTTTCTAAGTTGATGGTATTTGTCAGGTTCAAAACTTACAAATGCAGCACAATGGTATACATGCGTTACATTATTAAACGCAATTTGTAAAGCAGGAATGTCATTTAAATCCGCTTTAACCCATTCAATAGACTCAAAAAGCGCTGAATGATTTTCTGAATAATAAGAAAATACATGCTTTACGCGATCTAAAGTATGCTCACGTCTATAAATAGCTCTAACAGATTTATTTGTGCTCACCAGTTTGTATAGCAAATGAGAGCCAATTAATCCTGTACCTCCAGTAACTAAAATCATTTTATAAAATTAGTCTTTTTTCTTTTGCCCTATACGTCTATCTTTGTCCAATATTTGAAAAATCACAAGTTATGATAAAGAATTTTGTTGAAGAATTACAATGGAGAGGAATGGTTCATCAAAATATGCCTGGAGTAGAGGAGCATTTAATGGAAGCAATGCGTTCAGCATATATTGGATTTGATCCTACAGCAGATTCTTTACATATTGGTAATTTGGTGCCTATTATGATTTTAGCACATTACCAACGTTGTGGGCACAAGCCTTTTGCTTTGGTTGGTGGAGCTACTGGAATGATTGGTGATCCATCTGGAAAATCAAACGAGCGTAATTTACTTGATGAAACAACTTTAAGACATAATCAGGAAGCTATAAAAAAGCAATTGGCTCATTTTTTAGATTTTGAGAGCGATAAGCCTAATGCAGCAGTTTTAGTGAACAATTACGACTGGATGAAAGATTTTTCTTTTTTGGAATTCATACGTGATGTTGGAAAGCATATTACTGTAAATTATATGATGGCAAAGGATTCGGTTAAAAACCGTCTGTCTTCTGAATCTGCTGAAGGTATGTCATTTACCGAGTTTACTTATCAACTCGTTCAAGGTTATGATTTTTTACACCTTTACAAGTCACATAATTGTACCATTCAAATGGGCGGAAGTGATCAATGGGGAAACATCACCACAGGAACTGAACTTATTAGACGTATCGCTCAAGGAAAAGGTTTTGCAATTACGTGTCCTCTAATCACTAAAAGTGATGGCTCTAAATTTGGAAAGTCTGAAGGCGGTAATGTGTGGTTAGATGCTAACAGAACTTCACCATATAAATTCTATCAATATTGGTTAAACTCTAGCGATGAAGATACTGAGAAGTATATTAAAATCTTTACATTTTTAACTCAAGATGAGATTGAAGCTATCGTAAAAGCACATAACGACGCACCACATTTAAGAGGCTTACAAAAGCGATTAGCACAAGAGATTACAACCATGGTACATTCACAATCTGATTTTGAAAATGCTGAGAGAGCCTCTACTATTTTATTCAGCAAAGATTTTAAATCTGATATGGAAACGTTAGATGAAGTAACATTTTTGGATGTTTTTGAAGGTGTTAAGCAAGCTGAATTGTCTATATCTGATCTAGAAGAAGGTGTTGATATGATTGCAGCTTTATCTGCAAAGACTAATTTTTTAAGTTCAAACGGAGAAGCTAGACGTGCGCTAAAAGAAAATGCTATTGCTGTTAATAAAGAAAAGGTAAAAGAAGATTACCAACTTTCAGAATCAGACCTTATTAATGGGAAGTACATTATTATAAGTAGAGGGAAGAAAACCAATTTCATTATCAAAATTTCTTAAAACAAAGAGGGTTACTTTAAATGAATTATTTGTAGTAGCTGTCATAGTAATATTGCAATATTACTATGATATATAACAGTACCAATAACACTTAATGATACTTTTTAAATAGAAAAACGCTTCATCATTTGATGAAGCGTTTCACATTAACCAACCAACTATTCTTGAAGCTAATTTCTCTTTTTCATAGAATTCAAATAGAAATTCATAGCTTCACAATTTTAGTCGTATGTATCTATTAAACCTTTCAAATTATTTTGTTACATCTATTTTCAGGTGTTTAGGAAACAAGCATTATGATGTATACGGCTTAAGCTTAATATTTTAAAAAATTTGAATATTGATTTTAAAGACTTCTTTTACGCGTTGAAATGAAATCGTATACTTTACAAGACCATTAAATTACAACCTCTAATATCACTAGAATCAAAACGGCCAATTACTTCAAATGTGTTATTAGAGTAAACACGACCTAGATCTTGAGTAGCAATAAATGCACACGAATTTACATTGGCTAGATCTATGACGTTTAAGCCTCCAGAAGTTCCATTTAATTTTAAACTGAGTGCATCTTCAGGATCTCTTATTAGAATACGCATCCAACTAGGAGATTCAAAAAGGCCATCTCCTTTTGAATATGCCTGACTTAAAAGTTCGGTCATTCCATATTCACTATGAATAGTTTGAACGCCAAAGCCTTTTTTGAGTATATTGTGAAGCTCTTCACGAACTAACTCTTTTCGTCTGCCTTTCATACCTCCTGTTTCCATAACAATCGTATTTTTTAATTGAAATTGAAACTGTTCTACAAGATCTAGAAGTGCAAATGACACACCAATTAGAATAATTTTTTTACCCTTTTGATCTAAGGTTTCGAGTTGATCTCTTAAGTCTTCAATATTGTTTAAGTAAAAGCCGCTTTCAGGATGTTTAGATGCGTTAATGAGCGTGTTCACCATGTAAATCAATGAAGAGCCTTCTCGCTCTAAATAATTGGGTAGTAATGCTAAAACGACATAATCTTCGACTTTACCATAAAACTGATTAAAGGCCTTATTAAAGCTCTCAGAGTACAAATTTAAATCAGTGATATGATGTTTACTAGTAAGACTTCCAGTGGTTCCACTACTCGAAAAGACAATGTCAGTTGCAGCATTTGAACTTAAAACCTTATGACTTTTAAAAAATTGAATAGGTAAAAAGGGTATATCTTCAATAGAGGTTATATCACTAGGATGTTTGTATAAAAGATCGCAAAAAGAACGATAAACAGGATTGTTTTCAAATTGAAATTTAAAGACATCTAAAGCGGTCTTCTGAAACATATCTTCAGAAGAAATTGAAAAAATATCCTTAGGGTTTATCATAGTTAGCAAAAGTAAATAAAAACAAAAAGCGCTACCAAAGGCAGCGCTTAATATTTTATAAACAGTGATCGATTACTTGATAATTAATTTCTTAGTAACAGAAGCATTGTTTTGAGTAATCTTCATGATGTAAACACCAGAATTTAATCCTGATACATCTAATTTATCATTAGTTAATTCAGAATTGATAACGGCTTTACCAAGAATGTCATATACAGCTACTGAGATGTTTGTCGTATTTGCACTTTTAATATTTACAAATCCTAATGATGTTGGGTTAGGGTATACAGTAAACGTATCTGCTAGACTAAATTCATTATCAGAAAGTGTATCAGCAAAAGTTTGAGTAACAGCTAAGTTATCAATTAAGATACCTTCATTTTCTGAAGAGTCTGACTGTCTGAATGCAAAAGAAGCTACTGTGTCTCCTGGATCAGCTTCGTCAGCACCTAAGATCGAAGGATCAGATTCTGAAGTCGCATCAACCCAAAGTTCAGCAATTGCAGCATCTTGATCGTATCTTACAGTAATTCTATAAGTATTTCCAAAAGTTAAGTCGTCAGGCCAAGTTGCATCCGCAGTATTTTGATCACTTGAGATACCAACAGAATAGTCTCCACCACCATTAGCAGCAACAATATCAACTTGAGCAACAAATCCAAATCCGTCATCTTTAAAGTGAGCAAAGTATTCGAAATCTGTTCCACCAGTTCCAATTGGAGCACCTGGATCTTGAACGATCATATCAAATGCGAAATATAAATTACCAGG
>JAUIFO010000001.1 GCA_030430385.1 Bacteroidia bacterium
TGACCCTTACAGGTGTAGGTATTGTCGATACGTTAACGGACTTTAATGGAATAGTACTGAGCTTAGATTCAGGCCCTACGTTTGATCCATTGAACTCAGACAACGTAGAAGGTACATTAGGTGTAGGTGAGACTGCTACATATACAGCGAGTTACACGATTACACAAGATGATGTTGATGCAGGCGGCGTAAGTAACACGGTATTGGCTGATGGTGATAGTCCATCAGGTACTAATGTTACCGATGATAGTGATGATCCAAATGATACAGAGGATGTTGATCCAGATGGCGATGGAGATCCAGATGACCCAACAGATATAACGATTCCAGAGGATCCAAGTATTATAGCCGAGAAGACTGCAGTAGTTGTAGACAATGGTGATGGTGTACTAGGCGCAGGTGATGTGATCAATTACACGATCACAGTAAACAATGATGGCAATGTGACCCTTACAGGTGTAGGTATTGTCGATACGTTAACGGACTTTAATGGAATAGTACTGAGCTTAGATTCAGGCCCTACGTTTGATCCATTGAACTCAGACAACGTAGAAGGTACATTAGGCGTAGGCGAGACCGCTACATATACAGCGAGTTACACGATTACACAAGATGATGTTGATGCAGGCGGCGTAAGTAACACAGTATTGGCAGATGGTGATAGTCCATCAGGCACGAATGTTACCGATGATAGTGATGATCCAAATGATACAGAGGATGTTGATCCAGATGGTGATGGAGATCCAGATGATCCAACAGATATAACGATTCCAGAGGATCCAAGCATTATAGCCGAGAAGACCGCAGTAGTTGTAGACAATGGTGATGGTGTACTAGGCGCAGGTGATGTGATCAATTACACGATTACAGTGAACAATGATGGCAATGTGACCCTTACAGGTGTAGGTATTGTCGATACGTTAACGGACTTTAATGGAATAGTACTGAGTTTAGATTCAGGCCCTACGTTTGATCCATTGAACTCAGACAACGTAGAAGGTACATTAGGCGTAGGCGAGACCGCTACATACATAGCGAGTTACACGATTACACAAGATGATGTTGATGCAGGCGGCGTAAGTAACACAGTATTGGCAGATGGCGATAGTCCATCAGGCACGAATGTTACCGATGATAGTGATGATCCAAATGATACAGAGGATGTTGATCCAGATGGCGATGGCGATCCAGATGATCCAACAGATATAACGATTCCAGAGGATCCAAGCATTATAGCCGAGAAGACCGCAGTAGTTGTAGACAATGGTGATGGTGTACTAGGAGCAGGTGATGTGATTAATTACACGATCACAGTAAACAATGATGGTAATGTGACCCTTACAGGTGTAGGTATTGTCGATACGTTAACGGACTTTAATGGAATAGTACTGAGTTTAGATTCAGGCCCTACGTTTGATCCATTGAACTCAGACAACGTAGAAGGTACATTAGGCGTAGGCGAGACCGCTACATACATAGCGAGTTACACGATTACACAAGATGATGTTGATGCAGGTGGCGTAAGTAACACAGTATTGGCTGATGGCGATAGTCCATCAGGTACTAATGTTACCGATGATAGTGATGATCCAAATGATACAGAGGATGTCGATCCAGATGGTGATGGTGATCCAGATGATCCAACAGATATAACGATTCCAGAGGATCCAAGTATTGTAGCAGAGAAGACTGCAGTAGTTGTAGACAATGGCGATGGTGTACTAGGCGCAGGTGATGTGATCAATTACACGATTACAGTGAACAATGATGGCAATGTGACCCTTACAGGTGTAGGTATTGTCGATACGTTAACGGACTTTAATGGAATAGTACTGAGTTTAGATTCAGGCCCTACGTTTGATCCATTGAACTCAGACAACGTAGAAGGTACATTAGGCGTAGGCGAGACCGCTACATATACAGCGAGTTACACGATTACACAAGATGATGTTGATGCAGGTGGCGTAAGTAACACAGTATTGGCAGATGGCGATAGTCCATCAGGCACGAATGTTACCGATGATAGTGATGATCCAAATGATACAGAGGATGTTGATCCAGATGGCGATGGCGATCCAGATGATCCAACAGATATAACGATTCCAGAGGATCCAAGCATTATAGCCGAGAAGACCGCAGTAGTTGTAGACAATGGTGATGGTGTACTAGGAGCAGGTGATGTGATTAATTACACGATCACAGTAAACAATGATGGTAATGTGACCCTTACAGGTGTAGGCATCGTCGATACGTTAACGGACTTTAATGGAATAGTACTGAGCTTAGATTCAGGCCCTACGTTTGATCCATTGAACTCAGACAACGTAGAAGGTACATTAGGTGTAGGTGAGACTGCTACATATACAGCGAGTTACACGATTACACAAGATGATGTAGATGCAGGTGGCGTAAGTAACACAGTATTGGCAGATGGTGATAGTCCATCAGGCACGAATGTTACCGATGATAGTGATGATCCAAATGATACAGAGGATGTTGATCCAGATGGTGATGGCGATCCAGATGATCCGACAGATCTGGAGATCCCAGAAGTTCCATTATTGAGTGTTGTTAAAGTTGATATGGTTCAAGATAATGGAAATGGTATTGTTGGTATTAATGATGTTATTAATTACACTATTACAGTAATGAACACAGGAAATATTGCTTTGAGTAATGTGATGCTTGATTCAGATGTTTTAACAAATTTAGATGGTACAGTATTAGCCTTTGATTCGGGTCTGAGTTTTGATAGTTCTACATTTGGTAGTCCAGAAGGCACGCTTCTTGTGGGTGAATCTGCAATATATATAGCGAGTTATATTATTACTCAAGATGATGTAGATGCAGGTGGTGTTCAAAACATAGCAGTGTTTAGTGGAGTAAGCCCTTCAGGTAATAATATTTCAGATCAAAGTGATGATCCAGATGATTCATCAGATCAAGACTTAAATGGAAATGGTGATCCAGATGATCCAACAGTTACACTTACAGATTCGTCGTTTGAATTGGCAGTGCTTAAAGAAGTAGATGTCTTAGAGCCTATTGTAGGTGATAATGTAGTGTTTACAATTTCCGTTTCAAATGAAGGTCTTGTTACAGCAACTGGAGTTATAGTTGAAGATGTACTGCCTAGCGGTTACGCTTTTGTAGACTTTATTGCTACTGATGGTACATACTCTGATGTTTCAGGAGAATGGATTGTTGGTCAATTAAATCCTGGACAAGTAGCAATGTTAGAAATAACAGTCGAAGTTTTAGGATTTGGTGATTATGTTAATGTCGCTTCAATTGAAGATTTTGATGGCGGAACTGATATTGACGTAAATAATAATCAATCTACAGCTTCTGTTGATCCTGTATGCTTTACCATTTATAATGAGTTCTCTCCTAATGGAGATGGTGTTAATGAAACATTCATCATAGATTGTATTGAGAGATTCCCTAATAATAAGTTGGAAGTTTATAACCGTTGGGGAAATATAGTGTACTCGAAAAATAACTACAAAAACGATTGGAATGGTACATCTAATGGAAGAGCTGTAATTAACGAATCCGATCAATTACCAGCAGGAACATATTACTACATCATAGATTTAGGTAATGGTTCTGAACCAAGAGTTGGATGGTTATACATTAACAGATAAAATAAAGCAAGATTTAAAACAATATTAAAATGATACAAAAATCATCATTAATTAAAGGGGGAGTTTTATTAGTGTTCGCACTAATGATAAATACTAGTTTTGCGCAGCAAGATCCTCAATATACACAGTATATGTATAATACCATGAGTGTTAATCCTGCTTACGCTGGTCAGCGAGAAGTGTTAAGTGTTACAGGTTTATATAGAACGCAATGGGTTGGAGTTGATGGCGCTCCTAAAACACAAACGTTAGGGATTCATGCACCACTCAGAAACGATAAAGTTGGTCTTGGACTTTCAGTTGTAAATGATGCTTTAGGACCAGCTAATGAAACCTATATTGATGCTAATTTTTCGTATACCATTCAGTTAAATGAATCATTGACAAAGTTGTCTTTTGGTGTAAAAGCAGGAGCTCATTTATTAGACACAGACTGGAGTAAAGGTCGATTTAGAAATCCTGATGCCTTGTTTCAAGAGAATATTAGTTTGTTCTCACCAACTATTGGTGCTGGTGCTTATTTACATAACAGAAAATGGTACATAGGATTATCGGTTCCTAATTTTTTGACAACAGATCATTATGATGATTTTCAAGAGTCTGTTGCCAGAGAACGTATGCACTATTATTTGATCGCTGGTTATGTATTCGATTTAAGTGAGAACACTAAATTTAAACCAGCAGCTTTAGTTAAAGCTGTGTCTGGCGCACCATTAATAGCTGATGTGTCTGCAAATTTCTTATTCAACAAAAAGTTCACCTTAGGTGCAGCTTGGCGTTGGGATGATTCGTTTAGTGGCTTGGCTGGTTTCCAGGTAACTGACGGATTGTACATTGGATATGCTTATGATGCTACAACTACTAATCTGAATAATTATAACAGTGGTTCACACGAAATTATGTTGCGTTTTGAAATGCAAAAATTGGGTAGAATATTATCGCCAAGATTCTTCTAAAAAAATGATTATGAAAACAAAAAATATACTATCTGTATTAACGCTTAGTTTATGTATAACATTTAGCTACGCGCAAAGAGACAAAGTAAGACAAGCTAATAAAGAGTTTGACAATCTGGCTTATGTTAAAACTAGTGAGATCCTACTGAAAGTTGCTGAAAATGGATACAAGACTGTAGATATTTTACAGAAGCTAGGGGATTCTTTCTACTTTAATAATCAAATGGAAGAAGCGTCTAAATGGTATAGCGAACTTATGGCAATGAATGAAAATGTAGACCCTGAGTATTATTTCAGATATGCACAATCCCTAAAATCTATTGAAAATTATTCTGAATCTGATAAGTGGATGAAAAAATTCCATGAAGCTGATCGTAGTGATTTAAGAGGTCGAGCTTTTGCGTCAACCGTAGATTATTTATCAATGATTGATGAAGCAAGTCGCGAGTTTGAAGTAGTTAACATGGATATCAATTCTGAAGTTTCAGATTTCGGAGCAACACAATACCAAGATCAATTGGTATTTGCTTCAGCAAGAGGTGGTGGAAAAAAATACAAATGGAATGAACAACCTTTTCTTGATCTATTCACTGCAAATAAACAGGAAGATGGTTCTTATTCAGATGTTACCGCTTACAATGCTAATGTCAACACAAAATTTCATGAGTCTTCAGCGGCCTTTATGCCAGATGATCAAACCATGTATTTTACGCGAAATAATTTTTTTAATAACAAGTATAAGAATAGTGAAGATGGTACCAACAGATTAAAACTGTTTAAAGCAACATTAGAAGATGGCGAATGGAGTAACATCGAATCTGTTCACTTTAATAGTGATGAGTACAGTGTTGCGCATCCAACAATTAACCTTTCTGGAACTAAAATGTACTTTGCCTCAGATATGGAAGGTTCTATTGGGAAATCTGATATTTTTGAAGTTGATATCAATCAAGATGGTACGCTTGGCGATCCTGTAAACTTGGGAGCTTCAATAAATACGGAAGGCCATGAATCCTTTCCATATATCAATTCCGAAGGAGATTTGTTCTTTTCTTCAAATGGTTTTACTGGTTTAGGTGGTTTAGATGTTTTTGTGATTAGAGAATTTGAAACCAAGCGTGCATTAAATCAGCAACTTATTCTTGAGAATATTGGTCGACCAATTAATAGTCCGAAAGATGATTTTGCTTACTACGAAAATGTTGCTACAAAAGAAGGGTTTTTTACCTCTAATCGCGATGGTGGAAAAGGTGATGATGATATCTATAGTTTTATGATTCCTGATTGTGAGCAAGTTGTTGAAGGCGTTGTTAAAGATGTTGATTCTGGTGAACCAATTGTAGGCGCTAAAGTATCCTTGCTCGATGAAGATAATAAGGTGTTAAGTTCTCAAATTGTTGGTGCTGATGGTGCATATACGTTTGAAAAATTAGAATGCGAAAAAGAGTACTTGATCAGAATTGAAGCTGAAGATTATGAAACCGTTGAAGAGCGTTTTACGACACCTAAGAAGAAACAAGACTTGGTTATTAATCCAACACTCGAAAAAGATGTTAAGGAAATTACTGAAGGAACCGATTTAGCTGTTACTCTTGATATTCCTATCATTTACTTTGATTTTGATAAATACGACATTCGCTACGACGCTGAAGTTGAATTACAAAAAGTGTTAGCTGTGATGAATCAGTATCCTGATATGATTGTTGATATTAGAAGTCATACAGATTGTAGAGGATTAGCTAGCTATAACGCAAGACTTTCTGAAAACAGAGCACAGTCTACTCGTGATTATCTCATTTCAAAAGGTATTGCTCCTGCGCGATTAACTGCTAAAGGTTATGGCGAATCACAATTGGTTAACGATTGTGGATGTGAACCTACAAATGCTTCTAACTGTTCTGAAGAAGAACACCAATTAAATAGACGTAGTGAATTTATTATTGTAAAAATGTAAATTCTATTAAATAAACGTTAAAAGCTGTCTTTTGTAAGGCAGCTTTTTTGTTTCTCATACGTTTTTAACAATTTAGTTGTTATTTTTGTTTGCTATGAAGGAAGAGATGGTAATTCTTGTTAATGAGCAAGATGAACAAATAGGGTTAATGCCCAAAATGGAAGCGCATGAGAAAGCAGTGCTACATCGCGCATTTTCTGTATTTGTGTTTAATGATAATAATGAATTGATGCTTCAGCAACGTGCAAAGCATAAATACCATTCGCCTTTGCTTTGGACCAATACCTGTTGTAGTCATCAACGTGATGGCGAATCTAATATTGATGCTGGACGACGTCGTTTACAAGAGGAAATGGGATTTGTTACCGATTTAAAAGAAACCATATCATTTATTTATAAAGCACCATTTGATAACGGATTAACAGAGCATGAGTATGATCATGTAATGGTTGGTCATTACAATGGTATTCCAAACATTAATCCAGACGAAGTTGAATCATGGAAATGGATGTCGCTTGAAGCTGTAAAGGTAGATATCGAACTTAACCCTGACTTATACACAGCCTGGTTTAAAATTATTTTTGATAAGTTTTACGAACATATTAATATTTCAAAAGTATGAGAGTAACGGTTCATAGAAAAGCGCATTTTAATGCTGCACATCGCTTATATCGAAAGGATTGGAGTTTTGAAAAGAATGATGCGACCTTCGGAAAGTGCAACAACCCAAACTTTCATGGCCATAACTACGAACTTATTGTTAGCGTTACTGGAGAAATTGACCAGGAAACAGGTTATGTAATCGATATGAAAGTTCTAAAGGACATCATTAAATATGAAGTTGAAGATGCCTTTGATCATAAAAATCTTAATGTTGAAGTTCCTGAATTTAAAGACCTAAATCCTACTGCTGAAAATATAGTAGTTGTAATTTACAACAAAATCAAGCCAAAGTTAAATGCAACGTTTGACCTAGAGATCACGTTGTATGAAACACCTCGTAATTTTGTAACCTATTCTGGATAATGAAATCAGCCTTATATCCTATAAAATTTGAACCCATTTTAAAGGAAAAAATTTGGGGAGGTGATAAACTTAAAACATTGCTTCACAAAGATTCTAATTTGAATAATATTGGTGAAAGTTGGGAAATTAGTGATGTTGAAGGCGATACATCTATAGTTTCTAATGGAGTGTTCAAAGGAAAATCATTAAAGGAACTTTTACATACCTATCAGTCTGACATTGTTGGCAAAAAGAATTACAATCAGTTTGGAGATAAATTTCCACTACTAATTAAATTTATTGATGCTAAACAAGACCTATCGATACAATTACACCCAAATGATGAGTTAGCAACGAAACGACATAATTCTTTTGGAAAAACTGAAATGTGGTATGTGATGCAAGCTGATAAAGATTCTAACTTAATTGTAGGGTTTAATCAAGAGATGAATGCTGAAACCTACTTGAAGCATCTTGAAAATAAAACGCTAACAGAGATATTGAATTTTGATAAGGTCACATCTGGTGATACTTACTTTATTGAAGTTGGTCGCGTGCATGCTATTGGAGCAGGAGTGTTGCTAGCCGAAATTCAGCAAACAAGTGACATTACGTATCGCGTTTATGATTGGGATCGTGTTGATGCTAATGGTAATGAACGTGAATTGCATAACGACTTAGCTATTGATGCTTTCGATTTTGATATGGAGGATAATTTTAGAGTACACTATTCTGAAGCTAAAAATACTTCAAATGAAATGGTGAGTTGTCCGTACTTTACAACAAGCTTTTTACATGTAACAGAGCCAATTCTGAAACTTAACAATAAAGATTCATTCTTTATTTATATGTGTGTTGAAGGCGAAGCTTTAATTGTCACCGAAACGACATCAGAATTAATAAAAGCTGGTGAAACAGTATTGCTTCCAGCAGCAATAGAAACCTATAAAATAACTGCTACGAATGCAAAACTTTTAGAAGTTTATGTGTAATTTTGTAGTAAATAAATCAAATAATTATGGCAAATATTAGAGACCTTAAAAAAGACATCAATTTTGTTTTAGGCGACATTATAGAAGCAGTTTATATCTGGGAATATGCAAACACAGATAAGGATATGAAGCAAAGTGAAGCAATTATTGATGAAGCCATAGAAACCTTCGATGATTTGATTGCTAAGGTCAATGATAAAAGTGTTGAGAATAGAAAAACGCATCTAAAATCTGTTAGAAACGAGCTTGAATCTAAAGGGAGAGCTTTAATAGATAAGGTTAATAAGTTATAAGCTATCTGAAGCTTTTCTTAAAGCAATAGTTTCCTTTAATAATCTACCATACTTCGATTCTTTAACAGGGTTATTCAGCGAGTTATATATAGTATCCAGATACTTTACTGTAGTATTAGGAATCTCATAAAGGGCTAAATAAGGCGCAACTTCACTATCAGAATTATTTAATGCAAAATTGATAGTATAGGTGTATTTTCTTTTCATAAAATCAATTTGCTGATCAGAAATTGAAGTTCCATTATTAGATTCAAAATTAGATTGAATCATATCAAGGTTTCTATTATTCAATTTTTGAAGTGTTGAGATATACTCTTCTAAAATGGCTTGTTGTTTAGAACCTTTTATTTTTGCATTAAAGTTGAATAATTTTCTAGTCGACTTAATTTCAGTGACACCAGTATCAGCAAAGAATGACACCCAATTTTCTTTATTGTCATTTTTGTCAAGTAACAACGTCAATATTTCAGGTTCTTCAATATTAGTATGTAGCACAAAATTTGGATCCCCTTTAATCACTAAAGAGTCGAGAGTGACCATTGTAGAATCTACTTGTCTTTGTAAATATACAGTCCCTTTTTTTAGACCTTTTACGTAGCCTCTCAACTCAAAGTTATATTGTGATGTTTCTTTACTACAAGAGATGTTAAGTAATATTACAGCTACTAGACTTAAAAATTTTGATGTGTTTGTCATTTTAAAATTTAATAGGGTTAATTAAGTTATAGGCGCAATTATTCTCATAAGTTCAGCAGTAAGCATTGCTCCGTAAGTTCCAACAACATATCCAAAAACAGCTAATAAAACACCTACTGTTGCTAATGATGGATGAAAGGCAGCAGCAACTACAGGCGCAGATGCAGCACCTCCAATATTAGCTTTACTACCAACCGCTAAGAAGAAGTAAGGTGCTCTAATGAGTTTTGCTACCAAGAATAATAAACCAACATGAATGGCCATCCAAACTAAGCCTACAACAATTAATCCTGGATTGTCAACAATTTTTGTAAGGTCCATTTTCATACCAATGGAAGCAACGAGAATGTAAATGAAAACACTTCCTATTTTACTAGCACCAGCACCTTCGTATTTTTTTACCTTCGTAAATGATAATATAATTCCTAAAATAGTGGCTATTGTAATCATCCAGAAAAACTGTGATCCAAATGAAGACCATGCCGATTTTTTATCACTTACAGCTTCCACATTAGTTTTTAAGAATTCGGAAATTTCATTAGCGCCAAAATGAGAAATACCTACAACCGTAAATGCAATACCAAGAATCACCATAAAGTCAGCTAGTGTTGGGTTTCTCGAAATACTTGAAGCGTACTTTGATACCTTTTCTTTTAAGACTTCAATAGCGCTATTATCGGCTTTTAACCATTTGTCAATTTTCTTTTGTTTACCAATACCTAATAAAAGAATTGCCATCCAAATATTGGCAACAACGATATCAACAATAACCATACTTGCATAGTTTGCGGTGTTGTATTCGTAAATCTCTAACATAGCTGCTTGATTGGCGCCACCACCAATCCAACTACCTGCAAGTGTTGCTAGTCCTCTCCAAACCGCATCAACTCCAGCACCACCAACAGTTTCAGGTGAGATTAGTGCAATTAGAAAAACTGCTATAGGTCCACCAATAATAATTCCTAAAGTTCCAGTGCCAAACATGGCTAAGGCTTTCCAACCAAGATTGAATACAGCTTTTAGGTCAATACTAATGGTCATAAGCACTAAAGCAGCAGGAAGCATAAATCTACTGGCAATGTAATATGCTTGGGATTTTCCAGTAACTTCTACTAAGGTACCTTGCTCATTTTCAAAACCCCATTCTGGCGCAATTATACCGAAAGTGGTTAAAGCAGCTGGTAACATATAGGCCATTAATAAAGCAGGAACATATTTGTAGAATTTCTTCCAAAAACTATTCTCACTCGTAGAGGTATAAAAAACAAAACCTAACATGAGCATTAAAAGTCCAAAAACAATGGTGTCTTCAGTAAAGAAAGGTTTTACTTCAGTTAATTGAGCAGTATCCATACATAAAAATTTAAAGTCGCAAAATACCAAAATAAAGTGCATAAAAAAAGCGACATGTTATAAGTCGCTTTTATCTTTTTGTTTGGGTTGTCTGTTTTTCTCTTTAAGGTATTGCATAAGCATCCACTCAATTTGACCATTGGTGCTTCTAAACTCGTCTGCAGCCCATTTTTCAATAGCCTTGAGCATATCTTCATTGATTCGTAATGCAAATGCTTTTTTCTTTGCCATTTTATTCTTTTATAAATTCTTCCAAAACAGATAGTAATCGTTTCGACAATGGAAAATCTGGGCTATTATATGATTTCATATTATCATTATCATTGTATATGGATTTTAACACATGGTTCATGTTTCCAATAATGACTAGCTTAGAGTCTGGTTTTTCATTGTGAAGTCGTTCTGCATCAGCGACTAAAACTTGTAGATCTTTCGTGCCATTTAATATTAATGTTGGAATATTTACTTTTTTAATTTCTTCCGAAGGAACATACTTCATATAAGATAGTAAAAAAGGTTGCGTAGGTTTATTAAATAGCGCTACTAAATTAGGATCTACTTTATTAATAGTTCCTGTTTCAGATAATTCTTTAAAATGTGAACGTACAATAGTCGCCAAAGAATCTCCATTTTGCGTTTGTATTTGCCTCGTAATTATAGTATCGAAGGAATCGCTGGTTCCAGCAAGCGATACATATTTATCAACATGTGTGTGATCTGCCAACATTGCTACTAAAGAACCTTGACTATGTCCAATTAGTGTAATGCTTGAGAAGCGCTCGTCATTTTTAAAATAATCTACGATGAGATTTACATCGTTTATAAAGTTTTCAAAATTCATATCGTCCATCATGAACTTGATATTTGATGCTGTTGCAGATCGTTTATCAAATCTATAAAAGGCAATTTCCTTTTGAGCTAAACTATCATTGAGCATTTTTATGTAATTCGCATTAGAATTCATCATTGCTTGATTGCCATTTCTGTCTACATTACCAGAACCAGGAACAAAAATCACCAATGGTTGTGTTTTTAAATTTGGATTATATGTTAATGTACCAGGTAATTGGATGCTATCGTTCATAACCAAGATCTCATCAGACTTCAAAGTTGCGATTTGCTGTTGTCCATACGAAGTAGTAATGGATACTAATGTTATGATATACAATAGAAACGTTCTCATTTGTTTATTTTCTTTTGGTAGATGAAAATGAAAATAGGTAATATAACACTAAATCCAATAACAAAAGGTAAGAACCAACTGCCAAACTCAATATGATGTCCGTGAGCAGATTGAATCATAGCATATACAACAATAGCAAAGGTGATGATAACAAATAAATTGGTGATTCTTACAATTCTAGTACTGAATCTATAGTTTTTAAGCGCATTCTCTTCAGTGATATTAACCATATAATTATGAATATGAGGATATTTGTTTAGGATAAATAAACCCACATATAATACTGCACCAATTACAGGTAATAACCAAATCATCATTTTTTTACTGTATCCATCAACTTCACCTTGCGCATTAAAATGCGACGGAATGATCTCTGGCAAATCACTATACGATATGGCAACATAAACCAACATTCCTATTAATAGTGTTACAGAGATGAGCTCTACAATAATATCAACTGTTTCAAAAGGAACTTTGATTTTAGGACGATTAGACTTCATAGTTATCTGTTTTTATTGCGTTCAAAAACAATTCTTGTGGTTTGCTCTGCAATATGAATAACGCTCCATCCATCTTTTGCATGTAAGTTTAATACATCCTGAAGCTTTTCACTGTTATTTGTTAAGCCTATCTTCCAGCTTATTACTTTGTACTCTTTCATAATTAATGACTTAAGGTTCCTGTATTTACAACTGGAGAAGCATCTTTGTCACCACAAAGCACTACCATTAAATTACTAACCATTGCTGCTTTACGCTCTTCATCAAGGTCAACAACATCTTTTTTACTCAATGCTTCAATAGCCATTTCTACCATACTAACCGCACCTTCAACAATTTTATGTCTTGCGGCTACAATGGCAGTTGCTTGTTGTCGTTTCAACATTGCATTAGCAATTTCTTGTGCATATGCTAAATAGCCAATTCTAGCTTCTAAAACTTCAATACCAGCAATAGATAAACGTTCATCTATTTCGCGTTCCAAGGCATTACTAACCTCATTTACGCTAGAACGTAATGTGATATCTTCATCGACACCTTCATCTGCAAAATTGTCGTAAGGATACATACTTGCTAATTTTCGGACAGCAGCATCCGTTTGAACACGAACAAAATTTTCATAATTGTCAACATCAAATGCAGCTTTGTAAGTGTTTTGTACACGCCAAACAAGAATGGTACTTATCATGACAGGATTTCCGAGCTTGTCGTTTACTTTTAAACGTTCGCTGTCAAAATTACTAGCACGCAATGAGATCTTCTTTTTAGTGTAAAACGGATTTACCCAATAAAACCCATTCTTTTTTACAGTTCCTACATATTTTCCAAATAACAATAATACACGAGATCCATTAGGCTGTACCATTATAAAACCGGGAGCAATTAATATTGCAGTTACAATGGCTAATATTAACCAAGGGTTTTTTGTAGTAATCAACGTTACAATACCTCCAAAAAATAATATAAGGAACACAAAAAGCATTAGGTAGCCATTAGCTGGGACAATTATTTTCTCTTCTTTCATTGTGATAAGTTTAAATTAAATAATTCAATATGATATTATTTTGATATCAAATTTAAATCAAATATTTTTTATATGCAAATCAAGTTTGGCACAGCATTTGTAATATAGATAATGTAAATGCTTATGATGATATTAGTAGAGGAGTGATTACCTCGCATAATGGAGTAACATTTTCATTTGGTTGGTTAGTTAGTAAAAAAGCATCTCAATTTTGAGATGCTTTTTTGTTTTACTTTAGGTGTAGTTCTTAATTGTTTATGAATGCTACTATGGCGTTTATTAATTCATTTGCAATTGATCTGAAGGATTCATTGTATGACTTGGAGTTTTCTAGTTCATTGCCTTCAATATGAAATAAGACGTGATTCATATCTTTTATTAGTTGAAGCTTTGCGTTTGAAGCGTTAACTTTTAACAACTCAGCTTCACTTACTGGTACCTGAAGGTCTTTAGTACCAGAGATGATTAGTGTAGGAATTGTGATTGATTTGATCACTATTTGTGGATCATACTGCATCCAACTTCTCATAAAAGGTTGGGTTTGTAAATTGAATATGCTTTCTAAGGCTTGCGGATAATTTTTAGTGAGTTTCCCTTGTTTTAATTCTGAAAACGCCAAGGTTGTAGGTTCAACAAGTGAAGGATCCATCAACGCAACTTGATCTAAAATAACTTGGTCAATTGGCTTTCCAGAACCAGCAACGGATATGAATCCATCAACATTAGATTGAACTGCTAGCATTCCAACCAGACTGCCTTGTCCGTGTCCTAAAATGTAAATTTTTGAAAATGCAGTGTTCGTTGCAAACTTGTCTACCACAGATTTTGCGTCATTGACGAAATCATCAAATGATAATTTTGGATCAATACTGCGATGTCTAATTTGTTTTACAATACGCTTATCATATCTAAAACTTGCGATATTATGAGTGGCTAGTCCTTCAGCTAGTTTTTTCAGCGCATTGTGTTTTTGAAAATTTTGATTGCCATCTCGGTCTGTTGGACCAGTATCAGCAATAATGATCACTAGCGGTTTAGGTGTATCATCGTTTGGTACAAGAAGTGTTCCTTCAATGAACGAATTAATAGCAATAGATACCGAAGACGATTCAATATTTTGAGCTTCTGAATGAATTCCAAGTAGCATTAGCAAAACAGTAAGTACAGTTTTCATTCTCATAAAATTTTGTGTTCAAAAATAAGGAAAACCTTTTATGCAATTTGAACGTTTTTTGATGCGATTTATTGATGAATGCATTAAAAATATATAAAAAAATTGGTGCTCTTAGTTGTGCATTTTATCGACGAAATGCATTATTTTATCTTTAAATGTTAAAATTTAATGTATTTCATCGATTATATATGTATTTAAGCGTTTAAATTAAAATACTGTTTTATATTTGAAGTGTACTAAAATTTAGTTTTTAGTTCAATGGATTAATTAATTAATATTTGCTTATGTGATGAATTAGTGACCCTAAATCTACCACATAAATAAAACGCAAATTAGGAAAACCGAGATTGAGGGATCTCGGTTTTTTCTTTTATATAATCTTCCTAAATGTCAAATTGATACGTTCGCCGATTTGTTGTTTTGTTTTTGCAATTTGATGTAACCAGTAATGCTGCATTTCTCCTTTCATTACCAACAAGCTACCATGACCTAATTTAATTTTATAACGTTCATTTTTTAACGTTCTATGTTTAAAATGAAACGGTCTAGCTTCACCAAAACTCACTGAAGCGATCACTGGGTTTTTTCCTAATTCTTTTTCATTATCGGCATGCCAACCATTACTATCATTACCATCTCTGTAAAAATTCAAGAGTACAGTACTAAATTCATGATTGCATTTGTGTTGCACAGCCTGTTTGATATCTAATAATGGTTCTGTAAAAGGTTTTGGATGCATCGTAATATTAGAGTAGGAATAAGGCTTGTCGTTATTAGCATATAATGCTGTAAGTCTGGGTTGTTTGTAGGTTTTTCCAAAAACTGTGATGTTATCTTGTTGCCAGTTTATTTCAGATTTAAGGATACTGAAGTAAGCGTCTGCTTTTGTATTATCAAAGAAATTTGGAATATAGAGCAGTTCTGCATTTGGGAGTTTGAATGTGGTTTTTTCCTCTGAAAACAAGTCCATCACTTAAATTTTATCTAAATTAGCTTATCTCGTATGAAAGTCAAAATTGCAATCATATCATTTTTAGTAGTCATAGGAAGTATTACTATGCAAAGTTATTCTGAAGACTTGCCTGAAGGCTTTGTATATGCTAATTCTGTAATTCCAGATTTGAATGTTGAATTACGCTATTTTGGCACTAATAATTTTGTTGGTGATACCATTGAAGGCTATAAAGCAAACAAACTAATCATTACTAAACCGACGGCTGAAGCCTTAAAAAAAGTACAAGATGAACTGCAACAACAAAACCTATGTCTTCTAGTTTATGATGGTTACAGACCACAGCGTGCCGTTAATCATTTTATGCGTTGGGCTAAAGATTTGAATGATACCATTAATAAGCAACAGTTTTACCCAAATGTTGAGAAGCGTTACCTGTTTAGAGAAGAGTACATCGCTACAAGGTCTGGACATAGCAGAGGTAGTACTATAGACCTTACAATAATTGATGGCAATACCAATGAGCCTTTAGATATGGGAAGTCCGTATGATTTTTTTGGAAAAGCATCATGGGTTGATCATCCAAACTTATCGAAAGTTCAGCAGCATAATCGACAATTACTACAAAGCGTGATGTTGAAGCATAATTTTAGAAATTACGCTAAAGAATGGTGGCATTTTACCTTACGTTGGGAGCCTTTTCCGAAGACCTATTTTGATTTTGAGATTAAATAAGTGAATCCTTATTTGATAGAATTCATTATGGTGTGCTCTTGAATGATTTCGGTAAGTCTCTCTATATCTTCTGAATGAATTTTACTTAGATCTAATTCAATTTTACTTGAATCTTTTTTGACTATGGTTAGAATGTTTTCAGAAATATCAGTGGATTTAACATCTTTAAAATTGAACGATTTTCCCAAAAAAGAATCAATTCTAATGGTAGCACCAGCTTTGTTCCATCCAATGTAATATTTACCGAGTAGCATTCTCATAAAAAAAACGGATTGCAATATGAAACCTAAAGCAAACAAGCGTTTATTCCAAATGGAATTGGTTTCAGTAAATAAATCGATTGAACCTAGAAAGAAACAGATAATCCCAATAACAACAAGCAATCCGTTGCTTTTACTACTCAGGTGATTAAAGATAAGTCGTTTCATTCAAAAAGATCTAATTTGCTTCAGGAAGCACTACTTTAGTTTTGAGTTCTGTCATCTTATCATGCCAAAACTCTTGGTTTTTTGCTTGTTTGGCCAATGGAGTTACTAATTCTAGAGCTTCTTCGTATCGGTTTTCAGCTTCCAAAGACAACAAGCTTATGTATGATAAATTCTGAATGATCTCTTTATCGTCTGTTTGATCTATAAAATGTTTCGCAAGTACGACAGATTCAGAATATAAACTATCTTGAAAAGCTTCAGATACGACATTAAGCATATCTTGTATATCAGTATGAAAAATATCTTTTTTGTTACCAGTCACGATTCCATTATAAAATGTAATGGCTTCTGAAGCATTTTTAGTCTTAATAATGTGTAGAAGCGTATCTTTTAAAACCGCTTTAGGTTGAGATACAAATCGTACTTGATAAGGCTTATATATAAGTGTCGAGCCAGGAGGTATGCCATTTTTTACTTGATCCTTATAAGCTAAAGAATCTGGAATAATTGCAATCACACTATCGCCTTCAACCAAATAATTGTTCAATTCAGCAAAGCCATCGATAAGTTTTGATTTTCCATGAATAAATTCAAACACAGAATCCTTACTCGTAGCTGTTGACCAAAATACGTTTTCATCATCATTGATATACAGTTCAGTAAATGCTTTAACCTTTGAGCCATCTTCAATTTTTCGGCCTTCTCCTTCTTTTAAAACAATATATTTTAATCCGCTTGGCGTCGTAATCGTATCGTTAAGTACAATGTTTCTATCGTGTTGCTTAGCATCATTATTACAAGAATAGATTCCTGAAGAAATCATTACAATAAGACAGAAGTATTTGAATTTCATATTATATTAATTATGGTCAACAATTCTAAAGGACAAATGTCTAAAAAGAAAATTTAATACAATAAGATTTTTGACAGAAACTCAAGATTTGAAAATTAAAGGACTCATTTTACAATGCAAATATCAATGCTTTTATTCTCGCAGTATTTTTTCCATTTTACGACCTTTAGCTAATTCGTCTATCAACTTTTCTAAACATCTACATTGTCTGTATAATTCAAACTCATCTTCTATCTCTTCAATTCTATAGCCACAAACCACACCTTTGATCATGTTAGTGTTAGGATGCATAGTAGCGTTTTCAAAAAAGGTTCTAAAAGTTACTTTATCATCAATTAGTTTTTGTAATTGACTTTCATCATAACCTGTTAGCCATTCAATGATTTGATGTAATTCTTCTTTTGTTCTGCCATTTCTCTCTATTCTACTTAGATAATGCGGATAAATAGAAGCAAATATCAAATTGGCAACTTGTTCGTTTTTCTCGGCTGTAACTTTCATTTTAGACATAACTCCAAATTTATGTTGTTAAGATACATTTTTTTATCGGTTTAGGATGTCAAGATAGGCTCTCCAAGAACCAACAGTAGCAGATACTGTTTAGACCTAACCCTCGTAATTTACGCAATATATCCGAGATCATAAGCCTCACAAATATTTACAAGTAACTCCAAGCCCAATACATCAATACAAATTGCAACGGAATTCTCAGAATCAAGATCCATTTTGGTATACCAGCTCCAGCTTTTTCACTACTTAACATATAAAAATGTACTAATAAGAAAACAACGAGCATTGCAATGATTCCATAAATAGCTAAAGTCTTACACAAAGGAATACAGATACCAATTCCTAAAAGGATCTCTGCAATACCACTTAAGCTAACAAGAAGTTTTGGCTGAGGTAAATATCGTGGCATGATACGCAAGTACATTTTTGGTTTTATAAAATGCATAACGCCAGCAATAATGTATAAAGCAGCCATGAGGTACAAATGCCAAGGACTATTCATCTTTGTAAATATTAAAGGTCATACCAACACCATAATTGTTGAGATCAGATCGTAATAAACCTGATTCTATTCCATTTCCTTCTTTAAATTGTACCCAATTATTGCCATGAATAAACACGCGCTTAATATAAGTTCGATGCGCGTCTATAGCATCAGTAAAAGGTAAAAGGGGTCTAAAATTGGTTGGTATTTTAACGATACCATCTTTGGTTTTGATCTCTTTATATTTTTTATTTGGAAGCAATTTTCCTTTGCTATCAGTATATCCTAATACTTGTAGGGAGACGAAAAATCCATCAGACGGAATCATCAGATCGTACTCTGAAACATCAAGCGCATATTCATCACCATGCTTTTCGGTTGTTCTAAATACAATATTTTCATACGTTAGAGGATCTCCAGGTAAGCCTTTATTATTAGTGTAAAATTTCACCTTAAACAAGGTTGAAAAAGCACGCTTATCGGCATTACTACGCTTTCGTTTTTTCCAATCTTTAGATTCAAGAGTTATTGGAAACAAAATAGAGGTTATCTTTTTGAGTTGTTCGTCTTCATTAGGAAAATATACAGCAATCTCACTTTCTATAGTCGGTAACCAGCATTTATAGTAGTCGTCATCTAAGTAAGGTTTTAAAGTTTCTTTTTTAAACTTTCTGTTCAGATTAGCATTAATGACGATCTCATCTAAAGCATCAGTTTCAGTCTCTAAATAAATGGTTTTAGGTAGATCTACGGCTGCGATAGACTTTTCTTTAAACCCTAAAGCTGAAATGTATAACGAATCGACATCAGCATATAACTTTTTAGTAAAATAAAAATAGCCTTCATCATCTGCAAAAATACCTTGTCCGTTTCCGAAAGAAATAGTGGCATAAGAGACTGGGTAATCTGTTTCGCTACTCAGTATTGTAGTTTGCGATGTGCTGTTTAAGATTACACAAAGTGTAAGCGCTAGAAAAGGATATAATTTATTTAATTGAAGCAATCCAACGGTTTATTTTAGTTTCTAATAATGCTAACGGAATACAACCTGATTCTAGTACCTGATTATGAAATTGCGCGATATCAAATTGATTACCTAATTCTTTTTCAGCATGTTTGCGCAGTTCCATAATTTTTAATTGTCCGATTTTATAAGACAATGCTTGTCCAGGATTAGCCATATAGCGTTCAATTTCTGAAACAATACTCGCTTCACTTTCGGCTTCATTTTTTAAGGAATACTTTATGGCTTGTTCTCTCGTCCAGCCTTTTGCATGAATTCCAGTATCTACGACCAAACGAATTGCGCGATGCATTTCCATGCTTAACATTCCGAAATATTGATAAGGATCTGTATATAGCCCTAATTCTTTTCCAAGCGATTCGCAATACAGAGCCCAACCTTCGCCATACGAACTATACCACAATGTTTTTCTGAAATCTGGAAGTGCTTTATTTTCTTGCTGTAATGAAATTTGGAAATGATGACCAGGAATGGCTTCATGTAAAAAGAGTGCCTCATCAGAAAAAGTATTGTACTTTGAAGCATCAGGAATTGGTGTATAAAAAATACCTGGACGTGTTCCGTCTAATGATCCAGGATTATATTCAGCACTAGCAGAGGCTTCTCTAAACGCTTCAGTACGTCTTACTTCAAACGCTGTTGTAGGCTGTAGATCAAACAAACGATCAATCTGAGGTTTCATAATACCATGGATTTTATTGAATTGATGAATCACCTCTTCAGGTTTAGAGTAAGGCATTAGTTCTTCATTATTTCTAACAAAATCAAAAAATGAAATCAAATCCTTTTCATAACCAACTTGCTGTTTTATAGCTTCCATTTCTGATAAGATACGCTTCACTTCGGCTAATCCTAAATTGTGAATCTCATCAGCTGTCATATCGGTAGTTGTATACTTTTTTATTTGATGCTGATAATAAGCCTTGCCATTTGGAATATCAGAAATCCCGCTTGTAGCTCTTCCTGCTTCCAAATAGGTTGTACTCATAAACTTATGTAATCGCTCATAAGCTGGGATGATGTTATTTAAAATAGTATCACTGTAAGCTTTTGTAATGCGATTTTTATCATCTTCAGAAATACTATCAGGAATATCTAAAACAGGCTTGTAAAACAAGTGCTTTTCAAGATCTTTATTGGTTAAAGCCTCTAATTGTGGTAGTACTTTTACAATTAACGCCTTTGGAAGCACATGATTGGCTTTCATACCTTCACGCATTTTGTTTTCTGCGGAAGACATCCAAGCTAAATAACCGTTCAAACGATTCAACCAATTGTCGTAATCTTGAGCAGTTTCAAAAGGTTGTGCACCAGCACCACTGGCCAACTGACCAATAGATAACTGTAAGGTCCACATTTGATTAATAGGTGTGAAATCTTCGTTATATTGAAAACCTTCGTCGCTAATCGTACATTCCCATAAGAGCACTTGCTTACTCAATTGTTGCTCTTTAGTTAATTCTGAATCATCAAACGTTTTTGCTTCAGTTGAAAAGTATTGATAATAATCTTTGAGTTCTTTATTGTAATCATCTGCTAAAAAGTTAGGCATCTGATCATTAAATCTGTGATCACCAGCTGCAGTCGCATTTAACGGATTGAGTTTTAAACCTGATTCGTAATAATCTTTTAAAAGCTTCTCAAACGCTTCATTAGGTTCGGTTTGTGAGATCTCTTCGGAAAGGTTTTTATCAGATTTACATGCTGAAAAGCAAATTAGAACTAGCGATAACAATACTATTTTTTTCATTTAAGATTATAATTAGGATTTAAAGCCTAAAGGTACATAATCTTAGAGTTAAAAAAAGCATAAATTATTGTGATTAGCGACTTTGAAGTATAGAGGCTAGGTTCAAAAAAAATGTCATTCTGAGTATATCGAGAGCCCTAAGCCTTTACTCAATTTTACTCAAAATGACATTAGCACTTTAGAGAGGTTCTAAAGCATTGATTGATTGATTAGAATGTTATTCTTTATCTAAATTTTTAGTAAGGTTGAATCCAATGAATAATCCAACACCTGCCATAAAGAAGATCGTTGCTGGGTAAATGGCTTCATCATCTAAAGTTGTGTAATTGTCTAATAAAGATGCGATAAAAGTGCCTAAACCAATTCCCATTAAAAGTAATGCTAGATTTAAGATCAAAACTTTCCAAATAGGAGCAGTGTGTTGCTTACCTTTCATGAAAATGCTTGCATCTGCACCTTTTTCTATAAGTGCTAAGCGTTCTTTGTTTCGGGTTGAAAAATACAAGTAAAACACTCCAAATATTGATCCGAAGATGATTCCAATAATGATGACTTCCATACGATTTGTTTTTTAATTGATTAAATTTAAATGTTCTCTGCTTATGACGACACGTTTTTCATTTTGGTTACACAATCTCACCAAAAAAAAATTTTTATGTTTTTGTAACCTGTAAAAATGTATTGTCGTCTTATATGTAAAATGACAACTAACGACCAAATAATCATCAACCAAGTTATTGAAGGCAACACTAATGCATTTGCAGTATTGGTTGAGCGTTACAAGGATTTGGTGTTTACTTTGGCATTGCGAATGTTGAAGAATAGGGAAGAAGCCGAAGAAGTTGCTCAAGATACGTTTGTTAAAGCTTTCAGAAAGATTGAAAATTTTAAAGGAGAATCTAAATTTTCAACGTGGATTTACAGAGTAGCTTATAATACGTGCTTAGACCGAATAAAGAAAAATAAAAAATATTTGAATGATGTTGAGATCGATGCGTTTACCGCACATCAAGTGGTTGCTTTAGATAATGTGTTAGAAACCATTGAAAATAGGGAGCGCAATCAAATCATTCAGCATTGTATTAAAGGTTTGCCAGAGGAAGAAAGTTTTTTGTTGACCTTATATTATTTTGATGACTTATCTTTAGATGAAATTTCTAAAGTTGTTGGTATTAATGCCAATGCTATCAAGGTAAAGTTATTCAGAAGTAGAAAAAAGTTAGCGAAACTTTTAAAAGAACAGTTAGAACCAGAAATTATAGAGCATTATGAAAGAGAACGCAGATAAGCATTTAGACGATTTATCACGTAAAGTGATAGGACGATCATCATTAGAAAGCCCTTCTTTTGATTTTACTCACAATGTCATGGCGCAAGTGAAAGCCATAGCAGGTTCAAAAATAACAACCTACAAACCCTTGATATCAAAATCGATGTGGTTGGTAATTGCATTACTTGTTACTAGCGGAATTGGTTATATTGTATTTGGTCCTAAGTCTGAAAGTCTATGGTTGCAAAAGTTGCAATTGGATGACTATATGCATATCCCAAGTTTTGATACAAATATTGATGTCTCTCAAACCACATTATATGTGTTTGTGCTATTTGCAATTATGTTTAGTATTCAAATTCCGTTATTGAAACATCAGTTAAACAAACGTTTCAAATAAGTTATTCTTTAAAATACCAAAACGGAATTCTACACATCGCATAGCGTAGGGTGTCTCCTTTCTTGATTCGTTTTCTTAAGACCTTAAGAATGTGCTTACCTTCATCAAGTGATTTGATATTTACAAAGGTTTCAAATCCGAGATTCTCCCTTTTACTTTCAGTAAGGATAAATTCAGAGTCGTAGTCTGTAGAATCAATTCGGATGGTATACACTTCATTTAAAGTTTTCATGTAACTTGCACGCTTTTCTGTTCGTTCAGAAAAACTCATATCGTTAATGATAACAATGTCACTACTCAAACCACGTTTATCTTTTTTCGGTTTCAGATCAGGATTAAAACTGAAAATATTGTCTTCAACATTATCGGTAAACTCCATGAAAACGTTTATGTAAGGCTTTGTAATAACTTTTGAAGAAATCGCGAATTCGTCAATTAACGAATTATCTTCAATAACTAGATCTAAGTAATTATATCTGCTCGCTTCAGTTTCAGAAGACGAATTTATACTATTAAAATAATTAGATGTTTTATATTTAAAAGAGGTAAAAACAAGTATTGCAATATATGCAGGCAATAAGATAAAGCTTAAACGCTTGCCAAATTTATTATCTAAAAAATTATACACCAAAGGTCTGTATAAAAATGACATTGTAATCGTGCTAAAAACCCGATAAATTGGAAAATAGATTTTTGAGGTCCATTTTTTCTTTTTAAGCCATCCTTGAGTTATAAAATCTATAAAAGTAAAGATCATTCCAAAGACAATAAACACGATTAAAATAGCACCAATTATTGATCTAGGTGTTTCAGGTAAGCTCTCATTTTCAATAATATAATTGGCAATAATAACAATGGTTAGTATGGTAAATGTAAGTGCTAATACATAGAATATTAATAGAAAGGAAATGGCAAACATCACACTACAGTAATTCTCGAGTGTTGCGACATATTTGTCAAAAGACCCAACCTTTTTCTTTAAGTATTTTGTAAATTTTTCACTGTAATTTAAAGCTTCATAATCAATATCTCCAGAGACGTATCGCAACCCTAAAGCACCAATCCATAAACCTCTTAAAATGACATGTAGCAATAAATTAAATAATAAAATGGCACAAGAAATCAATGCAATGATGAGTACAATAAATTTTACGAGCTGCTGTTTAGATTGAGCAAGTTCAGCAGCATCATTGATAGGTTCAACAGCAGTAAACAATCCAAAAATGGCAAAACCAGAAATAATTAATTCTAATTGCCAGCTTTCTTCCTGCAATCGTTGCAATAATTTTTTAAATGCAGGATTGTTATAATCTGAACTCATTTTCGGTGGTTTTGAACTTAAAGATACTTACTTTTTGACAAAAATTTCAAGGTAAATTATAGGACCAACATTTTTTATTGAAAAATCTCAAATATTTTGAAATCATACATTTCAGATTTCATAGCTAAATAGCATATCAATACCAGCGCTTCTTTTTCTTTTTTGAACCTTGACCTTTACGTCCTTTTTTGTGCTTACTTCCTTTCTTTTTATGAATAATTGGTTTAGCGTTTTTGTCAAGAGGATGCGGATGATCTTCAACCACAGGAATTTGAATATTGGTAAAAGCTTCTATGGTTTTTACATAGCTTTTTTCGTCAGCAGAACATAAAGAAAATGTGGTGCCGTAATGACCAGCGCGTCCAGTTCGACCAATACGATGCACATAGGTTTCTGCAACATTTGGTAAATCAAAATTAATGACCACATCAAGTTGATCAATATCAATACCTCTAGCAGCAACATCAGTTGCAATTAAAATAGTTACTTTCCCACGTTTAAAATCTGCTAAGGCATTTTGGCGTTCGGTTTGCGTTCGGTTGCCGTGTAAGCGTTCAACCTTATAACCGAATTCAACTAAACGTTCATAGAGTTTATCAACACCAAATTTGGTACGTCGAAAAATAAGGATACTGCCTTGTGCTTCTGTTTTTAGAATATGAAGACAAAGCGGAATTTTATAACGTTTTGGAACATAATACAAACGTTGAGATACCTGATCTAAAACAGACGATGAAGGTGTAACATCAATACGCTCTGGAGTGTTTAAAATGGTTTTAGCGAGTTGTTCAACTTTATATGGAATGGTTGCCGAAAACAATAAATTCTGTTTGTTTTCTGGACACAATCGCTCAATTTTTTTTACATCATCAATAAATCCCATAGCCAACATCAAATCGGCTTCATCCAATACAAAGATCTCTACATAGTCTAAATTGAGAAGGTCTTGCTTGTGCAAATCTAATAAGCGTCCTGGTGTGGCAATTAAAATATCTAAACCTTTTGCTAGAATGTCTTTTTGAGGCTCAATTGACGTTCCACCAAAAATGACTCCTGTTCTCAAATTCGTATGCTTCCCATAAACTTTAAAGTTCTTTGCAATCTGAAGCGCAAGTTCTCTAGTCGGACTTACAATTAAAGCTTTGATCGTTTTACTTCGCTTTGGTGCATCTTGTTTGCTAAATAATAACTGAAGAATTGGCAAGGCAAACGCTGCTGTTTTTCCAGTACCTGTTTGCGCAGATGCAATAACATCCTTTTGTTCTAAAACTACAGGAATTGTGCGTTGCTGTATTAAAGTTGGTTCTGTATAACCAGCTTCATCAATCGCCTTTTGTAAAGCTTTGTTGAGGTTTAACGTTTTAAATGACATAGTAAGTCATTAGTACATACTTCGAACTTTCTTGAGCTTGTCTTTCCAAATTTGAAGGGAATCTTTATGTTTTTTAATGTTCTTGATCACATCTTTTACCAATGGATTAGATTCATCAACGTTTGAAAAGAATTGCATATTATTTTCTAACTGATTGATCTCTCCTTTAATCTCATTGATCTTCTTTCTGATGAAATTTTGCTCGTTATCTAGTAATCTCGTGTCATCAGGATTTGATAAGGTTTCTAACTTGTTTTCAAATTTGATCATTTCCATTTTAGCACGATCCATATCTAGCTTACCAAACAACTCGTCAATGGCTTTGTGAAATTTACCTTCAATATACCTTTTGTTATATGGTACAGCACCTAAAGCTTTCCAAGAATTAATTTGCTCCTTGATGGTTTCAACATCCTTTTCAGGTTTGCCTGACAATGCTAATGTTTTAACCGATTCTAATAAGGTCGATTTCTTTTCAAAGATTTCCATGCCTTCTTTGTTGGCAGCATTGCGTTCGGCGTGTAGTTTGTCAAAATAATGATTACAAGCATTTTTAAATTGCTTCCATATTTTGTCGCTATCTTTTCTCGGTACATGTCCAATAGATTTCCAATCTGATTGGATCTTCTTCATTAAAGGAGTCGTTGTCTCAAAATCGTCATTATCCTTATTGTCTTCTGCTATTTTAATGAGGTCTTGTTTCTTCTTCAGGTTATCATACTGCTCTTTTTTAAGATTCTTGTAGTATGAATTTTTATTTCTATTAAAACCTCTTACAGCAGTTTTGAACTTGGTCCAAGTGGCATCATTGACTTTTAAAGGGACTTTTCCAGCATTGAAAAATTCTTGTCTTAAAGCCTCGATTTCTTTAATTTGTTTTTGCCAACCTTGATGGCTTTTGGCTTGGTGCTCAGCAATTTCCTCAATTTTTGAGATAATTTCCTCTTTTTTAACCAGGTTGCCTTCGTAGGCCTTATCTAAATCTGCATAATACAACTGACGCTTGTCATGAATAGTTTTTGTTGCATTGCTGAAGCGTTGCCAAATTTCTTCTCGATGTTCTTTAGCAACAGGACCTAATTCTTCTTTCCAAAGTTTGTGAAGTACTTGTAATTCTCTAAAAGATCTATTGATGTTGTCATCTTTAGCAAGTTCTTCGGCACGTTCAATAATCTTAGTTTTTTGCTCAAGATTATGTTTAAAATCCATATCGCGCAAATCACGATTTAGGTGTAGAAAATCATAAAAAATTTCTACGTGATGATGGTATGAATTCCAAGCATTATTATAACGATCTCTAGGAATCGGACCAGCATTACGCCATTGTTCCTGTAGATCTTTGAAATGTTTATAGGTCGTGTTTATGTTTTCTTCAACATTTATCAAACCTTTGATCTCTTCAATAATAGCAAGCCTTTTTTCTAGGTTTTGTTTTAAAGAAGATTCACGATCTTTATAATAGGCATTTAAATTATGTCTGTATGATTTAAAACTTTGATTGAATCGTTTTTTTAATGGCGTTGTAAAGTAAAAATCAATTACGTTGCCACCATCATTAATGAATTCTTCTTTCTTCTCTTCAAGTAACTCACTGAATTTAGAATTGAATTCAGATTTGATTTCATCAACTTGTGACTTGATGGTTTGTACTTTTTGATTGTTCAGAAGGTTATCAAATTCATCAGCCAATTGCTCCATCGTCATGGCGTGATAATCTTTGCTTTCTAAAGTATGACGTTCGGCATTAGACTCGTCTTCAGCGTCTTCAGCATTAGCTTCATCTATTTCTTCAACATGCGCATCAGCCTTATCTGTAGTCTCAGTTGTTTGGTCTTCTACTGTAGTTTCTGAAGCCTCATTTGATTCGGAAATGATATTATTTTCTGAAGCGTCTGCTTCTGTATTTTGAGGCTCTGAGGTTTGTGTTTCAGACTTTTCCTGAAGCGTTTCGTTAGATTCTAATTCTTGTTTTCCATCTGCATTTTGCAGGTTATCATTCTCAGACATTTTTCAATGTGTATTAAGTTAAAAAGCTAAGATAGTAATAGGTGGCTTATTTACAAAGCGGAAGCTCTATTTAGAGGCTTTAAAAGGAAGAATTCCAAATTTTCCACGCTTTTTCAGCCTGAAATTCCAACATTTTCAATCCGTTACACGTTTGAGCGCCTAGTGATTTCCCTAGTTTTAAAAACTTGGTTTCGTCTGGATTGTAAATTAAATCGTACAACAAATGCGTTTTGGTAATACCATCATATGGAATATTTGGGCATTCATTAAGATTTGGATGTGTGCCAATAGGAGTACAGTTAATAATGATCTGATAGTTCTCTATAATTTCAGGCGATAAATCGTCATAAGTAAAACGTACTTTGTTTTTCTTAGTACGCGACACATAATCAAATTTGATGTTACGTTTTTTAAGTGTAAATGCAATAGCTTTTGAAGCGCCTCCAGTTCCAAGAATGAGTGCTTTTTTATGGTGTTTTTTTAAATATGGCTTTAGTGATTTTTCAAATCCATAACAATCTGTATTATAGCCTTTAAGATGGCCTTTTTTGTCAATAGTTATGGTGTTAACTGCTCCAATTTTTTTAGCCTTTTTACTGAGTTTGTCGAGATAGGGAATAATCGCTTCTTTGTATGGAATAGTAACATTGAAACCAGCAATATTGGTATGGTCTTCCAGTAGCTTCGGAAATTCTGCTATGGTATCGAGATCAAAATTTTCATAGGTAAATGGCAATTGTTCTGCTTCGAATTTTGCGGTAAAATATCCTTTTGAAAAAGAATACGAAATGTGTTTTCCTATTAAACCAAGTCTAGCCATTTGATGTTTTTGTTCGTTGCCCGTAACGCTCAAGCGCTAAAACAATAAAGATGCCTAGCAATACATAAGCTAAAGCAATGTAAGTTTCAGAATTGAGTTCAGGTAAAAATCGTTTGTAGTTTTCAATGATAGGTTCACGACGCGAATCCATCACAATACTTCCGTCTTCATAAGTTTTAAAAATGGTTTCTTTCCAAGGCCAAACCACACCAAGAGAGCCAATTATAAATCCCATTATTGAAGCCGTTGTAATACTTTTATAATGTTTTAGTACATAATTCAAAACATGAGAAAAGGTCACTAAACCTGTAACAGAACCTAAAGTGAAAACTGCTAATACTTTTAACAAGCGTACGCGAACTTCGTTTTGTATAAAACTAAAATCACCAGAAAATATATCAGAAAATGTATCGTAGAGCGCATTTACAGCATCGACGAGAAGCAGTACATAGTTTCCTAATAAGATTAAGACAAAGGAACCCGAAAACCCAGGAAGTGTCATCCCTGAAACACTAATAATACCACATAAGAATACAAATAATAAATGGTCGTTTTCCATTGCAGGATCAAGAAAACTAATACCAACACCAAGCAGAATCCCAATACAAAGTGAAACGATACTACTAAGTTTCCAATCTTTAAAATCTTTATTGATATAATAAATTGAACCAATGATCATTCCGAAGAAGGCGCTCCAAACATAAAGCTCATAATGTTGTAATAAATAGTCTAGGATTTTGGAAACACTAAAATAACTCACGATCATTCCAAGAAAGAGCAAGCTCAGAAACTGACCGTTTATGTAATTGTAAAAACTTTTGAATCGACCATTGAATAATAATTTGAATGCCGTTTTATTGACGCGTTGAAGCGAGAAAATAAACTCTTCATAAAAACCAGCAACAAAAGCCACAACACCACCAGAAACACCAGGAACTTTATTTGCAGCTCCCATTCCAAGTCCTTTAACGACTAAAAAAATCTGATCTTTTAGACTTCTTTTGGTTTGCATTAAACTTGCGGTTTTTTCTGTCCGAGACGTTCTAAGATTAATATAGTAGCAAACCCGATAGCAATACAAACCATTGCAAGTGTGAGTTGCGCATCTCCTACATAAGAGTTAGGTAAAATGCTTTTATCAAGTAAGGTAACTTCAATACCTTCAGAATTGATTCTTGTTTTAAGGACTTCTTTCCAAGGCCAAATTTTATTGAGGGAACCAATCATGAAACCTGTTAAAATAGCTAGTGTAAGGTTCTTTTTATGTTTGAACATCCAGTTGAGTGCTTTCGAAAAAACTTTTAATCCAATTATGGCACCTACACCAAGTAATACAAAGTTCAACAAGGCATCTTTAAACATATCCATATTACCAGTAGTAAGACCTTCAATTAAATTATTAACGGTATTGATTGCTGTTTCATAGGCTCCTAGGATGAGCAAAATAAAGGCTCCAGAAACTCCAGGAAGTATCATAGCGATGATAGCTATAAACCCACAAAATAATAGATACATCGCACTATCAGGTGACGCAAAAGGTTCTGCTAAAGTGATGTAATATGATAAAATAGAGGTGATTACAATGGCAAGTATTGTTGTGACAGACCAGTTTTTTATTTGTTTGCCGATAAATAAAATGCTGGCAAGTACAAGTCCGAAAAAGAAAGACCATAACAATATAGGTTCATTATGGAGCAACCATTTGATGAGTTTCGCTAACGATAAAATACTAATGGCAATACCAGAAAACAGCGCTAATAAAAAGGTTCCATTAATTGAAGCCCAAGCTGTTTTAAAGCCTTCACGTTTCCAAACTTTAAAAACATTAAAGCTCAGGTTGTCAATACTTTCAATGAGTTCTTCATAGATTCCAGAAATAAAGGCAATTGTACCACCAGAAACACCAGGAACTACATCTGCTGCTCCCATTGCAATTCCCTTCAACGTGATTATAAGATAATCGGTAAATTTTCTAAGCATTCTAAACTTTAATAAGAGCCATAAAGGTATGAAATAGCAATGACTCTTTAGAATTTAAAGTCTAAATGATTTTGCGAGTATGTTTAGACGTTTCGTTCTCTGAATTTAGTAATTAATTGCTGGACTGAAGGTCTGTTAAGCATGCTTGGAAACAACTCTTCCAAAATAAAATCAAACTCAACATCAAGAGATAGTCCATTTTTTAGATGGTAATGTCCTTTTCTAATTTCTTGAAGTTTGAAATACAAACCTGATAAGCGATATTCTATTTCGGCCGTTTCTGGATAAAACTCAACAGCCTGAATTAAATTAAAAACAGATGCTTCATATTCACCAAGTGCAATGAGAATATCAGATCTAGAAAGCCAAGTTTGCAATTCATAATTACCTAGATCTAAGGTTTTTTTATAACCACGTTCGGCTTCTTCAAGGAAATTCAAGCGATGGTTGATTTGCGCATAGAGTTTCCAATAGATCACATTTTCACTATCAATGTTTATCGCCTTATTGATATAAAATAAGGCTTTTTGATAGTTTTGCTTTTTGTTGTAAAACTTGGTTATAGCAATCCAGCCCTTATCTAAAAGCGGGTCTTCATGAACGGTCTTGTAAAAGTATTGTACAGCCATATCATCGTTGCCAAGCTTTTCGTAGCAATGACCAATTCTTAAAAGTGCAAATGAAGTAGGCTCATCAAGCGCTAAAGTAATTTTATAATTATCTATAGCTTCATTGTAGAGTTTTTTCTTTTCAAGGACCTTTCCTTTTTCGAGATAAGCACCAACAAAGCTATCATCTGAAATAATAGCAAAATCAAATGAAGAAAGTGCCATGTCGTAATTTTTAACCGTAAAATATTGGCGACCTAATTGATGCCAAGCGACTTCACAATAAGGGTTTTTATCTAAATACGTATTGAGGAATGCAATGGCTTCATTGTTTTGATCTAGAAAATCATAACAATAAATAATGTTGTACAACGCTGAATAATCTTCGAGGTCAATTGCTAAGCATTTTTTGAAATAGTCTCTAGCATTATCAAACTGATCTAAAAACAAGTATTCCATTCCGATAAGTGCATACAAATCAGATAAGCCTTCATCGTCTTGATTGAGTGTTAAAGCAATTTTTAGCGTGTCGATAGCTTTTTCATGTAGATCTTGTTTTGAAAATACACTCGCCTTCTGAATGTAGATTTCTTCATTTGAAGGTTCAACAATATGAAGTTCGTTAAGTAAGTCATCTGCTTCAGTAAACTTATTTTCCATAATGTAAATCTCTGTGAGGAATAATCTAAGGTTTACTGAGGAAGGATGTTGTTCTAGTCCGAGTTTGATGGCTTTCTTAGCGAGGGCAATTTTTCCGCTTTCGAGGTAGTGGTGGATGATGTTTTCGAATTCATTTGAATCGAAGAATAAAACATTATTGGTTTTAAGCATAGATTCAAAGCGAGTAAGCGAAAGGTTTTGGTTGTCGTCAGGTTGACTAAACTCCATAGGCAAAATTTGGATTAATCGTTATCTAAAATTACTGTTATCCTCTAAAAACCAAGAAAAATGAAATCAATGTTTTCAACAAATTAATTAACAGCAACACGGTTTTTCGAGATTTTAGAGTTTAAATAATTGAATTTTAGTAGGTTGCAAAATTGAGTTTAACTAAAAAATTAAGCTTCAATAGTGTCTAAAACACGCTTAATGATCTCACAACCTTTAATAATCTCTTCATTTGAAATGGTTAAAGGCGGTGTAATTCGAATGGCTTTAGGTTCAAAAAGTAGCCAAAATAAAATCAATCCTTCGTTTTGGCATTTCAAAATAACCTCATTAGCAATGTCGGAAGAATCTGTCATAGCAGCTAACATTAATCCACGTCCTCTTATTGTTTTTATAAGTGGATGTTTCAAATGCTCTCTGATTAATTTTTCTTTTACAAGTGTTTGTTGAATGAGATCAGATTCTGTGATTTCTTTTACTGTTGCAAGTGCAGCTGCAGCAATAACAGGATGGCCACCAAAGGTTGTAATATGCCCTAATTTTGGGTTGTCCTTTAATAAAGACATATGTGCTTTTGAAGCTGTAAAAGCACCTATAGGTAAACCGCCTCCTAAACCTTTGCCTGTTACTAGAATGTCTGGGACACAATGATAATGCTCAAAGCCAAACAAAGCGCCAGTTCTACCAAAACAAGGTTGAATTTCATCCAGAACTAAAAGTGCTCCTACAGCATCACAGCGTTTACGAACGTTTTGTAAGTAATGATGCGTTGGTTCAATAAAGCCTGCACCACCTTGAATGGTTTCCAAAACGACAGCAGCTGTATTTCTAGTGATATGCTCAATATGAGATTCGTTATTGAAATCAATAAATTTCACATCAGGAATGAGTGGTCTGAAAGGCGATTTTCGCGCTTCAAAACCCATAATGCTCAACGCTCCCATAGTATTGCCATGATAGGCATGGTTGGCAGCAATGATCTCTGACCTTCCTGTAACGCGACGTGCTAATTTAAGTGCACCATCAATCGCTTCAGTTCCTGAGTTGGTGAGATAGGTCATTTCTAAAGGCTTCGGAAGATGTTTGGCAATATATTTTGTAAGTGCTACAGCTGGTTGCTGGACATATTCTCCATACACCATCACATGTAAATATTTATCTACTTGATCTTTTATGGCTTTAACAACTTTAGGATGCTTATGACCTAAACTGCACGCTGAAACACCAGCAACAAAATCGAGGTAAGCCTTTCCTTCTGAGTCATAAATGTAAGCGCCTTCAGCATGAGAAATTTCCATAGCTAAAGGATGTGGTGAAGTTTGCGCTTGATATTTAAAAAAATCGTCACGCATTAATTATCTTTTTCAGTTTGGTTAACTAATGGCTTTGGGAGTTTTTGATTAACTTTTTTGGCATCGCGTTTTGCTTTTCGCTCTTTAGCCGATTTAGGTAAGTTTCGCGCAGCTTTGTTTTCCGTATCCATATCTTTTTTACCTGCATTATCTATGCGTTCAAATAAGGTATCGTCAAAAAACTCTTCCTCAGGAACAAAGTCATCCAAACCTTTAATGATTGGTAATTCGAGAGGCGGATCCTCTGAAAATAAGTCCTCAATACTTGTTGGTCGTTCTTCGTCTCTCCAGTTAAACCCTCTAAACAATCGTGCGTTTTCAGGGAATTGTGATTCAGGATAAATATCACCATCTACCTGATTGATCAAGGTGATTATTTTATAACCTTCTTCAAAAGCCATATTGATTTTTCCTGACTTTGATTTGTTGATACCAATTAAGGTGTCTTTATCATCTCTTGAATAAAAAATAATTTCAGCATTTTTAATAATATCAACGTTATACAACTCATTGTTTTCAAATAACCCAATAAGACGTTGACCTTTTATCTGATTGTATCCTGTACTGAGCGAATCTTTGCTAATGATGAATGCATTGTTGAATACTTTTAACGAATCTAATTCCTCTTTTTCGACATTGGAAATTAAGTGAATCGAATCACCAGTCATTTGATTTCCTAAATTCCATATGACAGGATTTCGTTTTTTTGCAAAGGCATCAGTAGAAGCGAAGCGAGGCAAATTAATAAGTTGTGTTAAACCACTCTTATGATCGGCATGAATTGAATCTGCCTTTCCACTCATATCACTTTTAAATAATTTAGCATTGTAAAATGCACGTGTAATTCGATGCTCAGGTTTTCCAGTGATCATCAATGTATCTGCATGCATGTAAATAGAATCTGTTTCTTGAACAGTAATGGCTAAGGCACGTTTGGTAATAAAAACCGAATCTTTATCTCTGAATACTTCAGCATAATGGCCTTTAATGATACTATTATTGATAGTGTCGGTTACTACAATATTATTTGTGGCTGAAGCAAAACTTCTATTACGATCAAAGTACAAACTGTCACCAATAACCTCTCTGTTATTGTAGTTGATTTTTGAATTTTTAATGAAATATCCAGTATCATTATTAGTATCGTAAAATCCGCGTTCACAATAAATTTTACTGGAATCACCAACAATGGTTGAAGGACCATACATATAAGAATGCCCAGAATCAGAATAAAAATCTAACTGATTAGTATTCATTGTATAATCTGGATTTACAAGGATGACATCTTTAAGGAAGCGGTATTTTTTATTATTCATATAATAGCGACCAACCTGACTGGTTATGGTTCCTGACGAGTCTCTCACCACTTTACCTTTTGTTCTGTAATAGGCTTGTTGTTTTGTTCGATCAAAATACAAGGTGTCTGTAGTTAACACCGATTGAGGTTCGGTGAGTACTACATCTCCAGCAGCAAAGGCTAATTGTGTAATGCCACTGTATTCAACATAATTTGAGGTCATGTTTACTGAGTCGCCTTGCTTCATAACGACATCACTGAAGGCTTCAATAAAGTCTTCATCTTGATAATAAATAGCTTTATCACACCACATATCAATACCTTCATGGATGACGTGAATTTGCGCCTGGTCACTTCTTACAAATGTGGTAATGTTGTCACCTCTCAAAGAATCCTTTTTAGTAAAACCAGCATATTCAATTCTGATCTTTTTTGTTTTCTGCGCATAGGAGAGGAGTGTTGTGAAACAACAAGATAAAATAATGATATATCTGAAAACGAGATTCAACATAGATGACTTTGCGTCAAAAATAACTAATATACTCAGCGAATCGTATGGCTTAACAGATTTTTAATAGAATTGGCTATCTATGAATGGTTTGCGTTCTATCTGGACCAACAGAAACAATTGTGATCGGAATTTCTAATTCTTTTTCTAGGAACGCAATATAATCATTGAGTTCTTTAGGAAACTCTGAAGGATTTCTCATTTTAGTTAAATCCTCTTTCCAGCCTTTAAAATCCGTATAGATAGGCGTTACGTTTTCTTCTTCAATATTATAAGGCAAATGTGTAATAGTCTCTCCTTTATACTTGTAAGCAGTACACACTTTTAAAGTGTCAAAACCAGAAAGCACATCGCCTTTCATCATACTCAATTGTGTAACACCATTAACCTGACAAGCATATTTAAGAGCAACAAGATCTAACCATCCACAGCGTCTTGGACGTCCAGTAACAGCTCCAAACTCGTGACCAACTCGAGCCATTTCAGCTCCAGTATCATCAAATAATTCTGTTGGAAAAGGACCAGATCCTACACGAGTAGTGTAGGCTTTAAAAATTCCGAAGACTTCACCAATCTTATTTGGGGCCACACCTAAACCAGTACAAGCACCAGAAGCTGTCGTATTTGAAGAGGTTACAAATGGATAAGTTCCAAAATCTATATCTAATAATGAACCTTGAGCACCTTCAGCTAAGATAGGCTTTCCTTGTTTTAACGCACGATTTAAATAATCTTCACTATCAATAAATTGTAATGCTTTCAGACGTTCAACAGCTGCAAAAAATTCAGCTTCCATTTCTTTAAGATCATACTGAATATCTACATTGTAGAAGCTAATCATAGCCTCGTGCTTATTTGCTAAAGCTCTGTATTTCTCTTTCCAATTATCGAGTTCTAAATCACCAATACGAATTCCATTACGACCAGTTTTATCCATATAGGTTGGACCAATGCCTTTTAAGGTTGAACCAATTTTTGCTTTCCCTTTGGCAGTTTCTGAAGCCGCATCTAATAAGCGATGTGTTGGCAATATAACATGTGCTTTTCTTGAGATGATCAATTTTGATTTGTAATCTAAATCAAACTTATCTAATCCGTCTAACTCTTGAACAAATACAACAGGATCTATAACGACACCATTTCCAATAACATTAATTGAGTCTTTATGAAAAATTCCAGATGGAATAGTTCTTAATACGTGTTTGATACCATCAAATTCTAAGGTGTGACCTGCATTTGGACCGCCTTGAAATCTAGCAATAATGTTATATTTTGAGGTAAGAACATCTACAATTTTTCCTTTGCCTTCGTCTCCCCATTGTAGTCCGAGTAGTAAATCTACTGCCATATTTAGTATTAGTTAGTTGGTTTGTTTTTAGTTCCGTAAAAGTAGAGTGAGTGATTTGAGATCGAGATATCGAAAACTTCTTCGATGGTTTTTTTAATTGATTGTATGCGAGGATCACAAAATTCAATAACTTCACCAGTATCAGTTAGTATAACGTGGTCATGCTGCTTATCGAAATAAGATTTTTCGTAGTGCGCTTGATTTTGACCAAATTGATGTTTTCTAACCAAATTACATTCGAGAAGAATTTCTATGGTGTTATAGAGCGTTGCACGACTTACGCGATAGTTTTTGTTTTTCATTTTGATGTAGAGCGATTCAATATCAAAATGTTCTTCACTATCATAGATTTCTTGAAGTATAGCGTAACGTTCAGGTGTTTTTCTATGACCTTTTTCTTCTAGAAATTTTGTAAAGACATTCTTTACTATTTCCTGATTACTTTGTTCTGTATTAGCACTCATAATTAAAGGTACAAATTTACACAAAATTTATACTCTTGACACCTTCTCGATACCATTAATTTTTTTAAGATTATCCATTAATCTTTTGAGCATGTTCTTATTGGTTACAACGACGTTTATTTTTCCTGAAAATATACCACCATCAGTATCAAAACTGATACTTTTCATGTTAACATGCATATTAGAAGAAATCTCTTTGGTAATATTATTAACCAACCCTAAATTGTCAATTCCAGATAAGGTAATTTGAGCAGCAAATTCTTGTTGCGAAGAGTCAATCCACTTGGCTTGCATAATTCTGTATGCGTAATTGGATTGCAAGCTCAAAGCATTTGGGCAGTTCTTTTTATGGACTTTAATACCATCATTAATGGTTAAAAATCCAAACACTTGATCTCCAGGAATTGGATTACAACACGTAGATAATTTATAATCTAATTGCTCTTCTTCTTTTCCAAAAACGAGCATGTCGTACTTAGATGTAATCTCATCTTTATCTAGATCTGGAGCAATGTTAGGCTTCCTAATTCTATTCTTGATGTAGGTCATGAACATATTGCTTCGCGACGCTACATACTCTTTTAGCATTTTATTGTCTATGGTACCAATACCAACTCTGTAAAATAGATCAAGACTCGTTTTTAGTTTAAAATGGTTGACCATTTCATTAACTGACTTTTCATCTAAAGTCACTTTTAACTGCTTTAGCTTTCGTCTTAAAATCTCTTTACCATCTTCAGCAATGGTTTTCTTTTCGTCTTTTAATGACGATTTGATCTTACTTCGAGCTCTGGCTGTTGTTGCATAATCGAGCCAGTTACTGTTGGGCTTAGCATTTTCAGACGTTAAGATCTCAACCTGATCACCACTATTGAGCTCGTGACTTAAAGGCACTAATTTACCATTCACTTTGGCACCTCTGGTTTTCATACCAATTTCGGTATGAACACTAAAAGCAAAATCTAAAGGAGTTGCTCCTTTAGGAAGCGATTTTAAATCACCATTTGGCGTAAAGACGTAAATTTCTTTAGAGTAGAGGTTGAGTTTAAATTGCTCTACAAAATCAACAGCATTGGTTTCGTTACTCTCTAACGCTTCTTGTAATTTATCAATCCAAGTATCAAGAGCATCTTCGGTATTGCCTTGTTTGTATTTATAGTGCGCAGCGTATCCTTTTTCAGCAATTTCATTCATACGCTCACTTCTAATCTGAACTTCAACCCAACGTCCTTTTGGTCCCATGACTGTAATATGTAAGGCTTCATAACCTGTAGATTTAGGTGATGAAATCCAGTCTCTAAGTCGGATAGGATTTGGTGTAAAATGATCTGTCACGATGGAATAGATTTTCCAAGCTAAAAACTTTTCGTTTTCCGTATCAGATTTATAGATTATTCTAACAGCAAACTTATCGTATACCTCTTCAAAAGAGACGCCTTGTTTAACCATTTTTCTTCTGATAGAATAAATAGACTTTGGTCGCCCTTTAATTTCATACGAGAAGCCTTCGTTATCCAAAGACTCTACAATGACGTTGGAAAATGTTTTGATATAGTTGTCTTGTTCTTCTTTACTTTCTTTGATCTTCTCTAGAATATCATTGTATACTTCAGGTTCGGTATATTTTAATCCTAGATCTTCAAGTTCGGTTTTGATATTGTAAAGTCCGATTCTATGTGCTAGTGGCGCATAAATGTATAATGTTTCAGAAGCAATTTTTTCTTGCTTGTCTGGACGCATAGCGTCCATCGTTTGCATATTGTGGAGTCGGTCTGCAATTTTTATGATAATCACGCGAACATCATCATTAAGTGTCAGCAGCATTTTTCTGAAATTTTCTGCTTGAGTAGACACGTCTTTATCTTTGTTAAGTGACGATATTTTTGTAAGTCCGTCAACAATACGTGCAATCTTGCTACCAAACAATTGTTCGATGTCTACTAGAGTGTATTCAGGATTATCTTCAACCACATCGTGAAGCAATGCTGCAGCGATACAAGTAGCATCGAGACCAATTTCGCTGGCTACAATTTTTGCAACAGCAATAGGATGAAATATATAAGCTTCACCAGATTTTCTGCGCTGTTCTTTGTGGGCATCAACAGCCACCTCAAACGCTTGACGGATGAGTTTCTTATCTGTTGCAGAAAGCGTTTGGTAACTTACTTTGAGAAGTTCTTTGTACGCTTTGGCAATCTCAGCATTTTCTTTTTCTATATCAATTTCAGCCATAAAACTAAAGTAGCAATAAGAAATGTAATGTGCAATGGGTTTTTTAAATAACTTCTTTCTTGTTATTATTCATTGTCTAATGAAAAAGTATATCCTAATGCAAAAGCACCAGAAAATTGATCTACAGCATTATGATAGTAATACGTGAATTCCATTTCGAAGCTATGGTGTTTTCCAATTGCTAATCCCAAAGCAAATGGAATATGACTTATAATACCTTTTCTTTGTTTATCTGTGTTAGGTGTGTAAGTTTCAAACGATCCTATTGAGCCGCCAATTCCGACTTCAAGATAAGGTGCGACATAAGGTATAGGTGCACAAATTCTTGATTTTACACCAATTAAAAAGGCATTAGATTTGATAAAATAATCGCGCTCGTTGGGTAACCTGTTTTCGGCTTCACCAGATGAAAATATAACACCAGCATAAGGTCGAATTCCAAACCATGATTTTATACCAATGACATATTCGCCTTGAAGATAAAATCCGTCAGAATCAATATCGAAATCCTCAGATGGTGCAACCAAACCTAGACCGATATTTCCTTTTATGAATTTACCAGTTTTGGGTTGACTATAAACTAGCTCTACTGTGAATAGTAATAGAAAAGCAAATAAGTATTTTGGTGTTAAAGTTTTCATTGTTTTAAATTTCTAACACGTTGAAGCAACGTTGGATGCGAATAATGCATCCATACAAATGCAGGATGCGGTGTAAGGTTACTTAAGCTATTTTTAGATAACTTTTTTAAAGACCTAATTAAGGGTTCGGCGTTGTAGGTTGTTTTCGCATAATCATCGGCTTGGTACTCAAACTTTCTGGAAATGTAATTCATAACCAAACCAGTAATTTCAGAAATAGGTGCGTAGAGCAATCCGAAGGCAATTAAACCAACATGAAAGCTTGGTATCTCTACACCAAGTGCACTAGACAACAACGGATTTGAAATAAAAATCGATAAGATATAGAGCATCAACCCTGTAAGTGCAATTGAAGTTACTAAATTGAAAATGATATGATGACGTTTGTAATGACCAACCTCATGGGCTAGTACAGCTACGATTTCTTCTTCTTCCAAATCATTAATGAGCGTGTCGTATAAGGTTATGCGCTTTTCACTTCCAAAACCAGAAAAATAGGCATTTGCTTTGGTACTTCGTTTTGAACCATCAATCACGAATATATTTTTTAAACTAAAACCGACAGACTGCGCATATTCTGATATTTTATCACGTAAATGGCCTTCTTCTAAAGGGGTTTGTTTGTTGAAAATAGGTACGATTAATTTGGCATAAAACAAGTTCATAAATATTGTGAAAGCTGTAATGATTCCCCAAGTATAGAGCCAAAATTTGTCTTGAGTTTCGGTGTAAAACCAAATGATTAAAGCTAAAATTCCGCCACCTAAAATGACCATCATTACTAAGCCTTTAATCTTATCTAGAATAAAGGTTTTTAAAGTCATTTTATTAAAGCCGAAGGTTTCTTCAATTACAAAAATCTTATACAATGAAAATGGCAAAGTGATAAGATCACTTGCTATCATTATAATTCCGAAGAATATCAAAGCAATACCAATAGGATGGTTAGAATATCCTCTAGCTAGTGTGTCTACAAATTCAAAACCATCTAGGAACAGAAATCCTAAGGTTAAAATGATTGAAAAGGTAGAACTTATAAGTCCGAATTTATAATTTGTTTTTTTGTAGGCTTGTGATTTTTTATACTCATCGGCATCATAAACATCGTTTAATTCTTCAGGAATAGGCTCATCATAACGCTTCGCGTTGAGTGCCGAAAATATCTTATCGCTAATAAAATTGAATAGGATGATTCCGATAATTATATAAAAAAGAATATTTGCTGTCACTTGTAGGTTTTTATTAATTCGTGTTTACAATGATCAATTAAGTCGCCTTTGACGAACTGCTTCAAAAATAAGAATTCCAGCAGCAACAGACACATTCATACTATCAATTTCACCTTGCATCGGTATGATTATGTTTTGGGTCGAGGCCTCTAACCATTCTTCGGAAAGTCCATCTGCTTCTGTCCCAACAACAATTGCTGAGGCTTTGACAAAATCTTGATTAAAATACGAAGTGGACGCTTGTAAGGCAGCACAATAAATGTTGACTTGTTGTGTCTTTAAAAAATCGATGATTTCTGAAGATGTTCCTGTAGCAATCTGATTGGTAAATACACAACCAACACTTGAACGAATGATATTAGGATTGTATAAATCGGTTTTTGGATTTGCTATAATTACGGCATCAACATTTGCAGCATCAGCTGTACGTAGTAAAGCGCCAATATTTCCAGGCTTTTCAGGTGCTTCTGCAACTAGAATCAATGGTGATTTATTCTTGAAAGTTAATTGTTCAAGATCATGTGATTTATTTTTTACGATAGCTATGATACCTTCAGTCGTACTTCTATGTGCTAACTTTTGAAATACATCTTTAGATATTTCAACAACATTCTCACAATGCATTGAAAATGAATTAAGCTGCGCTTCCGAAATCAATTCAGAAAAAAACAATAAGGTTTCTATTACAAATCCACCTTTAATAGCAAGCGATAATTCGCGTTGTCCTTCAATTAAAAATAAACCAGAGGTTTTTCGCTCACGTGATTTGTCTTTTAATTGAACAAGCTGTTTTATAAACGAATTTTGAGTACTAGAAATAAACTTATGCGGCATAGTCTTAAGTAGAATCGACAGTTTAAAGCTACAAAGGTACATTTTAATTCTAAGTAGGTAGTGTATTAAAAATCAGAATACGAATATCTATGGTAGGAAATTTAGGTGTTTACTTGTTTTATAAATATACTTCCTCAAATTTCATGTACCTTTACTTAATTATCAAACGATTAACAATTGATACAAACCAACTCATATGAAAAAACGATTACTCTTATTAGTCTTTGCCCTTTCATTTTCTTTTTTATCCTACAGCCAAATTGGAATTTCGCAACCTTCAGATCTTGAAGTTTGTGATACTGATGGCGACGGCATTGGATTTTTTGATTTTACAATACTCAATACTGAAATCCTAAACGGACTTGATCCAGCGTCTTACGATGTCTCTTATCATTTAACACTAGAAGATGCTGAAAACCAAACCAACCCTTTGGAAGTGCCATTTGCGAACACATCAAATCCTCAAACCATTTATGTAAGTGTATTTGAGCCTTCAACAGGAAATTATGAAATCACAAGCTTTCTGCTAATTGTAAATTCTGTGACTTCAAATGGTTTTGCAACAGAACAAATTCAATGTGGTACTGATGGTTTTTCTGTTTTTGATCTAACAACGAGTATTCCAGAAATAACAGGTGGAAATCCTGAATTAACGGTATCATTTTTTGAAACCTTACAAGATGCCTTAAGCAATGCCAATCCAATAGGAAATATGCAATCGTTTACCAATACTATTGCTTATTATCAAGAGATTTTTGTAAGAGTCGAAGATCCAAATACAGGGTGTTTTAGTGTAAATGAGAATTCTAGTTTGCATCTCAACGTTGTAGACGCTATTGAGGTTGATCAAATTGATCCTCTAGAGGTTTGTGATGATGATAATGACGGATTTGCATATTTCGATTTAGATAGTGCAACTGAAGGAATTTTAGGAGGTATTCAAAACCCTGGTGTAATAGTTACGTATCATGAAACCCAATTTGATGCAGATTCTGGTACAAATGCTTTGTCTTCTCCTTATGGTAATATTGTGGCTTACAGTCAGACTTTATTTGCACGTGTAGTTTCAATACAAGGAGATTGTCATACAGTCACTAGTTTTGATTTAATTGTTGATGTCACTTGCGTTTCTGCAAATAATGTTGCTGTTAACTTATGTGCTGATGATCCTAATGCAGATGTTGAAATCGATTTAACTGCTGAAGAAGCAACAATATTAGGAACCCAAAATCCTTCAGACTTTACCATTAGCTATTATCAATCTTATGCTGAAGCGGAATCTGGAACAAATGCAATAACCAACCCAGAGCAATATACCATTCCAACATCAGATACGACACTATATGTAAGAGTTGAAAACAATGCAACTTTAAATTATACAGTCGTAGCCTTTAGTGTGTTTTTTAATTATGGACCTGGAGTTTTTCTTGAAGATTCCTACACCATTTGTAATGGTGCAGCAATTGTTTTAACACCAAGTATTAATGGAAGTCAAGGCTTATCGTTTCTTTGGAGTACTGGAGCAACAGATCCTGAAATTTTAGTAAATGTTGCTGGAACATATTCAGTTGAGGTAACAGATAATTCAACCAACTGCTCTGTGACAATAAGTACAGAAGTTTTTGAAGGCTCTTTTCCTGAACTAGGCTTTCCTTCAGACATTATTAGTTGTGGAGGTGGAAACGCTTTTGATTTAACTGCAGTGATTCCTGAAGTGCTTATCGGACAAGATGCTAACCTTTTTGAGTTTACTTTTTTCAATAATGTCAATGATGCCTTTTCTAATGTAAACCCAATCCAAGATCCAACAAATTATATTCCTGCTTCTAATACTGAAGCTATTTTTGTTAGAGCTCAAAGCCTAAGCAATGCTTGTTTTGAAATTTTAGATTTTGATGTCATCTTAGAATTTGGATGTCCAGTAGTATTTGATTGTGCTTCTGGTTCTGTAAATAATAGTTTTTGTTACGACAATAACAATCAGATTCAATACACTTATGAAAATACCGATGGCTTGCCAATTCAAGTTGTATTCAATTCTGGTGAAGTAGAAAATAACTTTGATGAATTAGTGGTTTTAGATTCAGATGGTGTTACCAATTTAAATGCTAATACACCTTACGGAAATGATGGCGACTTAACTGGAATGACGTTTACAGCAACTGGTAATTCTATTACAATAACTATTGATTCAGATGGTAGTATCTCCTGTGAAAGTAGCCAGAATATTACACCTATAGATTACACTGTGAGCTGTGCAGATCCAAATGCATTGCCAGTCTGTAATGCCAGTTTGATAAATCCAGCTAATGGTGAAACTGATGTGAATTTAGGGACTCCGCTGTCTTGGTCAATTGCTTCAGGTGTGGTTGAAGGGTATTTATTGTCTATTGGAACCTCGCCTGGAGGTACAGATGTTCTGGATAGTGAAGATCTAGGTAACGTTACCGTTTATAATGCTGCCTTTTTAGAATACGAAACAACATATTACGTAACGATAGTACCTTATAATGCTAATGGTAGTGCCGAGAACTGTCAGGAGGAAAGTTTTACTACAAGACCAGACCCTTTTCAAACGGTTGTTTGTGAAGAAGGTGCTGTAAACACAACCTATTGTTATGGTAATAATGATGAATCAGAATATAGTTTTGTAAGCACTGATGGTCAACCATTAACCATTGTGTTTAATTCAGGAGGCGCTGAGATTAGTTTTGATGAAATTTATGTGGTAGATACTGATGGATCAATTTTAAACCCTGATTTGCCTTATGGAAATAATGGTGACTTTACAGGTTTAACCTATACCTCTTCTGGTGATTCACTAACAGTTAGATTTGATACTGATGGTTCTGTAAGTTGTGATAATGGAAGTTCATGTTGTACAGAGGTTTTTGATTTTGATGTCTTTTGTGCTTCTTCGGTTGGATTTATTCAGGTGAATGCTTTTGTAGATGCAAACGCTAATTCTATTTATGATGCGAATGAGTTTAGTTTTTCAAATGGTTACTTCACTTATGAAGTTAATGGTGATGGCATGATCAATACGGTAAATTCTTCAACGGGAAGTTTCCAAATTATTAGCGGAAACGATACAGATGTCTACGACATTACCTTTAACTTATATGATGAATCTGAAGCATGTTATGATATTACAATAGCTAGTTTTGATAACATCTCTGTTGCTACAGGCAGTACTGTAACTGTTGATTTCCCTGTTGTTGAAGAGCAAAGCTGTGAAGATCTAGCAGTTTATCTCATCAATAATTGGGCACCACCAAGACCTGGATTTTACCATGATAACTATTTATACTTAGAAAACTTAGGCTTTACTAATATCACTTCTGGTACAGTTGAATTTGTAGTCGATCCTTTATTAGAATTCGATGCAGTCTTTAGTGCAAATCCATTATATACAATTACACCTACAGCTACTGGATTTACAGTAGACTTTGTAAACTTACAACCAGGTGATGTTGAAGTCATAGGTATTTCGTTATACTGTCCTGTTGGAACTGAATTAGGCGATATTGTTACAAATACTGCAACCTATCTTACAGATACTAACGATTTGGTAGCGAGTAATAACCTATCAACACTTTCTGAAGTTGTTGTGGGATCTTGGGATCCAAATGATAAGATGGAATCTCATGGACCACGAGTACTGTATGACGAATTCTCAACTTCTGATGAATGGTTATATTACACAATTCGTTTCCAAAACTTAGGAACTGCTGAAGCTATTTTTGTTAGAATTGAAGATGTTTTAGATGCGCAATTGGATGCATCAACATTCCAAATGTTACGTGCTAGTCATGATTATATAGTGACTAGAACCGAAAACAATCTAGAGTGGTTCTTTGATGATATTTTCCTTCCTGCAGAGCAGGATGATTCCGAAGGAAGTATTGGTTTTGTATATTTCAGAATTAAGCCACAAGCAGGATATGCTCTAGGTGATATTATCCCTAACAATGCTGCGATATATTTTGATTTCAACGAACCTGTCATTACTAATACTTTTGAAACAGAGTTTGTTGAAGATGCACTTTCAGTTGCTGAATTTGATATTGACGGATTCGAAATGCATCCTAATCCAACTAACGGACTAGTCAATATTAAATTAAACAACAACTATGAAGGAATCATCAGTGTTATTGATATTAGCGGAAAGCTTATCTCTAAGCAATCTGTTAGTCATCAGTTACAACTAGAATTAGATGTGACTAATTTACAAAGTGGACTCTATTTTGTGAAACTAGAAACAGGTGATAAAACCATAATTAATAAATTGATTAAAGAATAGGAGAAAAAGATCAATTTTTAATTTTGAAAGGCCTCAGAGAAAATCTGAGGCTTTTTTATTTGGAGGAAACATAAATTGTTTTTTAATTAAGACCTTTAACCGAAAAAATTAATGATTTGACCGATTTCAATTCCTTTCTGACAGAATTTACTTATTTTCAAGAAATCCAATTGACCAAATCTACATTTATAAAAATTCAATCTCATTCTGTTGTGTATGTAATGTACTTTTAAAATCCCTATTAGTGGGTATTTTTTTACACAAAACACTAAGTACATTGTTGATGTAATTATTAACACAAACCAACCCATAAATACACTGTAAAATGCTATTAAAATTCAAATTTAAATTAGTTTGTTTATTTTTCTTTTGTACAACATTTTTTTCACTAAAAGCACAAGAGTTAATATTTTCAAATCCTTCAGATGCTATCATAAATTCTTGTTCTACTGACGTAATTGTGCCTTCGCCTGAAATTACCAACAATACTGCCATTAATAATTTTGCATTAGATTTCGATGGTGTCGACGATATGGTTACTGTAAACCAAACTATTGGTAGTTTTAAAACTATAGAATTCTGGATGTATACTGAAACAGGAATTAATGGTTCTGAAGAATTTGATTATGTTTTTTCATTTAATGATGATAGTTTGAAATATATAGGTACAGGAAATTTTACTTCAAATTATACAAATGAAACCATAAGTATGGTGACTAATTATGGACAGATCATGACTACCTTCCAGGATATTCCAGCAGGATGGAATCATATCGCCTTTACAGGTAACGGGTCGTCTTTTGATAAAATTTTAATTAATGGTGTTAGTGTTCCTGTTGTAAATAATGGATTTCCTCAAGTATTTACAGCTTCATCAACTGATATGGGACACAGTCCTACGACTACAGCAGGTCGATTTAATGGAAAATTAGATGAAGTCCGCTTTTGGGATACACCAAGAACTGTTCAGCAAATTGCAGATAACTATAATAGTATAATTGATGCTTCAAATTCTGATCTTTTGGCATATTATGACTTCGAAGATGGTCCTGGAAGTTTCACCCTTACCGATAGAACTTCAACAGGAGCAAATGGCACATTGAATAATATGGATGTAACATCTGATTGGGTTGCTTCTGAGGCACCTACAGAGTCTGTAACATTAATTAATGATTTTAACGGAACACAAGATGCTTCAGGTACCTATCCTTTTGGACAAACAATAGTGACATGGACGGCAACAGATGCTATTGGAAACCAAACTACACTCGCTCAAACCATAAACGTAGGTGACACCGAAGCTACAGAAATAACCTGTGGAGCTGATATTTCAGTAAATAGCGATCCTGGAGAATGTTCGACTAATGTTACAGTTCCCCAACCCGAAGTAAGTGATAATTGTACAAATAACCTTGCTTTAGATTTTGATGGTACAGATGACTATGTTGATTTAAATGGTTCTATATCACTACCCAATACGTTTACAATTGAAGCTTGGGTTTACTCTACTTCAAATTCTGGTGAACAAAGTATATTAGCTGAATGTGATGACCCAAATTCACCATCAGGTTGCTTTGGTCTAGACTATGATGGATTGTTTTTCAGGTCTATTGATGGAAAAGTTGATTTGAGTATGTTTGATAACTCTGGAGGCTTTAATGGTTTTGTCTATACAAGTAATACAGCACTTCCATTAAATTCTTGGACACATGTTGCAGCTACAGTGAATTCCATTACAAAAACGGTTTCTATTTATTATAACGGAATTTTACAACCTGGAGGACTTATTTTTAACAATGGAACAGGTGTGCCATCATCTAGTTATGAACCAAGTATTGGAGGTCAAAATAATGTATTTAATGAAGTAACGACCAATCTGTGGTCTGGTAAATTAGATGAAATTCGAATTTGGGATTCACAACTAAGTCAAGCTGATATACAGAATCGTTTTGAGAATCCATTATCAGGAAATGAATCTGGTTTGTTAGCTTACTATGATTTTGAAGATGGGGCAGGCAGTACAACATTAACTGATCGCACAGCAAGTACAGTTGATGGTACTTTGACTAATATGGATGCTAATACAGATTGGGTACAAGGACCAGACGCTTTGAGTGGAGTCACTTTACTAAATGATTTCAACGGCACATCGGATGCTTCCGGAATTTATCCAGTTGGTCAAACTGAAGTAGTTTGGACAGCCACAGATGCACTTGGAAATTCTAATACCTGTAATCAAATTATTACTGTTACTGGAGATGCAAGTTGTGGTATAACCTATACTTACAACGATGGCACTTGGTTACCAAACGATCCAAATGGTGTCGCGATAGCAATTGATAATATTATTGTCTCAAGTGGAGATGCTACTTTAATTACTGATTTAACAGTAGATTCTGTAGCTATTAATCCTGGTGCTGGTCTAACGGTAAGTCCTGGTATTACACTTACAACAATAAACGGTTTAGTATTAGAATCTGATTCTACAAGTTATTCTAGTTTAATTCTTGATGGTACTGTGGTTGGAACTATGACTTACGAACGCCATGTTAATATTAATGGTTCAGGTACAACAGGTAGTAACGATTTAGTGTCTGCACCTTTAACTGGTCAAGTGTTTAGTGATTTAGCTAGTGCTAATCCTAATATTTTTAATAATGGAACCTTATATTTATTTGGTCCTTTCGAAAAAACGTCTGGTCAATATATAAATTGGGCAGGTACTGAAACAGCAACTCTTGAAGCTGGTAGAGGTTATAGAGCTGCTACTTCTGATAATGGAACAGTAATATTTTCTGGTACAGCTGAAAATGGAACAATTACAAATAATATAGAGAACTCAGGACCAATTCGTCAAGAATGGAATTTAGTAGGTAACCCTTATCCTTCATATTTGAATGTTCAGAACTTCCTTAACCATGATATAGGTGGTGTCACAAATATTCAATTATTTAATGCACCTACTGCTGCTATCTATGGTTATGACGGTAGCGCTCAAAATGGATGGACAATTTATAACTTAGCAAATACAACAACATCCACTTTAATAGCTCCTGGACAAGGATTTTTTGTTAGTGCTGATGCCACGAACACAGGACCTTATGATCTTGAGTTTACTTCAACTATGAGATCAACAGGTGCTAGTGATGATTTCATCCAAGGTAGAAATACTGAATTAATTTACATAAAACTTACTTTGAATTCAGGAAATGAATCTGTAGGAACAGATTTCTATTTTAATGCTAATGCAACACAGGGTTTAGATGTTGGATACGATGCTGAGGTGTTTGAAAACACCAATTTGTATTCGCATTTATTGGAAGATAACGAAGGTAAAGCCATCGCGCTTCAAGCACTAAACCCTTCAGAGTTGTCAGATGTTTCAATTCCTTTGGGTGTTCATGCCAATCAAGGTGAACAAATCACCTTTAGTATTTCAGAAACAACATTGCCAGAATCAGTACATGTATATTTGGATGATGTAGTTGCTAATACTTCAACGTTGTTGAATACAAATGATTATGTCATTACACCTTCAACTAACTTAAGTGGAACAGGTCGTTTCTTTTTAAGAACTTCGGAAGAAGCTTTATCAACTATTGAAAACAATATGGAAACTTTAAACATTTTTGCTTTAAATAATTCTAAAGAAATAGTAGTCAGTGGCTCACTTAAAGAAACTACCAATTTAATACTGTATGATATTCAGGGTAGACAAGTGTTGTCAATAAAGCTTGACCATAGTAAACTTAACAATCCAGTTGATGTATCATCAGTGAGTGATGGTGTTTATGTAGTCTCTGTTGGAAATAACAAACTACAGAAAACACAAAAAGTAGTCATCAAATAAATTTAGAGTACGTATAGTAAAAAGCCTCAGAGAAAATCTGAGGCTTTTTTTGTAATCTATTTTATCTTTACGCGTCTAAGACCAAAACTAATTCTAAACCTTATGAAACCATTACAATTTTTTGTCATTGTCCTTTTTGTCTTCACGTCATGTAAAAATGATAAGAATGACACAACTGTTGATTCTTCTATTGATTATAAAGACACTGAATTAAATGTCACGACTAGTGTTTACCCAGAAGCTATAACAAAGGTGTTTGAAGCACATGGTGGTTTGGATCATTGGAAGCATATGCAAACGCTTGAATTTACGATTCCTAAAGCAACAGGCAATGAGGTGACGATAACAGATTTACATAATAGAAATTCTCTAATTACAATGCCTAAACACCACATTGGCTTTGATGGAGAAAGCGTTTGGTTAAAAAGTTTAGACACGACAACGTATAAAGGTAATGCAAAGTTTTATTATAACTTGATGTTTTATTTTTACGCGATGCCTTTTGTACTTGCTGATGATGGCATTATCTACGAGTCAGTCGAACCTCTTAAAGTTGAAGGGAAATCGTATCCTGGAATCAAGATTGCTTACGAAAGCGGTATTGGTGAATCTCCAGATGACGAATATGTATTGTATTATGATTCTGAAACCTATGAAATGACTTGGTTGAGTTATACAGTAACTTATTTTTCTAAAGAGAAGAGTAAAGAATTTCGATACATCAAATACAGTGATTGGCAAACCGTTAATGGATTCTTATTGCCGAAAACACTAACGTGGTACAATTATGAAAATAATGTTCCAACCACAAAACAAAACGATTTAGAATTCAAGAATATCAGACTTTCAAAAGAGCAAACCAATTCAGATGTCTTTAAAATGCCTGCAGATGCTGAGGTTGTAGAGTAGTAGTCATCTTTAAAATAGAAAAGTGCCATTCTGAATGCTATACATCATTTCAAAATGACACTTTTTTTTGATTAAGAAATTTAGTCTTGAGATTCTAACTTTTCAGAATAACGTTTCCATAATGTAGTTTGATGTGACTCTAAACTAATTTGACGACCATCAATAAAAGCATGTGTTAGAATATTAGTTCTCATATCTAACGCATCACCTTCACTAATAAATAAGGTCGCACTTTTACCAGTTTCTAAAGAACCATAGTGTTTTTGGATGCCTAGAATCGTAGCCGTATTTAAGGTGATTAATTGTAAAGCTTGTTCTTTACTCAAACCATAGGCAGCAGTGGTTCCAGCATAAAACGGTAAATTTCTTGCATTCATACGTTCCATTTGTCCACTACCTTCAAGACCTACAAGAATACCTTTGTCAACTAATAATTTAGCCATTTTAAACGGCAAGTCGTAATCGTGATCCGTTTGTCCCGGTCTCGAATGTACACGTTGCAGCAATACCGAAATATTGTTTTGCTTTAGGAGGTCTGCTACTTTATAGGCATGATAACCTCCAACTATAGTCATAGATTTTACACCATTGTGTTTTGTGAAATTAACAGCATCAATAATCCCTTTTTCGTCATCAACATGAATGTAGAGTTTTTTAGTGCCATCAAATAACCCAAGTGTGGCATCGTAAGGTAAGTTGATTTCAGCTTCAGTAGAGTTAGAATAAGCTTTTGCAGCATTGAAAAAGTCAACAATTTCTTTTACTTGTTTGCTGTAATTTTTGTTCACTTTCATAGCTGGATCTTCACCAAGCCACCAACGACCTCTTGTAAAACTATTAGGCCAATTCATGTGAATACCATCATCTTCTTTTACTACAGCATCTTCCCAATTCCAAGCGTCTAGTTGCACGATTGAAGATGTACCAGAGATTCGTCCTGTTCGAGGTGTTACTTGAGCTAATAAAACACCATTAGGTCGTAAACTTTCAACAACCTTTGATTCGGTGTTGTAAGCAATTAAACTTCTAATATGCGGATTCCAAGATCCTAATTCACCATCGTCATCTGTTGCTCTAACAGCATCAATTTCTACCAATCCTAAAGTGGTATTCGGTATAATAAAACCAGGATACACGTGTTTGCCAGTGGCATCAATCACATCCATTTTACTTGGGTCTACTTTGATCGTATTATCCTTTATAATGTTTGAAATCTTACCATTTTCAAGGATGATAATACTGTTCTCATAAACTTCGCCATTTCCAATATGTGCAGTGGCTCCTGTAATGGCAATAGCTTTAGTTTGTGGCTTTGCAGGTGTTTGCTGTGCATTTGAAAAACCAAATGTCATGAGCAAAATCAATATATATAATTGTTTAGTTTTCATAGTGTTTCTTTTAGTGAGTGTGAGTTTCATGATCGATGTAATCACAATGCATTTGATCTTTTTCTTTTTTCTTAATTGGCTGAGTTTTCAAACCTTTATTTTTAGCTTGCATCATTTGATTGATCAATGTTGCCTTTTCTTTTTTGATCTCTGAACGCATAATCTCATCACGTTTAACATCAAAATATGTAGCGCCTTCAATAATGGTTTTTTCAGCTTTTGCATAAATAGATAATGGATGATCAGACCATAATACTAAATCAGCATCTTTTCCAACTTTAATACTACCAACACGATCATCAATGTGTAATAATTTAGCAGGATTTAAGGTCACAAATTTCCAAGCATCTTCTTCAGAAACACCACCATATTTGATCGATTTCGCAGCTTCTTGATTTAGACGACGTGACATTTCGCCATCGTCACTGTTGATCGCTACAACCACACCAGCATTATGCATTATAGCGGCATTGTAAGGGATAGCATCATTCACTTCATATTTATAAGCCCACCAATCACTAAATGTAGATCCACCAACACCATGTTCGGCCATTTTATCAGCAAGTTTATAGCCTTCTAGAATATGTGTAAATGTATTGATGTTGAAATTAAATTGTTCTGCCACCTTCATCAGCATATTAATTTCACTTTGCACATAAGAATGACAAGAAATAAATCGCTCTTTGTTTAAGATTTCAGCGAGAACTTCCATTTCAATGTCTCTGCGATACGGTTTGCCACTTTTCTGTAATTGGTCATAAGCTTTTGCGCGATTAAAATAGTCGATGTATAATTGTTCAACTCCCATTCTGGTTTGCGGAAAACGTTCGTAGCTAGACCAGTTGGATTGTTTTACATTTTCTCCGAGTGCAAATTTGATAAACTTCGGACTGTTGTTATAGATAAGGTCATTAGCACCTTTTCCCCATTTTAGTTTTATAATTGCTGAACGTCCTCCAATTGGATTGGCAGATCCATGTAAAATTTGAATTGTGGTGACACCTCCAGCTAGGTTTCTGTAAATGTCAATGTCTTCAGGATCGATCACATCTTCAATGCTTACTTCGGCTGAAGAATTTTGACCACCTTCGTTGATAGAAGATGCCGCAATATGTGAGTGTTCATCAATGATACCAGAAGTTAAATGCTTTCCTGAAGCATCAATAACTGTCGCGTTAGCATCTGAAAGATTGGTTCCAATTTTGGATATTTTTCCATTTTTGACTAAAACATCTGTTTGTTTTAAGATGCCTTCAGATTCATTGGTCCAAACCGTAGCATTTTTAAAGAGTAGTGTCTCTTGTTTCGGTAATTCTTTGAATCCGTATGCCATATTAGGATAGGTTACAGGAACCGTTTCTTTAGCAGTTGTTTCAGGAGTGCTTTTTGCTTTGTCTTCTGAAGTTTCAGAGGGTAGCTTCTTAGCAAAAAAGGTCATTTCACTTCCCGAAGGATAAAGGGCTTTTCCGTTAAGGTTGTCGTTTTGAGCTACATTAGCAACTAGCCTTATGAACTCTTGATTGACAGAATCTTTTGTAGTCATTGAAATTGTAATCCAATCAGCATTATAACTCACTTTTGAACCACGTGTTTTAGAATTACTAGTAATTTCAGACTTTAGTTTAGATAGTTCACCAGTGAGACTCATCTTATAAGTTTCGCCAGCTAAATTAAATTCATAATCACCTCTAATATCTTTTATATGCATTGGATTCACAATAGTTTGAGAACCTTGAACCCAGTTTTCATAAAGTGTTGTTTTCTTATCAAACAGATCACCTGAAGTGATAAGGAAATTAGCATAAGCACCTTTTTTAAGGTGTCCTAATTCTGTAGATTTACCTAATAATGACGCTGGAGTAGACGTAAGGGCTTCTAGTGCTTTTGTTTTTGGAAGACCATACTCAACAGCTTTTAACAATTTAGATTTGAAGTCTTTAGGCGATTTCAAGTCGTGCGTCGTCAACGCAAACCGAATATTATTATCAGCAAGTACTTTAGGATTTGAAGGTTCTTGATTCCATGCACGCATATCACTTAAAGCTAAAGATTCGGTGAGATATACATTCTCAACATCATAGGCATCTTGAAAGTCAATAGGTATGATATAAGCAGCATTTGTGGCTTTGATATCATCAATAAATTCGTATTCATCACCACCACCTAAAATCACATATTGAATACCATAAGCATCTCCAACTTTATCAGCTCTAAGCGCATTCATTTTACTTCCAGCATCAAAGATTTGAACCAACTTTTTATTATTATTTAAGGCTTCAATGGAAAGATCTTTAGTACTGCTTTGTCCCTTAGCGTACCAATCGGCATCTAAATACAATTGACGTAACAAAGCCATGCTTCCCATAATTGAACCTGGATACGACTGACGAGACGTAACACTTTTACTAAACGATAAATATTGCCCAGAACGTTGTTCTAAAATAGCTTTTTCGTTTCCGTCTTCAGTATTCAAAGCGACAAGCGTACCAGAACCACGTACAATACCATCCTGAATATGAGTGTTTACAACACCAAAACCAGCATTCAAAAACGAGGTCGCTTTTTTAGAATCGAATTTAAATTTTGAAATGGCATCGTTTTCAGGCATAATGTGATCGTTCCAATAGTAACCTGTACGTGTTGGATTGTACTGAGGGCTTCTTCCACTGCCTTCAGCGCGTTTCGGTTTTTCAATTCCGAAATCAGTAAACAAATCAATAAATGATGGGTAAATATACTTGCCATCAAGATTGACAATCGTTGTGTTTTTTGGAATAGTAACTTGAGTACCTGAGGCAACGACTTTTCCATCTTTTATTAAAAGCGTGCCGTTATCTACTACAGTGGTTGCGTTGATATAAATTTTGGCGTTTGTAAATGCTGTATAATTAGAATTGACAGATTTGACACCATCATTTTTTGGAAAATACTCTTGAGCAAATAGTGAAAAACCACACAAAAGCATCAAGAGCCTTAGAGGAATTTTGAACATAGATTAGTGTTAATTAGTAATTATGTTCTAAAGATAAAAATTAAAGGAAAGTAAATCTCCTAATACAAGATTTTTAACGTTCAGAGATTGGGTTTTTCTGATAATAATTAACTAATAATGCAACCACATAGCTGTAACTGTCCATGCCTTTAGATTGATTATTAGCTTTTAGAAAATTATTGTAGCTGGACTTAAATAATGGCTCTAACGGATTTTCATAGCCGTTCCAAAAGTCCTGTACCTCTTTATAATTTTCTGTAACACCTTTGTTTATTTGCTCTAGTAGCGTTTTATATTGGTTTGGGTCACGTCGATATACTTCATTTAAACAATGTCTTAGAGCAAAGGCATATCCCGAATATTGAAAATAGATATCACGATGCTGCATAGCAGCCATACTACCAATAAAATTGGCTTCATTTTCTGCGGCATAACCTAATTGATGTGCCACTTCATGACTTCCTGTAGTTGGGAATTTAAAAGACGGAATTAAGCCATCAATTTGAGCTTCATTGGTAAACGGATTTAGATAACCAGAAAATCCCATATACGTCAGAGGTGTGCTGTAAATAGATGTTTTAATACTTTTGGGCTCGTAAGCCAAATGCGGAAACTTTTCAGATAAGCTCTTATAGCCTTCAGGAATCATAGCCAAAAGTTTAGTCTTAGAATAAGGCATATGAACTTTCACCGAATCATTTTTAGTAATGTCTAAATGAATTGTATTTACCTTTTTTGTAAGGGATTCGGTCAAGCTGATTAAGGCTTCGGTAGTGTAATTATTTTCAATGTTTAATGATTGATGAAGCGGTAAACGATAATAATTTAATGCCCAAAGTATATGAAATGCAAAATAACCAACAGATACTGCAGCCAATACATCTATAATCCATTGTTTGGTGTCCTTAATAATTCTACTTCGGTTTCTAATAAGCCATCTTAACACATAAACACTCAAAAGCGTATACATGATATCACCAACAGAAATTGGTAGCCAACCAAACGCATAACGCATGCCTTTAGAAATGTAAATGTAGAGTCCGTTACTGTAAAGATTTTCAACAACATCAGGAAAATTTGATATAATTTTTAGAGCAACAATTTGCGGTAGTATTGAAAATGCTATGAGGCTTTTTTTGTATTTCAGCATACCTCAAAAATACTAAAAAGAATGTACCTTTGCATAACTAAAAAAACAGATAATGAGCTCAGAAATAAGACAACTAGAACCTAAAGCCCTTTGGAATAAATTCGCAGACCTTAATGCAGTACCACGACCTTCTAAAAAAGAAGAGCGCGTGATTCAATTTATGAAAGATTTTGGTCAGAATCTCGGACTAGAAACTCTAGAAGATGAAGTGGGTAATGTGATCATCAAAAAGCCAGCTACTTCAGGTTATGAAGATCGAAAAACGGTAGTGATGCAATCCCATTTAGATATGGTGCACCAAAAGAATAACGATACTGTTTTTGATTTTGATACGCAAGGCATTGAAATGTACGTTGATGGTGATTGGGTTAAAGCAAAGGGAACTACACTAGGTGCAGATAACGGTTTAGGTGTCGCAACCATTATGGCTATTTTAGAAAGTGATACCATTGAACATCCTGCAATTGAAGCGTTATTTACAATTGATGAAGAAACTGGAATGACAGGAGCTATGGGATTAAAAGGTGGTATTTTATCTGGTGATATCTTGTTGAATTTAGATACTGAAGAAGATGATGAAATTGGAGTAGGTTGCGCTGGTGGTGTTGATGTAACTGCCACTAGAACTTACAATGTTGAAGCAACTCCAGAGTCTAAAATAGGGTATACTATTGTTGTTAAAGGGTTACAAGGTGGTCACTCTGGAATGCAAATCCACGAAGGTTTAGGAAATGCTAATAAAATTATGAACCGCTTATTGTTTAATGGTTTTGAAAGCTACGGTTTACGAATTTCTGAAATTGATGGAGGAAGTTTAAGAAATGCTATTCCAAGAGAAAGTAATGCTATTGTTGCCATTGACGCTGTAAGTGAAGCTACATTTTTATCAGAGATCAATACGATTTCTGAAGCTGTAAAAGCAGAATACAAAACAATGGAACCTGATTTGGCGATTGAAGTTACTAAAACAGAAACGCCTGCTAGCGTCATGGATCTTGGAATTCAAGAAGGTATGTTAAGAGCAATTTATACGGCTTTGAATGGTGTGTATCGCATGAGTCCAGATATTCCCGATTTGGTTGAAACGTCTAACAATATTGCACGAGTTCTCATTAAAGATGGTCATATCAAAATAGGATGCTTAACACGTAGTTCTGTAGAAAGTTCTAAATGGGATCTAGCAAATGCGTTAGCTTCAGCTTTTGAATTGGTTGGATGTGAAGTTGAATTTAGTGGAGATTATCCAGGATGGAAACCTAATATGGATTCTGACATCTTGAAAGTGATGGTGCCTTTGTATAAAGAATTAAATAATGGAGAAGAACCACATGTAGCAGCTTGTCATGCAGGATTAGAATGTGGTATTCTTGGGACGAATTATCCTGATATGGATATGATTAGTTTCGGACCAAATATCAAAGGAGCACATTCTCCAGATGAACGTGCTCAGATATCGTCTGCTCAAAAGTACTGGACTTTTGTATTAGAAATATTAAAACGCATTCCAAAGCAATAAGTAATTTCAATACTATTGTAATGTCGACTAATTATAGAATGAATTTCTATGAGATGTTTCAATAAGTCTAAAAAAGATAATAAAAAAAAGCCTTTCATTTGAAAGGCTTTTTTAGTTGGTAGATAAGATTAATCTACAATTTCTTTCATTTCAAGCACAAACGTAAGATCTGTGTTTGGTCTAATATTTCCACGTCCACGTTCCCCATAAGCTAAATGTGAAGGAAGATAGAAAAATGCTTTTTCTCCTGCACGCATTGACGCTATAGCTTCCTTAAACCCAGAGATCATTTGAGCATCTGGACTAATAACCATTTTAGATGGTCCATACATATTGGCTTGTAAGCGTCTTTCATCAAACATACCATAGTTGGTCGCTACGTCTTGATTATTACTATCAAACAAACGTCCATCAGTAAAGTAGCCTTCATAAACAACCATACCACTCTGACCAACTTTTGGTTTTGGTCCAGAGCCTTCAGTAATGATGTGCTTTTTTAATCCTGAAGCTAATGTCTTTGCTTTAGAGGTGTAATTGTCCAACATTGGTTTTGTTACTTCAGCAGCTTTTGCAATTTTTTCTTCACGTATGCGACGCTCTTCTTCAGCTTTTTTTCTTGCTGCTTCTTGAATTTCAGCAATCTCTTCTTCAACTTCAGGTAACTGCTCTTCAAAAACTTTAGCAGCATTAAATGCTTTGGCAGCAGATCCTTTTCTGATAATAGTAAGTTTAGTAATCACTACATCGTCTACAGGTTTGTTACCAGGACCAGTTTTAACGTTTGAAATAGAGTCTTGTACATCAATACCTTTTACAAGCTCACCAAAAACAGAGTGACAACTTACGCGAGGTTGATCACAAGGTTTTAAGTTACCATCTTTATCGAAGGCATCTAAACTTGGGTAAGGCACTTCGGTGATGAAAAACTGACTTCCATTAGTGTTAAATCCGCCACTATTTGCCATTGATAAGATTCCTGGTCTGTCATGCTTTAAATCTGAACTGAAGTCAGCAGTAAACTTAAAACCAGCCGAACCCGTTCCAGTTCCTAATGGATCACCACCTTGAATCATAAATTGATCCATAACTCTATGAAACGTTAAGCCATCATAGAATGGTTTTCCTTTGTATTTTTCTTCAGCCATTGGGTGATTTCCTTCGGCAAGAGCCACAAAGTTGGCAACAGTCACAGGAACTTTGTCATAAAATAACTTTGCAATCATGGTGTCTTTTGTGGTCACAAATTCTGCATAAAGACCATCATCCAAATCAGGATATTCTTCTTTACATGAGGTTGCTGTAATTAAGAGAGTCAGCATTAATACTGATAAGGTTTTACTAATCAATTTCATAAGGTATTATTGGTTTTGTATAATTGTATTTACGGTTACTTTACATTTTAAAGGCACATTTGTACCAATTCTATTTGTGTCTCCATAGTAGCCATAGGCTTTTTGTGAAGGAAACAAAAAAGTTACGGTTTCGCCAGGCTTCATAAGCTTTAAGCCTTCACGAAGTCCTGTGAAAATTTCTTCTTTATCCATAATGTACTCTTGAACATTTAGTTCTTCTTCAGAATAAATAAGCTGTTCGTTGAGGTCTCTTACGTCATAATTGAAATTAACAGTATCTCCAAAGCCAGGAGTAATAGTGTCTTGTTCAACTTTTGTATTGTAGTAATACCAAAACCCACTTTCAGATGCTACATAATCTATATCAGGATTATTGTTCATGATATTCTGAATAATAGCATGCTCTTTCTTGTTGAGTTTTATATTACGTTCCGCTGAAGCTTTTATAAACGATCCAGATTGAACCGTTTCTGGTCGTCTCGCTTCTGGCGACTTACAACTGACAATTAAAAGTGTTATAATGAGTAAAGCAATAGGTTTCATTATAGATTTAGGTCTTGTTTATATAAAGGCAAGATACTAATAAATTTATCAATGGTATCTTTCAAGTTTAATTCGCTTTTTCCACCTGCGGCATTGGTATGACCACCACCATTAAAATGCGCTCTAGAAAATTCGTTCACTGAAAAATTACCTTTACTTCTAAGCGAGATCTTTATGATATTATCTTGATGATTTTCAATAAAAATAGCAGCAAAAATAATTCCTTTAAGTGATAAGCCATAGTTAACAAAACCTTCAGTGTCACCTTTTTTGAAATTAAAAGTGTTTAATTCCTCTTGACTAAGACTAATATAAGCCGTTCGATATTCTGGTAGCACCTTAAGATTGGTTAACGCACGACCAAGTAATTGCAATCGGTCATAACTGTTCGTGTCAAATATCTGGTTGTGAATCTCAGCGTTATTTGCTCCTTTTTCAATCAGTTGCCCAATGATTTTATGAGTGGCACTCGTTGTAGACGGAAACCTAAAGGATCCTGTATCTGTCATAATACCTGCGTACAGACAAGTAGCAATATCTGCATTAATAGCGTCTGTATCATTAAGCATGTCTATAAAATTATAGACCATTTCGCAAGTCGAAGACATGGTTACATCAGAATACATAAACTGAGCATAATCATCAGGTTGCTGGTGATGATCAATCATTATTTTTACAGCTTGAGCTTCAGAGACAACGTTTTCCATATCACCAATTCTTCCAAGCGAGTTAAAATCTAATGTAAAAATAAGTTCAGCATGTTGTATGAGACCATCACAGGCTTCAGTATCGCTTTCATATTTTAGAATTGAAGATTCTTCAGGCATCCATTTTAAAAAATCTGGATAATCATTAGGCGCAATAACTTTACAGTGATGTCCTTTTAGATTCAGATAGTGATATAACCCTAAAGTTGAGCCTATGGCATCACCATCAGGATTTTTATGTGGAATAATTACAATAGCTTTAGGTGTACCTAAAAGCGTTTTAAGCTGTTTGATTTCTTCAGAATTCATAGAAAGCGAAGATACAATTTTTTAATATTGGTTTATGCTGAATTATTAAAGAATTGTATTACTTTTGCACCGAAATTTAAACAAAAGCATACCTCAAAAATTAAAATACACAATGGCAACAAATAGAACATTTACAATGCTGAAGCCTGATTCTGTTGAAAAAGGAAATATTGGTCCAATTTTAGAAAAGATCACAGCATCTGGTTTTAGAATCGTAGCAATGAAATTAACACAAATGACTACTGCTGATGCGCAAGCATTTTACGCAATTCATAAAGAAAGACCATTTTTTGGTGAATTGGTAGAGTACATGACTCGTGGTCCAATTGTAGCTGCAATTTTAGAAAAAGATAATGCAGTTGAAGATTTTAGAACTTTAATTGGTGCAACTAATCCTGCTGAAGCTGCAGAAGGAACAATTCGTAAGTTATATGCTGCTTCTATTGGCGAAAATGCTGTTCACGGAAGTGATAGCGATGAGAACGCAGCAATTGAAGGTGCGTTTCATTTTTCGGGAAGAGAGATGTTCTAAAAAAACACTTATAAAATATATCAAAGCGCAACTTATTCAGTTGCGCTTTTTTTATGATTACAATTCATCCTTAAAAAATTACAATTCGGTCATTCTAATTTCAAAACCGTTGTATTGTGTAGCATATTTGTAGTGTCAATCAAACAAAACACTAACATTATGAACACATTAGCAAAACTTTTAATCTTTTTCATCGTGAGTCAGACCACTATGTTTGCTCAAAACAATGCGGAATATTCTGTAACGATCACAGTTGAAAATTTAAATAGTAACGATGGTCATGTATATATGTCTTTATATGATTCTGAAAGTACTTTTCTAGGTAAAGGTTATAAATCTGCAATGAGCACAATCGAAAACAAAACCTGTGTTATTACATTTAAAGATGTACCAAGTGGAGTTTATGCCGTTTCATTTTTTCATGACGAAAATGAGAACAAAAAAATGGACAGTAATTTTTTAGGAATACCAAAGGAAGACTATGGTTGCTCAAACAATGCAAAAGGATTTATGGGACCACCAAAATGGGAAGATGCCAAATTTGAAATTAAAAACGGAAATATCACACAAACAATAACACTTTAATATTATGAAAAAACTACTAATAATTGCTGTAATGTTAATCGCAGGATCAACACAAGCTCAAACCAACTTTGAAAAAGGAATGGCTAAAGCATTCTCGCTTTGGGAAGACAATAAAATGGACGACGCCGAAAATATGTTTGAACGTATAGCTAAAGCAGAATTAGATCAATGGTTGCCTCACTACTATATTGCCCAAATAAATAGTTTGAAGAGTTGGAATATGAAAGACGAAATGCAATTAAAAGCGCAACTTGAAAAAGCACAACAGCATTTAGATCTTGCAAAAGCTATTAGCAAGGACAATGTAGAACTTATGGTTTTACAAGCTCATGTGCTAACCAATTGGGTAGCTTTTGATGGCATGACTTATGGCATGAAATATTCGGGTAAGATTACAGAGCTTTATAGTAAGGCACAAGCGATGGCACCAGAAAACCCAAGAGTTGTATTTAGCAAAGCAGAATGGGGAATGGGAAGTGCTAAATATTTCGGGCAAGACACAAAACCGTTTTGCGCAGACATTGAAAAATCCATTGAACTTTTTGCTAACTTTAAACCTGAGAGTGAGTTCCATCCTAATTGGGGAAAAAACAGAGCTTTAGAAGTTCTTAAATCTTGTAAATAGCATTAAAAATGACGAAATCTTTTAAAAATATTATTGTAACCTTCATTATTGGATGTATTGTTTTTGTAATTGGAAAAGCATTCTTTGATGGATTTCATTTTACAGGACTCAATGATTTTTTAGTGGATTTCGCGTTCTATCAATTGTATGCTTTTGCGCTTGGTTATGCCAATATGTTTTTCTTCGATATGATGGAGAAACATCGTTGGAAAAAAAGAGATGTCATAAAACGCATTATTGTTGGAATCATTGGGTCTACAACCATCACATTAGTAGTATTGTTTCTATTGCGATTAGGCACTGCAGTATTTTATAGAGGTTATACGGTTGAAAAGTTCTTGGAAACCGATTCATGGCAAGGATATGTTTTTGGATTATGGATCACTTTAAGTATCGTTTCTGTATTTCATATCATATTTTTCTATAATCGTTATCAAAAGCATAAACTTAAGGAGCAAAAGGTTATAGCAGGAGCAGCTAACGCTACTTTTGATGCTCTTAAAAATCAGTTGGATCCACACTTTTTGTTTAACAGCTTAAATGTATTAACGAGTCTAATTGAAGAGAACCCAAAGAATGCTCAAAAGTTCACAACGTCTTTATCAAAAGTATATCGCTACGTTTTGGAGCAGAAGAATAAAGACTTGATTACTGTTGATGAGGAACTAGATTTTGCAAGAACATACATGTCGTTGTTGAAAATGCGATTTGAAGACAGTATTGTTTTTGAAATTCCAGATCAAGCACAAAATCCAGAAAGTAAAGTAGTGCCTTTATCATTACAGTTACTGTTAGAAAATGCAGTAAAGCACAATATGGTAACCACTAGTAAGCCATTGCATATTAGGATATATGAACAAAACGGTATGTTGGTTGTAGAGAATAACCTTCAGCCTAAGCAAATTGTAAAAAAGAGTAGTGGTGTTGGTTTAGAAAACATCAAGCAACGTTATAATTTATTATCGAATAAAAAAGTATCAATCAATCAACAAGCAAACCGATTTGCAGTAGCAATTCCAATGCTTACAAAACAAGTATCAATCATGAGAAATCAATCATCAGAACATATGGACGACAGTTATCTGAGAGCCCGTAAACATGTAGAAGAACTTAAAGGCTTTTATTATAGTGTGATCTCTTATTTTATTGTAATTCCTTTTTTAATATTTATCTGGTATAAATTTACACCTCATACAATTCAATGGTTTTATTTTCCTTTAATTTTTTGGGGACTAAGTAACCTTGTACAAGCATATAGACTTTTTGTAAATAAAGATGCATTTGGTGCAAAATGGGAAAAACGTCAGATAGAAAAATATATGAGAGAAGAAGAAGATAAGAATTTATGGAAATAGCGATTTGTTATTTAGTAGTAAAGAAAACAATATAGTTTAATAATATAAATCATGGAAAAATATAATATAGAACCTTATAATAATCTAAAAGGCCATTCTGATTTTAGAAAAGAAGAAGCTTACATTCGAGCAAAAAAACGTGTAGATGCATTGAAGGGCTTCTATTGGCATCTAGCAGTTTACATTGTTGTAAATGTATTTTTAATAATCTTAATAGGATCTCAAGTTGGATATGATAATTTCGGTCCTTATGCTACAGCCACGTTTTGGGGAATTGGAATGCTTTTTCATTTTCTAGGTGTATTTGGTCCAGATGCAATTTTTGGCAGAGACTGGGAACAAAGAAAGATTAGAGAGTATATGGAAAAAGAATCAGAAGATCAAAGACGTTTTGAATAACGACTAAAGGCCATAAAACTGCTTTAGTTATGCTTAATGACATTATACATAGTAATATAGGTTGGTTTCATTTTGTCACTGCAGTTGTTGCTATGATCACAGGAACTGTTGTTCTATTAAATGCTAAAGGAACAGATTTCCATAAACGAATAGGTTATGTGTATGTATTGGCAATGGTTTTACTTAATTTGAGCTCTTTTTTTATTGTCAATTTTGGAGGCTTCAGTATTTTTCATGGCTTTGCTATTATCAGCTTAGTTAGTATTGCAGGAGGAATGCTTCCAACAATTAAAAAGAAACCTAACTGGTTCGCCTATCATTTTTATTTTATGAACTGGTCTGTTGTTGGATTGTATTGTGCATTTTGGGCCGAAGTTGGGACTCGATTTGTTGGAAATATGCAGCAATTTTGGTGGATGGTGGCTTTGGCTACAGGGATCACAGCAGGAATAGGAAACATTGTAATTAATAAACAAGCAAAAAAATTAAATTTAAAGTAGATGAATAGTATTATCATTGAAGATGAAAAACCTTCGGCAAGACGCTTACAACGTATGTTAACCGATTTAGATATGGAAGCACAGACCATGTTGCATTCTGTTGAAGAAGCTATTGATTGGTTTCAGAATAATGAACATCCAGATTTAATTTTTCTTGACATTCAATTAAGTGATGGTTTATCGTTTGAAATTTTTGAAGCTATTGATATCAAATCCGCTGTCATCTTTACAACAGCTTACGATGAATACGCTTTACAAGCCTTTAAACTAAATAGCATAGATTACCTTTTAAAGCCAATTGATGAAGACGATTTGGCTAAAGCTGTGGCTAAGTACAAAGAAATGTCACCAAAGCAACAATCGGTGACTTTAGATTTTGACGATATTAAAAAGTTATTGGTTAATCCTATTGAACGTGAATATAAAAAACGATTTTCAGTAAAAGTCGGTCAGCATTTAAAACTCATTAATATTGATGATATTGAATGTTTTTACAGTGAAAATAAAGGAACTTATGCTTTTACTTCAGGAGGTAGAAATTATTTATTAGATACAACTTTAGAACAACTCGAAGATGAGTTAGAACCTCACAAATTTTTTAGAATTAGCAGAAAGTTCTATGTTAACATTAATGCCATTAAAGATATGGTAAGTTATACCAATTCAAGATTACAAATCAAATTAAATACCTTTAATGAGCAGGAGGTTATTGTAGCTAGAGAACGTGTAAAAGATTTTAAAACTTGGTTAAGCTAGGTCAATAATTGTTATTCTTCAATTCTATTATCATCAAAAGCTGAAGGCAATAAGTTAGGAATTAACTTGGCGAAGATAGGAAGTAAGATGGCGCCTCCAGGTAACATGAAAATCGCTAAACTCGGAATCGTTTTTAAAACATCTAATAATTGCGCTTGTAGTTTTTTTTGCTCCTCTTTAGATAGATCGGAGTGCGTAGATTTTGAAATAAGCAGCATCAATTCTTTACTTTGCTCAATCTCCTTTACTAAGCGTTTACTATTGCGTCTAATAAGTTTTGTTACTAATTGAGATGAGTTCTCATAAAAATTTGCAATCGGATTTTTTTGCTGAAATAGTAAAACTTCTTTTTGATGTACGTCATGAAATTTAGAAACCGATAATAATGCCTCTTGAATGATCTTTGATTCCAACTCGAGTTCATTAGCTAATTGCAATAAAAACTGATATTCAGAAGCTTCTAAGATCTCATCATCCCAAATAGATAAGCACATTAAATCTATGAGATAACGTTTTTCGTTAAAATTAATATCATAGGTAATATCAAATATCAAATCTTCAACCTCAATATCAAGTTGTGGTAACGATGAGGATGCCTCAATGACTTCAATAATTTGTTTATCGTAATCGGTTATTTTGCTTTTTGAATTTAAGGATTGATACAAGGTTCCAACGATGATGCGTTCGAGGTTAGCTGTGTATGTTTTGGGATCAACAGCATTGGTTATAAACTGTTGGAAGGCTAATACATCAACAAACAATAATGAGTTTGTGATCGACTTGTTAAAGTTTCGGGTAATGATATTATCATCAATTTTAACACGATCGTTGATGAGTCGCTCTAATAAAGAAGACTCACTTTTTCCTATAACCAACTTGTCCCAAAGTGATAGATCGGAAACTTCAAGCGATTTATAAAACCTTAAAAGTGCTTTGATAAATGATTCCGTAGAAAAGTTCAGATTTTCAAAACTGTAAATATGATACAAACCTGTAATAAGATTGATCTTTGCTAGCTCATCTTCAGAATAGGTTAGGGTTTTTTCAATAGCATCTGTAGCATTTACATTAACACCATAGATAAAACCGAATGCTTTCAATTCGGCATATAAGCCATCATAGCTTTTATAGGGCTTTTCAGCTTTTTGTATTTGCGAACAAAATTTTTCTATCCAACCAGAAGCCGATGGATTCATGTGCATTCATTTTAGCACTACAAAGTTAATTTTTTATTGATTCAATTATCGATTTTATAGCATTAACAAAATTTTAACAAAACCGACATTGTAATATTTCCGTAAGTGTTGCCAGAGACAATTAAGAACAATAACAGAAAAATCTCATTTATTATGAAAAAAACAAAACTACTAATTGGAGCAGCAGTGATTGCGACAATAGGATTTTTAGCAATTGCAGCAGATCACATTGACGCTCCAGCAATTGCAGGAGGTACCAGCGATATCACAGATATCTATGGTTTTGAAGCACAAGATACAGACAACATTGTTTTTGTAGCAAATGTGCAAGGTTTAATAAGTCCTGCGAATACAGCTCAGGCTGCATTTGATGAAAATGTACTTTTTGAATTTAATATCGATAACAATGGCGATGCTGTCGAAGACTTGGTTATTCAAGCAATTCCAAGAGATGGAAAAATGTACTTTTTTGGACCAACAGCACCATCGCAAACTGGATTAAATAGTACAGTGGTAACTACTGCCATAACAAATAGTGTAGATATTACATCTTATGGTTCTAGTGTAGTAATTGAAACGAATAATGATATGCGATTTTTTGCTGGACCAAGAGATGATCCATTTTTTATGGATTTTGCTCGCTATGGTGAAATCATAGGAGGTACAGAAACCAGTTTTGCAGATCCAGGCGAAGACTTATTTATGGGAACCAATGTGATGTCGATCGTAGTTGAAGTCCCTAAAGCTATGGTTGGAAGTGGAGATTCTGTAAACCTATGGGTAGAAGCTAAAAGAAAACAATAACAATTTTAAAAACTCGAATTATGAAATTCAATAATATAAAACTAATAATGATAGCTATGTTGGTAAGTTTTTCAACCTACAATTGTAGTAGTGATGATGATGGACCAACAGGAACAATGACACCAATGACACCAGATTTCTCTGGAACGTATGCTCAAGAAGATCAAATGGGAAGACCTGCAATAAATACGGTGTTTGTAGATATGGCAGATAAAAGTACTTTCAACATGACTGTGCCATCTGCACAAGCAGCAGCTTTTCAAACAAAATTTCAAGATAAATTAGAAGCTCTAAACCCAGCACATACAGATCCAATGTATACTAACGCACTTGGCTTTAATGCTGAAGCTTTTACAACAGCTTTGTCAACAGATGTATTGACTGTTTCATTAACAGGAACAACAACATTTTTTGATGGTACTAATATCCTTACAGGACGTGCCTTAGCTGATGATGTTATTACTACGGAACTGTTACTCATTTTTGGTGGACCAACAGGTGCCGATAATCCAGGATTAACAGATGATAATGTAGATGCTAACGATAAGCCATTCTTATCATCATTTCCATATTTAGCATCACCTTGGTAGAACTATTCACTCTGAAATGAGCCCTTTTAAAAAGCTCATTTCAGAGTTTAATCAACAAACAACTCAAAATATACTACTATGAATTCTACATATAAAGCTTTACAGTGCATATGCTTTTTGTTTTTATTAGCAAGTTGCAATACTAAACCTAAAGCTCAAATAACAAACACTTCAGATTATAATACCTACCTTAAATATGAAAAAAATGAACTTGTTGAGAAAGCAAAACAAAATGAGTTGTTTTGGTCTCAAAAACTTGAAAACTCTCCAAGACAATTCCCTTATCACTTAAAACTAGCAGAGACCTACACAGAATTTTTTTCTGCCACAGGAATAATTGCTTATTTAAAAAAGGCTGAGAATCATTTAATTGAATTAAATACAGCAACGAATTATAAAAAACCTGGATACCTAAAAAGTCTAGCTTATAATTTTATCTCGCAACATCGTTTTAAAGAAGCTTTGAAATTATTAACTAAAGCCGAATTACTTGGTGAAGACCTTCAAGAAACAAGAAAGATGTTATTTGATGTGCATTTAGAACTTGGAAATTATGAACTGGCACATACCTATTTGAATACCTTTGAAAATTTTTCAGATTTTGATTACCTCATACGTCTTTCAAAATGGAGTGATCATAAAGGGAATTTAGATGCAGCTATCAAGTATATGGAGAAAGCAATGCTTATTGCTGAAGCCTCTAATTTAAAAACATTTAAGCAATGGTCATATACCAATATTGCTGATTTTTATGGACATGCTGGTGAGATCGAAAAATCATACCAACATTATCTTAAAGCTCTAGAATTGAACCCGAATGATGCTTATGCAAAGAAAGGCATAGCTTGGATCGTGTATTCTTATGAACAAAACCCTAACGAAGCCTTACGAATTTTAAATAGCGTTACCACATCCTATTTTGCCCCAGATTATTACTTGCTTAAAGCAGAAATAGCTGAGTTTCTTAATGATGAAAATTTAGTTGTTGAACAAATGGCATTGTATGATAAGGCTATGCAAAATGAAGCTTATGGTGACATGTACAATAAATATAATGTGTTGCTAAAAGCAGATTCTAATGAAGCCTTACGCATTGCACAAAAAGAAGTAGACAACAGACCTACACCACAGTCTTATGATCTATTAGCTTGGGCACATTTCAAAAATGGCAATACTTATGAAGCTTTAGATATTATTGACGATCATGTTATTGATAAAACTTTTGAACCCGAAGCTTTATATCATGTTGCTGAAATTTATAAAGCAGCAGGTAGATTAGATTCGGTTAAGCCATTAAAAAAGGAATTATTGGCTAGTACTTATGAGCTTGGACCAACAATGACTACCAAGATAGACCAACTATAAATTCTGCCTCATGAGATCATTTATTTATAAGTCATTATTACTAGTGATGTTGTCAACAACATCTGTATTTAGCCAATCACTAAAAGGAAAGGTTGTGAATTTGAATGATCAGCCCTTAGAGGCTGCATATATTTACAATTTGAATTCTGAAAGTCATGCGCATTCTTCTGAAACAGGTGTATTTACTCTGGATAATTCAAAGCAAGGCGATTCTATTAAAGTTGGACTTTTAGGTTATAAAACGAAAGTGATTGTATTAGATGCTGAAAGTTTTAATTCAGAAATTCTTATACAACTTGAGGATAAATTAGTTCAACTGGAACAAATGGTTATTACTGAAGAATTGAATCCTTTAAATACCATTGTGAGTTTAGATCTAATGGCTAATCCAGTCAACTCTTCACAAGAGGTTCTTCGGAAAATTCCTGGCTTGATTATAGGTCAGCATGCTGGAGGAGGAAAAGCTGAGCAATTATTTTTAAGAGGTTTTGATGTAGATCATGGAACAGATGTTTCAATTTCGGTAGATGGTATGCCTGTTAATATGGTGTCTCATGCTCATGGTCAAGGGTATAGTGATTTACATTTTCTGATTCCTGAAACCATTCAACAGATTGATTTTGGAAAAGGACCTTATTATGCCAAAGAAGGTGATTTTAATACAGCAGCTTATGTGAATTTCTCTACTAAAGATTATGTAAGAGATAGTAAAATTACTCTTGAAGCTGGAGATTTTAATACACTTCGAACACTAGGAATCTTCAATGTTCTAAATAATAGAGATCGTGAGAATGCTTACATCGCAACAGAATATATTGCTTCGAATGGACCTTTTGAATCACCACAGAATTTTAATCGTTTAAATCTCTTTGGAAAGTACACCACACTATCACAAAATAATGAAAAATTGAGCATTACAGCTTCACATTTTAATAGCAGATGGGATGCTTCAGGGCAAATTCCACAACGCGAGGTTGACAATGGAAATATAACAAGATTTGGAGCCATTGACGATACAGAAGGTGGAGAGACCGAGCGTACAAATTTTAATGTGGAGTTTAGTAAGTACATTTCCGATGATTTGCAATTAAAGGCCAATGCCTTTTATTCCAATTACGCATTTGAGCTCTATTCTAATTTTACGTTTTTCCTTGAAGACCCTATTAATGGTGATCAAATCAAACAAAAAGAAAATCGTCATATTTTTGGTGCTAACACTGCTTTTTTAAAACAAACGTTTTTAGGAAAAACAGATTTAAATCTGGAGGCTGGAATTGGTTTTAGACATGATATTAATAAACAAGTTGAGCTATCGCGAACAGCTAATAGAAGCACTACACTTGAGAATATTCAGCTGGGAAACATCTATCAAACTAATATTGATGCTTATGTAAATGCTGAATTTGAATTTGGAAAGTTTACACTAGCTCCTGGATTACGACTAGACTACTTTAAGTTTTTGTATGAAGATCAGCTGCAAGTAACTTACACAGCAGAATCTGAAACCAAATTAATTGCTAGTCCGAAATTGAACCTGTTCTATGATGTTAAAGCAAACTCACAATTTTATCTGAAGTCAGGTATTGGGTTTCATTCCAATGATACTCGGGTAGTGGTAAACAATTCTGCCAAAGATATTTTACCTAAGGCTTATGGTTTAGATATAGGTCATGTATGGAAGCCAACCAAACGATTATTTGTAAATACAGCTTTGTGGTATTTGTTTCTTGAACAAGAGTTTGTATACGTTGGTGATGCAGGTATTGTTGAACCTAGTGGTAAGACAGAACGTTTAGGAATGGACTTAAGTTTACGATATCAAGTTACTGATTGGTTGTATTTCAATACTGATGCGACTTACACAAAAGCACGTAGTCTTGAAGCAAATGATGGTGAAGATTACATACCATTGGCTCCAGATTTTACTTTGGCTGGTGGTTTTGCTATCTCTGATCTAAATGGATTTTCAGGAGGATTACGATACAGGTATATTAATGATAGACCAGCAAATGAAGATAATAGCATTATAGCTGAAGGATACTTTGTTACAGATATTAATATGAATTACAGCTTTGATAATATCACATTAGGAATGACTATAGAAAATGTATTTGATGTAGAATGGAATGAAACACAGTTTGCTACGACATCTAGATTGCAAAATGAACTAGAACCAGTTGAGGAAATTCATTTTACGCCTGGTGTGCCGTTTTTCATCAAGGGACGTATAAGTTACAATTTTTAGAGGGTTGTTGATTTAGAACTGACAAAGAGCCAAATGATCATAAGGGTATATCATGTGGAGACATGATATTTTAGAGTTTTTTTGTTGGTAGAAAGCACTTACATTATGTAGGTGCTTTCTTTTTTGTTTAATTATAGAACGTTAAAAATGAATAGTGTACAATTTTAAAAGAAGTATTGTATTTAGGATTTCAATCACAATAAAGAAGCCTCTAAAACTAGTTTAGAGGCTTCTTAGTTATTTTAGTAATACACAATAAGTAAGTGTATTTTATTTATGAATGTTTAAAGGTTCTACGGACTTACAACACCTAGCGTATAAAGTTGCTCCATTGTTGGTGTTTCACTTCCTCCAGTAGGCTCAAGTGTGATACCAAAGGCTTGACTTTCATTAGTATTGACAATTTCAAAGATTTTGTTATCATCAGTATTAAAGTTGTCAATAGTTCCTAAACTTGTAGGTGTAAGCGGATTAAGTGTTAATGACCAAACTTGCCATACTTTTCCTTCAGGAGCATCAGGTAATCCTTGACCATCTAAATAAATACTATTATCTGCTTTATTCCAGTAAACTTTAGCATAGGCATTTTCAAAGTTGCCTTGTCCGCCTAGCGGAACAGCTATGATATCTCTATCACGAAGTATGCTTAATAAATTTTCCGTCTTAGCTAAATCAGATTTAGCATCTTCAATTTGAGTTTCTAGATACGACTTTTCTACATTCGCATCACTTAATTGAACTTCAAGTTGTTTGTTTTGATTGATACTCCAAAGTAATCCAGCGCCAACAAGTATTGCAGCAGCCCAACCTGTATAGGTAAACCAATTAGATCTCGATTTAGGCATATTTACAACCTTACCATTATCAGAATTAAAGTTAAGTCGTTCTTTAATGATTTGAATTGTAGAAGCACTTAATCCAGGAGAAACTGCTTCTCCAAGCTTCATAAGAGCAGACTCGATCTCTAAGACTTCCTGTAATATTTCAGGGTGTTCTAGCATTTTATCATAAACCTCCTTGTTTTCCTTTTCAGAAAGTTGTCCAGAGACATAAAGTTCTAGTATTCCAGTATCTATGTATGCTTTAGTATCCATTATTCTACAATCATTTGACGCAATTCGTTAATGCAATTTCTGTTTCTAGTTTTAATAGTTCCTATAGGCATTTCTAAAGTTTCAGAAGCTTCTTTTTGAGTATAGCCTTTAAAATAAAGTAACTCAATAACTTTTATACATTTTTCTTTAAGCTTTGACACAAACTTTTTAATACCTATGGCATCTGTTTTACTATTTAAGTTTTCATTGCTTTCAATAATATCTACGAAAAATGTTGCATCGAGGTTTTTTCCAGAGTTTTTAAAGGCTTTAGACCTTGTTTTGTCTATGGCAGCATTACGAGAAATATTTAAGATCCAAGTAAAGAATCGTCCTTTACTAGAATTGTAGGAGTCTGAACTATGCCAAGCCTTGATGAAGACATCTTGCATGACTTCTTCAGCAATAGCTTTATCTTTAACAATATTATATATGACACCATGCATACTGTCTTTGTACATATGATATAAACTTTCAAAAGCTTTTTCATTTTTTTTCTGAAATTGCTCAACTAAGGTCTCTAACTGCATAGAATTGTTTTTTTTTGAATGTATTAAGGTAGGTAATAATTTTAACTTGTGATGACTATTGCCAATCAAATTGAGTTAAAACTATTCAATGATTCCACCACAGCTCACTCGAGCACCAGCAGCACCAGAAGGTTGAGATGTAAAGTCGTCCACACCTTGATGAACAATAACGGCTTTTCCTAAAATGTCTTTTGAAGCATCACCACATCCAATACACCATTCGTCAGTGATTTTAGTAATGGTAGCGTGACCATCATTGTTAGCAGTAAAGTTTCCAATATCACCTTTGTGATAGCCTTTTTCATCTCCCCATTTTCCGTGAGGTTGTGCTGTAGGATTCCAATGACCACCAGAAGACTTACCATCATCAGAAGAACAATCAGCTTTTTCGTGAATATGTATAGCATGCTCACCTGGAGTTAATCCATCAAGAACCGCTATCATTGTTACAACGCCTAATTCTTGTTTAAAGACAACATTTCCAGTAACATTACTGCCACTTTTAGATTCTAGAGCCATTGCTACTTTTTTCTGATCGTTATAATGCGCAGGCTTTTCTTTTACTTCAGTAGCTGTTCTGTCTTGGGAGTTTGAAGTTTCGTTTTCTACCTTTGTAGATTCATCGACGATGGTTTCAGAATCTTTTTTATCACTTTTACAAGATGCAAGGAACATGCATCCTAAAATAGTCAGTCCGACGTATATTTTTTTCATTGTTTAAACTTTGATTATATGCTTGTAAGATAATGAATATTTGAGTACAAAAAAAAGAGCTGGATGAATATCGAGCTCTTTTTTTTAACAAGATTCTAGTTTTAGAATTGGTCAATTAAATAATTGATTAAATCTGTGGTTGTTACGATGCCAACTAACTCACCATTTTCTAATACTGGTAGGGCATGAAATTCATGTTTTGCCAAAATCTCCGCAACTTCTTTTATGGTAGTTTCAGAGTTAACTGTCATTACATTTTTTGTCATAACTTGATCTATCGTAAACATATTATAAATTACAGTTTCAATTTCATTGTCATATTCATTTGTTGCTTCAGCAAAACTAATTCTGAGTAAATCGGTATAACTTAACATACCTATAATTACTTCTCCTGAGACTACTGGAATATGTCGAATATTATTTTGTTTGATTAACCTTTCTGCAGTTTCTAAATCATCTGTTTTATTGACTGCAATTACATTTTTTGTCATAATGGCTGAAACTGGTGTACGTTTTTTCATAAGTTCTTGGTTTTTAATTATACCTAAAATTAGCCATATTCATTAAGAGAAACTATGATAAAAGTCATCGTATTAAATTAAGTAATCCTTTAAATTTGAGTATATTATCAATACTAAATGGGATCTCAATCTGTAAAACCAATAAGGAATAAATTTCAACGACAACAGTTCGTGAATCACTTATTGAATGATATTCAAGCTTTGGAAATCATGATTAAAACTAATGCCTTTGAAAAAGGGATTCGTCGTGTTGGGGCAGAACAAGAATTTTGTATCGTAGATGATGCTTACAGACCTTCTTTTAATGCATTGGAAATCTTAGATAAGATTGATGATTCGCATTTTACGACTGAACTAGGATTATTTAATATTGAGGCTAATTTAGATCCTTTAGTGTTAAAAGGTAAATGCTTTTCTCAATTAGAAGAAGATCTTACAGCATTGGTAAATAAAGCTAAAGAGGCTGCTTCAGATACCTTTAACAACAAAATAATCCTCACAGGAATTTTACCCACCTTCAAACGCAAAGATCTTGTATTTGAAAATATGACACCTTTTCAACGTTATAAAACCTTGAATAGTGTTATGAAAAAGGTTAGGGGAAATGACTTTAGAGTAAAAGTTCGTGGTGTTGACGAGTTAATATTAGATCATGAATCCATTTTATTTGAAGCTTGTAACACTAGTTTTCAAGTGCATTTGCAAGTGGATCTTGACAATATTGTAGATCAATATAATTGGTCGCAGGCCATTGCTGGTCCTGTACTTTCAGTAATGACCAATTCCCCAATGCTCTTAGGTCGAGAGTTATGGAGTGAGACTCGAATAGCTTTATTTCAGCAAAGTATAGATTTGAGAAGTAAATCTCATTTGCTTAGAGAACAAAAGGCTCGTGTGAGTTTTGGTAGTGATTGGGTTAAAGATTCAATTATAGATGTGTTTACTGATGATGTTGCACGCTATCAACCTTTAGTGACTTCTGAATTTGATTCAAACCCATTAGAAGAATTGCAGAGTGGAATTAAACCAGACCTTAAAGCTATTGGATTGCATAATGGAACCTTATATAAATGGAATCGCGTATGTTATGGTGTTCACAAAAATATTGCGCATTTAAGAATTGAAAACAGGTATATTCCATCTGGACCTAGTATAAAAGATGAAATTGCCAATGCTATGTTTTGGATTGGTGTGATGTTGGGTATGCCAGATGACTGTAAATCGATTTGGAAACGTATGGCATTTAAAGATGCTAAAGGCAACTTTATTAAGTCAGCCAGAACAGGATTGGACACCTATTTTAATTGGTTTGGAAAGGGAATTTCTGCACGAAAACTTGCAAAAAAAGTCCTAATTCCTATGGCGAGAAAAGGATTGTTGGATACTGAAATAGATGAAAAGGATATTGATTATTATTTAAATATTATTACAGAACGAATTGATAAGGATATTACTGGAAGTAAATGGTTGGTGAGAAGTTCCAGAAATTTACAAGAAAGTGTTTCTCGTGCTGAAGCCAATATTTTATTAACGCATCATATGCATAATTATCAGGAAAAAAATATACCTGTTTCAAAGTGGGATATTGCTGAATCAATTGAACGAGAACATGCACGTTCAAGCAATAAAGTTCATAAAGTCATGACTACAGAGTTGTTTACTGTGAACGAACATGATTCCATTAGATTGGTGAAACACATCATGACCTGGAAGCAAATTCATCATATTCCTGTACTTGATTCTGATAATAAGGTAGTTGGTATTATTTCAGATGCAGATATTGAAAGACTTTACACTGTAGAAAACCATTCGGCATCTGATTTAATGACCAATAACATCAAAGTTGGACATCCTGACATGTATATTGAAGAGGCTAAATCTTTAATGTTAGAGCATCAAATTCATTGTCTGCCAATAATTGATAATGAAGAATTAGTTGGTATTTTGACCAAAACCGACTTAAATAAGATAAAAGCTTAAAAATGATAGCTCAATTGGAAGAAGCATTAGAACAAACCGTCGATCAAAGAATTTTTTATAGTCAAAATAATAGTGTAAAAGGTGTTACCCTTATTTGCATAGGAGGTATTCATGGCAATGAACCTGCAGGAGTTAAAGGGTTGCAAAAAGTAGTTAATGAACTAAAAGCAAAGCATATAACCTGTAATGGAAACTTTTATGCCATCTTAGGAAATATTAAGGCTTTAAAAAAACAGATTCGTTACAATGACTATGATTTAAATCGTTTGTGGACTAAAGAAGAAGTAAAAGAACTTACTAAAGATGCTAATTTTGAATTTGAAGAACAAAAAGAGCAAAAGGAATTATACGATGCGATTAAGTCAATTTGTGAAACACATCAGGGCAAATTCGTATTTATAGACCTTCATACAACTTCATCTCCCACGATACCTTTTATTACTATTAGTGATTCATTAAATAACAGAACTTTAGCAAAACAGTTTCATTTGCCAATTGTACTAGGAATAGAGGAATACCTTGAAGGACCATTACTATCCTTTATTAATGAGTTTGGTCATATTGCTTTGGGGTTTGAATCAGGTCAGCATGATGATATGAATTCAATACTCAATTCAGAAGCTTTTATATGGCTTATGCTTTATAATTTAAGGCTCATAAATAATAAAGCATTTGATTACAAACGATATGAAGCTCTTTTGCAGTTTGAGAACGGATTTTATGAAATTATTTACAGACATAACTTAAGTCCAATTCATCAATTTAAAATGAAGCCAGGATTTAAAAACTTTAGTCATGTAATGAAGCATCAGTTAATAGCCAATGATAAACTCAATGAAATTAAAAGTCCGTTTAGTGGTTTGATCTTTATGCCATTATACCAGAAGCAAGGTGAGGATGGATTCTTTATAGTAAGAAAATTGTCAAGGTTTTGGTTAACCTTATCTACTATAATGCGTTATCTTAAACTTCACAAAGTATTATCTGTCTTACCAGGAATTTCAGCACATCCTCAAAATGAGTATTGCTTGATTGCAAATAAGAAAGTAGCCTTAATTTTAACCACAAAAATCTTCCATTTGTTTGGATACAGACGAAAGATTATTGTGGGTGATACCATTCAATTTATAAAGCGTGACAGAAAAGTGACAGCTTTTATTTAATCTAAACTGAACGATTTTATGTCTTTAAATGGATTCGTTTGTATAGCTTCCATTTTAGTTTGGTAAGCTTTCCAAGCATCATTAAAAAATGAATTGGTCTTAGCTAAAGCATCATTAATAGCATCTTCAGCATGTTTTATTAATGTAGTTTCAGTAGCTGATAATCCGTTTTGTCTCGAACTTACATACCAACTGGCTAAACCAATTCTATCTGTAACTGGAACTTCAGAAGAATTAGTAATGCCTTGACGTTTGTCTTGTTTTCCTAAATATAAATCGATAAGCGCATCAATGTCTTTAATGATATCTTTAGAGGCAGTGATATCCTCTTTATACTTCTCTTTATCTAGTTTTGAAAGATCGCCTTTAAACTTAGAAGCAATCTGTTTGCTTTCAACCAATTGTTTTACAGCACCAGCAACAGTAGCTTGCATCTTTTCTATAGTTTTTGAAGCAGTATATATGGCATTAATATTAGCTGTTGAGACATTTAGTCTAGGGTCACTTTTAACTGTAATTTGTGCTTCTGAAGATTGGTCTCCAAAATGTAAAACTGCTTTATAAGTTCCAGGTTTTACTGAAACGCCTCCTGGTTCACGAGTTCGTTTTCTAATCGTTCTTGAAGCATTGGCAACACCAGCTTCATCCATAAACCAGGTCCACTTATAAATTCCTGTAGAATCAGGTGCTTTTTGTTTTAGCGTTCTTATTAAACGGTCGCCATCATAAATTTTTAAACGTAATGAATCCCATTTTACTTCAGTTTCATTAGTGTCGTCGGTATCTTCTTCTGAATCGTCATCGTCTTTTTTTGTTTCTTCTTTTTTCTGTTCGATCTGAACATAATACGAGAATATAGCACCATAATCTCTGTTTTCACCATGATACATAGCATCACCTCCAAAACGACTTCCAGTAGGTTGTTGATATGCAGCTTGATAAGCTGTTGGAGGTTCAAACAATTCTAATTTTTGATTGAGAATAGATTTGTTTTTTGCCAAAGCTCTAAGTGGTCTGATATCATCTAAAACCCACGCTGCACGTCCGAAAGTTCCAATAATAAGATCGTGCTCTCTTGGGTGAATCATAAGGTCTTTTACAGAAACCGTAGGAAAGCCTTGGGTCCATTTTGTCCATTTTGATCCAGCATCTGTAGAGATGTATAAACCGTCATCAGTTCCTAAGAATAATAAATTTCTTTCGATAGGATCTTCAACTATGGAAAGCGTATAACTTAAAACATCATTGCTGTCAACAATTCTATTCCATGTTTTTCCATAGTCTGTTGTTCTGTAAGCATAAGGTGTGTAATTGAAACGTCTGTAATCGTTAGCAATAAGTAAAGCTTCACCTTTTCTTTTGTTTGATGCTTTAATTTGCGGAATCCAACTTCCAGAAGGCAAGCCTTTAATGTTTTTAGTAACATCAGTATAAGTTTGCCCACCATTTTGCGTGTAATGTACGCGACCATCATCAGTACCAACCCAAAACATATTACGTTCAATAGGTGAAGGCTCAATAACTAGAATAGAGCAGTGGTTCTCAGCTCCAGTAGCATCCATGGTTAAGCCACCACTTTCATTTTGTTTTAGTTTTTCAGGGTCATTAGAGGTTAGATCTGGAGAAATCACAGTCCAAGTTTCTCCCTTATCTGTTGATTTGTGAACGAATTGACTTCCGAAGTAAAGCGTATTTTTATCATAAGGATCTATGTTTATGGCAGAATTCCAATTAAAGCGCAATTCTACTTCTGGATCAGGATGCGTTGGTCGAACTGTGTAATTATTTCCAGTTTCAGCATCATAACGACTCACATAACCTTGTTGACTCATTGACCATCCAAATCTTGAATCGTCTTTATCAGGCACTACATCAAAGCCATCACCAAAACTAATTTCTTGCCAATAACTATTTCTAATTCCTTGTACACGCCATACGTAAGCAGGCCCTTTCCAAGAGCCATTGTCTTGCATGCCACCATAAATATTATATGGAATGTCATTGTCTACATTGATATGATAAAATTGCGCTACAGGTAAGTTGCCTATAAAACGCCAAGATTGTCCACCATCTTTGGTAATATTCAATCCACCATCATTACCATCGATCATAAAATTACCGTTGTTTGGATGAATCCACCAAGCATGATGATCTGGGTGAATACCATTACTTACACCATAGGCAGGCATTAGTTGTCTGAAGCTTTTTCCGCCATCTTCAGACACGTTCACATAGGTATATATTGAATAGACACGATTCTCATTTTGAGGATCAACATAAATTTCAGAATAATAGAAAGGTCTATTTCCAATACCACTACTTCCACTATTATCGTTTACTTTTCTCCAATTGGCACCACCATCGTCACTTCTGTAAAGTGCATTTTTAGTAGCTTCAACCAACGCATAAACAACATTAGGTTTGTTTGCTGCAATGGCTACACCAATTCTACCGAGTTCTCCTTCAGGGAAACCATCTTTATCAGTTACTTTTTTCCAAGTGTTTCCACCATCATGAGTAATATGTACACCAGAACCTTTTCCTCCAGAATTGAAGAACCATGGATCACGTTTATGTTCCCACAGCGAAGCAATCAATTTATTAGGATTTGTTGGATCCATCACAAGATCTGCTGCACCAGTTTTGTTGTTAGCAAATAATATTTTAGTCCACGAAATTCCGCCATCAGTTGTTTTATAAACACCACGTTCAGGATGAATTCCCCAAGGCGAACCAATAGCAGCTACATAAACGATATCTGGATTTGTAGGATCTATGATAACACGATGAATATGACGCGTTTTTTCAAGTCCCATTAATTGCCAAGTTTTTCCAGCATCTAAAGATTTGTAAATACCATAACCACCATTTAAGCTATTTCTTGGATTTCCTTCACCAGTTCCAGCCCAAATAACACTTGGATTAGATTGTTGAATGGCAACAGCACCAATGGAACCTGTAGCTTCGTTTTCAAAAATAGGTTCCCATTTAATGCCACCAGAAGTTGACTTCCATAAACCACCAGAAGCGGTTCCAACATAAATAATATCAGTATTGTTATGTACAACATCTATAGCAGTTACACGACCAGACATTCCACCAGGACCAACATTTCTTGGTTTCATTTGTTTTAATAATCCCATTGGAATATCCTGAGCGAATAGTGTAAGAGATGCCATAAGCATCAAAAGATAAAGTGCTTTTTTCATGTATAATTAATTAGTTTTTTTATAGTTGCCTAAAGATAATCAAAACTTACAATTAGAATCTTAAAATTGCTGTTAATACAATGTACTTTAACAGAAGTTAATCTTTAGAAATTGGTATAGGAGCATTATCATTACCACCTTGATTTGTAAGTAGCCATTGCGCACCATAAACATCTTCGTATATGATGTTGAAGTTAATGTCTTTATTTTCAAACTCTTTTCTAAATGCAGCAATATTTTTACGTCCTTTAATTTCAATAACGTTTATCATTTCATTCGCAGTAAGCACTAATCCTTTAATTAATGTACTGTTAATGCTTGGAATGGTATCTAAGGTTGAAGAATTACTGAAAATATCTTTAAATAAATCATCAGAATTGTTGAATGTCTTTGAACCATCTAAAGTGAGTTCAACAGATTTAATAAAAGCTGGTCCAACACCTTTGTTCCCTATAATTAGCTTAAAACTTTCGTTATTGTTACTATACCATTGATTTAAATGAGGAAGTACACTTGCACTTTGCTGTTGTTGGATAAGTTTATATTCTTCTCTTGCTAGATAAGATTGATACAAAAGTGCTATTAGTGAGATGACACTTATAAAAAGAGCAGAAGTGCTCATTATTTTATCTGTAGTCCAATTTATTTTCCAACGTTTCTTAGCAGTCATAGTAAGCGAATATTTATGTCTTAAATTTAATTATTACCAGTTAGAAACGCTCTTTATGTTTTGATTGCACAAGAGAATGATTTTTGAAATCCGTTTTTGTCTAGTAGCATCTCGTTTTGCACTATGGAGCCAATACAAATAACTTTTTCTATAGGAAGGTGCAAAATTTTTATAGTTTTCAAAGGCTTGTTTATTCTTGTCAAATGCAATTTGTAAGTCGTCAGGAATGATTCCTTTTTCAACACCATCAAGTGCTGTCCAGCTTCCATTGTCTTTAGCAATTTCTATTTTTTGGAGTCCACTTTGATGCATTAGTCCTTCCTCTTTTAGCGCTTTTATATACTTTTTGTTTAATGCACTCCAGACACTTTTGTCTTTTCTCGGACAGAAATATTGGCGACGTTTTCCGTTACCTAAGCTTTTTACTGTTGAATCAATCCAACCGTAACACAAGGCAACTTTAACAGCTTCTTCCCAACGCATTGAAGTTTTTTCATGATCTACTTTATAGAAAATGAGATAAATACCATTAGAAGTATTGTGATTTTTGTCAAGCCATTCTCTCCAAATGGTATTGGTTTCAAAGTAGTATTCTTTGAGGTCTTGTTCTTTTGGCATTGTATAAGTATTTGATTTTATGTTGCTTAAAAATCAGACTCAAGCAGATAGTGTTGTTTGTCGATGTTTTTTGTTTCCAGTTTCAATTTATCGATTTTTTTCAACAATTGAACTCTTTTTCAGTATTCTAGAATTAATTGATCAATACTTTTACATCGTTATTGAAATCGTAATCAGCGCATTACATAATATTTGGCCCCAAACCAGTATTTCTTTTAAATAATTTCAATATCTAATTAATCCACTTTCCCTCTTTGTAACTAATAAATAGTTTAGAATAATTTAAACGTATAGTAACATCCTTTTTAGATATGATTGTAATAGCTTTTGGTAAATTCAGCATTACATAAATATCTAAAAATGATAGCTTGACAAGAGCAAATACAAATATTAAGATATTTAAAGCAAATAATAATATGCAATCCAAAAAGATCTTAATTCAATAGATTTTAGTTAGTTAGTTTTTAGTTGTAAAAAGGCTATCAATTGTTGATTGGTAGTCTTTTTTTTTATCTTATGATATCGTTTGGAAAGGTAACCACACTTTCAAATCCGTTTTCATCAACGGAAGCTACTCCAAAATAAAAATTATCGATAACAATACCTTTAAGTGTAAATTCAGTTGTGTTTTCTACATATTTACTATGGTCCCAAGTTGGTGATGTGGTTTCTCTCCAATAAATTTTATAGCCTTTGGCATCTTCAACAGAATTCCATTTTAATTTCGCTGAAGCTTCAATAATACCACCAATACTAACTGTTTTTGGAGCAGGTGGAGCAGTAGCAAGGTTTGCCAAATTAATGGCATTAACAGCTGTAAGTTTTTTAGCATATTCAAAATTGACATGTTCAAACGTATCACCATAGGTAATTCCATTTTCGATTCTGATATCTTGGTGTTGTTGTGTGTAATTTTCATGCGCTTCCATAATTCGAATACCTGCAAAACCAACATCGTTAAATGGTCTGTGATGACCACCACGACCAAAACGATCCAAGCGATATACCATCATCGGATTCATTTCTGGCATATATGATTTTACAGTTTTATGTACATATCTTGCTAATTGTCTTGAAATACCATCAACTTCGCCACCATAAAATCGTCGCATTAGGCGTTTCTGTTCTGTTTCAGTTGGTGGAACAGGTTCTGAAAAAATTCTGAAACTTCTGTTGTCAATAACACCATCAACTCCTTTGATATTGCCTATCATATCATTATTAAGAATACCAATGATTTCCCATTGTTGTGCCTTGGCGTATTCAGCTAATCCTTTTCCACCGTACAAACCTTGTTCCTCACCAGACAACCCAACATATATGATGCTGCTTTTAAACTTGTATTTTGATAATACTCTTGCAGCTTCTATAGTGCCAGCCATTCCTGAAGCATTATCATTTGCTCCGGGTGAATCTGAAGTGTAGTTATTAGGATCAGACACTCGAGAGTCAATATCTCCACTCATAATGATATATTGGTTGGGATATTTAGTGCCTCGTTGTATGGCAACAACATTAACGACCCATACATCTTTTATGATGCGATCATTATCACCTTTCTTGATGAAATTCTTTTGATTGAACACGTCTAAACATCCATTGCAATCTTCTGAAATCATTTCAAATTCCTTTTTGATCCATCGTCTTGCAGCACCAATACCTCTGGTTTCTGAAACCGTATCGCTTAGCGTATGTCGCGTTCCAAAATCGGCTAGTATCTTGATATCTTTTTTAATCCGTTCAGCGGAAACCGAATCGATAATATTATAAATTGCTGTTTGTTGTTGACCGTAAGCGGAAAAGCTTAAACAAAATAGGAGTAGTAATGTTCTCATAAAAGCTAGGATTTATGGATGAATTCATTCAGAATACCTCGAACTTCATCGGTATTCTTGATATAGTATTTAGCACTGGTTTTTTTAAAGCCTACCTTAACAGTATAAGCAGATTCGGGTAATTCCTTGAACATGTATTCATCAGTCCAATCATCTCCAATACAAAACATAAAATCATAATTTGTTCCATTTAGTAGTCTTGAGGATGCACGACCTTTATTAACACTACTGCTTTTTATTTCAATCACCTTATTCCCTTTTAAAACTGATAAATCATTGTTGGATGTTAAACTGGTCAATACCGTCTCGATTTCCAATGTTCTGATTTGTGCAAGTTCTGGATCGGCTTTTCGGTAATGCCAAGCCAAAGAATATTTTTTGGATTCAATAAATGTTCCAGGTGTTCGATCGACAAAGGTTTCCAAAATAGGTCTGATGTTTTCCATCCAATCGTTTTTGAGACGTTCTAAGGCAATCCAATCCTTATTGAGTTCTTTCAACCATACACCATGATCTGTTATCAAGGTATAAGGTTTGTGGGCAAACCATTCCGTAAAGGTTTCTTTGTCTCGTCCACTAATGATAACAACATGATTTCTGGAATCAGATTGTAATTTATCTAAGAGCTCATACAAATGTTGGTCTGGACTTGCATCTTTCGGATTGTCTTTAAAGCCAGTCAATGTTCCGTCATAATCTAATAAAAACAAACGACGCTCAGAAGCATTAAATTCAGAAAGCATCTGCTTTTGAATGGTTTGATTCAATCGATTGGCGTCAATCACAGCACCAAGATTTTTAGTGGCATATAAGGATTTCATAAATTCTTCGGCCCATTTTTCAACGGTATAGCGACGTAAGCGTTTCTGAAGGATTTTCATTCGCGATTGTTGCTCTTCCAATGGCATTTCCAAGGCATACTTTAACGTATCGGCAATTTGTTCAAAATTATTTGGATTGATAAGTATGGCTTCGTTCATTTCTTTTGAGGCGCCAGCCATTTCACTCAACATCAACACACCATCTTGTTCTGTTCGAGTAGCAACATACTCTTTGGCAACTAGATTCATTCCATCACGAACAGGGGTGATCATAGCAACATGTGATGCCGTATATAAATCTATAAGATTACTAAACGGTAAGGATCTATAAAAATACCAAATTGGTGTCCAGCTCACTGTGGCAAATTTCCCATTGATACGGCCTACAAGTTCATCGGTTTCACGTTTCAATCGTTGGTATTGAGGTACATTAGATCGAGATGGAACCGCAAGCATAATCAACCGAACCTTTTCTTTAAACTCAGGATATTTATTAAGAAAGTATTCAAAAGCACGAATGCGATTTGGAATTCCTTTAGTGTAGTCCATTCGGTCAATCGACAAAATCATTCGTGCCTCAGTACTGGATTGAATGTGGTCATCCAACCGTTTTTGAAGCTCTGATTTTTCTTCATTTTTCTGCTTTAGAGCAGAATTGTAAAACTTGTCGTAATCGATTCCCATTGGGAAAGAATCTACTTTAACAATGCGATCGTGATAGGTAATTTCATTAAAATTAACATCCAATCGCAAAATACGTTTCACAGAACTCAAAAAGTGACGTTCGTAATCATAGGTATGGAAACCAATTAAATCGGCTCCTAACATACCATGAAGCAGTTGTTCACGCCAAGGAAAAGTTCTAAAAATTTCATAGGAAGGATAAGGAATATGCAAAAAGAAGCCTATGGTTGTATTGGGCTTTTTATCTTTAATAAGCTTTGGCAGTAAAAGTAATTGGTAATCGTGAACCCAAATGGTATCGCCATCTTCAACGTGCTCCAAAACTGCATCTGCAAATTTTTGATTAACAGTTTTATACGATGCCCAAAAGGATTCTTCAAACTCTGTATATTCCATAAAATAGTGGAAGAGCGGCCAAAGAGTTCGGTTACTAAAGCCATAATAAAAATTGTCTAGATCATGCTGGCTCAAAGTCACGGTATCACACTTTTCCTTTTTAACTAAAGCCTTAACTTCCTTTGATAGCTCTGGAGTGAGTTCTTCTTCGGTAAGTCCAGACCAACCTATCCATAAACTTTTTCCATCTTGGTGAACCGATTTTAAACCTGTTGCGAGTCCGCCAACACTTGGTGTAACCTCAAGTTTTTTGTCTTCTAATTTTATCTGTAGTGGAAGTCTATTGGAAACTATTATTGTTTTATTCATTTGAAATCTTTAGTTTGTATTTTCTTAGGCTAATTAAAAAACGAGTGTTGAATTATAATATATAAAAAAGATTTGAATAATAACTTAAACTACGGCATAATTGGCAATTGTAGAAGTGCGGCATTGATCTCTAAAACGGGTTCATTGGATTGGTGTTGTTTACCAGAATTTGATTCCTCTTCGGTTTTTGCAAAATTATTGGACGAAGATAAAGGTGGAAGCTTTGATATTTCAGTTGCAGATGAGTATAAAATTTCACAACAGTATCTCAAAAACACCTGTATATTAATCACGCGCTTTGAAACAGCATCTGATGCTTTTGAAGTCCATGATTTTATGCCTCGCTATAGAAAAGAGCATAAAAAATATTATGCGCCTCCAGAAGTTGTTCGTTATTTCAAACTCATTAAAGGGGAACCTGAATTTAAGATTATCTACAATCCGAAATTAGAGTATGCTCTAGGAAATACTAGTACTTATATCAAGAGTGATTTTATAGTAAGTCTTACCGATAAGGAGAAATACGACACCCTGTTTTTATATACCAACTTTGACAAGGAAAAAGTTGTAGAAGGGGAACCGATAGTTTTGGAGAAAGATGGCTTTTGTCTTTTTGGCTATAATGAAAAATTGTTTTTACCTACAGTTGATACAATTAGTTTAGAGTTAGAGCGCACTAAAGTATATTGGCTCAATTGGATGGAACGCACACCAACCTATAATCTGTATAACGATTATATTTCAAGAAGTGCTCTGACTTTAAAATTGCTCAGTTATGAAAAAACGGGAGCTGTTTTGGCTGCTGCTACGACCTCATTACCTGAAACTATTGGTGAAGTTAGAAATTGGGATTATCGATTCTGTTGGATTCGTGATGCGTCTATGGTAATTAAAGTGGTGTCTCATTTAGGACATAAACGCATGGCAAAACGCTATTTGCGATTTATCACAAACCTGATTCCAGATAAGGATGAAAAATTGCAAATTATGTATGGAATCAATGGCGAAAAACAACTAACAGAAAATATACTGGACCATCTTGATGGTTATATGAGTTCAAAACCAGTTCGAATAGGTAATGCAGCTTATACCCAACGCCAAAACGATATCTACGGAATTTTAATGGATGTGATTCATCAGCAACTCACACAGTTTAGTACAGATATTGAAAATGGTGAAGAACTTTGGTCCATTACAAAGGGCATCGTTTGGGTTGTGAATAAGCATTGGAAAGAAGCCGATAAAGGTATTTGGGAATTTAGAACCGAAGATCGTCATTTCACTTTTTCAAAAGTGTTGTGTTGGGTTGCCGTTGACAAAGCCATTAAAGTGGCTGAAATTTTAGGGAAGACACACAAGAAAAATCAATGGCTAACCCTAGAAGAAGATATCCGAACAGATATTTTGGATCATGCCTGGAATGAGGATGTGCAAGCTTTTACACAAAGTTATGGTTCTACAGATTTAGATGCTTCAGTGTTGCTCATGGAGCCTTACGGATTTATCGATGCTAGAGATCCAAAGTATGTGAGTACAGTTAAGGCTATTGAGAAAGAATTGAGTAATGATGGCTTATTGTATCGTTATAAAAACAAAGATGATTTTGGATTGCCATCATCTTCCTTTACCATTTGTACATTTTGGTTTATCAATAGCTTGTTCAAAATTGGCGAAACCCAAAAGGCAAAATATATGTTTGATCAACTCTTGAGTTACAGCAATCATTTAGGCCTTTTTAGTGAAGATATCGATTTTGAAACCAAACGTTTGTTAGGGAATTTCCCTCAAGCATATTCACACTTAGCATTGATAGAAACGGCAGTCAATTTGTCAAAAATAACTGAAGAAGAAAAGGTTAAAGAATATATAGGGTAAGGGATAAGCTGATATCTATGATTTCTTATAGTTGAATTTTACAATGTCAATCTCACCATTTTTATTTTCAATATCAACATAAACATTCATTTCATTGTCGCTTATTTTTTCAAAGGTCATACCTTCAAAAACCACTTTTGTAGCTGTGATCTCTTTGAGAGGAAAATCAACTGTTTCGTCTTTGGTTTCCCAGCCTTTAAGTTCGCTATTAAAGTGTTTTAATTGAAGCATAGGTGTGTCATTCACTTCTCTGATAATTTCAATTTCGTAGAACGAAACCTGTCCGTCATTAATCAATTTAAAAGTCGCCATCATCGAACCTCCAGAAGGAGTGCTCCAATTTTCTTCAGTTTGACCTCCAAAGGCTTCACCTTTCCAATTTCCAGCAATCCAAGCACAATTTTCAATTTTTGGTTCTAGTGTGGTTTCCGTTTGACCAAACAAATTGAAGCATAGTAATAACGATATAATATAAAGTGTTCTTTTCATAGTCTTACTGCATAAAAGTGACTTTTACTATTTTACCATTTTCAACTTCATAAATGGCAACAGCATTCAATATTTGTCCGTTAGCAGTTACTTGCTCCTCATCAATAACCTTGTTTTTGTACACAATTCTCTTTTTAACATAAGCTCGTAAATCTGGAACACGCTCAAACCACGTTTGGTAACTTTTGCGCATGGCTTCTTTACCATCGGTTTGTAGTGTGTTAGGGTAAGCGTATAGTTTTACATCATCGGCATAATCCTTCATAAAAGCATCAATGTCTCTTGCGTTGTATGCTTCGAGATTTCTTTGAACAATGGTTTCAACATCTGAAGTGTTAGTATTGTTTTGGGTATTGGTGTTTGTATTATCTGAGGTGTTTTCAGACGTGTTTTCTTCAGTTTCTTGAGTAGATGTTTGCGGATTTACATTACCAGCAATCAATAGTTTAGTGCCTTCAGCATTGACAGCTAAGCGCGTGATTTTAGTAATACCATTTACATCAAGATTGGCAACAGTTTTCCAGTTATTATCTCGCTGAAGACGTAATTTATAAAGAATATTATCCTTACCAGACAAAAGCGTTTTACTATCTAGCCAACAAATATCTTCAACACCTTCAATGGTATTTGCAATCACTTTTGTAGCTCCAGTTTCAGGGTTCAAAGATTTAATTTGCCATTGGTTTTCATTCTCTTTGGAAATAAAACTCACCAGATTCGAACCAGGAATTTTATGAAATGATCGACCAACATTGGTAGCGTATTTTCTGTTTGTTCCTTCGGAAATGTTAGACGTATACAAGTTTAATTGTTCTCCTTCAATAACAGCTGAAACAACAGTATGTTCATCAAACCAAGTGTAATAGGCTACAACTAAATCGGCAATCAACTCAGTAGATTCACCATTACTTCGGTTGTAACTGTATAAGCGTTGTGTTCCATCTTTATCTAATCGCACTGCAGAAATTTCGCTTTTATTTGGAATTTTCAGTGGTGTGTATTCGCCACCTTCAGTAAAATTCAACCATGTTTTTGAATCATAACGCGTGTCGTATTTGGCAATATCTGTTTGTCCATTTCTAGTTGAAGAAAATAAAATATAGCGTTCACTCATAAAAGAAGGTTGGTTGTCATAACCTTCATTATTTGAAATGTTCTTTCCGTTTTTTAATTCAATTTTTGAATTGTTATTGGTTAAATCGAATAGAAATATTTCAGTATTGTCTTGTGCAGAGAGTAGGAAAGCGGATAGTATAAAAATACCAGATAGTAACGTTTTCATAAGCGGAAATAATTATTTACTAAATATACTAAAATAAAAAAAGCCAATTCCGTTAGTGAATTGGCTTTTGGTGTTTAAAAAATTTTGAATTAGCCTAAATTTTAAAAACAAACAGTCGTAATGAGCACAATCCAAATGTTATGGCTTAAAGATTGTGCCCAAATTGACTGAACAACTAAATAAATTAGAAGCAGTATTTGTTTTCTGCTTTAACTTTTTCGGCAATTTCGTTTCTTAGGTCAACGATATCTGGATAGTTTTGATATTTGGTAAAACGTTTAAGACCCATTAACATCATGCGTTGTTCATCACCTTCAGCAAACGAAATGATACTTTCTTTTCCTTTACCTTCAACAATACTTACAGCATCATATAAGTATAACTTAGACATTGCTATTTGTACTTTTTGAGTGTCTTCACCAAAACGTTTTGCATTCTTTTCTGTTCTTAAAATGGTTGACTCTGCCATGTAAATTTCAATCAAGATATCAGCAGCAGCAATTAATAATTGTTGGTGCTCTTCTAAGTCTTGACCAAATTTTTGAACAGCAGCACCAGCGACCATTAAGAAGACCTTTTTAAGTTTAGCGATCATTGCCTTTTCTTCAGAAAATAATTCAGAATAATCAGGAGTTTCAAATGAAGGAATTCCCATTAATTCTTCTTGAACTTTCATAGCTGGACCTAACAAATCTACGTGACCACGCATGGCTTTTTTAACAAGCATACCAACAGAAAGCATTCTGTTGATCTCGTTGGTGCCTTCATAGATTCTTGCAATACGCGCATCTCTCCAAGCAGCTTCCATAGGTGTTTCTTCAGAGAATCCCATTCCACCAAAAATTTGAATACCTTCATCGGCACAGTTTTGAACATCTTCAGATACCGCAACTTTAAGGATAGAGCATTCAATAGCGTATTCTTCAACACCTTTTAACTCAGCTTCTTGATGTGAGTTACCAGAAGCTTCTCTTATAGTGATACGATCTTCAATATTTTTAGAAGCGCGATAGGTTGCAGATTCACCAGCATAAGCACTAGTCGCCATTTGTGCTAATTTTGTTTTGATAGCACCAAAATCTGCAATAGGAGTTTTAAACTGTTTTCTCTCGTTTGCATAATTTACAGCAGTTGTAAGGATACGACGTTGAGAATCTAGACATGCAGCCGCTAATTTAATACGACCAACATTTAAGGCATTCATAGCAATTTTGAATCCGTTACCTCTTTCAGACAACATGTTTTCAACAGGAACAATAGTGTCATTAAAGAACACTTGTCTAGTAGAACTCGCGCGAATTCCTAATTTGTGTTCTTCCTCACCAAGCGTAATACCATTTGAAGGATCATTTTCTACGATAAATCCAGTAATGTTTTTATCATCTTCAATACGAGCAAATACGATAAATAACTTACAGAATCCAGCATTAGAGATCCACATTTTTTGACCGTTGATCTTGTAAGATTTACCATCTTCGGTCAATTCAGCTGTGGTTTTTCCTGAGTTTGCATCAGAACCAGCTCCAGGTTCAGTTAAACAATAGGCACCAAACCATTCTCCAGTGGCTAGTTTTGGAACATATTTTTGTTTTTGTTCTTCCGTTCCATATAAGGTAATTGGCATGGTACCGATACCTGTATGTGCACCAAAAGCAGTACTAAAAGATCCTGTTCCAGATGAAATGTAATCACAAGTCAATACTGTAGACACAAATCCCATTCCTAATCCGCCATAAGCTTCAGGTACAGCCACACCTAAGAACCCTAATTGTCCAGCTTTTACCATACACTCTTCAGTAAAGGCATAGTCTTTTGCTTCAAAACGTTCTCTATGCGCAATGATTTCACGGTCATTAAATTCCATAACCGCATCTTTCATCATGTTTTGCTCTTCTGAAAAATCTTCAGGAGTAAATACATCTTCACATTTTGTTTCCTTCACAAGGAATTGTCCTCCACGAAGAATATCTTTTTCAATTGTGTCCATTTTTATAAATCGTATTAAGTTCTTTTTAGTTTAAAAATTCAAATATGCCACAAGCACCTTGACCTGTACCAACACACATCGTAACAGCGCCATACTTTCCAGCCATGTTACGTTTGCGCATTTCATCAAACAGTTGTACCGAAAGTTTTGCTCCAGTACAACCAAGTGGATGTCCTAAAGCAATAGCACCACCATTAACGTTAATAATATCTGGATTTAAATTAAGCTCTCTTATAACTGCTAGAGATTGTGAAGCAAAGGCTTCATTTAATTCAATAAGTCCTAAATCGTCTTGCTTTAAACCAGCTTGACTTAAGGCTTTAGGAATGGCTTTAACAGGACCAATTCCCATAATTCGAGGTTCAACACCTGCAGCTGCATAACTCACAAGTCTTGCAATAGGTTCAATGTTTAACTCTTTAACCAAGTCTTCACTCATTACCATAACAAAAGCAGCACCATCACTCATTTGAGAAGAATTCCCAGCAGTGACACTTCCGCCTTGAGCAAATACAGCTCTTAACTTTGCTAAGGCTTCCATATTTGTCCCTTTTCTAGGACCTTCATCTTTGGTTACTGTATAAGACTTCGTCGCTTTTTTGCCATTTTCATCAATGTAAGTTTGATCTACAGTAATGGGAACAATTTGATCTTGAAAACGGTTTTCAGCTTGTGCTTTTAAGGCTTTCATGTGCGAGTTGTACGCAAATTCATCTTGGTCTTCACGAGAAACATTAAACTGATTAGCTACAGCTTCAGCAGTATTTCCCATTCCCCAATAATATTCTTCATGACCAGCTTTAACCGTGTCGTAATTTAGTTCTGGTTTAAAACCAGTCATTGGCACAGAACTCATACTTTCAGAACCACCAGCAATGATGCAATCTGCCATTCCAGCTTGAATTTTTGCAGTAGCAATTCCAATAGTTTCAATTCCAGAAGAACAAAAACGGTTGACTGTCACTCCAGGTACATCGACACTGTTTAATCCAATTAAAGAGATAAATCTCGCCATATTTAAACCTTGAGAACCTTCAGGCATTGCATTTCCAACAATGACATCATCAATTCTAGAGACATCAAGATTTGGAAGTTCTTTCATCATGTGCTGAATGGTTTCAGCACCTAATTCGTCAGCTCTTTTAAATCGGAAAACTCCTTTTGGCGCTTTTCCAACAGCTGTTCTGTATGCTTTTACGATATATGCTTGTTTCATTTTTTTAGTTTCTTAATGGTTTTCCAGTTTTTAACATATGCTGAATACGTTCCAAAGTTTTACGTTCCGTACAAAGCGATAAGAACGCTTCACGCTCTAGATCTAGTAAGTATTGTTCACTAACTAAAGTTGGTTCTGATAAATCACCACCAGCCATAACGTAAGCTAATTTGTTGGCAATCTTTTGGTCGTGTTCACTAATGTAGTTACTTGCATTCATAGCATCTGTTCCTACTAAGAACATCCCAAGTGCTTGTTTACCAAGAACTTTAATATCATTTCGTTTTACTGGTTGTGTATAACCAGCATCAGCCATTAACTTAGCATAAGCTTTTGCCGTTGCAATTTGACGATCTTTATTAACCACAACAACGTCTTTTCCTTTTTGAAGTACACCAAGATCAAACGCTTCATATGCTGAAGTCGCAACTTTAGCCATTCCAATAGTTAAGAAATATTCTTGAAGTACATTTAACTCAACATCGCCTTTTCTGAAGGTGTCTTGGGCACGTAATGCCATTTCTTTAGAACCTCCACCACCTGGAATCACACCAACACCAAACTCTACTAAACCAATATAGGTTTCTGCAGCAGCAACTACTTTATCAGCATGCATTGATAGCTCACAACCACCACCAAGAGTCATTCCGTGAGGTGCTGAAATTGTTGGTATAGAGGAGTAGCGCATGCGCATCATTGAATCTTGGAAATATTTAATGGCCATATTCAATTCGTCATACTCTTGTTCGGCAGCCATCATGAATATCATACCAATGTTTGCACCAACCGAGAAGTTTGCAGCTTGGTTTCCTACAACCAAACCAGCAAAATCTTTCTCAGCGATATCGATAGCTTTGTTCAAACCAGCAAGCACATCACCTCCAATGGTATTCATTTTAGATTGGAACTCAACATTAAGAATGCCATCTCCTAAATCTTCAACCACAACTCCAGAGTTTTTAAAGACTTCATTAGATTTTCTGATATTATCTAATATGATGAAGCTATCTTGACCAGGAATTTTTTCTTGTGATTTTTTCGGAATATCATAAGCATAAGTTGCACCATCCTTCACTGTGTAGAACGACGTACTACCAGATGCTAACATTTCAGAAACCCAAGCGTTTGGTTCTAAACCTTCGGCTTTCATCATTTCAATTCCTGCTTCAACACCAATAGCATCCCAAATTTGAAAAGGACCATGTTCCCATCCAAAACCAGCTTTCATTGCGTCATCGATCTTGTAGAGATCATCAGTGATTTCAGGAATCCTGTTTGATACATAAGCAAATAATGCGGCAAAACTTTTTCTGTAAAATTCACCAGCTTTGTCTTTTCCTTTGACTAAAACTTTAAAGCGATCCACAACTTTGTCGATCGTTTTGGTTAATTCTAGTGTCGCAAATTTTGCACGTTGCTTCTCTCTGTATTCTAAAGTATTTAAATCAAGAGATAAGATGTCTTTTTTACCTTCTTTAGAAACTGATTTTTTGTAAAAACCTTGTCCTGTTTTACTACCTAGCCATTTGTTTTCCATCATAGTATTGATGAAATCTGGTAATTGGAATAGTTCATGGCGTTCGTCATTAGGACAGTTCTCTCTAATACCATTTGCCACATGAACCAAAGTGTCTAATCCAACAACATCTACAGTTCTGAAAGTCGCTGACTTAGGTCTGCCAATTACAGGTCCAGATAATTTATCGACTTCTTCAATAGTTAGATCGAGATCCTTTACAGTGTGGAATAAACTCATAATGCTGAATATTCCAATTCTGTTTCCAATAAAAGCAGGTGTGTCTTTGGCAATTACTGAAGTTTTTCCAAGGAATTGTTCACCATAGCCATTCAAGAATTCTAAAACAGAAGCATCAGTTTTAGGACCAGGAATAATTTCAAACAGTTTTAAATAACGTGCAGGATTGAAGAAATGTGTTCCACAGAAATGTTTCTGAAAATCTTCACTACGACCTTCACTCATAAACTTGATAGGAATCCCAGAAGTGTTAGAAGTGATTAAAGTACCTGGCGTTCTATGTTGTTCTAATTTCTCGAAAACCTGTTGTTTGATATCCAGTCGTTCTACAACAACCTCCATGATCCAATCTACATCTTTAACCTTAGCAATATCATCTTCTAGGTTTCCTGTGGTAATTCTATTTTTAAATGAATTATGATAGAGTGGAGCTGGCTTTGATTTGATAGACGCTGTAAGCGCATCATTAACCAATCGGTTTCTAACAACTTTGTCGTCTAAGGTCAAGCCTTTAGCTTTTTCCTTGTCATTTAGTTCTCGAGGAACAATGTCTAATAATAAAACATCTACACCAATATTAGCAAAGTGGCAAGCGATTCCGCTTCCCATAATTCCAGAACCAATAATGGCAATTTTGTTAATTCTTCGTTTACTCATCTTATTTTAAAGTGTGTTCTTTTTGATTGTATATTTTTTTATTAGAAATCATATTATTAATGATTTCAGCAACTTTATAAAAATTGTCTAACTGCTCTTCTGTTACATTTTTACGAATGGTTTCATTAAAGGTTAGTACCTTTTCTCTAGAGTAAGCTCTTTTTTCTCTACCAAATTCTGTAAGATGAATCAATACGCCACGACCATCTTCAGGATTGGGTTTACGTTCAATAAGACCTTTCTCTTCCATAGTTTTTAATGTACGTGATAAGCTTGTCGCTTCCATACCCATTTTAGGACCTAAAGATGTTGAAGGTGTTCCGTTTTCAGGGTCGATACTTAATAAAGCAAACCCTGTGGCCATTGTAGATCCAAATTGTGCGGCTTCCTCATTGTACATTTTATTAACAGCTAACCAAGTCGTTCTTAAAACGTAATCAATAGTTTTATCTTTCATATTGAAAAATTAGAATCCAAATATACTAAAAAATACTATGCATGCATAGTATTTTTTGAAAATTTATTTTCAGATGATGACATATTGAAAGTATGTCGATGTATACAAAACATAAACAATAAACTATGAAACGTTTTTATTTTATTCTAGTGTTGTTGGCACTATCATGTAGCAGTAGTGACGACGATTCTTCTGGTGATGATCCACAAGGACAGCAACAACCAGGTGATCCAGCTTCAAGTATGGTGATTTCTGGTTCTAATTTTGGTGGTCAAACAATAACATTTGATGACTTCACAGGTTTTAGCATTGGAAGTAGGTATAGTATGAATTTTGAGTCTGGAAATGATTATGAGCTTAACATTTATATGCTTAGCGAAGGTGGTTTTGCACCAGGAACAGTAAAAACAATTACAACAAGTACTGAGATGCTTAATACAGAGGTCCAATTATATGATGACATTAATTTTGATTACTACGAATCTGTATCAGGTACTATTACTATTACTAAAAATATCGCTTGGCAAACTCAAGGCGGAAATGGTTCTGGGATTTACTTAAGTGGAACTTTTGAAGTTGAGTTAGAAGAATCAGATTCTAGTGAAGCAATTACTATATCTGGAAGTTTTACAGATATTGTTTTCGTGCTAGAATAATCTATTTATGATATTTCGAGTTAGCCTCTTGAGGCGTTAAGCTCTATAAATTTTTTCATAAAGGGCATCATATTTTTCTCTGATGACACTTCGCTTCATTTTCATTGTAGGCGTGAGGTGACCTTGGTCTATTGACCAAACCTCTGGTGTGAGTTCGAAACGCTTAATTTGTTCCCATTTACCAAAGCGTTTATTGTACTTGTCAACTTCTTTTTGAATGCGATTAATCACAAGTTCAGAAGTCGCTATTTCAGTGTCACTTGTTCCGATATGATGTCCTTTGTGTTCTATCCAATCTCTTATAAAATCAAAATTTGGTTGTATGATAGCCGCAGGCATTTTTTCGCCTTCACCAATAACCATAACCTGTTCGATGAATAATGATTGTTTTAGATCGTTTTCTAAAAGTGTAGGAATGATGTACTTTCCACCTGAAGTTTTGAACATTTCTTTTTTACGTCCTGTAATTTTAAGGAAGCCATCCTCATCAATCATTCCTTTGTCTCCTGTGTGAAAATAATCACCAGTCATTACACTAGCTGTTTTCTCAGGATCTTTATAATAGCCCATCATGACATTAGGACCTTTGATTAGAATCTCATCATCTTCAGCTATTTTTACTTCTACATTTGCAATGGGTTTTCCAACAGTTCCAGGTTTGAACATCTCATCTCTGTACATTCCAACTGAAACTACAGGCGAGGTTTCTGTTAATCCGTAACCTTCCATTATATGCATTCCAGCAGCACAGAAAATTCGAGATAAACGAGGTTGTAAAGCAGCACTTCCTGAAACCATAGTTCCTAACTCACCACCTAAAGCGTCACGCCATTTACTAAAGATTAAGGCGTTCGCAATCTTAAGTTTGAACTCATACCAAGCACCATTGGCTTTGTAAGGTTCCCATTGCTCACCTAAACGAACAGCCCAATAAAATAATGCCTTTTTTATACCTGATAGTTCTTCGCCTTTAAGCATGATTTTATCAAATACTTTTTCAAGCAATCTAGGAACCACACTCATTAAATTTGGCTTGATTTCTTTAGCATTGTCTCCAATCTTATCTAGAGCTTCAGCAAAATAAATAGATGTTCCAGCATATTGATAGACATATATAAGGACACGTTCAAAAATATGACAGATTGGTAAAAAACTAAGGACTCTTGTTTCTCCACTTGGTGGAAGCGGAACTCTAACAGAACTATCTAAAACATTACTCGTAATATTCCAATGCGATAACATGACACCTTTAGGTCTACCTGTTGTACCAGACGTGTAAATGATAGTCGCAAGATCTTCTGGTTTGACATTGTCTTTTCTAGCTTCGACTTCAATTTGATTAGTTGAGTCTTTGCCAAGTTCAAAAAGCTCCGAATAATGTTTACAACCTTCAATGTGGTCAAAAGAGTAGACATCTTTAACACTAGTCTTTGACTTAATTTTGTTTACTTTTTCTAAGACTTCTTCATCTGAAACGAAACAAAGAGTGGATTCGCTATGATTAAGAACGTATTCATAATCTTCGGCACTAATAGTTGGATAAATAGGAATATTTTGAGCACCTACTTGAAGAATACCAATATCCATAATATTCCACTCAGTTCTATTTGTTGACGAAATAAGCGCTATTTTATCATTTTTTTGGATTCCAAGTTTTAATAAAGCACGACTTATAGTATTGGCTTTATCAAGATATTCTTGAGTTGACATTGGAGTCCATTTTCCATCATACTTTGTCACTAATGCGCTATCATTAGGTTTGTGTTCAAGTTGGTAATACGGAAAATCAAAAAGGCGTTTTATTTCTGTCATTTTCAAAAGGGAAACTGAATTAGGATCATTACGAAAATAACAAATTAAACCCTATTTTTTTGAGATATCAAAAATTAGCACTTAGTTTTTTACAAATACCTATTGTTTTTCTATCCATTTACGTGCGTTGACGAAGGCTTCTAGCCAAGGTGACACCTCGTCTTTTCTGTCTTTTGGGTAGTTTGCCCAATTCCATTGAAAGGTAGAGCGTTCAATATGTGGCATCGTTACTAAATGTCGTCCTGAGTTATCACATAACATGGCAGTGTTGAAATCAGATCCATTAGGATTTGATGGGTAATCTGAATATCCATATTTAGCAACAATATCATATTTGCTCTCGTCGTAAGGTAAGTTGAATTTTCCTTCACCATGAGAAATCCAAACACCTAGTGTACTTCCAGCTAGAGATGATAACATCACTGAATTATTCTCTTGAATTTTAACTGAAGTAAAGGCGCTTTCGTGTTTTTTTGAATCGTTATGAATCATTTTTCCATGAATCTCATGATCTGGATTGATGAGGTCTAATTCCATCCATAACTGACAACCATTACAAATACCAACTGAAAGTGTGTCTTTTCTTGCAAAGAAATTCTTGATAGCCTTATTAGCATTTTCATTGTATTTGATTGCACCAGCCCAACCTTTAGCAGAACCTAGTACATCAGAATTTGAAAACCCTCCAACAGCTCCTAAAAATTGAATGTCTTCTAACGTTTCTCTACCAGAAATCAAATCGGTCATATGTACATCCTTCACATCAAAACCAGCCAAATACATAGCGTTGGCCATTTCACGTTCGGAGTTACTACCTTTTTCTCTTAAGATTGCGGCTTTTGGGCGTCTTGTCTCCTTGAGCGCAGTCGAAAGATTGTCAAGAGGTCTCGACTCCGCTCGACCTGACAACATATCATTCAGTTTTCCAGTAAAATGCTTAGGGAATGTGTATTGTAACGGTTGATTTTTATAGTTTTCAAAACGTGACTTAGCCAAACCATTTGCGGTTTGTTTTTGATCGAGTAGGTAGGAGGTTTTGTACCAAACATCTCTTAATCTAGAGACTGTCATTGTGAAAACTTCATCGTGATTAATGATGCTTAATACGTCAGATTCGGTAACTGTTCCAATATTAAAAAATGTGATGTTGGCATCAGTAAGAATTTGTTCTACTGAATTATCTGTGGATTGAAATACAATTCCTGAATTTTCAGCAAATAACACTTCAAGAGATTTCTTATTATTTAAAGCAGTTAAATCAAGTTCAGCTCCTAAGCTACTGTCTGCAAAACACAACTCTAATAATGTTGTGATCAATCCGCCAGAAGCAACATCATGTCCAGCTACGATCTTTTCAGATTTGATAAGACTTTGAATCGTATTAAAGACTGTTTTTACATACGTAGCATCTTTTACATTTGGAGCCTCATTTCCTATTTTGTTTAAAATTTGAGCAAAAGAACTTCCACCTAATTTAAAATCATCTTGCGAAATATTAATGTAATAAATACTTCCAGCATTTTTTTGAAAAACTGGTTCTACAACTTTTGAAATCGCATTGCAATTAGCAGCAGCCGAAATGATTACAGTACCAGGAGAAATAACATCACCATCAGGATATTTTTGTTTCATTGAAAGTGAATCTTTACCTGTAGGGACATTAATTCCGAGATCAATTGCAAACTCAGAAATAGCTTCAACAGCATTGTAAAGCCTAGAATCTTCACCTTCATTTTTACAAGGCCACATCCAGTTGGCAGATAAGGACACCGATTGTAAACCGTCTTTTAGAGGCGCCCAAATGATATTTGTTAAAGCTTCAGTGATACTATTTCTACTTCCAGCTTGAGGATTAATCAATCCTGAAATAGGAGAATGACCAATTGAAGTGGCAATCCCTTCATTTCCTTTGTAATCTAAAGCCATTACACCAACATTGTTAAGTGGTAATTGTAATGGGCCTACGCATTGCTGCTTGGCAACTTTTCCACCAACACAACGGTCTACTTTATTAGTCAGCCAATCTTTACACGCAACAGCTTCTAATTGTAGTACTTGGTCTAAATACTCATAAACTAGGTCAGGGTTATAAGTTATATCATCATACTGTCTAGAAATGGTCTGATCTATCATTACAGTTTTAGGAGAACTGCCAAACATGTCGCTCATGGCCAAATCCATTGGTTTATTTCCATTAGTTTTAGATTGGAACGTAAATCTGTGATCTCCTGTAACCTCGCCAACATCATAAATAGGAGAGCGCTCTCTGTCTGCAATTTTGTGAAGTGTATCTAGATGTTTGTCAGCAATCACTAATCCCATACGTTCTTGGGATTCATTTCCAATAATTTCTTTGTCAGATAAAGTTGGATCTCCAACAGGAAGTTTATCAAGATCTATGCTTCCACCAGTATCTTCAACCAATTCACTTAAACAATTAAGATGTCCGCCAGCACCATGATCGTGAATGGAAACGATATAATTTTCATCACTTTCAACCATACCTCGAACAGCATTAGCAGCACGTTTTTGCATTTCAGGATTAGAACGTTGCACAGCGTTTAATTCAATTCCGGAAGCAAATTCGCCAGTATCAGCAGAGGATACTGCAGCGCCACCCATTCCTATACGATAGTTTTCACCACCTAGAATAACCACTTTATCTCCAGTTTTAGGTGTGTCTTTTAAAGCTTGATCAGCTTTTCCGTAGCCAATACCTCCAGCTTGCATGATGACTTTATCGTAGCCAAGTCTGACTTCAGTTTTGGTGTCTTCGAGAGCCTGAGACTCCATATCAGAATTGGTTGCTGAGGTTCTCGAAGCAACAGTTTCCTGATGTTCAAACGTTAGCACAGAACCACAGATAAGAGGTTGCCCAAATTTGTTACCAAAATCTGAAGCGCCATTAGAGGCTTTGATCAAAATATCAATTGGTGTTTGGTATAACCATTTACGTGCTTCAAATTCATGTTCCCAAGGTCGATCTTGTTCTAATCTTGAATATGATGTCATATAAACTGCAGTTCCAGCCAAAGGAATAGAGCCTTTACCGCCAGCCAAACGATCTCTGATTTCTCCGCCAGAACCTGTGGCAGCACCATTAAAAGGTTCAACAGTTGTAGGGAAATTATGTGTTTCGGCTTTTAGTGAAATTACAGATTCAAAATCTTTAGTCTCATAATAGTCGGGAATATCGGCACGTTTAGGCGCAAATTGTTCAACAATAGGACCTTTAATGAAAGCCACATTATCTTTATAAGCGGAAACAATATCGTTAGGATTTTTCTTAGAAGTTTCTTTTATCATTTTAAATAGAGACGTTGACTTTTCTTCGCCATCAATGATAAATGTTCCATTAAATATTTTATGTCTGCAGTGTTCTGAATTGACCTGTGAAAACCCAAACACTTCCGAATCTGTTAATGGTCTTCCAATGCGCTTTGAAACGTCATTAAGATAGTCAATTTCTTCATCGCTAAGCGCTAAACCTTCTTGTGCATTGTAAGCTGAAATATCCTCGATATTTAGGATTGGTTCAGGTTGAATATCTATGGTAAATATACTTTGGTCTAAGCCTTTAAATTTTTCTGAGATCATTGGGTCGAACTCCATAAAGGACTCAGATATGGATTCAAATTCTTCAATTCTAAGAATACCCGAAATACCCATATTTTGTGTGATTTCAACAGCATTGGTACTCCAAGGTGTAATCATTGCGGCTCTAGGACCAACAAAAAAAGCATCGATTGATGCTTGTTCTATTTTAGGTTGGTTTCCAAAAAGCCATACCAATTTTGTAATGTCTTCTGTTGATAATTCTTTTGTGACTTGAACAGCAAATACTTTACTGTTTTGGTTTCCGAAGAAATGAATCATTATCTAGATGTTTGTGATGAAAAATTTAAAGCACAAATTTACATTATTGAAATGTATTTTATGCATAAAGTTAGTACGAAAAATTTCAGTTATTCACTTTGTTATTAACCAAAAAAGACCAACATAAATATACATTGGTCTTTTGAGTTTGTTTTTTAAGTATTTGTTAGTTTTTAATAAGCTTTTTACTAAGGGTTGTATTGCCTTGTGTTACACGCAAAATATAAACTCCAGATGTTAAGTTAGATGTCTTTAATGTTTCAGAACGTGTTATGGTTTTAGACAAAACTTTGCTTCCTATAACATTAAAGAGTTCAACTTTAGTTTCAATAGGATTCACTAGTGCTATATGTAACTCATTTTTGAAAGGATTTGGGTAGAGTTTTAATTCGTTTAGCGAAAACTCTTGCGTACTCAAAGTTTGCGTGTGGTTGCCTAAATCATCACAATTGTTTGATGGAAACGCATCCCATTCATTAATATCAAAAATTGTAGTTGGTCTGTCAATTGTAGGCTTTCTTACAAGCGTCGTATTTTGAGCATAGTTTGCATCATCTTGAAAAACTCCTATGATATCTAGAAGGACATCATTTTTAAACAATCCAATGGCATCGTTTCCGTTAAATGATGTCATGTCATTATTGAGGTAATCATATTCGTCTGTACAAACCGTCGAACCTCCATTAGCAACTACATATACATCTTCGTTAGCAATGGTAGCTCCATTTGGAAAGGTTAAAGCTGGTCCCCAACTACTGCCTCCATTAAAATTGAGTTTTATAGTGTAAGCAGATAAGTTTACTGCTGCTCCTGTAAAATTAGCAATCTCTAAGGCTTTGTTACTTCCACTTCCTTCAATATATTCAGAAAAGAAGAGATCAATATCACCTCCTGAAGAGCCATTGTTTGTTGTCATTTCACAAGCTTGATTACTAAAATCAGATTCATTTCCAGAAGCATCTTTAGCTTTTACCATAAAACAATAGGTTGTATTTGGAGATAAACCAGTAGCTGTAAATGAGGTGCTAGGAGAATTGTAGGTATTCGTGCCATCAACATAGATGTCATAAGACGATACAGCAACATTATCTGTAGAAGCCGTCCAAGTTAAATCAATACTATTATCTGTTGGATTAGACGCAACTAAATTAGTCGGATTTGTAGGAGCTTCAGTATCTGGTGTAGGATCCCAAATTAAAGTTACAAACTCAGGATGATCAACAAATGGATTTCTATTGTTTTGATGGTTGTAATAGATGTTATTGTTTCTATCAATTTCCTTTTGCGAAACAGGATCCATTTGATGCCAAGTAATCAAGATGTTTAAAAAAGGATCAGCAATAGCTTTGTCTGAACTTCCGTCAAACATAGGATAAGCATCCCAAGACGCAATTTGGTCTTCATAGCGCGTCACAAAGTAAAAATAAATACGTGCAATATCACCTTTAAATTCATCGATAGGTTCAAAAACGGTATTTGAATAACCAGCAGAATATCCACTATTTAAGTTGTCTCCTAATTTAGAACCATTTTGAGTAGGATTAGAAATTCCAGATTGATTGACGAGTTGACTGTCGTCTACACGCCCAAAAGGATTGTTACCTCTAAATCCGTTAACACGACCATCGGCAGGAATAAGGTGGTGCGCATCACTATACATAGGTGATTGTGAGTTAAAAACAGACTGAGGAATCACGTGCTCTTTGTTGTAACAGTCACCTTCACTACTAAAATTACCACATTCATCAGAGGTTGGCGTAAAGTTATATGGATCTGCTCCAGAAGGATTTTCAGAATACATATCTAAAATGGTATTACTACCACTAGCTTCATAATAAAAATCCCTTTCGTAAGTCGCATTAAATGGGTCTAACGAATTATAGGTTTGCGGATCGTGTTCTTCTTCAACAGTATTACTAATTTCAGGATCATCAATGTTATTGATAATGCGTTTTAATTGTGTTTTTAATTCATATCCAGTTCCAGTAGCATGGTCATAATAACCAGCAGGAATTTGAGCTGAAGCGTTTATAGTAAAAACTGCTATTAATAATGTGTAAAGGTATTTCATTGTTTGCATGTTATTTTTTCTTTTCAAGCAATGCCATGTAAAATCCGTCATATCCAGATTTATGGGCAAATATATTTTGATCTTTTACAAAGGTAAATTCTTTTCCTGATTCTGATGTTAAGAAGTTATCAACTTGCTGTCTGTTTTCTGAAGGAAGTACAGAGCAAGTCGCATAGACCATCTTACCACCTGGTTTTACCATTTTAGCGTATTGTTCTAATACTTGCGATTGTGTTGCTTTGATGTTTTCAATAAACTCAGGCTCTAATTTCCATTTTGAATCTGGGTTTCGTCTTAAAACACCTAATCCAGAACAAGGCGCATCAATAAGGAGTCGGTCGGCTTTATTATGTAATTTTTTTATAGGTTTTGTTGAATCTAAGACTTTAAGTTCAACATTATGAACACCATTTCTACGTGCTCTAACTTTAAGTTTTTTTAATTTACTTTCGTAAATATCCATTGCGATGATCTGACCTTTATTTTGCATTAAAGCAGCAAGATGCAATGTTTTACCACCAGCTCCAGCACAGACATCAACGACTTTCATACCAGGTTGCACGTCCAAAAATTCGGCAACTAATTGAGATGAAGCATCCTGAACCTCAAACCATCCATTTTTAAAGGCTTCTGTTTTAAAGACGTTGGCACGTTCCTTTAATTGTAATGCAGAAGGATATCCATATATCGTTTCCGTTTCAATATTTTCAGATTGTAGCTTAAGTTGAAGGTCCTTTTTAGTAGTTTTTAATGTGTTTACTCTAAGAATAACCTCAGCTTGCTCATTTTGTTTAGCAATCTCTTTAGTCCAAACAGCTTCACCTAATTCATTCACACCAAGTTCATCCATCCAATCTGGAATAGATTCTCTGTAGATTCTAATTTTAGAGAGCTCATCAAAGCGACCTTTTATTTTTCGAGTCGGTGTAGACTCAAAATATTTCCAATCTGGAAGTTTAATTCCTTTCAATGTTGCCCAAACGGCAAACATTCGCCATAAATTATCACGATCGAAAGGCGCTTTAACATCAGCGATTTCAGCATATAAACGTTTCCATCTAACAATATCGTAAGTTGTTTCAGCAACAAATGCACGATCGCGACTACCCCAACGTTTGTCACGTTTAAGTAGCTGTTGAATGACTTTATCAGCATACTGTCCTTCATTGAAGATTTGTGTTAAACCATCAATAACAGCAAAACAAAGATTTCGGTGTAATCGCATTATAAAAAATTAAGCATGCAAAGGTACACTAAAAGTTGGTTTTAGCATTAAAACATGCGAAATAAAAAGGCTTTACGTGAATTGTAAAGCCTTTATGATTTTAATCGACATCTTTAGTTTTTAATGCATCTACAAGGAATGTAGTTATAGAAGCTTTCTTCGGCTCCAGGAATATCACTTCCTTCCCAAGAAAATATACCATGTTCCTCAAAAACTCCAATATTATCTATATAATTGATATATGCAGAATAAACATTCATATTATCTGAAATGCTTCCGCCAGTTGCTGGAAGCATATATCCAATACTGGATGTTGCAAGTTGAATATCTGGTATAAAATCAGAGGAGGATCCATTTCTTAAAGAAGGTCTAAACTCTATTGGATTATTGTCATATTGACTTGCGAAACCAGAAGGCATTAAATTGAAATTATACGTATCTGTTGAAGTGTCACTATTAGGCCAATTTACTGTTGTTAGTAAATTAAACGCTTCTTCTGGTCCGCCAAGAAAGTTTTGTAATTCATGATAATCTGTAATGCTTGGAACTCGCCAGCCGTCTGGACAAATTCCTTGAACTTGTTCACTGTAGTTTTCGGCATTTGGATCAGCTGATTGTTGGTAATTAGCAATTTCATACATTGTATACAATCTACCATTATCTTCACAATTTTGAGGGTCATTTTCGTAGCAAATACCAGCACCAGCATATTTTAAATTTTCTGCCATCCATATCTGATCACCTATGCACACTGCTTTATACTCTCTTCCATCGCGTTCATCTATAAAGAATCCACCACAGTTTTCAAATCTGTAATCTTCAAGCCCAAATTGCTTGAATGTACATCCTCCATAAGGATAATTAATAGATGCATCAGGACCACTTACAGTTAAGGGATCTACATAAAAATCTGTATTATCGAATAGATGTGCCTCTCCTGTACAATCTTGCTCTGCAAATAATTCATCAAAAACGGCACGTTCCATTTGGATTGCAAAATCATTATTTACTTCATAAGAAAAATCGGTATTCCCAGCGACGTAGGCGTAATAGGTTAAAGGATTTTTTTCCATAATTGGATTTCTAATCGGATCTGGAATTCGCGCTGAAATATTTAAACTTGGGTTCTCATAAGATGTTGTACTAGCCCAACCACTAAAACATTGATTACCCATTAATATAGTATTAGACAAGTTAGGCATATGAGTTCTAACGCCTTTACTTGTTATTTCAATGTCATATTCTAACGATGCCGACACTTCTTCCCACCAATTATCAAGAGAAAAAGGCGTAAAGTCCATATGTACTTGAAGTCTTAGTTCTCCGCTCACTAATAAGTCATAGTTAGCTTGACCAATTTGATTAACAATTGAGCCTCTCAAATCAAAGGTAGAATTGATATCATCCTCAGGTTGGTAATTAAGACCTATAAATATACCATCTGGAGTACCATGAGTATCCATGATAACAAATCCATACTCATTGAAGGTTTTCATAATTTCAGGACTACATTCATCTCGCTTTAAAACGGTAACGATTAATTCGTCATCAAGTGCTCTAACGTATTCAGCAATTTGATCATAAAAGGCATCACTTCCATAAAAATCATCTATTTCAGGTGCAAATAATAGCACGTTTTTATTTTCGATAATATTATCACAATTATTACTGCTTCTTAGTGCTTGAAACGTTCCATTTTTATCTCCGCCTCTGAATACGCTGAGTCCGTCTTCATTTTTTTCGTTTAACGAAATAATCGATGTATAGGTGTTGAACGTTTCGATGTATAAGTAATCATTTTGAAACATACTAATATTTGTAATATTAGGTGTGTTTTCTAGTTCTAATGCGAGTTGGCGAAGTGCTTCGTTAGGATTTAAGTTCTCTATTGAACCCAATTCTACTAAACGATCTATGGCAGAGTTGTAGATGTTGAATGTTTCAAAAAAAGTTTGTTCTAATTGACTGATATCAGAGTTGTTATCGCTATCATCCTTGTTACATGATAGTATTAACATTACTGTAATCAGTGCGATGGAAAGTTTTTTTAGCATGATATCATAAGATTAATTTCTTATACATCGCATTATTAATGAAGATGTCATCAAAAAAAAGAAGCCATTTGGCTTCTTTTGTGTTAACGTCTGGGTTTGTCTTTTCTAAACTCGCGCAAGCGTTCTAAAAGTTTTCTATCAAATTCTCGTTCAACTTTCATTAAAGCCAAGATTTTTTTGGCAGGTATTGCTGTTAATAAACTCTCGACTAAATCAGATTTAAGCTCTTGTTGTTCTTTTTCAAAGGCGAGTAAGTCGGTTAAAGCTTGTTTTGCTTCTGCATCACTAATTGTTTCTGGATTGAGCTTACGTCGTTTTTCACGTCCATTGATTCTAAGCATTTCCATTTCTGTTTCGTGAGCGTTATAAATAGGCCAGAATTTTTGAGCTTCTTCAGGCGTTAGATTTAATTTTTCTGTGATGAACGCAATCTTTTGAGCTTTTATACGCTCTCTCATTTTGCCATCAGGTTGCCCAAAAGCTGAGACGCTAATAATGAGTAGTAATAATATTGTGATCTGTTTCATTTATGTATGGTTTATTGTAATAATTGTTCAATGTCTGAATTGTCTAATAAGTAGGATTCTAAGCTGTCTTCACTGTAATCGGTTTCGATAATAAGAAAGTCTTCTTCTAACATATCTGCTTCAGAAAGTAATTCGGCTAACTCATAACTATTAAGGTCGCTTTCCTGAAAGTAAATCTCTACCATTTCTGCTGATATTTCTGAAGTCTTTTCAGTATTGATAAAAATAGCTAGCAATAAGATTAAAGATGCAGCAACACCTACAATGTAATATAATTTAGGGTTAGGTCTGAATGGAATGATCTTAGATTTAGATTTAGTTTGATCAATGATAGTATCATCTATAGTATCAAAATAGCCTTTTGGAGTTTCAAACCCTGAAGGGATATCCTTATCTAATGGCGCTTTAGATAACGCATTTACTAGCCTCTCATCAAACCTTTCAAAGTATTGGTCTGGTGTTTTAAAGCCATGTGATGTATTATGTGTGTTATCTAATTTCATTTTAATTTTAACTCTTATAATATAAGACTACTTTTTTATATAAACGTTTAATCTTTGGTTAAAAAGGCTTCAATTTTTTTAACAGCAATGTGATACGATGCTTTTAAAGCACCTTCGCTGGTCTCTAAAATTTCAGCCATATCTTTGTATTTTATATCCTGAAAATATTTCATGTTAAACACCATTTGTTGCTTTTCTGGTAATGTAGCAATGGCTTGTTGTAATTGTATTTGAATCGCTTCACCTTCAAAATAAGCATCAGCTTTTAAGTTAGTAATGCTGTGTTGCTGATAGTCTTCAGAGGATAACTGTAAACGTTTTGCATTTTTATTGACATGTGTGATCGATTCATTCGTTGCAATGCGATACATCCAAGAGTATAATTTGCTATCACCTTTAAATTTGTCAATACTTCTGTAGACTTTAATGAATGTATTTTGAAGCACGTCATCGGCATCGTCATGAGATTTAACAATATGTCTAATATGCCAATACAAGCGTTCCTTGTAGAGTTTAAGTAACTCTCTAAAGGCAGCCTCTTTGGTATTAGGTGTTATTAATCTCTGAATTAATTCTTGTTCTTGCTCCAAAAACCTATTTTCTTATTTAGACTGATGAAATTACTAAAAGTTTAATGAAATTTTCAAATAATCATAAGACATTGATAATTAGGTTTTTGTTAATAAAAATATCGATTAAGTGTTAAAAAAATACGATGAAATGCATTTTTTTCTTGTTTGTAACACTTTTTTGTTATATGTTTGTTTCAGCCTAACCTACTTAATTATATTACCAGTGTCCCCAAATCTGGTAATAGAACCGAAAAGGACGCTCCCCAAAGCGTCCTTTTCTTATTATATGATATGTCTCTTTATTTATTCAAAGCTTTGCATGTCTACTAGCTTTTTGTAGACACCTTTTTTTGCGATTAGTTCATTGTGAGTCCCTTGTTCTGCAATTTCACCTTTTTGCATTACAATGATTTCATCTGCATTTTGAATGGTAGATAGTCGGTGTGCTATGACAATAGACGTTCTGTTTTTCATCATATTTTCTAAGGCTACTTGAACCAAGCGTTCACTTTCTGTGTCTAGGGCTGAAGTCGCTTCGTCTAAAATCATAATTGGAGGATTTTTCAGTACAGCTCTAGCGATACTCAAACGCTGTTTTTGTCCGCCAGATAACTTTCCGCCAGAATCACCAATATTAAAGTCGAGTCCGCCTTTTAAATCTTTGACAAATTCCCAAGCATTGGCAATTTTTAAGGCTTCAATAATCTCATCGTCGGTTGCATCTTCTTTTCCAAGAAGGACATTATTTCTAACCGTGTCATTAAACAGAATAGAATCCTGAGTCACCAAGCCCATTAACCCTCTTACAGACGATTTAGTCAAATCTCTAATATCAGTTCCGTCAATTGTGATGGCACCTTCATTGACATCATAAAAACGTGTTACTAGATTGGCAATAGTAGATTTTCCACTACCAGATTGTCCGACTAATGCCACGCTTTTTCCTTTAGGAACTTTTATGGAGAAGTTTTTCAGAACCAAATCCTCTTCATATTTAAAAGAGATATTGTTGATCGCAATTTCAGAATTGAAATCGGCTTTAGAAATAGCATCTTTTTTATCTTGTAACGGACTTTCAGTTTCAACGATCTCTAAAATACGATCTGCAGCTGCATTGGCTGCCTTTACTTTATAACTTGCTTTACTTATGGCTTTTGCAGGCGTTAAAATTTGATAAGCTAATGCCATGTATCCAATAAAAGCGCCACCAGACAAACTTTGTTCAACCATCACCATATTTCCGCCATACCATAACAAACAAGCTAGCGTAATTATGCCTAAAACCTCACTAGTAGGTGACGCTAAGTTTTGTCGATTGGTAAGTTTATTTGAAAACCTAAAAAAGCGTGATGTAGATTCTTGAAATTTTCCAGCGAAATGTTTTTCAGAATTAAAACCTTTTATGACTTTTAATCCGCCTAAAGTCTCTTCAAGCGTTGAAAGGAAAATACCTTGTTCTCTTTGAACGCGTTCAGATTTACGTTTTAAACTTTTACCAATTCTTGAAATAATAAATCCAGCAACAGGAATAAAAATGAAGACAAAAATGGTAAGCTTCGTTGATATTAGAAACATTGTTATGATTGCAAAAAGAATGGTTAGCGGTTCTTTTACAATCAATTCTAATACAGAAAGCATAGAACTTTTTACTTCGGCCACATCACCAGAAATACGCGCAATAATATCACCTTTGCGTTTTTCGGAATAGTAGGAGATAGGGAGCGAAATGACTTTGTCATAAACTTCGTCTCTAATATCTTTTAAGATACCGTTTCGTAAAAATGTTATGAAAAATAAAGCCAAATAGTTAAAGATGTTTTTCAACAAGAACATCGTTATGATTAATATAATCATGTAGAGTAAAGCTCGTTGCGGACCATCAGCTTCAGTAGTTGTAGTCACTAAATAATTAAGATAGTTTTCGGCAAAATCTTTTACACTATCAGATTGTTCAAGGGAAGGTTTCTGATAAACCTTTTCGCCTTCACCAAACAATACATTGATCATTGGCATTAAGGAGACCATAGCTAAAGTGCTAAAGAGTGCATAAAAGACGTTACATATAATATTTAGAATTGCGTAACGCTTGTATGGTAATAAAAAACGAGAAAGTTTTTTTATATAATTCATTAGTTTAGCTGCATATCTTTTAGGATAGCATCAATCTTAGTTTCCAATTTTTGTTCCGTAGCTTGAAAATCTGACACATTGTCTAAAGTCGTATTTACACTAATGTAAAATTTGATCTTAGGTTCTGTACCACTTGGTCTCAAAGCAATTTTACTACCATCTTCAGTGTAGTATATCAATACATTTGATTTTGGAATGTTTGTAGGTGATTCTTCACCAGTAAGCACGTTCTTTATAGTGGCTAACTGATAATCTTCAATTCTAACCACTTTAGAACCGTTGACTTCCTGTAACGGATTTTCGCGAGCATCAATCATCATTTGTTTAATTTCTTGAGCGCCTTCAATTCCTTTTTTGGTTAACGACACCAAACGCTCTTTATAAAAGCCATGCTCTAGATACAAATCGATTAATTTTTCATACATCGTCATTCCTTTAGCTTTGGCTTGCGCAGCAATTTCACACGCTAGGAGTGTAGAGGTTACAGCATCTTTATCTCTAACAAAATCACCAACCATAAATCCGAAACTTTCCTCGCCACCACCAATAAAGTCAAGCTCAGGGAAGTCTTTGATCATTTTAGCGATCCATTTAAAACCTGTTAATCCGATCTTGCATTCTACATCATACGCTTTTGCAAGTACAGACATCATTGGAGTAGATACAATGGTAGAACCAATGAAGTCATTACCATCAATTTTTCCTGCAGCTTTCCATTGATTTAATAGGAAATCGGTCATTAAGATCATAGTTTGATTACCATTTAAGATAACCATTTCTCCATTTAAATCTCTTACAGCAACACCTAATCTGTCACAATCTGGATCGGTTCCAATAACGATATCTCCATCGACTTTATTAGCTAGTTCTACAGCCATTTTTAAAGCTTCAGGCTCTTCTGGGTTTGGTGATTTAACCGTTGGGAAGTCACCATTAGGAGTGCGTTGTTCTTCAACAATATGAAGTTTCGTGTAACCCGCTCGTTTTAGAGTTTCTGGAATCGCCATAATGGAAGTTCCGTGAAGCGACGTAAAGACAATATTTAAGTTTTCTTTAGCTTCAGCTGCTGTGTTAAAGCTTCCGTTTTTTATGGATTCAGTAATAAACACATCATCTACGTTCTCACCAATAATTTCAATAAGCGTTTCGTTGGCATCAAACTTTATTTCAGAATATTCCAAGCGATTTATTTCAGAAATAATTTCAGCATCTTGAGGAGGAACAAGTTGTCCGCCATCTTGCCAATATACTTTGAAGCCATTGTATTCTGGTGGATTGTGAGAAGCAGTAAGAACGATTCCGCAATGACAACCTAAGTGTTTTAATGCGAATGATAATTCTGGAGTAGGACGTAATTCTTCAAAAAGAAAAACCTTGATATTATTAGCAGAAAAGACATCAGCAACAACTTTAGCTAAACTTTGACTGTTATGTCTGCAATCGTAAGCAATAGCAACTTTAATAGTTTCACCAGAAAATTGTTGGTGTAAATAATTGCTAAGACCTTGCGTGTTTTTTCCGAGTGTATACTTATTGATTCTATTGGTGCCAATTCCCATAACACCTCGCATTCCACCAGTTCCGAACTCTAGATCTTTGTAAAAACTTTCTTCAAGTTCTTTGGTGTTATTGGCAATAAGGTCTTTTATATATGCTTTGGTGTCGTTATCAAAAGTTGAAGTTAACCAAGTATTGACACGTTCTAAAAGTTGAGGTTTAATGTAATTCATACGTTAAAAAATATACTGCAAAAGTAAGTATTTCAATGAAAGGAATTTGAGTGTAGACCTAATTTTACAAATTCAGTTCCTGTTTAATGAGGTAACGCTTTTTATTTCCTTTAGTTCTTAATATGATTTCTCCTAGGAAGCCAGCTACAAAAAACTGTGTCCCGATAATCATGGTAGCCAAGGCAATATAAAATTGAGGTCGATCTGTAATTAAGCGACCAGTAGTATTGATGAATAATTTATCAATACCTAGATAGAGCGCAAACATAAATCCGATACCAAACATAATCACGCCAAGTGCACCAAAAAGATGCATTGGTCGTCTTCCAAATCGGGAGATAAACCAAATGGTAATTAAGTCTAAGAAGCCATGAACAAAGCGATTCATTCCAAATTTGGTTACACCATACTTTCTAGCCTGGTGTTTTACAATTTTCTCACCAATTTTAGTGAAACCAGCATTTTTAGCCAAAACAGGAATGTAACGATGCATTTCACCATTAACATCAATGTTTTTGACTACGTCTATATGATAAGCTTTTAAGCCACAATTAAAGTCGTTGAGCTTCACACCAGAAGTTTTACGAGCAGCCCAATTGAACAATTTAGAAGGTAAATTTTTAGCAAGTACAGAATCGTAACGTTTTTTCTTCCATCCAGAGACCATGTCAAATTTGTCAATGACAATCATGTTGTATAGTTCTGGAATTTCATCTGGATTGTCCTGTAAATCTGCATCCATAGTGATCACAACGTCACCTTGTGCTTTTGCAAAACCAGCGTGTAAAGCTTGGGATTTTCCGAAGTTATTCAAAAAGCGAATGCCTTTGACATTATCATCTTTTTGGGAAAGTTTCATAATGTGCAACCAAGAATCATCAGTGCTGCCATCATCAATAAAGATGATTTCATATGAAAAACGATTGGACTGCATAACTTGAGCAATCCAATCGTGTAGTTCTATTAAAGAATCTTGTTCGTTAAGTAGTGGTATGACTACTGATATGTTCATTAAGTACTTTTAAATTTCTAATAGTCAAAAGTACAGAATTTATTTTAAGCTTGGTTTGGGTTTTTCTTTTTCATTATTAAGCTAACTATTAACCCTATTACAGCATAAAAAATAAGTCCTTTAGCAATATTTAAAAGTTGTGCACTTAAACTCATGTTGTCTTGTTCTGATGCTTGAGCTATCGCTTTATCTATCTCAGTTTCAGGAGCACCCATTCTTTCCATAAAAGCTCTAGTTTTTTCTAAAGCGATTTCTTGTAACATACTTGCCGCTTCAGGATCAATAAAGTTAAATATTAAGATCGAAATTAAAGAACTAACTATAATACCAATAGCTATAGTTATAAAATATGACGTGAAAGCCTGCTTGAAACTTATAAATCCTTCTAAAGCATTTTTGTTTTTTACAGTAGAGATGATGCCAAATGCTATTGATAATAATGGTAATATTAAGAGCATTAACCAAAAGTTAACTAATAATTCGATATTGAACACATAAGCTATAACAGTAAATAGCGATAATATTACTGCCAAATACATTCCATAATTAATAGCAGTAGAGCGAAGAGATTTTTCCATTGTGATAGTTTAAATTAGTTAATATGCTTGTTAGTGTGCGTTTGTTTTTATTTGTTACAAATTTTTGAAGAATAAAAAACAAAAATAATTATTGGTAATTTACAAAAAATACTTAAATTTGCACCTCGAAAAAAGTTAAGCGAATAAACGTATATAGAGATGAAAAAAGGAATACATCCAGAAAATTACAGACTTGTAGCATTTAAAGATATGTCAAACGATGACGTATTCATTACAAAGTCTACTGCAGATACTACAGAAACTATTGAAGTAGATGGTGTTGAATATCCAGTAGTGAAATTGGAGATTTCAAGAACGTCTCATCCATACTACACTGGTAAATCTAAATTAGTAGATACTGCTGGTCGTATTGATAAATTCAAAAACAAATACGCTAAATTTAAGAAATAAGCGTCTTAGTACAATATTTTTAAAGCCTTTAAGATTCAACTTAAAGGCTTTTTTGTTTATCGCAATTACGTTACATTTGAACTATCTTTAAAACAAGTTTGTGTTATGAATTATATTCTCTTTGATGGTCCTGCTCGTAACAATTTGTTACCATTTACCTTTACCAGACCAGTTGCTGATATTAGAGTTGGGATATTAACCATTAGAGAGAAATGGGAAAAGCATTTAGGTTTTACAACAACCACACTTACCGAAGAATATCTCTCTGAAAAATATCCTATGGTAGAAATGGATTCTAATATTATGATTAATGCATCCTATTTACCAACCAAAGAACTTGCCGAGACCATCAAGAATCTTGATGAGAATCAAGCAGTTTTTAATGGCGAAGATGTGATCGCTTTTTATACTAAGGATACTCAAGACGAAGTGAATTTTGAAACCTATGATGCTATAGAGTTTGATTCGGAGTTTATTAAAATAGAGCAAACTTGGGATATTTTTTCAAAAAATGGTGCGGCTATTATTGAAGATTTTGAGTTGCTTACCAAAGATCGTGAGTCGCAACCTATTCCTAATTCGGTTAATTGTATCAATGCACAAGATATTTTTATTGAGGAAGGCGCTTCGTTGGAGTTTGTGACGTTAAATGCAAGTTCTGGTCCAATATACATCGGCAAAAATGCAGAAGTGATGGAAGGCAGCATCGTTAGAGGTCCTTTTGCTTTATGTGAGCATGCGACTTTAAAACTTGCTGCTAAGATTTATGGACCAACAACAGTTGGACCGCATAGTAAGGTTGGAGGTGAAGTGAATAACTCAGTCATTTTTGGTTACTCTAATAAAGGTCATGACGGATTTCTTGGAAATTCAGTGTTAGGCGAATGGTGTAACCTTGGTGCAGATACAAATAATTCGAATCTCAAAAATAATTATGCTGAAGTGAGATTGTGGAACTACGAAACCCAAGGCTTTGCAAGAACTGGATTACAGTTTTGTGGATTGATGATGGGAGATCATAGCAAATGTGGTATAAACACCATGTTTAATACAGGTACAGTTGTTGGTGTTAGTGCTAATATATTTGGAAGTGGTTTTCCTAGAAATTTTGTGCCTAGTTTTAGTTGGGGAGGACATTCAGGTTTTACCACTTACCTCACACGAAAAGCGTTTGAAGTCGCTGAAGTTGTTATGAAAAGACGAAACGTTACCTTTTCAGATGCTGATAAAGCGATTTTAGAGCATGTGTTTGAAAACACTAAACAATGGCGAAAAAAAGACGATTAAAACCTTTAGTAATGAAGAAATACCTACTTGTAGTGCTATTAATGCTTTCTTCAATAGCATTTTCCCAATCTGAAACCTATACCTTGAAGAACATCGATGTCAATGACGAATTAAGTCAGTATGGCGTTGTCTATGTAAAAGACAATATTGTCTATTTTTCACGCTATAAAGTAAATAGTTTTGGCACTGTTGAACGCAATAGTGGTGATCAGCAGATCTTTACATTATACCATGGTGAAATGACAGAAGATGGGCAAATTATCAATGCTAAAGAGTTCGTGTCATCAGACCGATTTGTATTTAATAGCTCGAGTGCTGGATTTAGTGTCGATGGACACTATATGTATGCTACCACAAATGAAAAAAAGCGTGGTGATGTGTATAAATATGATGATAAGACCAGAAATTTACGAATGGAACGTGGCGAATATGTGGAAGGTAAAGGCTATATGAAGTTTAAGATGTTACCTTTTTGTGATGAGCGTTATTCATATGCACATCCTTCGGTGAGTCCTGATGGACAATACTTATATTTTACGTCTAATATTCCGCAGGCTAAAGGACCTACAGATATTTTCAGGGTTAAGATTCTTGGAAATAATAAGTATGGGAAAATTGAAAATTTAGGCGCACATTTAAATTCACCTCGAAAAGAGATGTTTCCTTACATCACTGAAGGAAATGTACTTTATTTTTCTTCAGATAGAGCTAATGGTTTAGGCGGATTAGACATTTATAGAGCAGAAATGGGACCAAATGGAAAGTTTGGTAAGCCAGTCTTATTATCTGCACCAATCAATAGTGAGGCTGATGATATGTGTTATGAATTACTTCCTGATGGCAAGTCTGGTTATTTATCTTCAAATAGAGAAGGCGGAAAAGGTGAAGATGACATCTATTATTTTACAATAGATAATTAAATTTCAAGTTAATTTTTACTTGGTCTTCTTAACGCGTTTTAGATCTAATAAATTTATCGGATTGATGCCTAAGCCAGAAACCTCTTTTCTTGTAAAGCGAACGACTTCATCATAAAACAAAGGAATTATTGGTGCTTCAGACATCACTAAGCTATCCATTTTTGTATAAAGTTCTTCACGCGCTTCAGGATTTGTGATGGTATAAGCACGTTCATACCAAGTATCAAATAATTCACTTTTGTAATGCGTGTAATTTGGACCATTTGGTGCAAAATTCTTGCTGTAATATAAAGACAAATAATTTTCCGCGTCTGGATAATCGGCTACCCAACTTGCTCTAAATAGATCTAGTTTTCCATTGGCTTTAGCATCCTTTAATGTTGCTGCAGGAATGACATCGACATTTACCGAAATGCCAAGTTTTTGAAGTTCTCTTTGAATGAATTCACAAAAGCTTAAATAATTGCTTGTTGTGGTTATGGTAATTTCAGGGTTTGAAATCCCACTCTCATTTTTAAACTGATCTACTAAAGCTTTCGCCTTTTCAGGTCGGTATTTGTAGCCAATAGAAGCATCGTAGCCAGGAAGCCCTTTGGGAATAAAACCACCATGCGCAGGAATACCAATACCATTACGTAAGTAAGTCATCATTTTTTGACGATCAAAGCCATAATTAATAGCTTCTCTTATAAGCTGTGATTGAAGCGCTGTAACTTCAGATTCCATAAATACAGCAAGATACTCTGTGTTGAGGTATGGTCCGCGAATCATAGTCACATCAGATTCGTATAATGCTCTGAGTTTTCCATCTGCGGTTAAAATTTCATCCTTGTAAGAGGCATCTAATCCAGATACAAAATCAATATTACCTTGCGCAAACTGTAAAAACTCACTTTGTTTATCAGGTAGAAATGTAATAGCAACAGCTTCTAAGTAAGGTAAAGATTGTTGGTTTTGATCTTGTTCAAAATAGGCATTGTTTTTTCTAAACACGAGTTTTAGATTCTCTTCCCAACGTTTAAACTGAAAAGGACCAGTACCTATTGGATGCGACCTGAAATTTGATTGATAATGCTCAACAATTTCCTTTGGAACTACCGAGCAGTATTTCATTGTTAGCAATCCTAAAAATGCAGGAAAAGGTTGCTTCAATTGTATTTGAAATGTGGAATCATTTAAGGCAGTGAATTGTTCTACTTTTTGAAGTGTCCAGCTTCCAGGAGACGCTACTTTTTTATCCATTAATCTGCTGAAGCTATATTCAAAATCATGCGCTGTGACCATTCGGGTTGAATCCTTACCAAAAAGCGTATGTTTATGAAACTGTACATCCTTCCGAAGGGTAAACGTATAATTTAAAGCATCTTCAGAAATTGTCCAACGTTTTGCGATACAAGGCTGGACGTTTAAGTGCTCATCCATTTGAACCAATCCATTGAACAACTGATTAACGGCCCAAATATCGGCATTGTCTTTTGCAAAGGCAGGATCTAAGGAGCCAATATTCTTATGTTCATTGTATCTAAAAACAAGGTGGTCATTAGTTGCTTTAGAATTTTCATTACAAGAAAAAACCAGTGTGCATATACTAACAATAAGCACAATGAAGTTTGAATTGTATGTAAAACGAGCCTTCATATTAACTTTCAGGTAAAGCTTTCCATTTTTTTATGATAGACGTATAGCCTAGTAAAAATAAAATACCAAAAATCCATAATACGTAACTCCAATTTAATTCTAAACTGCTCATTATGGTATTACATTCATACGAATATTCAGAATACAGATTTCTAGCTTCGCAAAGGAGACTTTGATGGTAAGAGATGATTCCTAAAATTAAAAGCAAATACAGCGGGAAACCAATAATAGAGATATTCAAACAGATAGCAAGCACTAGTTTTTTAATCTTTTTTAGAAAGAACAAAGGAATGATTAAAATAATGGTGCCTATGAATAATGTAAAATATAGGATTATAAATTGTGGAACTGTATTGCCTGACTCATTCAAGTAATAAGATAAGGCAGCAATAAGTGTAATTAATAAAAACAATACACCAACTGTTATGATAGAAAACAATAAAGGCTTAAGTCCTGTAACTCTAAACATATAAATAAGGGCAGAAACAAAAAACGATAACCACATAAATACATGAATAGCACCTTCAAAAGGATTACTGGATTTAATGTCTTCAATGTTATCAAACGTATTTCTTAAATCTGAAGATTTAAAGTAATAATCGCTTAGTCGTTCTTTGAAATATTTTTGGGTCAATTTATCATCTTCATACGAAATGGTTAGATCATCATAGACCTCATCTTTAGGTTCGGTTCTAATGAAATGTTTGACTTCAAAAGTCTCAGGATGATATACCATTTTAAACCAAGTGTCGGCATTTAGGTTGTGCTTTACTTTATAAGCATCAGCAATCCTAAGTGTATTTGTTAGAAGGGCAAGAATTTCATCAGGATCATTTCTTTTGAGGAGCTCATAATTTCTTTGTCCTCTGTATAGTGACCTTGTACTATGACTTGAGTGATAATAATTGTATTCGTAATAACCGCTATACTTATTGGTATTGGAAAACACATTGTCACTTAGAGTGTCATTATGCGACACGTAAAAGGTATGATTTGCATTAAAATAACTAGGGATTGCAGAATCTTCATAAGAAGTGATATCAAACTCACGTTCTTTGTAATAATATATTGTTGACGAATCGGTCTCTCTACTAAATACGTAATTCGGGCTTATAGAATCCCTATGGTGCCAACGTTTAGGTCTTTTCTTTTCAACCGTTGTTAGCGTATAGAAGCTATAATGCTTGTCTAAAAATTCTAATTTAGGTATGGTATCAAAATTTCTAATGCTAGAATTTTCTTCTCCATAAAGGTTAGTAAATGGTTCAGGGTAGTTTCTAACATCAATGGTGTAAGGTGATAAGCTTCGTGAAAAGAAAAGTGCAGCATCGTTAGTTACTTTAATTTCATTATTGACTACATCTGTTTCGTATGTGTTAGCAATATAGGCTTTGAGACCATAATTATAAGAAATGAAAAAACTCGTACAGCTAAAAATAATAAGGATGTAGTGTATAAACTGATGAAATAATTTGGGTTTAGACGTAGGATAGAAATTTTTAAAGCTGTTGTTTTTAAACATAAAAATCAACCATGTCACCAAAATTAGTATGGAGATGATTGCTGTTAAGTACACAGTGCCATTATCAAAATATAAGTCTTCAGCATTGCTTTCATGTAATAGTGTGACATCTGTTAACGTGAGGTACCCAAAGCAAAAAAAGATTAAATGTAAAACCACAGCAATACTAAGCATCCAAAATAATCTGGTATTCCAAATTAGTGGATAACGCTCTAATAGATATGCATTGATATTTTGTATGTGTTTTTTCATTTTGATCTGGTTATGAAACAAAAAAGCGTCGCGTTGATTTACTAATGTTTCTGATGTAGGTGACTTCTATTTGATGCTTGCCGAGAATTTCCAATACGGTTGAAAAAGCTGTGCTCTCATTAAAATAAGCGACATAAATTCCGCCATTATATATTAATTTCTGGAGCCCGAAATTTTCAAAAACTGAAAGTAGAGTCGCGCGATCAACATTAGAATCAATTTCTAGGATTAATTGATTTTGGTTTATTTCTTCTGTATCGAGGTTATCGGTATGTTTACCATTTTCTAGATAAATAACTTTATCAGATACTTTTTCAACCTCATAAAGTTGCTGAGAACTTAAAATTAAGGCAATAGGATTGTTTATTGAGTTGCAAATTGATTTCAAATCTTCGAGAATAACCTGCTGCGCTAAAACATCAAGATTAGCCAGCGGTTCGTCTAATAGTAACAATTCTGGTTGTCGTAACAGTGTTCTGGCTAATTCAAAACGCATTTTATATCCAGATGATAGTTCGTTCCATTTTAAATGCTTGTAATTCCACAAGCCTAGTCTGGCAATCATCATTAATACTCGAATTTCATTTTCTTCAGGAGGAATGCCGTAATTTGACAATACAAATTTTAAATTGTCTTTCAAGCTTCCGTACCAACGTTGCGTTCTTTGAGGTATGTAAACCAAATTAGTCCTCAAATCATAATCGGAGTCGTAACTAGTGTCAAAATTAAAGAGCAGTGTGCCTTCATTTAATTTGATTTCCTTAGCTAATACTCTTAATAGTGTTGTTTTTCCATTACCATTTTCACCAACCAATCCGTAAACGTCTCCTTTATGTATTTGAATAGAAACAGGGCCTAATGTAAATCGATGCTTTCCGTAAGTTTTTATGAGATCATGGCCAATTATAACAGGATTTTTATTGTCGTACTCTTGTATAGGAATTTTGGAAGCCTTGTCTAAAATTGATAAAGATTTTTCTATAAATGCATCCATATTTTCAGGATGTCGCTCTTTCCAATCGGTTAAATCTATAACCTCTTTAAATAAGTCAAGATCTTGAGTATCAATAACACAATCCATTAATTTTCTGAAACCAAGCGTCGTGTCTTTATTTTCAAAAAATGAAATGACTTCTTTAATTCTAGCCTGAGCTTTAGACATACAGTTGTAAATTATTGAGTTTTAGCATAAGAGCACTGCAATTGATTGTGAAAAGCCTAACAATTATGTACATTTGCCCACTCTAAAATTAGTAACAAGTAAATATAGTCAGATTTCTGCGTGCAAAGAAATCAAAACCTTATTATGAATAAAAAAGTTGCATTTTATACGTTAGGTTGCAAGCTCAATTTTTCTGAAACTTCTACAATTGCTAGGCGTTTTTCTTCGGAAGGGTTTGAGCGTGTTGATTTTAAGGAGAAAGCAGATATTTATGTGATTAATACTTGTTCGGTTACTGAAAATGCAGATAAGCGTTTCAAATCTATTGTAAAGCAAGCTCAAAAAGTAAATCCAAATGCTTTTGTAGCCGCAGTAGGTTGTTATGCACAATTGAAACCTCAAGAATTAGCAGATGTCAATGGTGTCGATTTGGTTTTGGGAGCAACTGAAAAATTCAATATTACGAGCTATCTCAATGATTTGACTAAAAATGATATGGGAGAAGTGCATAGTTGTGAAATTCAGGAAGCCGATTTTTACGTTGGAAGCTACTCCATTGGCGACCGAACACGAGCTTTTTTGAAAGTTCAAGATGGCTGTGATTACAAATGTACGTATTGTACAATTCCATTGGCTCGTGGGATTTCACGAAGTGATACTTTAGAGAATGTCCTGAGAAACGCAAAAGAAATTTCAGAAAAAAACATAAAGGAAATCGTACTCACTGGTGTTAATATTGGTGATTATGGTAAAGGCGAATTTGGTAACAAAAAGCATGAGCACACATTCTTTGAATTAGTTCAAGCTTTAGATGAAGTTAAAGGTATTGAGCGCTTAAGAATTTCCTCAATTGAACCTAATTTGCTAAAAAATGAAACGATAGATTTTGTAGCACAAAGCAAAACATTTGTACCTCACTTTCATATACCATTACAAAGCGGAAGCAATACATTGCTAAAATTAATGCGTCGTCGTTATATGAAAGAATTATACGTAGATCGTGTTGAAAAGATAAAGCAAGTTATGCCTCATGCTTGTATTGGTGTAGATGTTATTGTTGGTTTTCCTGGCGAAACAGATGAGTTGTTTTTAGAAACCTATAATTTTTTAAACACGCTCAATATTTCATATTTACACGTATTTACGTATTCTGAAAGAGATAACACACTTGCAGCTGATTTTGAGGGTGTTGTCCCCAAAAATGTAAGAGCGAAACGCAGTAAAATGCTTCGTGGTCTTTCTGTGAAAAAACGAAGAGCTTTTTATGAAAGTCAGATTGGAACTTCACGAACTGTTTTGTTTGAAGGCGAAAATAAAGAAGGGTATATTCATGGTTTTACAGAAAACTATATTAAAGTAAAAACACCTTGGAATCCAGAGCTGGTTAATACGATGTGTCAAGTTGAACTTACCAAAATAGATGAAGATGGTTTGGTACGTTTTGAATTTGTTAATGCTTTGGTTTAATTTTACAAAGACTTGCGTAAGCGAATTCTTATTTTATCTTTGCTAAGTAATAAAACTTAAAAAATCAATTTAATATTATGAAAAAATTTTTTTTAGCAGTATTCGTTGTTGCTATATCTGTAGCGACCTTATCATGTAACAAAAGTGATGACGACGGAGGCGATGGTGGAGATGGTATGTTGACCCAAACAATTTCTGCTCGAATAGATGGTGAATTAGTAACATTTAACAATATTATTGTTGATCGTTATAGCTTTGGTGGTTTTACTGAATTAGATATCACAGCAACTATTAGTGGAAGCACACAGCGTTTATTAGAATTTTATACAGTTATTGGTGATGTAGGATCTGATGCCATTCAAGATTTTTATTACATCAAAGATGGTGTTTACTATCACCCTTATAATCAAGGTGGAAATTTAACAACTGTTACAACTAAAAATAATGGTTCGCGCTTAGAGTTTAGTTTTTCAGGTACCTTAGTTGGTTATAATGAGCAAACTCAAGAAGAAGTAAGTGTTACTCTAGAATCAGGATCTGCAGTAATTGAACTTGAATAAAAAATAATGCTTAATAAAAAAAACCGAAGTGAAAACTTCGGTTTTTTTATGTCTTAGATTAAAGATTATATTCTAATACCTACTGGTAACATCTTTTTGTATTTTCTGTGTCGTCTAATAAATTTAGCAATTTCAGGACTAGTAGGAACAACACTTATATTTCGATCTGCTATATTTTCAAAAACTAAAGTCAGAAATTCTTCAGAAAATTCTTCAGATTTTATAGCATCTGGAATGATTAGTTTGGTTAAGAAAATTTTTCGATCTTGGAGAGCGTACTCAATTTTAGCAAGTTCATTATCTACCTTAAGTTCAAATTGACGTAAAAAGTCATTGTCAGTCAGTTCTGCTGCTTCAATCATAATAATTTCGTATTTAATTCAATGGTTGGTAGGGTAGAACTATAGATTTATATAGTTTTGTATTGCAAATTTACAAAAAATTAACAAACATTAAAAACCAACGATCTTAAACCCTTATGAATCAGGAATACATACATGTTTATTTAATGCCAGGAATGGCTGCAAATCCTTCCATTTTTGAATACATTAAACTTCCTGAAGATCAATTTAAAATACATTGGCTAGAATGGTTTATACCTGAACCTAAGGAATCTCTGGAATCTTATGCCAAACGTATGATTTCTAAAATTGAACATGACAACATTGTGTTGTTAGGTGTGTCCTTTGGTGGGATTTTAGTTCAGGAAATGAGTAAACACATGTCGTTGCGGAAACTTTTTGTTGTGTCTAGTGTCAAATCTAAACACGAGCTTCCTAAACGTATGAAATTAATGAAAGTAACAAAAGCGTATAAACTATTACCAACGCAATTGGTTAGTAGTATTGATGTTTTAGCAACTTACACGTTTGGTGAAACTATTACTAAGCGCATAGAACTTTATAAAAAATACTTATCTGTAAATGATAAGCGTTATTTAGATTGGGCGATTGAAAATGTAATAGAATGGAACCAAGATAGTCCAAACCTTGACGCTATTTACATTCATGGTGATAAAGATGCTGTTTTTCCTCATTCTTGTCAGGGAAATTGTATCATTATTAAAGGTGGCTCACATATTATGATTATTAACAAGTATAAATGGTTTAATGAAAATTTGCCTAAACTAATCTTAAATTAGATTTGAAACCATTTGTTATATTTTATACATTTATAAAAAAAGATATATGAAGACTATAAAAAATATTTTAGCAACCGTAGGTGTTATCTGTATTTCAGGACTTTTCATTTTTTCTGTTCAGAAGGCACCTGTTGAAGAAACAGATGATAATACTGTAAATGATACTAACGATTCAAGACCTGTAAAGGATTATAATGTATATGCATTGTCTGTTCCCGATTATTTAGAATTTGCTGGTGAAAAAGTACCATTAGATAATCCAGATATTTTAGAACGAATGGATAGAGAGCTGCTCGTAAATACGTATTGGCAATCTAACGGATTGTTAATGTATAAACGATCGGCAAAGTATTTTCCTATCATTGAACCAATCTTAAAAAAACATGGTATTCCTGATGACTTTAAATATTTGGCTGTAATTGAAAGCGGACTTACCAATGTTGTGTCGCCTGCAGGAGCGACTGGTGTTTGGCAAATAATGAAAGCTACAGGCCGAGAAAATGGTTTAGAAGTTAATGCTAATGTCGATGAGCGTTATCATTTAGAAATGGCTACTGAAGTTGCCTGCAAGTATTTAAAAAATGCAAAAGAACGCTTAGGCTCTTGGACACTAGCTGCTGCAGCTTATAATGCAGGCAATGCTGGAATCTCTAGACGTTTAAATGATCAAGGTGTTACAGGTTACTACGATTTATTATTAGGTGAAGAAACGGGACGCTATGTGTTCAGGATCGTTGCTGTAAAGGAAATTTTAAGCCATCCTGATAAATATGGTTTTAATTTTGATGACAGTGATTTATATTCAGCAGTACCAACCTACAAAGTTGAAGTTGATACAGTTGTAACCGACTTCTCAAAATTTGCTAAGAACTATGGTATTAATTATAAAATATTAAAGCTACATAACCCATGGTTAAGAGAAGGCCATCTCAACAATAAATCTAGAAAGAAATATTACATAGAAATTCCTAAAAAAGGATTCTATTCTACCAATCCTTAGATGTTAGAATATTTTAAGTCAAATATTTGGTCCATAGCATTATTACTTAATTATCTACTAGCAATTTTTGTGGTAGTTATTATTCTTTTAAAGAACAATAATCCTACAAAAACATTAGCATATATTCTTGTTTTAGCTTTCTTCCCTTTTTTTGGATTGATTGTGTACTACCTTTTTGGTCAACAATATCGAAAGACCAAAATTTTTAATCGAAAAGATATTGCCAATTCAAAAACAATCAAGCGTTTATCAAGTAATTTATTTGTTAAGCCAAAAGATCTGTATAATATTAGTAAGCAATTAGACGATAAAATTAAACTCATTAAACTGTTGAAGGCGAGTGAGAAATCGCCTCTAACATTTAATAATGATATTGAAATTTTAAAGAATGGAGAAGTTAAATTTGAAAGGCTAATTGAAGATTTAAATCAGGCAACGCATTACATTCATCTTGAATATTACATATTGAAAGATGATGAAACAGGTACAAAGATTTTAAATATTTTATGTGATAAAAGTAGCTCAGGTGTTAAAGTTAAACTCATTTATGATGATGTTGGCAGTAAATTATCATCAAAAACCAAACGTAAATTAGATGAAAGTGGTGTAGAACATTATCCTTTTATGCCTGTCATATTCTCAAGTTTAACTGGGAAATCAAATTATAGAAATCACCGAAAAATTGCTATAATTGATGGTAAGATTGGCTTTGTTGGTGGTGTAAACATTTCAGATGAATATACGAATGCTTGTGATGGCATTTATTGGAGAGATACACATCTTAGAATTTTTGGTGAAGCGGTCAAGGTACTGCAGTTTCATTTTTTAACAAGTTGGGATTTTGTCTCCAAAGGCAAGCTTGACATAACAACAGATTATTTTCCTGAGGTTGATTGTTCAAATAATGTTGCAGTTCAAATTGCAGCGAGCGGACCAGACACAAAATGGGCTAATATTATGATAGCAATTCTAACCGCTATTAATAACGCCGAAGAATACATTTACATTACCACGCCTTACTTTATTCCAAATGACGAAATAATTACAGCATTGCAAATTGCAGCTAAGGTTGGGATTGATGTGAGATTAATCCTTCCAAAAAACTCAGATTCTTGGATTGCAAATTATGCTACTAATTCTAATATTGAAGCATTGTTAGAAGCAGGAGTGAAGGTGTATCGTTACCATAAAGGATTTGTTCATTCAAAAACTTTAGTGATCGATGATATTTTTTCAACAGTTGGTACCTGCAACCTTGATAATAGAAGCTTCGAGATTAATTTTGAAATTAATGCATTGATTTATAACAAAGAGCAATCCTTAATTTTGAAGTCCTATTTTATGGAGGATATAAAAGATTCTGACTGCCTAGATTATGAATCGTGGAAGTCTCGACCTAAGATTGTAAAACTAAAAGAGTCTTATGCTAGACTTTGGTCACCTTTATTATAATATTGTGTTAGCGTCTGCTACGTCTATGCTGTCTTGAAGATGTTGGTTGTCCATATTGTTGCTTTGGAATAGACGTTTTCTTCATTTGTTGCTTGAACATCTTAATTTGATCTGCTAACATATCACGTTTATCAAGCTTTTGCGCTTCAGATAATAATTTTTGAGCCTCTTGAGGTCTTCTTTTGCTGAAGGCTATTCCCGCAAGATTTAATTTCGCCATAGCCAAATCATGATCCATTGATAAGCCTAAACTTATTGCTTTTTTGAAATACTTTTCGGCTTCATTCATATTGGTTTGCGAAAGCATTATGCCATGAAGGTAATTGTAGTAGCCTTCTTGCTTTTTGACTAAGGCGCTTGATGGATTCTTAATTTTAGCTAACCACTTCTTGGCACCTTCAAAATCTTGTTTTCTCAAACGCAAAAATGCAAGTAAAATAAATTCGTTCTTATAATATAAAAACACAAAAATGAGAGCGAGTAATATGTACATGATCCCATTGCCAATATAACCTTCAATAAACTGATATATTGCAAATGCAAAAATTGAAATGGCTAGGACTAATTTTATATTTTTGTTGAACATTTTTATGATTTAAAAATTGGTTTGCAAAGTTAATAAAAACAATTGTAAATATTTTTAATTTTAGGTTTGGCAAACTAAAAACTCTTTGTATATTTGCACGCAGTTTTAAGGACAGCTTAAAACACTCAAAAAAGATAAAAGATTTTAAAAATATAAGACAATGCCTAAAAGAACGTTTCAACCGTCGAAGAGAAAAAGAAGAAACAAACACGGTTTTAGAGAGAGAATGGCTTCTGTAAACGGAAGAAAAGTTTTAGCTCGTAGAAGAGCTAAAGGAAGAAAGAAATTGTCTGTGTCATCTGAAAATAGACATAAAAGATAATGATTAACAATTGTTAATATTTTAAAGGTGTTGCTTAGGTGTAACACCTTTTTTTGTACCCATTTGTTAGCTATTTTTGCAACCATAAAAAAATTGAAACATGCCTAAAAACGAAACATTAAAATCCATTCTTATTATTGGTTCAGGTCCGATTATCATTGGACAAGCCTGCGAATTTGATTATTCAGGATCACAAGCTTTGCGATCTCTTCGTGAAGATGGAATAGAAACAATTCTTATCAATTCTAATCCTGCAACAATCATGACAGATCCATCAATGGCAGATCATGTGTATTTGTTACCATTGACAACAAAATCGATAATAAAGATCCTAAAAGAGCATCCTCAAATAGATGCTGTCTTACCTACAATGGGAGGACAAACGGCTTTAAATCTTTGTATTGAAGCAGATGAAAAAGGCATATGGGAAGATTTTGGAGTGGAAATCATCGGAGTTAATATTGACGCCATCAATATTACTGAAGATAGAGAGCAATTTCGTGACTTAATGAACAAAATAGGTGTTGGCATGGCACCTCAAGAAACTGCGACCTCGTTTTTACGAGGTAAAGAAATCGCTCAAGAATTTGGGTTTCCATTGTGTATTAGAGCCTCTTTTACTTTAGGAGGAGCAGGTGCTTCCATTGTCTATACTGAAGAAGAATTTGATGAAGCTTTAACCAGAGGTTTAGAGATTTCTCCAATTCACGAGGTTATGATAGACAAAGCCTTACTGGGTTGGAAGGAATATGAGTTGGAATTGCTACGTGATAAAAATGACAATGTTGTTATCATCTGTACAATTGAAAACATGGATCCAATGGGAATTCATACAGGTGATTCCATTACAGTGGCTCCTGCAATGACCTTATCTGATAAAACTTACCAAAAAATGCGTGATATGGCTATCCATATGATGCGAAGTATTGGTGATTTTGCTGGTGGATGTAATGTGCAATTTGCTGTAAGTCCTGATGAAAAAGAAGATATTATCGCCATTGAAATTAACCCAAGAGTATCGCGCTCTTCGGCTTTAGCTAGTAAAGCAACGGGTTACCCAATTGCCAAAATTGCTGCAAAATTAGCTTTGGGTTACACTTTAGATGAATTGAGCAATCAAATCACGAAGTCTACATCTGCATTATTTGAACCAACTTTAGACTACGTTATTGTTAAGATTCCTCGTTGGAATTTTGATAAATTCGAAGGCTCTGATCGTACACTCGGACTCCAAATGAAAGCGGTTGGAGAGGTAATGGCAATTGGTCGTTCCTTCCAAGAAGCCTTACACAAGGCTACACAGTCTCTAGAGATCAAACGTAATGGTCTTGGTGCTGATGGAAAAGGATATAAAGATTACCAACAAATCATCGATAAGTTAACACATGCAAGTTGGGATCGTGTATTTGCTATTTATGATGCCATTCAAATGGGTATTCCTCTGAGTAGAATCCACGAAATCACTAAAATTGATATGTGGTTCTTAAAGCAGTATGAAGAACTGCATGAACTCGAAAAGGAGATTTCAAAATTTACTATTGATACTATAGACCGAGAGTTGCTTCTTGAAGCTAAGCAAAAGGGTTATGGAGACCGTCAAATTGCTCACATGCTAAAATGTTTAGAAAGCCAGGTTTATAACAAACGTGATGAGTTTAAGATCAATCGTGTGTATAAACTTGTTGATACTTGTGCTGCTGAATTTAAAGCACAAACACCATATTATTACTCGACGTTTGAAAATGAGTTAGAAACACCAGATGGTCAGCTATATTCTGCCAATGAAAGTGTAGTTTCTGATAAGAAAAAGATTATTGTACTAGGTTCTGGACCTAACCGAATCGGACAAGGGATCGAGTTCGATTACTGCTGTGTTCATGGTGTATTGGCAAGTGCTGAATGTGGCTACGAAACCATTATGATCAATTGTAACCCAGAAACGGTTTCAACCGACTTCGATATTGCTGATAAGTTATACTTTGAACCTGTGTTTTGGGAACATATTTATGATATCATCAGACATGAAAAACCTGAAGGTGTCATTGTTCAACTTGGAGGTCAAACCGCATTAAAACTTGCTGAAAAACTAGATCGTTATGGGATTAAGATTCTAGGAACTACCTATCAATCTTTAGATCTAGCTGAAGACAGAGGTAGTTTCTCAACATTATTAAAAGAAAATAACATTCCTTATCCAGAGTTTGATACAGCATCAACTGCTGATGAAGCTTTGGCTGTGGCTGACAGACTAGACTTTCCTATTTTAGTTAGACCATCGTATGTACTTGGAGGTCAAGGCATGAAGATTGTAATCAATAAACAAGAACTTGAAGAGCATGTTGTAGATTTATTGCGTAAGATCCCAAATAACAAATTACTTTTAGATCATTATTTAGATGGTGCAATTGAAGCTGAAGCTGATGCTATTTGTGATGGTGAAAATGTATATATCATAGGCATCATGGAACATATCGAGCCTTGTGGTATACATTCTGGTGATAGTAATGCAACGTTACCTCCTTTCAATTTGGGTGAATTTGTAATGCAACAAATTAAAGATCATACGCATAAAATTGCGCTAGCACTGAATACTGTTGGTTTGATCAATATTCAATTTGCAATTAAAGATGATAAAGTTTACATCATTGAAGCCAATCCAAGAGCATCGAGAACAGTACCTTTCATTGCGAAAGCTTATGGCGAACCATACGTAAATTATGCAACGAAAGTGATGTTAGGACATAATAAAGTAACCGACTTTGATTTTAATCCAAAATTAGAGGGTTATGCTATTAAACAACCAGTGTTTTCGTTTAATAAATTTCCTAACGTTAATAAGAAACTTGGTCCAGAAATGAAGAGTACTGGTGAAAGTATCCTGTTTATTGATAGTTTGAAAGATGATGAATTTTACGATCTGTATTCGCGACGAAAAATGTATTTGAGTAAATAATCAGCTTTTTTCGATAAACTGCAAGGCTAAATTATTTAAAATTACTAATTTAGCTTTTAACTAAAGCTATGATATGAAAACAAAACTACTATTATTAACTTTATTATTGTTCTCAACTGCGATGATTGCTCAGGTTACAGCAAATCAAGTAGATGATTTTGAAGATGGAACTCGTCAAAGTTGGGAAATAGGAAATCCTGTTTTAGCCGAATCTCTTATTTCACTTCCTGCTGATGGTGGACCTGATGGCGCAGGTGATGGCTATTATAGTTTCACAACTACAGGAGCTGGAAATGGTGCAGGAAGTAAATGTTTAGTATATTCTAGAGGAGCGCAATGGTCTGGAGATTTTTTAGCGCAAGGTATTGTTGCAATCAAAATGGATGTTCGTGCCCTAAATGATGATGTTACCTTAAGATTAGGATTTGCTGAGTTAGATTCATTTCAATTTCCAATTACCCAGATTGTCACGACTAACCCAGTTGTTATTACAGCAGGTTCTGGATGGCAACAAGTGACCTTTCCAATTCAACCTTCAGATTTTACAATTGTTGAAAACAGCTCTGGTCTTACAGCAGCTCAGGTTCTAGCAAGTGTAGGGGAAATGCGTATTTTAAGTAATACATCATTAAGTTGGTTTGGAGAGAATGGATTGAGAACAATGGAGTTTAATGATATTACGGCTTCAACTACGCTGAGTACCAATGAAAATGTTCAGGATACTACTGAATTTTCTATTTCTCCTAATCCAGCTACAACGCGTTTAAATATGAATTTACCGTCTAATTTAAGCAATACAACAATTTCTGTTTTTGATGTGCTTGGTAAGCGTGTTTATTCTAAAGAAGTTGATGCTTTGAGTACGGCTACTGTTAATGTTTCTAATTGGAATAGTGGTGTGTATTTGGTAAGAATTTCTTCTGATGAAGGGACACAAACTAAGCGTTTTGTAAAGCAATAGTGAAAAGATAACATATAAAAAAAGCCATCTTGTAGAGATGGCTTTTTTTATTTCTTTAGCAATTCAAAGCTAATTGTTACTTCTATATCCTCACTAATTTTGTTGCTCACAATTTTTGGAATCTCAATATCAAAGTCTGCAGCTATGGTCTTAAATGAACCATTTACAGTTATTTTGTTTCCGCTTTGCCTAATTTTTACATCTGAAATTGAAATATCCTTTGACTTCCCATGAAAACTTAATGAACCAGTTATGACATTAGAATTTTCAATATTCTCTAAGTCAAGGTTCACAATTTTACCTTTGAAGGTAGCTTTCGGATACGTATCAGATTCAGCATAATTTTCATTAAAGTGTTCTTCCATCAAAGCATTTTTAAAGCGAAATCCTTTCACTAATGCTAATGCTGCAATATCTCCTGTTTCCGTATTAATGATCGCAGTAACAGATTCATTTTCGGCTTTAACTTCTTCAAATGAAGGTACTGAAGCTTCAAATGTAATATGCCCAGTTTTAGTCAGATACTTCTGAGCGTTTAGGTTGAACCCAGTAATAAGGAATAGTATTATAATATATTTCATAATGAATAGATTTTAAGGTTTTAATTTTCTAATAAGCCATCTTCCACCCAAGCTATGACCAAATCGATTAAATTTTGTGGTAATCTTGGTCCTCCAAATGGCATAACAAAGCCAAGATCATCAGATGAAATTCTTGCAATTAAACCATTGTTTTCAATAGCACTTTTCACTTCAGCATAGTTTGTAAGCGAAATTGGTGCGCCATTAACTGGCGGATTGCTATGGCAAGAAATACAATTGTTGTCTATTATTGATTTAATGTCACTGTCGTATGTTACAAGATCAGGAATTGGTGTTGCGTCAATTAAATCGTCTTCACTGTTATAAGAACAACTTAATGATAACAAAACTGCTAATAGGTATATGATATGTTTGATTTTCATAATCTTAATAATTTAAAAAACACGACTTAAATTAAATCCGAAATAAATATTTCCATCACTCCAATCTCCAGTTGCTTGACCTAGGAATCCGTTTGTATTCATGGCTTGCGCATTGGTGAAATGCATTTGGAAGACATGTCCTCCAGTTTCGAGATCCATTCCTATAGATAATGGATTTTTAAATGGAGAATTTGAAGCTCTATTCAAATGCCACCCATAATCTGCATTGAATGACCATCGCTTTGATAATTTATAACGAAAACCAGTTCCGATGGCATATTGCGAGTTGTGTTGCTCATCAAATTGAACGAAATTATCATGAAAGAACGTAGGTGCTAATTCTATGGAAAGATTTGTATTTATTTTTCTAGAGATTAATAACTGAAATGTGTATCCAAGTCGGTCACTTGATTCTAATTTTGGAAGGTTGTCTTCTTCTAAAGCTGTGTTGTATAAAATAGAATTGTAACCAACTACAGTGAATGGAAATCCATGGTCTTGCTGTCTTAAAAGACGATATTTGGCTGAAGCTTCATATATTTTTTGAAATGAACTTCTAGAGACACCAATATTAATGGCATCTGTGATCCCATATACAAAGTTAATTCGTGTTACAGCATCATCTAATCCAAAAAACGTATCAAATCCATTTTTTAGGGTTCCAAATCGGTGTGCAATGACCAAGGTTAACTCCTTTTTAGCGACAAGCTTTGTCGATTCAAAATTAACGATCTTTAAGCCTTTAAAAGCAGCAGATGTGTACTGATCAGGAACAGAATCTGTGTCAATTTCACTCAATAAGTCTTCTTGCGCGAACCCTAAAAAAGGTGCACAGAAGATTATGAAACATAGTATTTTCATAATATAGATGTTATGTAATTAATGAATTGTTTTAGAAAAGAAGCTTCTAAAATTTCGTAGTGATAACAAGCCAAGAGCATTGCGCTCTTAGCTTGTTTGAAGTAATATTACTTATTGCTTTACAAAGCGTTTTGTTTCAGATTGGTCTCCGTTTGAAAAGTTGATAAGGTACATACCACTATTCAATTCAGAAACATCTATTTGAGATGAAATATTTGAATCTAAAGTATCACTAATCACCATTTTTCCAAGCATATCATACACTTTATAATCTAAATTTACTTGTCCATTTTGAATATCGATATGTAAAGTATCTTCAGAAGGATTAGGATAGAGTTTTAGATTCAATCCTAAGTTAAATTCATCAACACTTAGTAGAGAATCCCAAAATTGAAATCCGTTTTGTCCTCCATCACCAATATATTCGTAAGGAGGTGCAGCATCTACAAAAGTTCCAGCGGTCCAGATTCCTTTGTTTACAGCTACATTTTCTCTGCCAATTCCGCCTCCACCATATTGTACGAAGTCTTCCATAGCAGCTGATGACCCAAAACTAGACGTTGTGTATAAACATACGTCTGAAGATGTCGTATTCAATGCAGAAGCCATAGTAACCACAACTTCAGCACCTACTGCTAAATTTAAACTTCCACTTACAACAGTACCAGCACCAACTTGCGTGTAAGCAAATCGTGCACAAAACCAATACGATGAAATGTCTTGTGGATTTGACGGACTCCCATAGTTTCTTAATTTAACAGTACTTGTAGCTGGATCAACTTCAACTATACGAATTTGAGCATCTGCAGTTTGTGTTGCCATTCCTATGAAACATAGGGATAGTAATGCATTTAAAAAGTAATTTGTTTTCATAATTTATGTATTTGTGATTAATTATTCAGCATTATTGTGCATTGATCTAATTTGACTTGTTCTAATAAGTCGTCATAACCAATAACACGTCCTTTTATTTTTATAGTTGAGTTTAATGTAATACTCTGATTAATAGTTTTAGAAAACTGACAAAATACTTTATCATCTAAGGTAATCGAATTTGGGTCAGTTTCAGATATTAATCCAGAAACTTCAATAGTTTTATTTAAATACGTTGTTTCTGCCTCAGTTATATTTTCTGAAAAATTTGAGCTAATCACCTCAGTATCTAAAACAAAAGCAGACGCTTCTGTTTTAATATCTCTATGATCTTGATACATATAGTTATAGGTTAATACAGCAATAACCAGTAACACAATTAGTATAGAGATGATATGTTTTTGTCTTTTACTCATAATCTTCAACTAGTCTTGATTAAAGCTGCTTTAGGTTTTTAAAGCAGCTTGTCATCAATTTAAAAAAACCTAATGATTAACTAATTTTTCTTTTTCATACTATATTATTCACAGGTGTTTCTATAACGTAATCGGTCACTTGTAGTTAACACAAAGTCAACTTTAGCCAATCCAACAGTATTATTTATTTCTTGTAATTCCCAACTATTATTACATAGTGGTAATGCAGGAACATCAATAGTCACGATGATGTTATTTTCTGTGCCTTGCATTGACCATGTCCCATAAACTGTAGTGGTGTTCCAGTATACAGAAAGAGAGCCATCTTCAAAAAAGTTAAAATTATAACCTTCATAAGCAGAATTATAATCGGTACTTTCTCGTTTTAATTTGTCGACATACCAATCTTGACAGCTCGTCAAAATATCAGCCACGAGCACTTGTGTGCAATGATTGCAATCATCATCATCATAGTCATAGTCGTCATCTTCATCACAACTATTTCTATAGTTTTCAATGGTTGCTCTCAATTGAGGAATAGAATTTATTTCAAGGGTTGAATTATCAAAAAGTTTAACTTCAATTGGAAAATCAATTGAAACGATTTCTTCTGAAGCAATGGTTTTAACAAACTCATAGAGTTCTTTATCATTAGTAAGTGCTTCATTGCTTAAGTCTTCGGTAATGGTATTGAAAATTGATGCCGAAATTGGATAGGTGAAATCTAAGCATTCAATATCATAATCGGGTTCATTTTCACCATTACAATCCTGAGATATCGATAAAAGTTCAACCTCAGAATTCACAAGAACTTCAGTAAAGTCTGGCCTGATAACTGTTATAGGAAACGAAATGTCTAATGTATTAATGTCATCATATTCTTCATCAAAAATTGATTCAACTAAAGTTAGATCATTACTAGTATTTAATTCTACATTAATAGAATTGGCGATTACAGTAACAGGTAATTTAATACTAAAGCAATTGGCAATATCCAGAATATTATCGTTAGAACCATCATTTGAAGAAGTGCGCAACATTAAATCTGCAGTTGTAGATTGCGGTTCGATAATATCTTCATTAGGCGTGTCAATAAATTCAGTTTCTTCCTTTCTGCAAGAACTCAAAGAAAGAGACAGACAAACCAAACAAATGATAAAGATATTAAACGTTTTTTTCATAATTCAGCATAAATTAAAATGTCATGCTTTTAATATAAAACAACTTGAGTTTAAAAACTCCTGAAATAAAAAAAATATTTTTTCTATACCTTTAGAACTTAAAATCTAAATCTTGCAAAAAGACCTTCACGAGAATATATGTGAAACCAAAGTTTTTGAATACGTGTATAATACGTATGCAAAAGACGTACACGATTTTTTGTACTATAAATATGGCGCTCAAATTAATCCTAATGATAAAACGCAAGATGCCTTTGTAAAACTTTGGGATAATTGTAAAAAAGTAACACTTAGTAAAGCCAGATCATTTTTGTTTACAGTTGCTAATAATATGGTTTTGAATGATATCAAACATCAAAAAGTGGTATTAAAGCACCAAAGCATAAAACCAAGATCTCAGACTCACGAAACACCAGAATTTATTATGGAGCACGACGAGTATCTAAAGCGCTATGAAGCAGTTTTGGCTAGTTTAAGTGACGAGCAACGTGTAGCGTTCTTAATGAATAAAGTAGAAGGGAAGACACATAGTGAGATTGCAGCATATTTAGGTGTCACCAAAAAAGTAGTAGAGTATCGAATTTACAGTGCTTTTAAAATACTGAAGCAAGAATTAGAACATTTTAAAATTAAATAATCAGGAGATTTAAGATTGAAGTTGTTATATAATAGATAGTGTGTTGATAAATGGATAAAGAAACACTCATAGAAAAGTGGCTTAATAATGAATTGTCACCTGCCGAAAAGCAAAAGTTCGAGCAAGGTGATGATTTTGCTATGTGTCAATCTATTATTGATACTGCTCAGCACTTTAAAGCTTCTCAATTTTCTGAACCTGATACTTTTAAAGCGTTTCATGAGCATTATAAATCTAATGAACAAGAGCGTAGTTCGAAATGGTCCTGGAAGCCGTTTTTGAGAATTGCTAGTGTCATTATTATAGCATTAGGTGTTTATTTTACATTTTTTAATACCAATCAAAAAGAAATTCAAACACTTGCTAGTCAGCATTCCACAATCGCATTACCAGATAAATCAGAGGTTATTTTAAATGCAGATTCTAAGATCATCTATGATGCTGATGCTTGGTCAAATGAGCGATCACTTAGTTTGGATGGTGAGGCTTATTTTAAAGTGTCTAAAGGACAAACCTTTGACGTAGTTACAACTCAAGGTACTGTGACTGTTATTGGAACTGAATTTAACGTGAAAGCGCGACCAAATCATTTTGAGGTAATGTGTTTTGAAGGTGTTGTTAGTGTGACTTCGGGAACGATAACAGAAGAATTAAGAGCAGGAGAAACATTTAGATTACTGGATACAATGTTTACTCAAGATAAAACGCTTGATAATTTACCACAGTGGACTCAAAACAAGAGTGTATTCAAAGCTTTACCATTAAAGTCTGTTTTAGCAGAAATGGAGCGTCAATATGATATTAAGATTACAGTGCGAGATGTTGATACAGAACGTTTATTTACAGGTGGATTTATTCATAATGATTTGGAAAATGCCCTACTATCTGTGACTCAACCTATGAATTTGCACTATACTATCAAATCATCTAAAGCGGTCGTAATCTATGGCAGAAAAAATTAGAACAGGTTTTTACTGTATTCTTTTTTTACTGTTTTCATTTGGCATTTCTGCCCAGGAAAGTCAAAATGAAAGACCTCTCAAAGAAGTGTTTAGCTTACTTCAAGACCAATATAACATTCAATTTAATTTTGCAGAAGATCAACTAAAGGATGCAACGATAATGCTTCCTCCAAATACTCTAACCTTATCTGAATTACTTGTTTATCTAGAAGCCAATACGAATTTTACCTTTAGAAATCTTGATGATGCCTTTATTTTGGTTCAGCTTAAAGTAGAACCTTTCGACTTGCAGCAATTAAATGAGGTTGTGCTTTCCAAATACATTGTAAAAGGAATCAATAAGCTTAACAATGGATCTTATGATATTAATTTTAGCCAACTCGACATTTTACCAGGATTGATTGATACTGATGTCTTGCAAGCTGTTCAAGCGTTCCCAGGCATTCAAAGTATTAATGAAACAGTATCTAATATAAATATTAGAGGCGGAACACATGATCAAAACCTGATGCTTTGGGATGGTATAAAAATGTATCAATCTGGACATTTTTTTGGTTTGATATCCATGTTCAATCCGCAAATTACGCAACAAGTCAACGTTGTTAAAAATGGCACCCAAACGTCTGTAACAGATGGTGTTTCGGGAACTATTGCTATGCAAACCGATTCTAAGATCAATACCAATTTTAAAGGTAATGTTGGACTGAATTTTATTGATGCTAACGGATTTGTTGATGTGCCATTGGGACAAAAGTCTTCTTTGCAATTTGCAGTTCGGAAATCCATAAGTGATTTAGCTGAAACACCAACGTATACCAACTTTTTTAAACGTATTGCGCAAGATACCGAAGTTGATATGAATGCTAATAATGTGGTTAACTCCAACCAAACTTTCGATTTTTTTGATACCTCTTTGCGTTGGATCTATAAGCTTTCTGATAAAGATCAGCTACGTATAAATTTCTTCAATGCTAGTAATGAACTTAGGTTTGATGAAAATGCACAAATCATAAATTTTCAAACATCTCGTGAAAGCCGATTGCGTCAAAATAGTATTGCTGGAGGCTTGCAATACAAGCGCTTATGGAACGATTCTTGGCAAACCGCTTTTGAGATTTATGAAACAGATTACCGATTAAATGCCGTAAATGCCAATATTATTGATGATCAACGGTTTGAACAGGAAAATAAAATATCTGAAACCAGTGTAAAATTGAAGGCAAACTATAAAGTTAATGACCAACTCGAAGTTTTAAATGGCTATCATTTTGTGGAGACCAAGATTACTAATTTAGATGATGTAGATCAACCAAGATTTAGAGCATTAGTGTCTGAAGTTGTACGAACGCATGCATTGTTCTCACAACTAAATCATAAGTCTAAAGACGATCATACAAGCTTTAGTGTTGGTTTAAGGCACAATTACATCGAAAAGTTCGGAAAACATTTATTGGAGCCAAGATTGTCAGTAACACATCAGTTTTTGGATGATTTCTCTGTTGAGGTTTTAGGCGAATTTAAACATCAGAATACCTCTCAAGTGATTAACTTTCAGAACGATTTTTTAGGAATTGAAAAACGTCGTTGGCAATTGTCTAATGATAATGATATTCCAATTATTCAAAGTAAACAATTATCTGTGGGATTAACTTACAGCAAAAAAGGTTGGTTGGTGAGTATGGATAGTTACTATAAATATGTTGATGGCATCACAACACAAAGTCAAGGATTTCAAAATCAGTTTGAATTTGTGAGAGCAAATGGTAGCTATAATGCTTATGGTTTGGATGTTATCTTAAGAAAGCAAATCAATACCTTCAACACTTGGTTGAGTTATTCCTACATGAAGAATAACTATGATTTCAAAATTATAGAGCAGTCTTCTTTTCCGAGTAACTTTGATGTGACGCATGCAATTTCTTTTGGTTCAATTTATACAATAGATCGATTGAAATTGTCTGCTGGACTTAATTGGCATACAGGACGACCAATTACAAATCCGATTTCTGCAAATGCAATTACTAATGATGAGATCAATTTTGAAAGTCCTAATTCTAATCGCTTAAAAGACTATTTTAGAGTCGATATTTCTGCAATTTATGATTTTAAGCTATGGAAGCAAACTAAGGCTAATTTAGGTGTTTCGGTATGGAATGTCCTAGATCGATCCAATCAAATTAATACCTTCTATGGTATTTCAAATAATAGCGTAAGCGAAACCCTTCAGACCTCATTAGGAATTACACCAAATGCAGTGTTTCGAGTGTATTTTTAAAATTCGGTTAGCTCGTCTTCTTCAGCACGTTTGATAATTGCTTCAGGTAAGGATTTTTTAGCCTTAGCACCCATTTTTTTGAGTTTTTCAACACTTGTAATTAGGTTACCGCGTCCATCAACTAGTTTATTCATTGCCGAAGCATAGTCACGCTTTGCATCATCAATCTTTTTACCAACACCGGTTAGATCTTTAACCAAGCCTTCAAATTTATCATAAAGTGCACCAGCTTGTCTCGCAATTTCAATAGCATTACGTTGTTGCTTTTCGTTGGTCCACATCGTGTCGATCGTTCTTAGAGTTGCCAATAAAGTAGAAGGTGTAACAATAACAATATTTTTTTCAAACGCTTTATTGTACAAAGTTGCATCTTCATTTATGGCTACAGCAAACGCAGGTTCAATAGGCACAAAAAGGAGTACAAAGTCTGGTGACTCAATATCGTAGAGGTCTTGATAGTTTTTATCTGACAACTGATCGACATGCGTTTTAATGGAATTTAGATGCTGTTTCAAATATAGATCACGCTCATCATCATCTGCATTTACCATGCGTTCATAATGGGTTAGAGAGACTTTAGAATCAATTATCATTTTCTTATTATCTGGTAAATGGAGAACAACATCTGGCATTGCTCGCGTACCATCTTCACGTTGAAAATTCTGTTGCACAAAGTATTCTCTGTCTTTTTCTAGTCCAGATTTTACTAAAACACGCTCTAGTACCAATTCGCCCCAATTTCCTTGCATTTTACTATCGCCTTTGAGTGCTTTGGTAAGGTTGGTTGCTTCTTTGGTCATTTGCTGATTCAGATCTTTGAGCCCTAAAAGCTGCTCTTTTAAAGCAGAATGCATACTGATGCTTTCCTTCTGAGTGTCTTCAACTTTTTTCTCAAACCCTTTGATTTTTTCTTGAAGCGGATTTAAGATGTTTTTTATGTTTTCTTTATTCTGAAGGGTAAACTTTTCAGATTTCTCTTCTAAAATTTTATTGGCAAGTAACTCAAAATCCTTCCGAAGCTGTTCTTGACGCGCTTCAAGCTCTTCATCACGTTTTAGATTTAGTTGTTGTAAATTTTCGTATTCGGTATTACGACGTGTTAATTCGGTATTTAAAAATTCTTTTTCACGACGAATCTCATCACGATCACTCTCTAACTTATTGAGATTTAACCTTAAGTCTTCAATGGTATTTGAAAGCTGAAGTTGACGTTCTTCTAAAGTGCTTTGATCACCTTTGCTTTTCAGCTTGATAAACAGCATACCAAGATAAGCACCAACAGCTGCAGAAATTAAGATGGTTAATAATATGATAAGTGTGTCGTTCATAAACAAGAATTGTCAGTAATCAAATATAGCGCATTTGTCATTCAGAGCAAAGTGAAGCAACTAATAGATTGAGAACTTATTTTTTCACTATAAAACGACCTGTATTTTGATCAAAAGCGATAAGATCTTTAGGAAATAATTGTTCAAAAACACCTGCTTCAATAAGCTTACAAGGCGTGTTGGTTACAACGGCATCTTCGGTCATCACAACCATAGTATCACACAATTGAATGGCGAGATCAATTTCGTGAGAAGAAAATAAAATAGTTTTGTTGGTAGTTTGCGTGATGCGCTGTAGTAATTTTAAGATATAGGCTTTGTGATACATATCAAGATGTGTTGTTGGCTCATCTAAAATGATAAGATCAGTATTTTGAGCGAGCGATCTGGCAATCATCACTTTTTGAAGTTGACCATCACTAAGTTCATAACATTTGCGTTTGCTTAAATCAGTAAGATTTGTTTGTTGTAAAGCATTTTCAATAATATCTATATCGTCTTCAGAAAGTGAGCCAATCCAATTGGTGTAAGGTTGTCTTCCAAGTGCAATGAGTTCAAAAACTGTTAAGTTTTTTGACATAAGTTGCTCAGTGAGCACCAAACTCATTGTTTTTGCAAGCTCTGAAGCAGTATAGGATTGAACAGGTTTATCGTTTAATAAAATAGTTCCTTTTAAAGGATCTTGAATTGTAGCTAATGTGCGTAATAATGTAGATTTTCCAATACCATTTGCGCCAACTATAGCGATGAGTTCTCCTTTGTTCAAATTCAAATTGATACCTTCTGAAACCCTATAAGTCTTAGACTTGGTTTTGTAACCAATATCAAGATCTTTAATTTGAATGATATGTTTAAATGCAGAATTCGCCATTGATTAAAATACCATTTTACGTTGTCTTACGAGTAACCAAACCACTACAGGAGCTCCAATCAAGGATGTAATTGCATTGATAGGAAGTGTATAATCACTAGTAGGTAATTGTGCCACACAATCACATAGCAACATAATGATTGCTCCTAAAAGAAACACTATTGGTAATAAAACTTTATGACTAGAAGTGTTGAACAATTGCCTTGCCATGTGTGGTATGGCTAAACCAATAAAAGCAATTGGTCCTGCAAATGCAGTGATGGTTCCAGCCAGTAGACTGGTTGCTATAATGATCATCATCCGACTTTGCTTCACATTTAAACCTAAACTTTTTGCATAATTCTCTCCGAGTAAAAAGGTGTCTAATGCCTTCAGAGATGAAATTGTAATCACAATTCCAAAGAGATAAATGCAAAAGAGTATGACTACTTCATTCCAAGTCAAATTGCCAAGACTTCCAAATCCCCAAAAAATATACTGTTGCAATTGTTCAGCAGAACTAAAATAGGAGAGTACGCTTACCACGGCAGCTGTGATGCTTCCAAACATTAACCCAATAATTAATATAGCCATAGTATCACGAACTTTAGAGGATACTAATAATACAGCTAGCAACACTAAAAAGCTTCCAAGACTTGCAGCTATAACCAAGCTCCATTTTGAGATTAGTAACGATGCTAAAGTCCCTCCAAAAATTCCAGAACCTAAAATCACCAAGGCAACTCCTAGACTCGCACCAGAACTAATGCCAAGTACAAATGGACCAGCAAGAGGATTTCTAAATAAGGTTTGCATCAACAGTCCTGATATTCCTAATCCAGATCCTACAATAAGGGCTGTAAAGGCTTTTGGAAGTCTATAATGCCTAATAATGTACTGCCAAGAATCATTATCGCTATTACCAAAAACACTTAAAAACACATCGTTTAGTGGAATGCTCACTGAACCAAGACTGATGTTCAAAATCAGACATAAAAAGAGTACAATGCTCAATATTAAAAGCGTGTATGTAGATTTAAATTTCAATTATTCTAAAGCTTTAAAGAACGTTGTTTGATACTCTTTTAGCAGTTCTGGATGACAAATTTTAATCATGTCTTTTAATACCAAATCAGGTCTTGAAATTCCGAGTTCATAATATAGAACACCTCCAGTTTTACCAGTAGTGTTTGAGAATGAGTAAATTGATCTATTTTGAAATGCATCAAATTGTGTATAATGAGAATTTGCTGCTTCTAGAGCTTCATAACTTGTGTAGTACGACGGACTTAACCATAAATCGGCATTTTGCGCTTTTTCAAAAACAGCTTCAAAACTCAAGGCAACACTTCCAGATTCAGTAGTGTTTTGCCATAAGTAATTGGTGTTAGCATCTTTCAGAAACTGTGCTTCAGCACTTGTGCCATTGGGTAAATACCAAACATCCTTATGCATCGCACCACATAGCACTGACGGTTTGTTAGTCGATTTTGAAGCAATGGTTTTGGCTTCCAAATAATCACTTTTAATTTGGTTAAAGATGCGTTTCGCTTCATTTTCTTTTTCATATAAAGCACCAAAGAACTTGATCCATTCTGCTTTTGCTAAAGGCGATTTTTCAACCCAATCACCATTGTAGATTACAGGAATACCAGCATTTTTAAGGACTTCTAAACTTTTGCTTGAACCATCTATACCAAAGGCAACCACAACATCTGGTTGCAATTCTAAGAGAACTTCCGTATTTAAACCTTCATTACTGCCAAGTTCACGAATGGTACCATTATCAATTCGAGTTCTAGTTTTTTCAGAGGAGACATAATCAGTACCAGGAAAACCTACAAGAGTTTGTTCTACACCTAAGAGTTCTAACCCAGGAATATGCGTTGTTGAAGTGACTACAATGCGTTTTACAGGAGTTTGAATGATACCATTAAAATCAGATTCAGTAAGCTCAGACTGTTTTGATTGTTCTTCAGAAATCAATGCGAACTTGAATGTTTTGTCGGCTTTAGGCCAAGGGTCTTTAATTTCTAGAAGACTTAATTCATTAAAATATTTGAGTGAAAACCCTTCAGCATATTGAAGTCCAGGTTTTCCGAAATCTGAGGTCTCTAGAGTGGTTTCCTTTTTACCTTGCTGACAACTAAGGCATAAGAGTATTGCAATAACAAATGCTATGTTTTTCAAAATGAATACTATTTTTTTCAAAAGTAATATTATTTAAGGTTTCAATAGAATCCTTAAACAAAATGTTTAATTTTGCGCCGAATTTTGGTTTGAATGAAATGCATTCATGTGCTTTTAGTGACGATTCTGAAACGCTTTCCGAATGACATTTTATTCGATTAAAAGGGAATCTGGTGTAAATCCAGAGCTGTTCCCGCAACTGTAAGTTTATGTCAAACTTGTTTTGACACCTCATTATGTGAGTTATTATTTTCTTCAATACCACTGGTTGAAAGACTGGGAAGGTGAAATAGTAAATAACAAGTCAGGAGACCTGCCAAATTCAAACAAATAAGTCAAACTTTCGGGATAAAAGTTTTGGTGTGATAAGTCATACTATTCCGAGTAATTTAAATTACAATGCACAAAAAAACATGGTTTTTTGGTATCCTCACATTTGGTATATCATTATTTGGTTTTGCACAACAGCAAACCGATTCCTTACAAATTGAACAATTAGATGAAGTGGTTATTACCGATTCTAAATTCAAATTGAAAAAAGAAAATTCTGGTAAAGTGATTACTAAGATCTCTCAAGAAGATCTAAAAAAACTTCAGGGGAAGTCGATTGCGGAAATTCTAAATACAACCGCAGGAATTGAAATTAATGGAACACGAAGTAATGCAGCTCAAAGTTTAAGCTACTTTGTAAGAGGTGGTCGTAACAGACAGGTATTAATTTTAATAGATGGTGTTCCTGTGACAGATCCTTCTCAAATTGCTAACGATTATGATTTGAGATTATTAAATGCTGATCAGGTTGAACGTATTGAGGTTTTAAAAGGTGCTTCTAGTACTTTGTATGGAACTGGAGCAGCAACAGCTGTCATCAATATTAAACTAAAGGAGGCTTCAAAAGATGCTGTTGCACTTAATGTAAAAAGTACTTTTGGAACGAATCAATCTCAGAACGATACACATTATGCTGTTGAAAATATTAGGAATAGTGTCGCTATTAATGGCTCACTTGGTAAGATGACCTATTTGGCGAGTTTCGGACAACAATTTACAGATGGATTGTCTGCTATTGAAGAAGGTACAGACGAAGATGCTTTCAATGCTTATAATGGATATTTAAAATTAGGTTATCAATTTTCAGAACAGTTTAAATTCCATACTTCTGTTGGATTTGATAAGTTTAAAGCCGATTTTGATGATAGTTTTGCATTTGTTGATGCTGATAACCGTTCTATTGCTGAGCAATACAGAATTGGTTTATCTCCAGAGTATAGTTACAAAAACGGAAGCATAACCCTTAATGCTATATACAATAACGTAGAGCGCGATATTCAGTCGGCATTTCCTACTCAGTTTAAAGCCGAAAGCTTCGTAGGTGATATTTTTAATCGCTATAATTTTAGTGATAAATTTTATACTGTTTTAGGAATAAATGCTCAGGAAAACACCATTGAAACCTTTGCGATTCCATTTGGAGCTACTGCGCTTGAGCAATCTATAAATCCAGATGATGCCACGTTTACCATCATAGATCCTTATGCTAATGTTGTTTATGTGTCAGATTTTGGTTTGAATGTTAATGCAGGAATTAGACTTAACAATCATAGTGAATATGGAAATCATGTAGTGTACAGTTTAAATCCTTCGTTTAAAACAGATGTAAGCTTTGGATACATCAAAGGATTAGCAAGTTACAGTACAGCTTTTATTGCTCCTTCATTATATCAATTGTTTGAGCCTGCTTACGGAAATTTAGAGCTTGAGCCAGAAGAGAATGCGACTATTGAAGTAGGAGCAGAGGTTGTTGTTAAGGACAAAGCGACTTTTAGTTTGGTATATTTTAACAGAAAGGAAGAAAATTTTGTTGATTTTGTTGACCTCGGAAACTTTGTGTTTCAATACAATAATATTGATGAAGATTTTACTGCTAGTGGTTTTGAATTTGTGGCTAATGTTTCGGTTTCTGAAAAACTGAAGGTGTTACTTAACGGAACTTACACTAAAGTAGATGATGATTTAAATCTTCGTATTCCTGAAGTAAAAGTAAACGCTACATTAAACTATCAGTTTTGCGAAAAGACCTTTGCTAGTTTGAATTATCAATACAATGATGAAAGGAATGATGTGTTTTATAACAATACAACCTTTATGAATGAAGAGGTAACTCTGGATTCTTTCGGACTTTTAGATTTATACATCAGCCGAAAAGTTGCGCAAAATAAAATGACCATTTTTGCAAATGTTACTAATATTCTTAATGAGGATTATCAAGAATTGTTTGGGTATTCTTCACTTGGAAGAAATATTAATATCGGATTTAGCTTAAACCTGTAAAATAAAAAAGCCACTGGTTATTGAGGTTCTCGAAATGCAGTGGCTTTTTATACTTTGATTATCTTTAACTTATTCAAATTGAAGTCGATCTATTGCGATATCTTCAATATTGAGATACAAGCCTTGTTCAAAAGGTTTAAGATTAGCATCTTTAGTGAGAGGTGTGAGATCTGTTTCAGGTTGTGACAAACGTCCCAAACCTTGAATGTCTATTATTGCAGCTGCTAAAAGTGGCTCATTAATATCACCAAGTATGCCATAATTTCGAGCAACTTCAGTATATTCAATATCAGCAGGTAAACCATCACTAGGTACAGCTACATTGTTAACGTTTATTGAATTAGCTACTAAAGGCTGAATAGCATAAGTATGCGTTGGGTTAATATTGTTAGGAGTAAAACTAGGTGAATCGTAAAGTGTTGTAGACGCTTGCGTCTTTCCAACGGTATTTTCACCAACTTGTACTACAGTAATGTACTGACTTAAACTATTAATAACTAATTCACTTGCAGAAGCAGAACTTCTAGAAGTAAGCACATACACTCTATCTAGACCAAGCATATTCAATGGAATTCCGTCATAATTATTTATAAAATTGAAATTTTGATTGGATGACTGTTGTGTTTCATTGTAGACCAACTTTGAAAATACTTCGCCATTAAATTGTCCAGTGATCATACTCCCTAATGCGGCTGCAACGTCAATTCTTCCACCAGGATTATATCTTAAGTCTAACACCAAGTGATTAATATTGCTTGCTTGAAATTGTCCGAAAGCAGCATTAAGCTCATTCACAAAATTCACATTAAATCCATTATACATAAGATAGCCAATATTTTCACCATCAACTTCAAGAGTTTCTGTTCTGAAAACAGGATTTTCGGTGTACACTTCTTTAACTAAGTTGACACTATCTGAAGTTGATTCAATGGTATCATCATCAACTTGAGACGTACCATTATCATTGTAATTTGCTAGATTAAGCGTGTAAGAATTTTGACCTAAGAAGTTTGTGAAATTATCTTCAGTTAAAGCAACACCATCAACAGCATCAAATAGTTGTCCGCGTAGCAATCCTTTATCATCACCATCACTGCCTGGAAGTACCAATCTCACAACACCAATAATTAGAGATGAATTTTGCGGATTGCGATGAAAGTTAAATTCTACACCATTGGTAAGTGATGTTCCTTCTTGACTTTGCTGAAAATTAATATAATTAGAAATTAAAAAGCTAAAGCGATCAACAGTTTCACGTTCATAGATGAGGTCTTCAAAAATGGTTTCAGGAGCAGCAAACTGGTTCAAATAATCTGCATATTCTGAATCAGAAGAAAATCTGTTGTTAGCAAGATCAGGAATTTCAGCTTTATATAAATAAGCAGCATTCATTGCTTTCCAAATAAAATCATTGATTTCACTTGCGGTTACAGCATTATCGTCTCTGTCTTCAAAACAATTGGTTACCATTAATGCAACCAAAAGGAAAAGACCTAATTTAATAATTTTCATAGCGTATGTGTTTTTCAATTTTTCTTTTCAATAAGTATTGTAGTCTATAAAACTATAAATTTACTTACATTATTGTGAATTAAAAAATTTAATAACCCATTATAACCTATCATTATATTTCGATCGGATTGCATAAGTAAAGACATCTCGACTGCGTTCGATATGACAAATAAATTTTTTTGTCCTTTCATGTAACAAAACTTAAACATACTCGTCGTAATGACAAGAAGCAGCATAATCAACTGTTTTTTACTAACAACCAAACCATGACACAGACTGATTTTGTAAAATTAGTAATGCCTTTTAAGGATAAAGTCTATCGCTTAGCGAAACGACTTCTAGTTTCTAATGAAGAAGCTGAAGATGCTACGCAAGAGATTTTAATGAAACTGTGGCGTAACAAAGCGAAAATTGGTGAATACAAGAATGTTGAAGCCTTTTCGATGACAATGACAAAGAATTTTTGCTTAGACCGATTAAAATCGAAACAAGCTCAAAATTTAAAAATAGTTCATAGTAATTATCAAGATAAGAATGAGTCTTTACAGAAAGAAGTTGAAAACAAAGATAGTGTCGATTGGGTATCGCGAATTATTGAGGAATTACCAGAACAACAAAAAATAATATTACAGCTTAGAGATATTGAGGAATATGATTTTGATGAAATTGCGAAAGTAGTAGATATGAATCCAACAGCAATTAGAGTGGCCTTATCGAGAGCGAGAAAAACAATACGAGAAAAATTAACAAAAACACATAGTTATGGTGTTAAATAGTATCGAAAATTTATTAGAGAAATACGAAAACGGCGAAACGTCTATTAAAGAAGAACAGCGTTTAAAAGATTACTTTGCAAGTGATGAGGTAGCGCCACATTTAGAGTCATATCGTGTGATGTTTCAGTATTTCGCTAGCACAAAACAAGAACTGTATACCAAGGACGTTCCATTAAAACCTAAGAAGAAAAGTTATATCTATCAATGGATTTCTGTCGCAGCTGTAGTAGTTCTAATGTTAGGAATTGCACTTCCTAAAGTGCTTGGAGATGATCCATTAACTGTTGCAGATTTACCTAAAGAAGAACAGATAGTGTATTACCAAGCTCAAGAAGCCTTAGCGATGTTAGGCGCTAATTTTAACAAAGGTGTATCTAGTGTTAATGCTTTAGGGCTTGTCTCTGAAAACATGAACGAAGGTGTATCTAATATTATAATGGCATCAGACAATTTTAGTAAAGGTGTCGAACAAGCGAGTCATGTGAATAAACTCGCAAAAACAACAAGTAAATTAATAAAAAACAAGTAAACAATTTAAAAACAAGTAATTATGAAAAATGTAATCGTAATAATAGCCTTTTTAATGTCTTCAGTAATGGTCTCTGCACAAAGTGTATTTGATAAGTTTGAAGATTTAGAAGATGTGACATCAGTAGTGGTGAATCAAAAAATGTTCAAAATGTTAGCAACTATGGGAATTGACGTAGATGATCCAGAAATGCAGGGCTATATTGATATGGCCGAAAGTATTACAAACTTTAAAGTATTTACAACTGGTGACGAGGGTATTTCAGCAGATATGAATGCTACTGTAAAAAAATATCTTAAAAGCTCTAGCATGGAAGAATTAATGCGTGTTAAGGATGGTGATCAAACCGTTAACTTTTATGTTAGAGAAGGTAAAGACGAGAACCATGTTAAAGAATTATTGATGTTTGTAAATGGAATCAAAGAAATGACGCAAGGTCAAGATATCACAATCAATGGTAAGAAACGTGAAATTGAAACCGTATTGTTGACCTTAACTGGAGATATCGATTTAAGACAAATTTCTAAGCTTACAAATCAGATGAATATGCCAGGAGGCGAGCAATTGAAAAAAGCTGGAAAAGATAAAAATTAATAACAATGACATCATCAATCAAAACCCTAATCACGATGTTGCTCTTGGTTGTAACCTTACAAAGTTGCAACCAAGACCCAACATTACAAACGTACTTTGTAGACCGAGAATTGGCTCCTGGTTTTACTTCGGTTGACTTGCCTATTAATGTGTTGAATATTAATGAGGAAACGCTTAATGAAGAAGAGCTTGAAGCTTATAAATCAATTGAAAAGCTTAGTGTTTTAGCCTTTATTCTAGGTGACGAAAAGAATAATGATAAGAAAGATTATGAACTAGAGTTAGCCAAGGTGAGAACCGTTTTAAAAAATCCTAAATACGAAGAGTTAATGCGTGGCGGAAACGCTATAGATGGAAAATTTGTAGTGAAATTTATTGGTACAGAAGAGAGTATTGAGGAGATCATTTTAATGGGACACTCTAACGAAAATGGTTTTGCAGTGGTACGAATTCTAGGTGATGAGATGAATGTCAATAAAATTATGACTTTGTCTAAAGTGTTTGAAAAAGCAGATATAGACAATTCGCGACTTGATCAGTTTACCGATTTTTTTAAATAACTAAAATTATTTAAAATGTTAATGGAGAATCACCTTGAGGCTTACTTGAGGTGATTTTTATTTTCAGGATCTTTTACTGCAATCCATACTAAGGCACCAGCAAAAATGCCAAATCCTAAAAATAGTAGTGCTTTTACAATGAGATAGTCTAATACACCAAAAACACCAGATAAGAAGAATCCTAAAACTAGAATTCCAGAAAAAACAAGTGCTAATGTATTTCTACTAAAGGTCATTTTAGATACCAGTATAATTACTTGGACTGATGGCTTTTAATTCAGATTTAATAGCATCAGAAACCTCTAAGGTATCAATAAAATTTGAAATGGAAGCTTTATTAATAACAGCATTCGTTCTTGTAAGACCTTTAAGAGCTTCGTATGGATTAGGATAAGCTTCACGTCTGAGAATTGTTTGAATAGCTTCAGCAACAACAGCCCAATTATTTTCTAAGTCTTCTTCAAATTTACTAGTATTCAATAGTAATTTATTCAACCCTTTTAAAGTCGATTTAAATCCAATAAGTGTATGACTAAAGGGAACACCAACATTTCTCAAAACAGTACTATCAGTAAGGTCACGTTGTAGACGAGAAATAGGAAGTTTTGCAGCTAAGTGTTCAAAAATAGCATTAGCAATACCAAGGTTTCCTTCAGAGTTTTCAAAATCAATAGGATTTACTTTATGCGGCATGGCACTACTACCAACTTCACCTTTCTTTATTTTCTGCTTAAAGTAATCCATAGATACATAGGTCCAAATGTCACGATCAAGATCAATAATAATGGTGTTGATTCGCTTTAATGCATCAAAAAGTGCAGCCATATGATCGTAATGCTCAATTTGCGTTGTTGGAAACGAATGTTGTAGTCCTAATTTTTCTTGTACGAACTGCGTTCCGAAGGCTTTCCAGTCTACATCAGGATAAGCCACTTTATGTGCATTGAAATTACCTGTAGCGCCACCAAATTTTGCAGCACTAGGAATATCATTCAACAAATTAAATTGCTCTTCAAGACGCGTTACAAATACATAAATTTCTTTGCCGAGTCGTGTAGGTGAAGCAGGCTGACCATGCGTTCTGGCAAGCATTGAGATGTCTTTCCATTCTTCAGAAAGTGCTTTGAGTTTCTTTAAAACTTCAAAGTATTCAGGAACATAAATATCATTCATTGCATCTTTTATACTCAACGGAATGGCTGTATTATTAATGTCCTGAGATGTTAATCCGAAATGGATAAATTCTTTATACTGACTAAGATTAAGCTTGTCGAATTGTGCTTTGATAAAATACTCAACAGCCTTTACATCGTGATTGGTTACAGCCTCAATATCTTTAATTGCTTTTGCATCTTCAGAAGAAAATTCAGAATAGATCGCTCTTAATTTTTGGAAAACAGCGGTGTCAATATCTGCTAATTGCGGAAGCTTTTGTTCGCACAACGCAATAAAATATTCAATTTCTACTAAAACTCGATATTTAATTAAGGCTTCTTCAGAAAAATAAGAGGCTAAAGTATCTACTTTGCTTCTGTAGCGACCATCAATTGGAGAGATGGCATTTAATGACGATATAGACATGTGTCGAGTGTTTTGTTGCTAAATCTTAAAGAGCCCAAAGATAATTCTTTTCGTTGGATGCGAGGCATTTCTATTTATAAGTTTTTGTGTATTTCTCAAAATTATAAGTTGAAGTTTTCTAATTTTACGTGATAAGATTAAGATAGCTTCTGCGACTCTGAGATATTTAGTAATACATGTCAAAACCCATTGAAGATAAATTAGCTAAAATTCCAATAGTGAATCTGTTGGTGAGGTTTTTTAAAAGCATAAAATTAAAGGTGCTTGAAGGGTTGTCACTATACGATTTGTTAGAGTTGTATATCATTGGGATCGTTAAAGGTGCACTCAGCACAAGAGCGAGTGCCATTGCGTACAGTTTTTTTATGGCATTGTTTCCTTCATTGTTGTTTGTAATTATTGTAATTCCTTATGTGCCTATTGAAGGATTTAGAGAAGAGTTTTTAAACTTTTTGCAATCATTTTTACCTCCAACAACAACCGATTTTTTCTATGAAAATATTTTTGAAAACATAAAAGGAGGCGGTTTGATCTCTTCGGTGTTTTTAGTGTCGATATTACTTATGGCAAATGGTGTAAATGCTGTGTTTTCTGGTTTTGAAAGCTCCTATCACGAGCAACTCACCAGAAATGTATTTAAGCAATACATGTATGCTATGGGAATTGCTCTAATTTTAGCATTCATGCTTATTTTAACCGTTGCTGTACTTGGGTTTTTTAATATTTATGTTGTTGAAAACATTGTTGAATTAGCACATGTTGAAAACGAAAAAAGCAATAGTCTTTTAGTGTTTTCTCAATACTTGTTTTTCGTTATTATGGTCTATATGGCTACTGCAACACTTTATTATTTTGGCACTAAAGAAGGCAAGCATTTCAGTTTCTTTTCTATAGGTGCTTTATTTACAACACTGCTTATCATGTTAACATCGTATTTGTTTGGGATTTACATTGAAAATTTTGGACAATACAATAAATTATATGGTTCAATAGGTGCTCTATTAATTCTTATGTTTTACTTTTGGTTAAATGCTAATATATTGCTGTTAGGTTTTGAACTCAATGCTTCATTAGCGAAACTTCGAAAACACAGAAACATATGAGAATTATTGTTTTAGGATTATTGTGCTTAATGTCTTTTTCAATCTCTGCTCAAGAAATTCTAGGGCAATGGAAAAGTATAGATGATGATACAGGTAAAGCAAAGTCTATTGTTGAGATCTACGAAGACAATGGAAAGTTGTATGGTAAAATAGTAAAGCTTATCAATCCCAAGCAAGACAATCCGCTTTGTGTTGCATGTGAAGGAGAGAACAAAGACAAACCAATTTTAGGAATGGTAATTATTGATGGCTTAACTAAAAATGATGATGTTTTTGATGGAGGCTCAATTTTGAATCCTGAAAACGGCAAAACCTATAAATGTCGCTTAAAGCTAGATGTCGATACAGGGATGTTACAAGTTAGAGGCTATGTTGGTTTTTTTTATAAAACACAGTATTGGGTAAGAATTGAAAGTTAGCTTTTTAAATAGGTTAATAGCAAGATAATTGTGTTTTTATTGTGCTGGTTGACTTTTCGGTGTTTACTCTAATCAGAAAAGATTTACCTTTTATTGGGTATTATTCTAAATTAATGGTTTGATTTATATTTGTACTGTTAATGTTATTGGCTAGTAAGTTTTCATTTCAATATAATTAAACGATTTCATTCATCTTAATAACTTGATCAACCTTAAACACCAACTATGAAAAATCTAATCTATTTGTTTTGTATTTCTATATTGTTAAGTCCATTATTGTTAATGTCTCAAAACTTCAAGGAAAGTATCAATGCAATAGCGACAAACCTTGAAACAGTTGAAGCTTCTAAAATGCAGTATAGTCAAGAACTCAAGGACATATCGTCTGGTTATGCTTTGGCAACCATCACTGAAATAGATGAAAAAGGAAATACCGAAGTTGTTAATTATGAATTTAGTTTTTCTGATGTAGATATCAATACGGTAAGAACCATTACTAAAAAAGATCTTATCCAGGTGCAATTGTTGACCAAAGGAAAACAAAAATTAATAAAAAAAATCGAAGATGGAGGCGATAAAGTAAGTTATGTTGATGAATTGTACATGTATGCTAAAAATATTGACAATGGTCGCGCTATTGTTGAAGCGATAAAGCAAATCATCCCTGTCAATGAAGCTATTGAAAAAAATAAATTATCACTAACAACTTATGAAGACCACTTGCAATGGCTCATAGAAAATGTTGCTGAAGTTGATTATCTTAAAAAGCAGTATGCCCAAAAACTATCTAATGATGGTAAGTTAAATGGTTATGCAAAATTAGAATCTACAGAAAGTGCTAAAAGCAAGTCAAAATCTATGGCTTACGAATTTAATTTTGCTGTGTTGAATCCTAACAGTGTGAATTTTAAAATTAGGAGTGACGAATTTTTTATTGAAGTTGAAAATAGAAGAAGTATTAAAAGTATTAAAACCTTTGAAGAGAACATTCAAGGAAATTTTACCAACAGTTTAGCTTTTTATGCGTCGAGTGTTGAAAACGGAAAGGATATTTACAAAGTTCTCAAAGCAATTATTCCTCTAGCTGAAGATGCCTTTTTAAAAAGCAAGCCAAATACGGCAACCAAATCAAGTGCAATTGGTTATCTCAATAAAGTTATTGCTAGTATCGCTACAGAAGATAAGGCCATATCACAGTCTTTGAAAGATGACTGCGTGACAGATTTTACACAAAAAATTACGACAAGTAAAGGAGAAGACGATAATGTTTATACGTTTAATTTTATTGATATTAACAAAGATAATATTGAATACGATTCTCAACAAGATTTGCTTTTTGTCGAATTATTTACTAATCAAAAGAAGAAATACATCAAACATACCGAAAATGGTGAACTGCAAAATTATAACAATACCATAAAGCTCTATGTTAACTCTATAGAAGAAGCTATGATTGTTCGAGAAGCGATGCAATCTGTTATAGTGCAATGCAAATCTTCGGTTAAGGATTATGCTAGTCTTTCAGAAGCACAATGTATAAGTCAGCTTTCTCAAGCTGTTGGTATTGTAAAAATTAATGACGATAATTATGATCAGACTATAGAAGTTATTGACGACGAAGCAAAAATCGTAAAGTTCACTAAGATTTTTTCCAATACTAAGAAGAGTGAAGAACAGGTTTTTGAATTCGGAACCAAAGACATTAACCCGAAGAGCATTGAAATGATAACTTCAGGTAAAAATGTGATCGTTGAGATGAGTACCAAATATTTTGAAAAGATTGTGAAAACTTATGAAGATGGAGAAATCAAAAGCTATGGTAATAAAATTAGTATTGAAGCGTCTACTATTGAGAATGCAAGAGAAATAGTGAGTTTGTTACAAATTATTACGCAAGATTAAGATCTAAAATTATAAAATCTACCAATCTAAAAGTGAATACTCTTGTTGGTGTTTTGTTTAAACACTTACCTTTGAGTTGTGAGTCATTTCATTAACGTCATATTACCAATTCCTCTAGAAAAGAGCTTCACTTATGCTATTACTGAGGCTGAAGCTACGTTTTTAAAACCTGGCATTCGCGTATCTGTACCCTTTGGAAAAAGTAAAATTTATACTGGGATTGTTGATACAGTTCATCACAATGCGCCTTTAGTTTACGAGGCTAAGCAAATACATCAGATTTTAGATGAAACACCTTTGGTGACACCTATACAGTTGCAACATTGGAAATGGATTTCAAGTTACTACATGTGTACAGTAGGAGAGGTAATGCGAGCTGCGTTGCCTAGTGCTTTTATTTTGGAAAGCGAAACAGTTATATACAAGGTTGATAATACCGAAGTTAATGATGAAGCCTTAAAGGATGATGAGTTTCTAGTTTACGAAGCTTTACATCATCAGTCGTCTTTAAAAATTCAGGACCTTATGGCTATTCTTGATAAAAAGAATGTACTTCCTGTTATTAAACGACTCCTCGAAAAACAATTGATCAATGTTCAAGAAGAGCTTTATGAAAAGTACAAACCAAAATTAGTACGCTATGTTAAGTTATCTAATCAGTTTACTTCTGAAGCTGCTCTACAAGATTTATTGCATACGCTAAGTCGCGCTCCTAAGCAACGTGATGTTGTGATGACATTGTTTTCAATTTCTGCAAAAACAAAGCAGCCTGTAAAGGTATCTGAATTGGTTTCTGAAAGCAATACATCTTCAGCTATTGTTAAGGCTTTAATTGATAAAGAAATTTTAGAAGACTACCATATACAAACCGATAGAGTACAATATGAAGGTGATGCAGATTCAGATTTGAAACAACTCAATTCACATCAAAATAAAGCTCTAGATGAAATACAGCAATCCTTTGAAAAACAAAATATTACACTATTGCATGGTGTAACATCTTCAGGAAAAACGGAACTCTATGTAAAACTAATTGAAGCACAGTTAAAGACTCAAAAGCAAACCTTGTATTTGGTTCCAGAGATTGCTTTAACAACACAATTAGTATCGCGATTGCAAGACTATTTTGGAGAAAAGGTTGCGGTGTTTCATAGCAAATATTCGTCTAATGAACGTGTAGAGGTTTGGCATAATGTTTTGACCAATTCTCCAAAAGCACAAATTGTCCTTGGAGCGCGTTCGTCTATATTATTACCGTTTCAAAATTTGGGGTTGGTTATTGTTGATGAAGAGCATGAATCGTCGTATAAACAATTTGATCCTGCGCCTAGATACCATGCTAGAGATGCTGCTATTGTTTTGGCACAACTATTTAAGGCTAAAACACTTTTAGGTTCTGCAACACCAAGCTTAGAAAGCTATTACAATGCGCAACAGCAAAAGTACGGATTGGTAGAACTGAAGTATCGTTTCAACAATGTGCTAATGCCAGAGATCGAGCTTGTTGATCTAAAAGACAAGCACAAGCGAAAACGAATGACAGGTCATTTTAGTGATCGCTTGATCTTAGAGATGCAAGAGACTTTAAAGGAAGGATATCAAATTATATTGTTTCAGAATAGGAGAGGGTTTTCGCCTATTGTTGAATGTAATACCTGTGGGCATTCACCGCAATGTCCAAATTGTGATGTGAGTTTAACCTATCATCAGTATCGCAATCAGTTGCGATGTCATTATTGTAGTTATAATGTGGTTATGCATAAAAATTGTGAAGCCTGCGGAAGCACAGAATTAGATTCAAAGGGTTTTGGTACAGAGCAAGTAGAAGAAGAAGCAAAAGTCTTGTTTCCTAATCATAATGTAGCGCGTATGGACTTAGATACGACTAGAGGCAAATATGGTTATGAAAAGATTATCACTGCCTTAGAACAAGGCGAAATCGATATTTTGGTTGGAACCCAAATGCTTACCAAAGGTTTAGATTTTAGAAATGTGAAGCTCGTAGGCATTATGAATGCAGATAACATGCTGAATTTTCCAGATTTTAGAGCGCATGAACGGAGTTTTCAGTTGATGGCTCAAGTTGCAGGGCGTTCTGGTCGAACGAAAGCAAGAGGTAAGGTACTGATTCAGTCTTACAATCCGTTCCATCGCATATTACAGCAAGTCTCAACCAACGATTACGAAACGATGTATGTAGAACAATTAGAAGATCGTTACACTTATAAGTATCCTCCATTGTACAGAATGATTAAAATAACCTTTAAGCACAAAGATTATCAGCGGGTTAATGTAGGTGCAGATTGGTTTGCAAAATCACTTCGAACAGTTTTTAAGGACAATGTGTTAGGTCCAGAGTTTCCGCCTGTGGCTAGAATAAGAAATCAGTATTTAAAACATTTGCTCATAAAAATTCCGCAGCAGCAATCCTTATTAAAAACAAAAGAAGCTATTATTAAAATAAATAACAGCTTCTCAAGTGTAAAAGATTTTAGAGCGATTAGAGTAATTTTAAATGTCGATAATTACTAAAGTTAAGTTAGGTTAACGTTATAATCTTCAAACTATAAATAAGCTCTATATCACTAGATATTGTTTAAAGCATCTACAAGTTGGGTTTTCTTGTTTCTACTCAAAGGAATCTCATAAGCGCCAACTTCAACGTTTTTACTATTAAATCGGTCAACCTTATCTAGGTTTACGATATAAGACTTATGGATTCTTAAAAACTTACCTTCAGGTAATTCCTTTTCAAAAGCTTTCATTGTAGATAAAACGACTAAGCTATTTTCTTCAGTAACTAGTTTTACATAGTCACCAAGCGCTTCGATCCATTTAATATCTTTGATGTAAACTTTACGTTTTTTCAGGTTACTCTTCACAAAGATGTGTTCACCATCGGTTTCGTTAAAATCAAGCTTTAATTTATGTTGCTCAAGGGCTTTTTCTACAGATTGATTAAATCGTTCCCTAGTAATAGGTTTCTGTAGGTAGTCTGTTGCATCATAGTTAAAAGCCTTAAACGCGTACTCGGTTTTTCCTGTAACGAAAATAATTTGGGGTTTGTTGTTGAGTACGTCCAGCAATTCAAAACCATTAAGAACTGGCATCTCAATATCAAGGAAGATCAAATCAACCTTATGAGTGTTAAGTCCATTTTTGGTTTCTAATGCGCTGCTGTATTCTGCTATAAGGTTAAGAGAGGAATGATTCTCTATTAACTTTACAATCGATAATCGTTGAATCGCAGAATCATCAACTACTACACAGTTTAAAGTCATAACATTATTATATTTTAGGTTAAGATATCGACAATAGTACAAAAAATTCGGACAAAAACCAAAAAACATCGGTAAAGTGTTAATTTTAACAAAATTTTAAGAAAATTATCTTACTAGGATTTTAAGGGCAAAAATGTTGCCAAATATATAATTTATAGTTATTTTTGCACCCATTTTTAATTATAAACACATATTTATATGAATCATTATGAAACTGTTTTCATCTTAAATCCCGTTTTATCTGAAGATCAGATAAAGGAAACAGTAAAGAAATATGAAGATTTTCTTGTTTCTCGAGGTGCTAAGATGATTGCCAAAGAAGATTGGGGCTTAAAGAAGTTAGCGTATCCAATCCAAAACAAAAAGAGTGGTTTTTATCACTTATTTGAATACACTGTAGATGGAGAGGTTATCAATCCATTAGAAGTAGAGTTTAGACGTGATGAGCGTTTTATGCGTTACTTAACAGTAAAATTAGACAAGCATGCAATTGCTTGGGCAGAGAAAAGAAGAACTAGAAACAAACAAAACGCGTAATTATGTCTTCAATTGAACAACAAGCAAAAGGAAAAAAAGACGGAGAAATTAGATATTTAACTCCGTTAAATATTGATACTTCAAAAGCGAAGAAATATTGTCGTTTTAAGAAATCTGGAATCAAGTATGTTGATTACAAAGATCCAGACTGGTTATTAGGATTCGTTAATGAGCAAGGTAAAATTTTACCAAGACGTTTAACAGGAACTTCTTTAAAGTATCAAAGAAAAGTATCTGTAGCTGTAAAACGTGCACGTCACTTAGCGTTATTACCTTACGTAGCAGATTTATTAAAATAAAATACCAAAACCTATGGAACTTATATTAAAACAAGACGTTGAAAATTTAGGATTTAAAGACGATATTGTAACAGTTAAGAGCGGTTATGGTAGAAATTTTTTAATTCCTCAAGGACATGCTGTAATGGCTACACCTTCTGCAAAGAAAGTTTTAGCAGAAACATTAAAGCAAAGAGCATATAAAGAGAAAAGTATTGTTGACGCAGCTCAAAAAACTGCTGAAGCTCTTAAAACATTAGAAATTAAGATCGCTTCTAAAGTAGGAACTGGAGACAAATTATTTGGATCGGTTAACAATATTGATTTAGCTAACGCTTTACAACAAGCTGGTCACGAGATCGATAAGAAATTTATCTCTATTGCTGGTGGAACTGTAAAACGTTTAGGAAAGTACGACTCTGTTATTAGATTACACAGAGAAGTATCTGTAGATTTACCATTTGAAGTTGTAGCTGAAGCTTAATACTCAAATACATTATAATAAAAGCCTCAGCATATATGTTGAGGCTTTTTCAATTTTAAAAGTAAACCAATGAAATACGCTAGACTTACCAAAGAACAATTTGAAGAGTTGCATCAAGAATTTATTAATTTTTTAGCAACGCAATCCATCACAGCTGAAGAATGGAATACCATCAAAACCAATAAGCCAGAAGTGGCTGAGCAGGAATTAGATGTGTTTAGTGATTTAATTTGGGAAGGCGTGTTGTCTAAAGTGGATTATCTAGAACATATTTCGCCACAACACATGCATTTATTTCAATGCACTGAAAAGAACATGCGTTTAATTTCCTTAAAATTGAAAACTACCGAAATCGATATTACCACAAAAGAGGGTTACAATTGGTTACGTGATAATTTATTGTCTGATGAAGTGGAATTCTTCGCAGCTCAAAAAGACTACTCTGAAGATAAAGGCTTAGATAAGTTCAAACTAATCCAGGAAGGCGCGCATATTACCAAAGGACAGCTTTTCAATTATTTTGAAAACCTCGTTGGGAAAACAAATTAAAAACCACGACTTTGCTCACGCTGTTGTTGGTTGCGTTTTTGTTTAATATCTCTTTTTTGTCTATCTACAGATCCAAACTTTTTATGATAAGGTAACACCTTGCCATAATCTTTATCGACATCATCTAAAAAAAGATTCATGAAAAAGGCTTCTATTTTATCAAAAATATTAGGCATGTTTACTCGTATCGTAAAGATTCAACAGGATCTAATTTTGCAGCTTTCATTGCAGGTAATAATCCCGATAAAATAGCCACAAAAAAGGTGATTCCAACAGCCCAAGCTATGGCAGCCCAAGGTGTGACAAATTTAAAATCGGCAATCGCTGAAATTGCAGAACCCATAGCAATACCTAATATAATTCCTAAAGCACCTCCAAGTTGACCAATAATAATGGTTTCAAATAAAAACTGAAAAGCTATAGTTTTACGTTTAGCACCTAAAGATTTTCTAACACCAATCTCTCTAGTACGTTCAGTAACCGAAACCAGCATCATATTAAGTAAGGCAATCGTAGAGCCAAATATGGTAATCACACTAATAATCCACGCAATGGTTCCTAAAACACCTGTAATGCTTCCTATTCGGTTGATGAGGTCATCACTTCGTTCTAATCCGAAATTATTGTCTTCAATAGGATTTAATCCTCTAATATTTCTGAATAATAAAATAGCTTCATCCTGAGCGCCTTCTAACATATCCTTTTTATCAGCTTTAATGCTTAAGCTGTAATTGATATTCGGATTTGTAAAAATAGTTCTCGCTTTTTGCAAAGGAAGAAACACTCTCAAGTCTTGATTGTTTCCGAATGTCGCACCTTTTTCCTTTAACACACCAATCACTTTAAACTTAGCACCTCGTATACTTATGGTTTTGTTTATGGGATTCACATCCTTCAATAAGGCTTTCCTCAAATCGCTTCCAATAACGCACACACTATTGCTGTTTTGTACATCAAAATAATTGAGATCGCGACCTAAGGCTATTTCCAGTCCCGAATTGGTAATGTAGTTTTCATTGACACCTAAAACCTGAACTTCAGGATCGGTTTTTTCATTATCATGCTTTACTTCGGCACCAAACGTTCCCACAAAAGAAATGGATGTTTTGGTATAAGGAAAGTTGTATTCGTCTTCAAACGTTTTTACATCTCTATAACTAATGACTGGATTTATCTTTTGCTTATCATCATTTCTACGTTGCGTATTAAATTCGTAGCGCTGAATATTAAAAGTATTTGCTCCCATTGAAGAAAAGTCGCTCGAAATGGTGTTTTCGAGCGCAGAAACCAAACTCAAAATACTTACAAGAGCTGTAATTCCGATAGCAATAATTAAAATAGTAAGAATAGTGCGAAGGAGCTGACTTTTGATAGCATCAAAAGCTATTCTAATATTTTCTCTAAATAATGAAAACATAAAGTGCTTTAAAGTTGGTGTTTTACTGTAAGACTGAAAAACCTCAATAAAGTTACTATAAATTTGAAATAACTTTCGATTGCCTCTAAATTTTATAATATTTTTGTGAATTGAAATGGAGTAGCACCAACAGATTGTCATTTCGAGCGAAGTCGAGAAATCTGTTGTTAGTCCTCCAACAAGGCAAATGATGTAGTTAATACAGAATTATCATTTTTGATATATGGCACAAAAACCAAGTATTCCAAAAGGTACAAGAGATTTTAATCCTGAAGAAGTTTCAAAGCGAAACTATATTTTTAGTACCATAAAACAACAGTTTGAATTGTTTGGATTTCAACCTATTGAAACACCAAGTTTTGAGAATTCTAGTACGTTGATGGGAAAGTATGGCGAAGAAGGGGATCGTTTGATCTTTAAGATCTTGAATAGTGGTGATTTTTTGAGTAAAGTTGGTGATGATCTTTATAACACCAAAGATTCTAATAAAATAACCAAACAAATCTCTGAAAAAGCCTTGCGTTATGACTTAACTGTGCCTTTTGCTCGCTATGTGGTGCAGCATCAAAATGAGATTAACTTTCCGTTTAAGCGCTATCAAATTCAGCCTGTTTGGCGTGCAGACCGACCTCAAAAAGGACGTTTTAGAGAGTTTTATCAATGTGATGCCGATGTGGTTGGTAGTGATTCACTTTGGCAGGAAGTAGAGTTTGTGCAATTGTACGACGCTGTATTTTCTAAATTGGGATTACAAGGCGTTACGATCAAGATCAATAATCGTAAAATATTGTCTGGTATAGCTGAAGTGATTGGTGCCCAAGACAAACTCATCGATTTTACAGTGGCTTTGGATAAGCTCGATAAAATAGGTGAGGAGAAGGTTAAAGAGGAAATGATATCAAAAGGTATTTCTGAAGAAGGAATCTCTAAATTGCAACCTTTGTTTAGTTTAAAAGGAAGTTTTGCATCACAAATAGCAGAGCTAAAAACCATTTTAAATACTTCTGAAGAAGGACGAAAAGGGATTGAAGAATTAGAGTTTATTAATGAAGGTATTGAAACTATAGGTTTGCAGACCGCAAAATTGCAATTAGATGTTACCTTAGCTCGTGGTTTAAATTATTATACAGGTGCTATTTTTGAAGTAGCTGCTCCTGAAGGCGTCAAAATGGGATCTATTGGAGGAGGAGGTCGCTATGACGATCTTACTGGGATTTTCGGACTGAAAGATATGAGTGGTGTTGGAATTAGTTTTGGTTTGGATCGAATTTATTTAGTACTTGAAGAATTAGGATTATTTCCAGAGACGATAACTGAAACTACTAAAGTTTTGTTTATCAATTTTGGAGCGCAAGAAGCTATGGCTTGTATGAAAGCTATTTCCTTTTTAAGATCTAAAGGTATCAAAGCTGAATTATATCCAGATGCAGCAAAAATGAAAAAGCAGATGTCTTATGCTAATAGTAGAGCTATTCCTTATGTGGTTTTACTTGGTGCTTCTGAAATGGACAATAATACCTATACACTAAAGCACATGACATCGGGAGATCAAGAATCACTCTCCTTAGATGAATTAACACAAACACTTCAATAAATAAAAAAAGCCTCAATAACATTGAGGCTTTTTTGTAAGTTAAGTTTAAGGTAGATTTGGGTCTATTATTTTACTAAAACTTTCTTGGATACTGAACCGCTACCAGTATGCATTTTCACAATATAAGTTCCAGAACTTAAATTCTTAACTTCATATTCAGAATAGTCCCCTTCTGAAATATTATCTATAGTATAAATTGATTGTCCAACAACATTGTAGACTTCAATTAACTTTACATCTTTATAATTAGGATTCAATAATACTAAGCTTTTTAATTCATTAGAGTAGAATATATCTATAGTGCTTAATTCATTATCATCAATTCCTAAAGTTTCATTAGCATCTCTAAAAGTAATTTCAAATCGGTCTAAGTACTCACCAGCAGCAAGGAAGATATCGTAATCACTTTCTCTAAGGTTATGATACATATTGTTGTCAATATCATGAACAAAAATATCAATATCGTCAGGTACATTTTCAAGAGCATTAATGCTAATGGTGTTAATACCATCTGAATCGGTCTTTATACCAATAGGATACACAGAGTATTCGTCAGCTTCATCACTACCTTGAATAATGTATTTCCCGCCTTCGATCATCCAGTACATATCGTCCATTTGAACTTCGTTTACTTTTCCATCGTATCCTAAGTCGACAGCAGTAGAAGCATTAGGATCAATAGTAAGGAGTAATTGACGGTTGATTTCGTTTACTGTATAGATACCAATTCTAAATTTCATACGCTCATCAGCTGAAGCGGCTTCGCCATCATCCTGACTAGCATTAGCTTGGCTATTTCTTATAAATACTGAAGTACCACTATATGTGCCGTCTTCAATTTCAAAGACACGTTGATCATTTTCAAAAATAATTTGTCCGCCAGTATTTGCATCTACAAAGAATCCTTGTCCTACAGGAATAAATTGACCAGGTGTTTTACGAGCAGAACCAGTGTTGCTAACTCCAGGCACAGGAACCCCTAAGGTTACTGATGGTGTACCACCAGATAAGTTCATTTGTGCATAGCCACCTTGATAATCAGCTAGAATATGGTTTCCGCCTCCCCAATGTTCCCAGAAATATAGCGTACCTGTTGTGACACCTAAGTTATCTGTTATAAATTCTACAGCATCAATTGCAGAAGGGTAAGGGTTACCAACTAAGTAGTTGCTATTTGTGCTTAATGTTAATTCTATTTCTCCGTTATTTGGTTTTCCTCTGAAGATATAGTTTTCATCGTCAGTTATTGGACCAGTACCAGGACCTTTCATTGTAAATCCTTCACCTGCATAAATGCTACCATTACTTCTAACTTGTTGCCATGAAGAATAATCACCATCAGGAGAATTAGCAAACTTCCAGATCCAGTAATCAGCAATTCTTACTGGCGATGCAGTTCCGTTGTATCCTGTAGTGTTAAATCCTACATTTTGCATGACATCTGTAAGCGCATATCTATATTCATTGATTTCTTCATCAGTTTCACCAACAGGAGATGACCAATAGTTATACGTATAAGTATCAGCAGTTCCTTGTTGATCACGTTCTAGTCGTCCAGAACTTGCAACAGTTAAATCACTATTTTCAGTTTGAATTAATTGCGATTCACCTTCTAAATCTATAGTTCCAGTAAGGCTTAAGTAGTGTGATACTGTAAGACCGAAACCTAAATTAGTTGTTGCATTAGTTAATCCATCAACTTCTAGAGTATTGCTATCTACAATAAGTCCTAAAAGCGATCTGTTCTTAGTAAAAGATGGTAAGTCTGTGTTAGAATTAATAGAGACATTATGACTTGTTCTAACAATATTCCAATCAATAGTTTGATTACTGTCAACTATAGATGTGGTTCCTGCAGTAGTTTGTACATTTCCATTTGCCCATGTTGTTGCATCATTCCAATTACCAGCTTGCGTAGTTTCATAAGGAAGTGGTGCAGTTTGACGATCTACAGTATTTAAGTTTCTTAAGGCACCTTGATTTTGGTTGCCAGAAGCGTCTTCAGTATTTGTATAGGTGTACACAGACATAGGATAGTATCCAGCTAAATCTGACCAAGGGATTGTTCCTACCTCATTTTTAGTAATTGTAGAAGGTAATATATCACCAGACACAAAATTACTATTGTCTTCAATTTCTTGGTTCATGATAAAGCGAAGTTGGTCTGGAGTTAATGCTCTGTCCCAAACTCTTACTTCATCAATATTTCCTCTAAAGTGTTGTGTTGGTGTTCCTTTACCAGCAGCAGCAATGTAGAATGATTCATCAGTGTCTACTGGAGCAGTTTTACCATCATTAATATCTTCAACACCATCAATATAAATTCTAGCAGTAGTACCATTATAGGTTACAGCAACTTGATGCCATTCATCATCTGGGATACTCGTGTTTGAAGTTAGAATTTGATTACTACCATTTTTCCAATAGATTTGTACAGTATTATCGTTTAATATCCTAAAGTCATATCCATCAGTAAAGGTTGTGTTTCTTTTTGATACGATTGATTTTGTTCCACTATCTGCAGCATCTCTTTTAATCCAAGCAGAAATTGTAAATCCAGTTGGATCTAGGTCTAGTGCGTCTTCCATATCAACATAGTCAACAACACCATCAAAATAGATTGATCTTTCAACAATAATTTGTGGTGCATATCCAAATGTAATATACTTTGTATTGTCAAAATCGTATTCTGTTTCTAAGTTACCGTTTCCATCATCAGTCATTACTCTGTAATCTGCTGTAGGATCGAATACACCTGTACTTGAGATAAACATATAGTAATTTCCAGGAGGTGTAATATTTCTAATAGCATTTTGAGGAATTCTAACTTTTACAGTTGGAATGTCTCCACCGTTCTCAACAACTTTCCATACACGTTGCATAGCAGTAAAACTCACATCTGTGGTAAGCGCAGGAGTAATACCAGCACTCATATTTACAGTAATAGTTGATGAAGCAAGGTTTAGATCTGCACCATTATTACCCCAAACAAGGTATTCTTTGTCATTTAGAGTTGTGGCATTATCTGATTGGTTTAAATTGTTTGTATCGTAAATATCAGTTAAACCAAATGTAAGGATCCCTTCAGTTCTTCCGCTTCCATCAGAATCGTTATTAACACTTCTAGATTGCTTTTGATTTAATTCAGAAGCATCATCTCTACCAATACCAGCAATATCATAATTGTATCCTGCATTAGCAGACTGATCCCAAATTACAGTACCATCACTATCAACATAATCTTGAGAGACACCTTTTGCTCCAAGTGTGATACCATATTTGATTGCTAAATACGATTGAATTCTGTTACGTTCTTGAGTTAGATTTACATCATCTTTTCTTGCTGAATAGGTGATGACTTCTGCTACTCTAGCGTTAAGAGAAGCTTCCCAACCTTCAGAACGACCAATCCACCATCTTGCATCATTAGCATTCATATATTCAGCAATGTCATTTTGATAATCTTCAATATCATTTGCATTGTAATATAGTTCTTGTTGTGTGTCAGCAGTATTATTTCTTGTATTTATAATCCCAACATTGTCATAGCTTCCGCCACCAGTTTGGGCTACACCATATCCATCATTTGGATCGTTGTCATAAGAATCGTATGCATAACAAATAACTTCATTGTTAACACGTCCAGTATAATCACCAAAACCAATTCCAGTTGCATCTGTTGCAGCTGACGTAATTTGAGCATCACTACAGAATACATCCATAAATCCAAAAGAATTATTAATTGGAGTGTCATCTGGAATAATCACTAAAAAGAGATCTTGTGTGTAGAACCCATAATCACCTGATAAGAATTCTGTACTTGTACTGTCATGAGAGTAATCTCCATCTGTTGAAACTGAGGAATATGAATTATCAAATTCGATTACTGGATTAAAGTTTACATTTTTTGTAGTGTTATCGTAATATGTTGGTCTTTGATTTGAATTGTTAACCCTAGCATTACTACCTAGTCCTTGATCAATCCAAGACGACACTCTTTGACCACTAGTATAACTTAGGCCGTCATCAGCTTTAAGCCATAAAGATAAGTCTGCCGTAACTCCACCAGGTGCTACAGTAGGATTTGGTTTGTCTTCAATAGTGAAGTTGTCAATGGCAATGTCACTATAAATACTTCCGCCTGTTTCAGCTCTAACTCTCAGCTTGATGGTTTGTCCAATATAACTGCTAAGATCAATACTTATAGGAGTGAATGACGAATTGGTATTATTGTGATTTTGACCTGAGTAAGTAAATAGTGTGGTTGGAAAATTCAATCCGTTGTCAGTACTTAACTCTACAGCAAATTCTCCTGTTCCACTCCCAAACATATGGTAAAAGAATGTTAAACGAGGATTAGTTGCACTAGTTAAATCAAAACACGGACTAAATAAAATAGCTTTACTATTTGTATTGCCATTTGTTTCAATAAAAGCATAGGAGTTTCCATCTTGAGCTTCATTAGGTCCAGTAAATGAAGTTGGAGTAGAGCCAGAAGTTCTAGACCAATCAAAGTCATCCTCTAAGCCTAAAAGACTGATACCTTGTATCCACTGACCGAAGCCAGATTCGAAGCTTTCAGAGTAAGGATAAGAAGAAACCGTAGTGACGCATACACCTGCAGTTGTTCCTGTACCTTGAATATTAAAAGTATATGGGTTTTCATCACTGTCATTGTTAACAATACTAACAGTTGCTGTTCTGACACCTGTTGCACTTGGGTCAAATGTAATTTCAAAAGTCGTGTTATTAGAAGCAGGAACAGAAGCTGATGGACTAGATGTTACAGAGAAATCTCCAGCATTAGCACCAGATAAGGTAATTGCTCCTACAGTTAAAGCTGTAGTTCCTGTATTTTCAATTGTGAAGGTGTTTGGATTTGTAGATCCTGCTACAGCAATTGCACCAAAGTCGGTATCGTCTGCTGCATCTGGGGTTGTATCTCCATCAGCAATTGATGTTCCATTTCCTCTAATATCAATTTCTGGTCCAGGCGCAACACCTGTACCTTGAATATCAAACGTGTATGGATTTTCATTACTGTCATCATTAGCTATGCTAACAGTAGCTGTTCTTAGACCAGCGGCACTAGGATCGAATGTAATATTGAAAGTTGTTCCACTTCCACTAGAAATAGGAGTTGTTGGATTTGTTGATACGTAAAAGTCTGCAGCATGAGCTCCAGTGATTGAAATATACGTTGGTCCAGATCCAGTTAAATTAAGATTAGAACATCCTAAGTTATCAATAACAAAAGCATTAACGTTTGTACCACCAGCGGTATTAACTGTACCAAAATCTGTATCGTCAGTTACACTAGGAGTTGTGTCACCATCAGTAATTGATGTTCCGTTTCCAGTTATGTCAATTTCAGAACCACCACCTGCGACATTAAAATATTCGGTAGTCCCACCAGAGTCTGTACCAGCACCATTATCGGTAAGTACGATTGTTCCTCCGGCTGTTACTGTAACATTAGAGGCGCCACCATTCCAACCATCACCATAAGAGTCATACATAATGATGTAATAATTGTTTAAATCTGCAATACAGCCTAAGCTAACTGTTGTAGAATAGCTGTTATTACAGCATCCAGAATATCCATTATCAATAGTAGTAAGCAACACGCCAGACGGATTGTAGACTTCAACTCTATTTTCTGAAGACCAACTAGGCCAGTTTACTGAAACTTCTACGTTAGAATACGTTAGGTTAGTTCCAGTACCTTGTATATTAAAGTTATATGGGTTTTCGTCACTATCACTATTTACAATAGTAACAGTAGCAGTTCTTACACCTAAAGCACTAGGGTTAAAGGTTATGTCAAATGGAACACTTCCAAAAGGAGCAACAGAGCCAGGAGGACTGAGTGTTAATGTAAAGTCTGAAGCATGAGCACCAGAAATAGTTACTGAACTAATAGATAATGCAGGAGAACCGTTATTTTCAATTGTAAATGTATTTACATTAGTGCCAGCGGCAAGATCGACATTACCAAAATCAGTATCATCTGATACATCTGGTGTCGTATCGCCATCAACAATACTCACACCATTACCTGTGATATTAATTTCTGGTCCTGCAGGACTGTAGCCTTCAATTAAAATATCATCGATGTATGTATATTCACCGTTAGAACCTGCTGTACTTGAAAATCTAATTCGAGAATTAGAAGCTAAAGTGTGTGAAGCACTATTAATGTTATAGGTGAAGCTGTAGCTTGCTCCACTACCAACAGTAGTAAAATCTGTACCACGTGTGTAAGTGTAAAGTGTTGTCCAAGAGCTTCCATCATAATATTGAAGTCTAAAACCTTCACCATTATCAACTCCAGAAAATTTTGCACAAAAACTTACATCTACATTAATAAACGTAGATAAGTCATAGTTTGGCGATGTCATCCTGTTTGAAAAAGTAGTGTTGTCTTTGGTATAAATAGAACCATTGCCACTACAAGACCAAGAAGAATTGGTTGATCTTCCTGCGTCTGAACCACCATCGGTCCAACCTTCTAAACCACCTTCAAAGCCATGTGAGGCAACAGTAGTTTGCGAATAAGAAAAAAATGTCATTAATAGTAGGCTACATATTATAGCATACTTTACCTGAGGTAATGTAGAAATTTTCATAAGCGGTTAAATTTTAGTTTGGGACTAAATAATTTAATAGTACAAATATAGATTGCAACTCTATGAAATGCAAAAAAAATCGACGAAATGCACAATAATTTTTTAAGTAATTGAAAATCAATTAAATAAAAAAGCTGAAATTTCATACAATTTCAGCTTTTTTAAATGAAAGTAGAATAATGAATTATTGTTTTATGAGTTGTTTAACGGTAGACTTATTACTTTCATTATCAGATATTTTCAAGAAATAAGATCCTTGAACAATATTTTGAATATCAGTTAAGCTGTAGGTGCCATTATCGATTAGCACATTAGATAGACTAAGAATGGTTCGACCACTGATATCATATAATTCAATATCAATATTTGAGCTTACCGAACTAGGCATTTTTATATGAATTGAATTATTAAATGGGTTAGGAAATACACTTACATTGTCTAATGTATTATCTTCAAGACCAAGTGTATCTTCAACAGTAACGACCACTTCTTTTCTAGCACTTTTGATATCTTCAAGATTCCAGTCATAGAAGAAATAGTAATACGTTAAGTCATTTAAATTGTTATCTTTAATTGTAATAGATCCATTGGTATATGGATAAGCTGTACCAGCAGTAACATTATTTCTCCATAATCTAAATCCGGTAGACAATTCAGCGCTAACCAATCTTAAATCATTAGCAACAGGAATTACAAAGTTGAGTTCAATTTGTTGTACACCAGAATTTTCAACTAGAATAAGTCTTGAATCTAATACATTTCCAGAACCATCTTGAAGTTGTACTTCCATTTCACCTGTGTTTTGAGCATTGATGGTTACTTCTTTCAGCATAGCAGATTCAGTTGCATCAAATACTAAGTAACGATCTGTAGTTCCGCCAGCGAAGAAACTTCCATTAGCAGAATGGTTTGTAGAACCAACATTTGGTTTCGTAATAACATCCTCAACAAAGTATGATGTTGTTTCAGTAAGGTTAGGAGTCGTATAACTAGATCCAGTTGCAAGCGGTGTATTATCATTAGCACTTGCATACCAATTAAGTGTTCCATTACCTGTTGCCGTTAAGGTGGTATTATCATTTTCATTAATTGTTACATCACTAGCAATTGGTTCGTTAGTTTCTGCAACCATAGTTACATTTTGAACTGTTTTTACATTATCTGTAATTGAAACAGAAATGGTTTGAGTCACATAACCAGGTGCTTCAAATGTAACATTATAAGAACCTCCTTTTAAAAGTCGGTAATAATCTCCTAAATCTTTGTTTGAAAATACAAATGAATTTAGGGCATCATGACCTGCAATAGATACTTTGGCAACAACTGGATTTCCAGATTCGTCTGTAACGATTCCTTGTAAACCATAGTTTACTTGTTTCATGTAATCTAAAAATGCTTGTCTGTTATAGGTCCAATGGTTATTAATGGCGTTACCTTGAATCCATTTTGTATCCGATAATTCAACGACCACTTCACGACCACTTCTATAATAATTCATATAGTCTTGTCTACCACCATAAACGCGGTACCATTCTGCACCATGAGTAACACCTGGGCTAGGATACACATCAGCATCTTCATCATCAATCATATAGCCATTAGGGCTATTGTTTTGTGCATGTGTAGCATATTCTACAGAAATATATTCGAACCAATCATGATCTGCATGTTGATCATAAGTATTGTCATAAGGATAATTTACTAATTCTGTGCCACCATGAAAGTTGGCAGACATTACAATATTGTGTGCTTCTTCAAACTTCATAAATGCAAGTGTCTCAGGCTCGTAGTTACCATCATAATGTAAACCTGCTACATTATCAGCATAATTTCTATTAAGGTCTTGTCCGTTAGCATTTGCTCTAATAGGATTTGTTATGGTGTTATTTCCTGCATTTCTGTAAGCTCCATCAGGATTTGCTAATGGATTGATATAAATCACAGTATTACTAACAATATCTTTTACTTCAGGATCAGAATCATAATTACTTAATAAATAATCTGCTAATCGAATCATAAGAGGAAAACCAGCTAATTCATCACCATGCATTGATGAGGTGTACATAAATTCTGGTTCAGCTTCATTAGTTCCAATATTGTCACTGATCTTTAGCATTAGAAGTTGTCTTCCATTAACAGAGTTTCCAATAGATTCCAGAGAACATAAATTAGGATAGGTTGCAACAAAATAATTCATTTTGTCAACGTATTGTGTGTATGTTGGGTATGCATTCCAATCAACATCCCAAGCTTGTGTATCTTCGGTATTATTGATACTCGTAACAAATGTATTGTCATTATCGTTTACGTAATACGGTAAACCATAATTTAAAAATTGTTGAAAGGTATCTGCATTTGCAAAGGCTTCTATCTCTAGAGTTTGATGATTGACCTTATGTCCTATAGATAGGAACTCTGATATCTCTTGTACTTGTTGTTCGCTATTTGCAGTAAATACAAAGCAAACTTCTCCACGATCATTAAGATACTGTTGGGCTTTTTGTAAGTCGGTAATTTGAGCATGTACGCTTAAACCAATTAGTAAAAGTAGTACAAACAAGAATGTAGTTTTTCTCATCTTAAGTAGGTGTTTAGGGTAAATTTGGATTTTAATTTGAGGCTAATATATTATTTTTTTTGAATAATCATCTATGAAATGCAAAAAAAATCGATGAAATGCAATATTTTTTATGAATACGACTTCAAATAGCATTTCGATAGCTATACATATACTATTGCTTATAAAAGAAAAAAGCCTGATGTAAAACATCAAGCTTTCGTATTGTAGCGAGAACGAGATTTGAACTCGTGACCTCCGGGTTATGAATCCGACGCTCTAACCAACTGAGCTACCTCGCCATAAATTTGGCTGCAAATATAAAAACAATATTAATGTCAGCAAACATTAAATGCCTAAAATATTTTTTTTCCACTTTAGTTTTAAACTCTCAATTATTTGTATATATTGAGCAACATAATAAGACACACAAATGGAAAAAGTTAAGTTTGAAATGGAGTTTCCAATACATGCATCTCCACAACTTTTATATCAATATATTTCAACGCCTTCAGGTTTATCAGAATGGTTTGCCGATAATGTAAATTCAAGAGGTGAACTTTTCACTTTTATTTGGGATGGTTCTGAAGAAAAAGCAAAACTGTTAAGTAAGAAAAGTGGCGAGCGTATCAAGTTCAGATGGATGGCAGATGAAGAAGATGGTGAAACCTATTACTTTGAAATTAGAATTCAAGTCGATGAGATCACTAAAGATGTTTCTATTATTGTTACAGATTTTACTGAAGACGATGAGTTGGAAGAAGCTAAGATGCTTTGGGATAATCAAATATCAGATTTGAAACAAGTTTTAGGCTCAGCTTAAGACATCACACTGTTATAAGTTTTATATTTGTCTCGATTTTTAATCGGGACTTTTTTTATGATAAATCTTAATGGCAAATTAGACAGCAATTCGCAATTACTTACAAGTGAAAATAGAGGTTATAAATATGGTGATGCTGTTTTTGAAACCTGTAAAGTTGTGCATGGTTCTATATTATTTTGGGAAGACCATTATTTCAGATTGATGGCTTCCATGCGTATTATGCGTATGGAAATCCCCATGCATTTTACGATGGAATTTCTTGAAGCAGAGATCCTAAAAACTATTGAAGCCAACGCGTTATCTAAAGCAACAGCGAGAGTTCGTTTAAATGTAGATAGAGGTGAAGGTGGAAAGTATTTGCCTAATAATGCTTCAGTTTCCTTTAATATCGTTGCTGAGGTGATTGATGCTCCATTTTACGTAATCCCAAATCAAAATTCATATACTGTAGACCTTTACAAGGACTTCTTTGTCGCACCAGGATTGTTATCAACCTTAAAAACGAATAATAAAGCCATCAATGTTTTGGGTAGTATTTATGCACAAGAAAATGGTTGGGACAATTGCTTAATTATGAACACAAATAAGCAAGTGATTGAAGCCTTGAATGGCAATTTATTTTTAGTGTCTGGCGAACATATTAAAACACCTCCAATTGATGATGGCTGTTTGAAAGGCATTATGCGTAAACAACTTATTGAAGTCATTGCAAATTCAGGAGATTATACCATTGAGGAAGCTTCCATTTCACCATTTGAACTTCAAAAAGCTGATGAGTTATTTATAAGTAATGTGATTGTTGGAATTCAGCCTATTTTGAAATACAGAAAGAAATCCTATACAACTAAAGTAACTGAAGATATTTTAAGACGCTTAAATTTAAAGCTTAGATTGTCTTAATTGTAACTCGGATTTTCAGGTGCATTAGACCAAAGTAAGTAATCACCTCCAAGCTCCATCATTTTCTCTTTCCAGAATGATCCACAACATTTTCCCATAAGCTCTTTTTCGTAGATGTTTTCTGAAACAATCCAAGAGTTTGAATGTAATTCATTCTCTAGTTGTTCTGCATCCCAACCTGAATACCCTAAAAAGAAACGAATGTCAGATTCAGATAATTTGTTTTGTTCTAAAAGCTCTAACACCACTTCAAAATCGCCTCCCCAATAAATACCAAGTGAAATTTCAATGCTATTTGGTATTAAATCAGGTACTTGATGTATAAAGTAAAGGTTATCCTGTTCAACAGGACCACCATTAAAAACTTTAAGATTAGAAGTTGTTTCAGGAATGAGATCTGAAAGCGTATACTCTAAAGGCTTGTTTAAAATAAAACCAATTGAACCTTGAACAGTATGGTCTGCTAATAAGATGACAGATCTGTTAAATGAAATATCTCCAATGATGGACGGTTCGGCAATTAGCAAGTTACCTTTTTTGGGCTTTAAAGTAATCATAGCTTATGGTTTACATTCTAAATCTAAAACATATTTCTTTAAAAACCAATAAATTCTGAAACTAAAGATTATTGAAATAAGGGAAAAGAAAATATGATATAAAGAAAAAGCCCACTTTAAAGTGGGCTTTTAATCTATTTTAAGGACTGCTTTTAGTTGATAGCGTTACTTAAATCAGAACCAGCTTTAAACTTTACTACGTTTTTAGCTTTAATTTGGATTGTCTTACCAGTTTGTGGATTTCTTCCTTCTCTAGCAGATCTTCTAGAAACTGACCAAGAACCAAATCCTACTAAAGATACTCTGTTACCTTTTTGTAAAGATCCTTCAATATCAATTAATAATGAATCTAATGCTTTCTTGGCAGCTGCTTTTGTAATTCCTGCATTTTCTGCCATTCCATTGATTAAATCTGTTTTGTTCATAAATTTAAATTTTATAATTAATAATAATAGTTGGGTTAACCATTTTTGTTAAATCCTCTACAAATTTATATGTAAAATCCACCTACGCAAGTAATAGCAAGGGAAATCAGGATATTTGTTGATAACTTAACACATTTGTTAATAAAGGAAGTGCATTTTATCGGATTTTTTGTAATATCAATATATATAAGGGTTTAGAGCATTTTAGCATTTTCTTCAAAATGATAACCATTCAATAATGATTTTACATCCATTTTTCGTTTTCCTGGAAGCTGCATTTCTTTAATAATGATGTAACCACCTTGCACTGAAACTTTTATTCCGTTTTTATAATTGATAATTTTACCAAAATCAAAATTGTGCTGTAACTCCTCTTTTTCAACAGCAAATAATTTAACTGAAACGTTTTCGTCTCCGTTTATAAGATTGGTCCACGCCGAAGGAAATGGATTTAAACCTCTTATTTTATTGTAAATGGTATCTAAAGGCATTGACCAATCAATCTTACAGTTGTCTTTATTCAATTTATATGCTGTTTTCAAATCACCTGTTTTAGGCTGAATTGTGGTTTCAACACGTCCTTCTGCGATTAGCTTTACCGTTTTAAGCACCAAGTCACTTCCAATATTCATGAGCTTATCGTGTAAGGTGCCAACAGTTTCTTCAGGAGTAATGTCGATCTCGTCTTGAAGAATCATCGCTCCAGTGTCTATTTTTTCGTCAATAAAAAAAGTGGTCACTCCAGTCTTGGTTTCACCATTAATTATTGCCCAATGAATCGGTGCAGCGCCTCTGTAATTTGGAAGTAAGGATGCATGTAAATTAAAAGTACCATATTGAGGCATATTCCAAACCACTTCAGGAAGCATTCTAAAAGCGACAACAATTTGAAGGTCTGCCTCAAGGCCACGTAGTTTTTCAACAAAAGATTCCGACTTTAAATTGGTAGGTTGGAGTATAGGTAAGTTCTCTGAAACAGCATACTTCTTAACAGCAGACTCCTTTAATTTTCTTCCACGACCAGCTGGTTTATCAGGAGCCGTAATGACACCAACAATTTGGTGTTTAGTAGTTACTAAAGCTTTTAAAATGGTCACAGCAAAATCAGGTGTTCCCATAAAAACAATTCTTAAGTCTTTTGTCTTCATAATAATGTATAGGTATTTGAAGCTGTTATTTTAATATGTTCATATTCAAGTAGCATTTGTAATGCTTCTATTATAATAGGTTTTTCATAAGGTAATTTATCAAGCAATTGTCTTGAACTTAATGGTGTTTCAGTTAACATATCAAGAATGTGTTTCTTGATGAAATCAATATCTTTTGAGTTAGCTGATTTGTTTTCTGAAAGGCAAACAGAACAGATACCACATGCTTCCTGACTATCTTCTCCAAAGTAGTTCAATAACAACTTACTCTTACAAGTAGTATTGTTGTTGATATAGTGTAAAACCGAAGTCACTTGTTGGTGTTTAACCTCGTGCTGTTGTTTCACCGTTTTAGAAATCCTATTAATAGTTTTGTCATCTTCGCGTGGCTGTAAAAACACAACTTCTGAATCTGTATTGAGAAATTTAAAGTCGACAATCTCATCTTTGTGCAACTTGTTTAACACAGAAATAACCTCTTTTTCAGAAGATGATGCTTTGTCTGCAATTAAGCTTAGATTAATCGCTAATTGATGCTCAAAGATGCCACCATAGGTTCTTAATATACTTTTTATAATACGCTCTAAATTACGGTGCTTTTCAAGATAAGAGAACAACACTGTATTGCTAACAATAAACTGTAGTTTAGATCTGTAATTAAATTGTTGCGTGAGTTTAATGATACTATTTCTATCTAAGATTTGCAGTGCATTAAATGTTTGTAGCGATTTAAAATTATAGGTTTTGCAAAAGCTATTAAAATTAAAATGATGTGTTGTTAATTGCCCTTCACCATAAGACACTTGAAAATAATTACAGAGCTTTCGATATACCAATTTTAGATAGTCAATGGTTGGAAGGTTGTTTATAAATTGATTTTTTAAACGTGCTTCATCAGAGCGATGTGTCAAGATCACAGCATAGGCATCTTCATTATTTCTACCAGCGCGCCCAGCTTCTTGGTAATAACTTTCAATACTTTCAGGTAAATTAATATGTATAACCGTTTTAACATCAGGTTTGTCAATTCCCATTCCGAAGGCAGTAGTTGCAACCATTACACTCTTTTGATTATGCATCCATTGCGATAATCTGCTTTCTTTCTCTTTGGTTGAAATTCCTCCGTGAAAAAATGTTGAACTAATGCCTTTCGATTCCAAAAATTGATGAATCTCAACGGTAAGTTTTCGACTTCTTACATAAATAATAGATGCGCCTTTGTATTGCAGCAAAAGTTGTTCAATATCATAAAGTTTATCCTCGCTGTAACGTACTTGATACGATATGTTAGATCTCTTAAAAGATGCTTTGAAGACTTTAGGATTGATAAAGTCTAATGCCTGCATTGTGTCTTCAATAACTTGAGGTTGTGCTGAAGCAGTTAGCGCAATCACATTAACACTAGGATGTAGTTCACGTAATACCGAAATGTTTTGATAAGCTGGTCTAAAGTCGTTTCCCCATTGACTAATGCAATGTGCTTCATCAACAGCAATGAGATTGACATTCATTTGTTGAATGCGATGTTGCACGATATCTTGTTGCAAACGTTCAGGCGATAGGTATAAAAATTTGTAGTTTCCGTAGATGCAATTATCTAAAAGGGTATCTAATTCATTATAACTTATACCACTCGTAAGTGCCATAGCTTTAATGTTTTTGTCCTTTAAGCTTTTTACTTGATCTTTCATTAAGGCAATAAGTGGCGAAACTACTATGCAAATCCCTTCTTTTATGAGGGCAGGAATTTGAAAGCAAATAGATTTTCCACCTCCAGTTGGTAACATTGCAAATACATCCTCATTTTCTAAAACAGCGTTGATGATGTCTTCTTGAAGCGGTCTGAAGGAGGTGTGATTCCAATAACGTTCTAATATGTGTATTGGATGCGACATCTTTATAGGTCTAAATGTTCTAGAATAAAATCTGCTCGCGCTTCAATAGTTGTGAATGGTACATCAATAAGCTCATAGCCAAATTTAGAGTAAGTGTCCAACAACGCATCGTGAATTTCAATGGCTTGCTCAAAACTTTCATAACGTTCGTTGTCCTTAGTGTAAATATCTTGCCAAGGTGCTAAAACAAATACTGTATGGTATGCATGTTGCTCACAAGTATCAATAAAACTCTGAGGATACGTACTGTTGGCATAGTGCATGTACGCTAAAACATCTGGTAAACCTCTATCTAAAAACACAAGGTCACTCTTATGGTTTTCGGCTTCGAGATATTGCTCAGTTCGCGCTTTTAGAAGGAGTTCACTAAACAATAACGGTTCGGTTAGAAACAATTGTTCAATGCCTTGTTTTCTGGCGTCTAAAATTACTTGTCGAGAAATTTCTTCAAAACAGATGTAATTTCGTTTTATGAGTTCATTAATGATAGACGATTTTCCAGTTCCTGGTCCACCAGTGATAACAACTTTTTTCGTATTCAAATTGGCAAGGTTTTGGTTGTAAAATTAACAATAATTAATGCAAAGTAAAACGTATATTTGCCATCGAATAAAAAAAGATATGAGTTCAGAAAAGAAATCCGAAGCATTTTATAACAAACTAAGAACCCAACTCTATGAAACGGCGAGTTGGCCTTCAGAATATCTATACAAATTTATTGTCCCTACTGATGCTTCAAAAATTAACCAAATTGAAGAGCTATTCAATAACTTAGGCGCTGTTATTACAACTAAAGAATCTGGAAAAGGAACCTATACAAGTGTCTCTGTAAATTTACATATGAAGAATCCTGAAGCAGTTATTGAAAAGTATAAAGAAGTAGCCGAAAACGTAGAAGGGGTTATTTCACTTTAATTTTTAGGTTGCTCACTATTTTTTTGTATTTTGCATCCAGATGCAGAATTACTTCGAGCATTAGTTACAAACACTACACAAATTTATATTTTGATTGACAATTTAGAATACAACACAGAGCGTGAGCATTTAATAATTCCTGAATATGGAAGACATCTTCAAAAGATGGTGAATTACGCTAAAGGATTACCTACAAAAGAAGAACGAAATAAAGTTGCAAAAGCAATCATTAGCGTGATGGGTAATTTGCAACCACATCTTAGAGATGTGCCAGATTTTCAGCATAAATTATGGGATCAGTTATTTATAATGTCTGATTTTGAATTAGATGCGGAATCGCCTTATCCTATGCCTTCAAAAGAAGAATTGTCTGAACGACCAGAACCACTTAAATATCCTCAAAATCATCCTAAATATCGTTTCTACGGAAATAATATCAAGACAATGATTGACGTAGCTAATACATGGGAAGATGGTGAGTTAAAAGAAGCTTTAGTGTATACAATTGCTAACCACATGAAGAAGTGTTTTTTAAATTGGAATAAAGACACCGTTGAAGACGAAGTTATCTTTGAGCACTTGTATGAGTTATCTGGCGGAAATATCAATCTTAAAGGTAACGATGAGGATCTTTCGGATGCGTCTAGTTTATTGCGTAACAAAAAGAAATTCTCTAACAAGAAATCACATCATAAAAAGAATTCAAACCGAAATAGAAAACGTTACTAATTTTAGTTCATGTCTACATTTATTATTGAAGGAGGTCATAAGTTAAAAGGAAAGATACAACCTCAAGGTGCAAAAAACGAAGCGTTACAAATCTTATGTGCAGTACTTCTTACCGCAGAAGAAGTTAAAATAGATAACATTCCAGATATTATTGATGTAAACAAACTCATAGCTTTACTTAAAAAGCTAGGTGTTAAGATTAATAAACTTGGTAAAGGTTCTTATACTTTTAAAGCCGATGAGGTCAATTTAAAATATCTCGAATCCGAAGAATTTAAAGAAGATGGAAAGGGTCTAAGAGGTTCTATAATGATTGTCGGACCTTTATTGGGACGTTTTGGAAAAGGGTACATACCGAAACCTGGAGGTGATAAAATTGGTCGTCGTCGTTTAGATACCCACTTTGAAGGCTTTATTAATTTAGGTGCGAAGTTTAGATATAATCGTGAAGAGTATTTCTATGGTGTGGAAGCCGAAAAACTTAAAGGTACCTATATGCTTCTTGATGAGGCTTCGGTTACAGGAACAGCTAACATTGTGATGGCTGCTGTTTTAGCAGAAGGAACTACCACAATTTATAATGCGGCTTGCGAACCTTATTTACAGCAACTTTGTAAAATGCTCAACAGAATGGGAGCTAAGATCAGTGGTGTTGGCTCTAATATGTTAATTATTGAAGGTGTTGATAAGTTAGGTGGAACAGATCATAGAATGCTTCCAGATATGATTGAAATTGGAAGTTGGATCGGACTTGCAGCAATGACCAAAAGTGAATTGACTATTACCAATGTGAGTTGGGACGATCTTGGTCAGATTCCAAATGTTTTTAGAAAAATAGGAATTACTGTAGAACGTCAAGGTGACAATATTCATATACCTGCTCATAAGGATGGTTACGAGGTGCAAAATTATATTGATGGTTCAATTTTAACCATTGCTGATGCACCTTGGCCTGGATTTACTCCAGATTTACTAAGTATTGTATTGGTAGTGCTTACTCAAGCTAGAGGAAGTGCTCTTGTACATCAAAAAATGTTTGAAAGTCGCTTATTCTTTGTCGATAAGTTAATTGATATGGGTGCTAAGATTATTCTTTGTGATCCGCATCGTGCAACAGTAATCGGACATGATTTTAAATCGCAGCTTAAAGCTACCACAATGACATCTCCAGATATTAGAGCTGGTGTGTCGCTATTGATTGCTGCATTATCGGCTAAAGGGACATCGACGATTCACAATATTGAGCAGATTGATAGAGGTTATGAAAATATTGACGAACGTTTAAGAGCTATTGGTGCGAAAATTACTAGAGTAGAAGGAAATTGAAATTTGAAATAAAGTTCAAAAAAAAAGCCTCTGCTAAATAAGCAGAGGCTTTTTTATTAGTCCATTGAATAGAAAAATTGTTCGCTTGTGATTTTTCCGTCTTTTACTTCCCAAACACCAACTTCTTCCATTTGCTGTCTGCCACGATCTTTGAAAGTGACATCGAAGGTCATTTTAGAAGTAAAATGATTTCCGGCAACGATGGGTTCACTAATGTCTCCACCATGCCATTCTTCAACATTCTCTAACCATTCTTTGTTTTTATTCCATACATTTTGTTTACCGTTGGTAAGTTCATCTGGCATTCCAGACATTTCCTTACTAACTACATTATCTGCATATAGCTCATTTACACAGTCAAGGTTTTTGCCTTCTCGGCACATATCTGCCCATTTTTGAGCCACTTCTTTTGTATTCATAGTCGTCGAGTTTTAGATTGTATCTAAATTTAGACAAAAAATGAAAAGGAATACTTTAAAGTAATGTTAATCTTGAATTAATTAAGGGCAGCTTTGTATGTCTTAAGACAACGCTCTCGCGCCATTTTATGATCTACCATTGGTTTGGCATAAGTGAGTTCTTGATATTCTGGAACCCACTTTTTAATATAGTCATGGTTTTTGTCAAATTTCTGAATTTGAGATGTGGGATTAAATATTCTAAAATATGGTGCTGCATCAACACCAGAACCAGCAACCCACTGCCAATTTCCTACATTGCTAGCCATCTCATAGTCGTGAAGTTTTTCAGCAAAATAGGCTTCGCCCCAGCGCCAATCAATTAATAAGTGTTTGCATAAAAAACTTCCAACAAGCATGCGTACACGATTGTGCATAAATCCTGTTGCATTTAATTCTCTCATTCCAGCATCAACTAAAGGGTAACCAGTATTTCCTTCGCACCATAGTTTAAATTCCTCCTCATTATTACGCCATTCAATACGATCGTATTTAGCTTTAAAGGATTGCTCTTTAGTATGAGGAAAATGCCAAAGGATTTGCATAAAAAATTCACGCCAGATTAATTCTTGCCAAAAAATTTCATTGTCTTCGGCGATGGCTTTTTTTATCATTTTTCTAATGCTAACGGTTCCAAATCTAAGATGTGGTCCTAATCTTGAAGTGCTATCTTTTGCAGGAAAGTTTCTTGTAGCTTCGTATTCTTGAATTAATGTAGGAGTTACTTTGTAATCATGAATACTTTGTTTTGAACTAACAAAGCCAATATCTGATAAACTTAAGTTTGGTAAACGTGAATGCTGTACTAAATTTTTGAGATACTTGTTCGTATCATAGATTTTTAGATCATAGTTTTTGAATTTTTCTTTCCAAGTTCTCATATAAGGTGTATAAACCACATAAGGATCTCCATCTTTTTTGACGACTTCACTTTTTTCAAAAATGACTTGATCTTTAAACGTTTTAAAATCAATCCCTTTTGATTCTAGAAATGCTTTGATCTCATCGTCACGTTTTTTGGCATAAGGTTCATAATCATGATTGGTATATACTGCTGAAATCTGGTATTCATTCACTAAATCTTTATAAATAGCTAATGGTTTTCCATGATATATAGCAATACTGCTGTCAAACTCGTGTTGCAAGGTTTGCCTCATTTCTTGCAATGATTCATGAATAAAGTTTACTCGAGCATCATTTTCTGGAAGATTTTCTAATATTTCTGAATCAAATATGAATATTGGCATCACTGATTCGGAAGCATTCAGGGCTTCAAAAAAGCCTACATTATCATCGAGCCTAAGGTCTCTTCTGAACCAAAAAATAGTTAAAGGTTGTGTCATTAAGTTTTATTTAGTGTAAGTTCCGAATAATTCTTCTAATTTCTGCCTTCTGTAATTAAAGATCTCATTTAGTTTTGGTTTCACTAAAAGTGGGTGAGCGAGTTGTCCGAGTATTCCAAAAGGTAACTTGTAATCTATAATATCTTCCATTTCTACACCACCATCAATAGCTTTAATAAAATGTTTGTGATGCCAAAGAGCATAGGGGCCAAAACGTTGCTCATCAACAAAATAATGCTTGTCAATAACATGTGTGATTTCTGTTACCCATTTTGTTTTAATCCCTAAAATTGGTGTGACAATGTATTGAATAATTTGACCAGCAAACATAGCACGATCTGCTCCAGAGAGTATATGAAATCCCATGTAATCTGGAGTAATGGTTTTTAGATTTTTAGGATCTGATAAAAAATCCCAAGCGTGGTCAACACTTATTGGCAGGTTTTGTTTGGTATGAAGTCTATAAATTTTCATTAAGAGTTTAAAATTCTAATTGTAAATAAAAATGTAGAGGTTTAGTGATGTAGCAATAATCAACCATAGAAAATAAGGTACGATAAGCATAGATTTGATCTTTAAATCCTTGTAATAAGTAACTAAGAACGTAGTGATTAAAATGAGAAGCATCACAATATTTATAAGCCCTATTGTAATTAAATGCTGATTAAAAAAAAGATAATTCCATGACGTGTTGATGAGTAATTGAATACCAAAAAGTGTAATCACTTGTTTGCTTGGTCGTTCTAAATACAAGTAGGTCATATATATTGAAAAGCAAAACATAATGGTAAACCAAGCTGCACCAAAAACCCAACCATCTGGTGTCCAAGGTGCTTTGTTGAGGTCAGCGTACCAAAGGCTCTTAGGACCATTATTCATAAGCCATGAACCTAAACCTAGAGCACCAAAGTTTAGTATTAAAAAGACAAAGAATAGTTTAAAAGCACGCATTATAGCTTTTCTAATAATTGTTCCATTTGTGTAAGAATAGCTTGCGCTTCAGCATACTTTTTATCGCTTTCTGCTCTGTTGGTAGCCGATAACTTATGCCAATCATTCATAAGCTTTTCATATTTATTTTGAAGTTTATCTACTTGTGATACTTTTTTAAAAATTCCGAACATATGACATTATTTTAGATGTTTAATAATTTTTGAACTTGTAGGTAAGGTTATCGAATAATAATAGTCAATGAGTATGCCTTCAGGATTGACAAGGTATTTCTGAAAATTCCATTTTACTGTAGAATTCTTTACACCATTCAATTTCTTTTGAGTAAGCCATTGGTACAATGGATGTTGTTGAGAGCCTGTGACATCTATTTTCTGAGTCATTGGAAAACGAATTCCATAATTTGTCTCGCAAAACGTCGAAATATCACTAGCATTACCAGGCTCTTGATTTCCAAATTGATTACAAGGTATACCTACAATTACTAATATATTTTTGAACTGCTCATAAAGATTTTGCAAGTCTTTATATTGTGAAGTAAAGCCACATTTTGAAGCCACATTGACAAATAAGATATATTTTCCTTTAAATTCTCCGAGAGATAATGGCTGTCCGTTTAAACGATTAATTTCAATATCATACAATGAGGTTTTGCTTTTAGGTATTGACCTTGAAGGCTTCGAAAAAGATGTCGTTTTTATTAGTTTAGAAAGATTCATACTTATAATTTAAAACTCACAATTCCACAATCCATCTCAAATACTTGTCCTGAAATTGCATTCGATTTTTTAGATAATAAAAAATCAACCATCTCTGCAACCTCTTTAGGTTGTAAGAACTTCTTCATAGGATGGCGCTCTTTGATATTCTCAATCATTTTATCACTCCTAAGCAATTTAGATGCTAAATCAGTATTTGTTACTGTTGGTGCAATAGCATTAATTCGTAAGGTCGTTGCTAGTTCTGCACCCAGTGATTTTACTAGACCTTCAACTCCAGATTTAGCTGCAGCTATACTAGAATGAAACGGCATTCCTAATTTTGCTGCTACAGTGCTAAAAAGAACAATAGAAGGTTGGCTTCCTTTTTTTAAACAATCTAAATACTTTTGAATGGCTTTAACAGCTCCAATAACATTAATTTCATAATCTTCTCTAAAGTCATCAAGATTGAAGCGGTTAATAGGTTTTAGATTAATACTACCTGGACAATACACAAGACCATCAGCAACATCGATATCAGGTAGTTCTTGGTTTAAAATATCGCATTCAAAGTGCGTTAAGTTACTATGCGATTGCTCAGGTTGCGTTCTACTAATATTAATCACTTTGTGGTGTTTAAGTAAAAGTTCAACAACCGCATTTCCAATACCACGACTGCCTCCAATAACGATAAATGTTTTCATTAGTTCTGTTTAAGCTAAAAGAGGTTTTCCTTTTAGACGTTTTTCAACTTTTCTTTTGATTGCTGTTAGACGTTTCATTATATCCATAATGTTCTGATCTTTTTTGATTTTATATATCTGATTGAGATCGAGAATTAACGCTTTAGCTTCACGTGAAATTTTCACACGATCACTCGTTGATAAGGATTTCATTTTTCTCTTTTCAAACTCTAGGGCTTTGCTTATTAAATCCATAATTTTAATTATTTATATAGTTATGTAATTCTTGTATTTTCTCTGGCGTATTAAATTGGCCTCCATAATAGGTTGTGACTGTTGCAGAAGTATCATCTTTGATACCTCTTGACGAAACGCAAAGATGCTTGGCATCAATAATAACAGCAATGTCTTCAGTGTTTAAAATCGTTTTTAACTCTTCAGCAATTTGATTGGTTAAGCGCTCTTGAACTTGTGGACGCTTAGCATAATATTGAACAATTCTGTTAAGCTTTGAAAGCCCAATCACTTTTCCTGAAGAGATATAAGCCACATGAGCTTTTCCAATTATAGGTACAAAATGATGTTCGCAATTAGAGTAAAAGGTAATATGCTTCTCTACCAACATTTGATTGTATTGGTACTTATTATCAAATAGCGCTACTTTAGGTTTGTTTTTCGGATTAAGTCCAGAAAAGATTTCGTCAATATACATTTTTGCAACACGCTTAGGTGTACCTTTCAATGAATCATCTGTAAGGTCTAGTCCCATTACATCCATAATTTCTTCAAAGAGTATAGCAATGCGCTCCTTTTTTTCAGTATCACTCAACTTAAATGCATCAGGTTTCATTGGTGTTTTTAAGCCTGTATACAGATGATCGTCTCCTATTTCAGAAATTGAAAAGCCATTGAGTTTGTGGTTGTTTTTTTTAAGATGTAATGTGTTCGTTTCCATAAGTTGTCTTTTTTTTGTGCTGTTTCTAATATGTCTTTTAAGAACAAAGCACTTTATCGCTTTGAAATTTTATTTTGGGTAATTTGTTTTTGTCTAGAACATTTAAATCTACCCTCAGTAAATGTTCGTAGTTTTTCGTGTTTTGTTTGTCTTCCTTGAACCCGCTTACGCCACATTTTAAAGCTTTTAGGTTTCATTTCTCTTCGCATTAGATCAATAACGTCTTGTTCTTTCAAGCCAAACTGAAATTGTATAGCTTCAAATGACGTTCTGTCTTCCCAAGCCATTTCAATGACTCTATCTATAGCTCTAGCATTTAACTCCATACCTGATTCTGAAAATTATAACGTTCATCAAAGAGTGCTTTGGCGTTCAAAAGCTTGTCAAAAAAACGTTTGTTTTCTTTAAACGTTTTATTGTTTCTGAAATGAATGAACTTTCCTTGTGCATGAATACTTGCACCATTGGTTTTGTATATAACTAATTGATAATACGGAATGATCCATGTATAATTTTTTAACCCTTTATTGATATAGATTAAAATACCATTTGCTCGCATTTCAATATTGGCATAATTGATATCAGAAACTGTATTGAGATACTGCTGAAGGTTCGGACTTATACTTTCTATAATCATACGCTTAGAACCAATACCTCCCATTTTAATTGATTTTACAAAGGAGTAAGGCTTTCCAATCAAATCTTTAATGATTTGTTTGTGCTCTTTATTATAATGTGTTGTATCTAAGACCAAGTATCTTTAATTTGTATATAAAGATACAAAATGTTTAATGTTTATTAAATAATATTAAACAAAAAATTAACATACTGACTACACTTTAGGTTAATGTATAAGTTGACGATGCCTAAATGAAAGTATCAAGACTATAATTTAGGTTCTACGAAGTGTGTGTTTCTTTAAGATGCGGTCACTTTCAGAACGTACCTTCTTTAGTGTTCTCATATTCCACAAAATATCTGAAGCTTTCTTGCGAGTTTCTTCAATGTCAACAATGGGTTTAGGGTAGTCTTTACCTAGTTTAAAATTGTAGAGTTGTTGTTCCATTTCTGTCATAAGAAAGGGTTGGTGCGCAAAAGGAATACTAAGATTACGTAGTTCAGGGATCCATTTTTTTATGAAAGAAGCTTCTGGATCGTGTTCTAAACTATTCTTGATAGGATTGTAAATTCTCAACATATTGGTTCCTGTTTCACCAGCTTGCATTTGTAATTGCGGAAAGTGAATTCCTGGTTCAAAATCGAGAAACATTCTCGATAAATGTTGCGAACAGTCTTGCCAAGGTTGCCAGAGATTGTGCGTAAAAAAGGAAACAACCAAAGCTCTCATTCTAAAATTGAGGTATCCAGTTTCGTTTAAACATCGCATACAAGCATCTATTAATGGAAATCCAGTTTGTCCATTTTGCCAGGCTTTTTGATAATCTTTGGAAATACTTTTTTTGAGTTTATGAAACCCTTTATTGATGCTCTCATACTCCATAGTGTGTTCCATTTCAAATTTTTGAATAAAATGTGATTGCCATCTTAGTCTTGACATAAAGGCTTCTAAGGCTTTTTTGTTTGAAACGGTTTTCTTTACAGCATTCGCTTTTTTATAAACTTCTCTAGAGGATAAGTTTCCCCAAGCTATGTATGGTGAAATTCTACTGCAGCTTTTTCTGGCCAATTCAGGTTTAGAAATATGATACATGTAGTTTTCATAGCGTTTGCTTAAAAAGGAATCTAAATACTTTAGACCCATAGTTCTTCCACCTTTCTGAAACAAAGTTTCATCTGGAGTTTCTAGTGAAGGGACACTAATCAAGGATTCTAGAGCATTAATTTCATTAATAGACAACAGCTGATGCACTTTTGGTTGAAATGGTAGCGGTTCGATTTCAAAATAATTATTATACAATTCGTTCCATAGTGATCGATCTTTCAAACCTCTGAAAACACCATTGTTGATGTTTTCATGCCAAGTGATCATATTGTTTTTGCAGAATCGGTTGAAAGCTTTATCTCTGTTGTAGGTCACTAGGATACCTGTTTCTTGATGCGAAAAAATATGGTTGATCCTATATTTTGTAAGCAACACATTTAGGGTTTTAATGATATCTGCTTTAACTGTAAATATTTTTGAGTTATAGCGTTTTAAATCGGTATTTAAATCTCTAATAGATTCTTTAATGAAATTCCAATGACGCTCACTGTAATGATTGTCATTTATTAGTAAATCTTCAAAAGTATAGAGAAGAAGTGTGCGTTTTTCTGAGGATAGCGCATTGTATATAGCTTCATTATCTTCAAGACGTAAATCACGTTTGAGCCATACAATATTTAGACTAGGTAACTTAGTATTCATCTTGATTTGTGATTATGTGTTGCGCTCTTTCCTTTAGGTTTTGCAATTGGGTTTTATCCATTTTGTCCAATACACTATACATCATTTTCATTCTAAAGTTATTGCTTAGTTCCTGTCGTTTCTCATCTAAAAAATTCCAGTACAAACTATTAAACGGACAAGCATTATCATCGGTTTTTTTCTTGTGATTGTAATGACATTCACTACAGTAATTACTCATTTTGTTGATGTATGATCCTGAAGACACATAAGGTTTAGTGGCTATTTTTCCACCATCGGCATATTGACTCATGCCTCTTGTATTGGTAAGCTGAACCCATTCAATGGCATCAACGTAAATACCTAAATACCAATCGTCAACTTCATCTGGATCGGTTTGTGTTAGTAAAGCGTAATTTCCAGTAATCATCAAACGCTGAATGTGGTGCGCATAACCATTATCTAAAGAGTTGGTGATGGCGTGTTTCAAACAGTTCATTTTTGTGTTTCCAGTCCAAAAGAAATCAGCAAGTGCATTGGAGTTGTTGAGTTGGTTTTGAGATTTGTAATCTGGCATAAACGCCCAATACATACCTCTCATATATTCTCTCCAACCAATGATTTGACGTATAAAACCTTCTACTTGTGAGATTTCTATATCATCTCCATGTTTGCGATAATAATTCATTACGGTTGTCACAATATCCTTTGGAGAAATGAGCTTTAAATTCATTGCAAAAGACAATCGTGAATGGAACAGATACGTTTCATTAGTATGCATCGCATCTTGATAAGTTCCAAAATGGATTAGTAATTCTTGGCAAAAATATTTTAGTTGTTCTAAAGCCTGAGCTCTTGTTATGGGATAAGAAAAGGTTTGGGTTGTAAAATTTCCAATAGTTTCAATTCCTGAAATTTCAATATCAGAAATCACATCAGAAACGTCATTTTTGAACCATTTATAATGCGGAATTTCGACATCACCTTGCCATTTGTTTCTGTTGCTTTTATCGTAGTTCCATTTGCCACCTTCAGGTTGATCGCCAACCATTAGAATATCATGTTTCTTACGCATATCTCTATAAAAGTTTTCCATGAGATATTGTTTTTTGCCTTCAAAAAAAGTAGCCAAATCATTTCTTGAGGTGTAAAAATGCTCGGCTGTAACATGATTAGATGCGATGTCTAGAGTTTTACAAAAGGTGTTTAGCTGATCATCTAATCGGTATTCATCAGGAAGGATATATTCAAAACGATTTATTTGATGATGCTGTATTAAAGCGTTTAGGTTTTCTGTTAAGTGTTGTTTGTTTTCTGTGTCATTGATGTGGTAGTAAATGATATTGTGGCCTTGAGCTTTCAAATCTTGTGAAAATTGTCGCATTGCCGAAAAAAAACCAATGACTTTTTGAATATGATGTTTTACATAATCGGTTTCCTGTCGCATTTCAAACATACAATACAAGACATTATCATCTGCCTCTTTAAACCATGAGTGTTTTATGTTGAGTTGATCTCCAAGTATAAGTCTAAGTGTTTTCATTTAAAATAAAGTTTCTTGAAGCCATAGTTTTTGGAATTTTCCGTGAACATCATAGCGTTGTGCTTGAAGGTCTACATTAAATTTTCGATCTCTAGGATCATTTCCTACGCCAGCAACATACATCCAGTTGCCATAGTTACTATGCACGTCGTAATCGATGAGCATCGCTTCAAAATAAGCAGCACCAATGCGCCAATCGAGTAGCATGTCTTTTGCAAAAAAAGAAGCTACGTTTTGTCGACCACGATTACTCATCCAACCTGTTTTTTTGAGCTCTATCATGTTGGCATTTACAAAGGCAGATTTAGTGTCGCCATCAATCCATTTTTGGATAAGGTCTTGGTCAGATTTCCATTCGTAATTCTTTTTGAGGATGCCACCAATGCTGAAGATAGCGTTGCCATGTTTCATAGAAATATACTTAAAGAAGTCTCGCCATATCAATTCAAAAATGAGCCAGTAGGTAGATTGGTTTATGAAATGTTTCTTTTCAAATGCTTTCACTTGCCAATAAATGGTTCTTGCAGAAATACTACCATTGGCTAACCAAGATGAAAATTTTGAACTGTAATCTGTGCCTACGAGTCCGTTTCTAGTTTTTTTGTAAACGCCAAGTTTTTTTGTTTCAAAGCAATAATATTCAAGTCTTTTTAGGGCTGAAGACTCACCACCTTTAAATGGAAATGCTGAATTGGGATGCGTTTCAAAAGGCTCAAACCCTAAAGCCTGTAATGTTGGAAGTGCTGTATCATTTTTAAAAGGTTTATTAGATATGGCAGATTCTATTGAAGTGCAAGCTCTAACCAAACTTTGTTTTTCTAGTTTTTTTCTGAAAACGGTAAACACCTTTGGAATGTTTTGTATATCTGAAACAACGTCTTCTGGATGAAACAAGAACTGATCGTAGGTTTCATGATAATTGATGTGTTCTGGTAATTGACTCTTAACCTTTGTGAAGACGTTTACTTCTTCGCTTGTCCATTCGCTCTGACAATAAATATCTGAAATAGAATAGGTGTCAACCATTGCTTTTAAAACATTTTCAGGGTATTCATGGTACACAAAAAGTTCGATGTTTAAAGTCTTGAGATTCTGTTTCAGATCTGCAACGGTTTCCAACAGAAATTTCGCCCTGAATTTTTCGGTTTTTTTAAATCCGAATTGACTAGTTTCATAATATCTTGGGTCAAAACAATAGCAGGCAAGCACGATATCGTGATTTTGTAGTGCGTTTGATATGCTGGTATTATCATGAACCCTTAAGTCATTTCTAAACCAAACTAATCCTATGTTGTTTTGTGTCTTCTGCATCGTTCACTGCAATATTTCACATCATCCCAATTGCTTTTCCATTTTTTTCTCCAACTGAAAGGGAGTCTGCAAGTTTTACAAATTTTTTCTGGTAAAAAGGGCTTTTTATGTGTCGACATCTACTAATTTATTGATCATACCATTGAAAATTAAACCGTGAAAAGGAAGGATGCTGTACCAGTACAAACGTCCCCAAAGTCCACGAGGCCTAAAGGTTGCGGTTTGTTTTAATAAACCATCCTCAATTTTGAATTCTAACCAAGCCTCGCCAGGAAGTCGCATTTCTGCATAGAGTAGGAGTTTTTGTTGGGCTTTATTAGCGAAAATGACGCGCCAAAAATCTAGTGCATCTCCAGCGTCTAATTCAGTAGGACTTGTTCTGCCGCGACGTAATCCTATACCACCAAAGAGTTTGTCGATATGACCTCTTATTTTCCAGAGGAAGGTTCCGTAGTACCAACCGTTATTACCACCAATGCTCCATATTTTGTCAAGGGTTTTTTGAGGATCAATAACCTTTCGTTCTTTATAATCCTCGAAGCATCCAAATTTTGGAACATTGATGTATTTGTGCAAACGGTTTCGTAGCCTTCCGCTACTTATCATAGAATCTTTCCAACTAGAAACAATACTATTCTGTTCAATTTTTTCAAAAGCCAACTTTACGGCTTCTTTATATGGCATTGGATTGACCTCCAAGAGTTGATTTATTGAACTTGGCTTTCCAATAATTTCAACACCCATACTATCAACTAATGATGTTGCTAGTTTAAAGGATGTTGAGGTTACAAAATACAACCAATACGATGATAGTTTTGGTGTCATTACAGGCACTGTAAGTATGTAACGTTTTAGATCTCTTACTTTAGCAAATTGCAGGAGCATTTCTTTGTAAGTCAATATTTCTGGTCCGAATACATCATAACTGTTATTATAGACCTCTTTTTTACCAGCACTTCTGTGTAAAAACGCAAGTACATCTCTAACAGCTAGAGGTTGGGTTTTAGTATTGAGCCATTTTGGCGCAACCATAACTGGGAGTTTTTCTACTAAATCTCTAATAATTTCGAAGGAAGAACTTCCAGATCCAACAATAATACCTGCTTTAAAAATGGTTAATGCATAAGCGTCGGAGTTAAGTGTGTCTTCTACGTTTTTACGCGAACGCAAATGTTTTGATAATTTATCTTCATTGGTAATACCACTTAAATAAATAACCTGTTGAACATTGGTTTGTTCTATATACGATTTAAAATTAACAGCACAGCGCTCTTCCATTGATTCAAAGTCTTTGGAAGAATTTGACATCGAATGGATCAAATAATAGGCCACATCGATGTCTTTTGGGATATTGCTTAAGGTTTCTGGTTTAAGGAAATCTGCTTCAACGACGTCAATAAAGTCATCTTCTAAATAAGCTTTATCAGCTCTTAGTTTATCACGCACAGCACAAACCACTTGATGTTCGTCATTGACCAGTAACGGAATTAATCGCTTGCCAATATAACCTGTTGCTCCTGTAACTAGTATCTTCATATTGGTTTCGGTCTTTGGTATCCAAATCGCGTTTTTAGTTTTGGAATGGCGTAACCATCCAATCCGTTAATTGTAGCGATCTTTGCTTTCGACAGATTGATAAAACCATCGTCATCTAATACCTCTTGATTAAGATAAATACCATTTATTTTTCCTATGACTAAGATGGTATTGTTAGCTTTTATAGGATATTCCTCAACATAGCTCATTGCTAATTGCAATGGCGCATTTTTTACAAAAGGCGCTTCAAAACCATTTTTGTATTCTGAACGTAAATCGGTTTGGTCAAATTCGGAAATATTGGCATCATACTTTGCTGAAGTGTGATGTGCATCTGAAAGAATATCTTCGTGAATGTGATTTATGGTGTAGCATCCTGTTGATTTGATATTCTCGTAAGTGTTTCTCAACACTGTAGTCGGTCTTAAGAAAAATCCTAGTAATGGCGGATTTGATCCTATATGAGTGACTGAACTAAATACAGCGACATTTTCAATACCATCATTTGATTTTGTTCCGATTAAGTTTGCAGACTTATAACCCGAACAACTATTAATAAGATTGATGCGGTAAATGTGGTGGAAGTTTTCAATATCATCATGACTAATATACAGCATTATAAGTTCTTGAAATTATTGATAATAATATCTTTTGCCTTAAGATCATACATCAAATTATACAAACCGAAAAAGGTTCTATTCATGTAAATGAAATGTTTTGAGCCTCGATTACCATTCATTTTTCGGAGTTCGGTGTTCTTTGAATATTTTTCGCCTAGTTCTGCAATTTTTCCAAAGAAGGTTTGGTCAGAAAAATCAAATTTCTCTGAGTGAAAAGGCTGTGTGAATAGGCTAAGCATTTCATGGAACATATTGGTGAAGAATGTAACTTCTTCAACAGAATCATAATCTTTCAGTATTTCCAATTCATATAGTTTATTCTCAAAATATGCTTTATTAGAGATGTTTTCTTCTTTTGCTAATTCAAAATAAGGAATATAAAAGGATTCAGGAATTGTTTTCATACATCCAAAGTCTAAAGCCACGAGTTTGTGGTCTTCAGAGATTAAAAAATTGCCAGGATGTGGATCGGCATGCACTTTTTTCAAGTTGTGAATCTGAAACATGTAAAAGTCCCAAAGAGCTTGACCAATACTATTTGAGCTATCTTGATTTGAATTGCGAGATACATATTCGGAAAGATGTTCGCCATCCATATAATCCATTGTTATAATGCGCTCATTTGAGAGCTCTTCATAATATTTTGGGAACCTCAGATTAGGAATATGCTTGCATGCTTCAGAAATCTCTTTGCTTTGTTGAATTTCTAAGATGTAATTGGTTTCTTCAACTAATTTATTTTCAACTTCTTTGAAATATTTTTCAGAACCTTTGCCTTTTATGTTGAACATACTCATTGCAATTGGTTTAACCATTGCTAAGTCTGAAGCGATACTTTCTGCAACGCCTGGATATTGAATTTTCACAGCAAGTTTTTTCCCATCCTTAGTTGCCAAATGGACTTGTCCAATACTGGCAGCATTTACCGACGTTGCATTAAAAGTATCATAAAGTTGACTTGGTGTTTTACCAAAATATGTTTTAAAAGTTTTTATCACTAATGGAGGCGAAAGTGGTGGAACAGAGAATTGCGCCAAAGAAAATTTCTCAACATAGGCCTGAGGCATAATGCTTTTCTCCATACTTAGCATTTGGGCAACTTTAAGTGCACTACCTTTGAGTTGTTTTAAGCCATCATAAATGTCTGAAGCGTTATTCTCATTGAGACGTTCTTTAGCTTCATCTTCAGATTTTGTTAGCTTATCACCATAATATTTTAGGTAGTTTACGCCAACTTTAGCACCTGTTTTTACAAGTTTTGAAGCACGTTGAATTTTAGATGTAGGTATACTATCAATTGACTTCATTAGTGCGAATTTTTTCTTTGTAAAGGAATTTTCCTAAATCAATGATGCTTTTTAAAGGCGTTACATCTAATATATCAAAAGTGGTGTTGACTGATTTTTCAATATAAATGTCTGTTTTTTCAAAATTTGGAGAGGTGTCGTCCATCCAAAATTTGATGGTAAGTAATAATTGCAACCAAGCAGATTCCTTAATACCTTTGTTTTGTATTCTTTTAATTTGCTCTTGTTCGAAATCAATGAGTTCAATATCAAGATTATTGATGTAATTCGTGAAGCTGTGCTTAAGTTTAGTAAGCACTTTTAAATTTTTCAAGCTTTGTTTGCTTCCATTAAGCATGTGGATTACAAAGCTTCTGTTTGCTGTTAGGTTTTCAAAAAACGTAAAGTAAAAGCTCAGCAATTTATGTCTTGTGGTGAACGATTGATAATCTTCACTATTATTTAAAGCTTGGAGTGTATTGTCAAAAAACCTTTTAAAGATAGTTGTTTCTAAGGCTTCAAACGAACCAAAAAAATCATAAAATTTAGCTTCTTCAAAATTATTTGCTTTAGCGAAAGCATAAACACTATTAGGTTGCTTGCTGTGCTCTAAAATATAATCCATGTAAAGATCAATAATAGCGCTTGATGATATGTTTTTCTTCTTTGCCATAAGAATATTTTATGACGTAAAGATACAAAATGTTTAACTAAACAAATAAATAGTTAAACAAAATTTAACATGTATTTCTATTTTAATTGTAACCAAAACGTTTAGCAACAATTGTCCTCTTTCACCAGACTACAGGTAGAGACTGCTAAGAATGCTCCAATAAATGGTGCTGTTAGGTATAACCAAAGATGTTGAAGATTGCCTGATATGATAGCTGGAGCAAGAGATCTAATTGGATTCATAGAAGCTTTGGTCATAGGACCTGCAAACATTGCTTCTAATAAAATAACGCCTCCAACAGCTATGGCTGCCATTGTACCAATTTCTTTACTTCCAGTAGATACATTTATGATTACTACCATAAGAAAAAAGGTGAGCAGTAACTCAAGAATAAATGCTTTATAAGGTTCAAATCCATCTGCTGGTAGTGTACTGCCAAAAGTATTACTTTCAGGAAATAGAACCCAAAGGATTGCAATAGCTAGAAAGGCTCCAACGGCTTGAGCAATGATGTATTTAGGAACCTCTTTCCATTCAAATTTTTTTGCATAAGCAAAACCAAAGGTTACAGCTGGATTAAAATGTGCTCCAGAAATTTCGCCAAAGGCATAGATCATCGACATTACAATTAATCCCCAAGTAATAGCAACACCAACATGAGAAATACTTCCGTTGGTAATTTCGTTTATGGTCATAGCGCCACAACCACAAAAAATCATAGCGAAAGTTCCTATGGTTTCAGCAATATATTTTTTCATGAAAAGCAGGTATTGGTTGGTCTGAATTTATAGTTTTATTAACACCTAAAGGCTGACTTACTTTGTAAATTTACAACAGTTTAAAACTAATCATTAAATCTAATACAATGAAAAAATTATTACTCTTATTTACAGTATGTGCTATGGCATTTAATGTAAATGCACAAATTGATACGCCACAGCCAAGTCCTTTTGCGAAGGTGGAGCAAAAAGTTGGACTCACTGATGTAAGTATTGAATATTCTCGACCAAACATGAGAGGTCGTACTATTTTTGGCGATTTAGTCCCTTATGGTAAAATGTGGAGAACTGGAGCAAATAAAAATACGATGGTCACTTTTAGTGATGATGTCACTATTGGAGGTTCTGAGTTAAAGGCAGGTTCTTATGCTATTTTTGTAACGCCTTCTGAAAAGTCTTGGGATGTTGTTTTCTATTCTGATACTGAAAATTGGGGAACACCAAGAACTTGGGACGATACAAAAGTTGCTGCAAAAGTAACTGCTGATGTTTACGGCATTCCAATGCCAATTGAAACGTTTACAATTTCATTCGATGACCTTACTAACGATTCTGCGATTATCGGATTGATGTGGGAGAAAACCTATGTTGGTGTGAAATTTGAAGTACCAACAGACAAAATGGTGACTGCTTCTATTGATAAAGTGATGAATGGTCCAGGAGCTGCAGATTATTATGCTGCTGCACGTTATTATTTAGAATCTGATAAAGACATCAATCAAGCAGCAAAATGGATTGATATGGCTATTAATATGACTAAAGATCAGCCACGTTTTTGGTGGTTACGTCAACAATCTTTAATTCATGCAAAAGCAGGAAATAAAGCAAGAGCTATAGAGGCAGCAAAAGCTTCATTAGCAGGTGCTAAAGAAGCTAAGAATGATGATTATGTTAAAATGAATATGGATTCATTAAAAGAATGGGGAGCGATGTAAGACTTCCTTCTTATGAATATAGAAAAGCCTTTTGTGTATATCAAAAGGCTTTTTTATTATGCTAATTGTTGTCTTGGTGTGATACTTTGAATGATGCAAGCAATCGTTATCACTATGACGCAGCCCACAAAGTTTAACCATAAGAAGGGTAGATTAATGATTTCAAATTCATTCAGTAAAAATAATCCGATCACTAAAACTTGAGTTAAAAGAGCAGCTACAAAAACCGCGTTGCCTTTCACAAATTTAAAAAAGAAGCCTAGTAAGAAAATACCAAGCACATTGCCATAGAATATAGATCCAATGATGTTAACCAACTGAATTAAATTTTCTGCAAGATTAGCAACACAAGCCACTCCAATAGCAATAATTCCCCAACCTAACGTAAACCATCTCGAAGCTTTAACCATATCTAAATCTGATTTCTCCGAAGTATTCCTTTTGTAAAGATCCATAGTGGTTGTGCTCGCTAATGCGTTAAGTTCACTCGATGTACTTGACATTGCAGCACTTAGAATGACTGCTAACAATAAACCGATTAAGCCTTTGGGAAGATTGTTTAAAATAAAATGAATAAACACATAGTCTTTGTCGTTACTTTCTACCTTCAGATTTTGAGCTTCGCCAGCTTTTTCAATTAAGGTTCGAGCCTCAGCTCTTAAATTATCATTTTGAAAATTTAATGCGGCAATTGCTTCCGAAGTTTCTATGGTTTTATCTGAAGCAAAAGCGTTTATGAGTTCTTGTCTTTCTTCAAAAAGTAGCGCTTGTTGGTCTTGGATGTTTTTATAATCCTCAGCAAATTCAGAGTTTAAAACAACATCAGTAGCTGTAGGATTGAAGTTGGTTGGAGCCTGATTAAACTGATAGAACACAAACACCATCACACCAACAATTAATATGAAAAATTGCATTGGCACTTTTAGAAGTCCGTTAAACATCATACCAATCTGCATCTCTTTCAGAGATTTTCCAGAGAGATAGCGTTGTACCTGACTTTGATCAGTTCCGAAGTAAGATAGCATCAAAAATGTACCGCCAATTAATCCGCTCCATACAGTATAACGATTATTGAAATCGAAAGAAAAGTCAAGGACTTCCATCTTTCCGCTAGCTCCAGCAATTTCTAAGGCATTAGTGAACGAAATGTTATCAGGAAGCTTATTTAAGATCAAAATAAAAGCAATGATCATTCCAGTGAAAATAACAACCATTTGATGTTTTTGCGTTACATTAACTGCTTTGGTACCACCTGAAACGGTATAGATAATTACGAGTAGTCCAATAATGATATTGAGTAATAAAAGATTCCAACCCAATACTGCCGAAAGTATGATAGCAGGTGCGAAAATGGTAATGCCAGCAGCCAATCCGCGTTGTATTAAAAAAAGAATTGCTGCTAGTGTTCGTGTTTTAAGGTCAAATCTGTTTTCAAGAAATTCGTAGGCTGTGTAGACTTTAAGTTTGTGGTATAATGGAATAAACACCATACAAATAACAACCATTGCAATTGGCAATCCGAAATAAAATTGCACGAAACCCATTCCGTCATTGAATGCTTGTCCTGGTGTAGATAAAAACGTTATCGCACTGGCTTGTGTTGCCATCACAGACAAGCCAATGGTCCACCATTTTGAAGTGTTACCACCTTTTAAATAATCCTTTACATTTTTACTGCCTCGAGATTGATAAGTTCCATAGACTACGATAAGAAACAATGTTCCAATAAGTACGATCCAATCTAATGTTTGCATTTTAAAAGGCTTTAGTGATAAAGTAAAACACAATAACATAGATGATGTTAGCCACTAATACTAAAGTGTACATTGGATTCCATTTGCGCTTTTCCATAATGATTGATTAATTCGTTTTGGTATTGGTTTTTCCTAAGGATAATAGGTTAGCAAATAACCTGTAAGCTCCAGAAACACCAGCAGGAAACTCTCTAAAGAAACTTAAACCCGTATATACATAATAGCCTTTCCCGTGTTTAGCAACAATTAGACTTCCTAGTTTTGGATCTTCGCCATTGTCATTCATTGATAGGATAGGAGTGAACTCATCAGCCCACTCATTAGAAAAATATAAACCACGTTCTTGAGTCCAGCCTTCAAAGTCTTTTGAAGTTATCTTATTTGGAGAGTTTAAAACAGGATGTTCTGGTTCAAGGAAGCGTACTTCAGCATTTTCATCAGTAACACGATCTCTAGATATGGAAAAATCGTAAGGTGCTAATGGTTCTGTTTTGAGTCTGTAACTGGTACTGTATTGTGCAATTAAATTTCCGCCTTGCGCAACATAGTCAAATAATATGTCTTGTTTGAATTTTAGATCATCAAGTGTGTTGTAAGCTCGGATTCCTAAAACAATTGCATCAAACTTACTGATGAGCTGAGGAGTAATTTCTGAAGGTTCTATCGTTTCAACACGATATCCAATTTGCTCAAGGCTCTCAGGAATAGCATCTCCAGCGCCTTTAATGTAGCCTATATGCTCACCATTTTTCTGAATGTCTAAACGTACAATTTTACTTTCGCTAGGTAACAATACAGTTTGAAAAGGAATGTGCGCATAGTCAATTTCAATAAGTTCTCTTGTATAAGTTTTGTTACCAACTGTAACCATTGGTGTGATAAGACCTTCGCTTTGTTCGTTAGGAGGAATGATGGTAAAGACGAGTTTTTGAAAATCGCCTTTATTTTCAATAGAAACTTTTTGAGTTTTTGGGTACACTTCCCATCCTTGGGGGTAAGCCATTTGTACACTACCTTCTAGGTTTTTTCGCCCTGCTTTTACAATGACTTCGACATCTTTTTGCTGATTGTTTTCAAAGATGTAAACCTTCTCAGTAAGTGCAGCTGTAGCTTCAGGTATGATTTCAAATGGTTTGTACAATTCGCCTTTGTCTGGTTCAGAATAACGATAAACGATTGGTTTGGTAAATGTGATTGGAATCTGGTTGATCAACAGATTAAAATCCACATTAAAAACTCGAGGTGTTTCAGGTTTTCCAATAAGATTTTTATCTGCTTTATACATACCAAGCGTTCCTTTTTCGGCTAACCAATATGGTGTTGTTGGTTCTTGGTTTTTAGGAATACTTATAGACTCCTTAAAATTGAAAGTTATATTTTCCTTTAAGTTTATTTGTTTCTGAACATCAAGATTAGTTGATGTCGTGATGCTTTGAAGGATCATAGGCGTTTGACTTCTATTCAAAGCTTCAATATTTATGGAAACAACTTCATTTGCAGTTGCCCAATTTGTTTCAGAAGAGGCCTCTAAATACAATCCAGCACAAGATTCAATAATTGCTTTTAACTCTTTTGTTTTAATGCGTTTCCAATGTTCATCCTTAACTTTTGATAGCAATTGATAGGCTTCTAATAACTTCGGTAAGTGTGTTGAAGGATCTACAAAATTAAAATTAGCTTCTATCTCATTCAATATCTTGCCGATTTCGGCACCTCCATCAATACGATTCCAAGACGTATCAATACCTTCAAAAACATCCGAACTTCCATTAAGCGGATCTCCTTTCAAAAACTCTATAAATTCTTCTTGAGTTCCACGCGATGTTAATCGACCAAACCCTTGACATAAATGTTGACTACTTGCTATGGAGGCAAGTTCGTTGTTAGAAAGTCCTTTCAGCGGATAATAAACACCAATATCGAAAGAAATCATATTGCTTTTGTCGATTTTATCAAAAGCTTCTCGACTGCCATAACGCCACCATGAGGTGTTGTAAAATAAGCGTTTAGGTTGCCATAATCCGTGTTCTGAAACTTGCTCAGGATACACTGAAGGCGAGTTGGTAATATCGAAGGCTTCCATGCTCAACAAGGCAGAACTGGTGTGATGACCATGTGTTCTTCCTGCGCGTCTATGGTCAAATCTATTGATAATCACATCAGGTTTAAATGTTCTTATGGCTAAGACCACATCATGAAGAACTTTATCTTTGTCCCAAATCTCTAAGGTCTCATCAGGATGTTTCGAGTAACCAAAATCATTTGCTCTTGAAAACAATTGTTCGCCACCATCAACACCTCTAGCAGCGAGAAGTTCTTGGGTTCTAATTACACCAAGAAGCTCTCTTAATTCAGGTCCAATAAGGTTTTGTCCGCCATCACCACGCGTAAGTGAAAGGTAAGCGGTTCTTGCTTTTACGTGATTAGACATGTATGCAATTAACCGCGTGTTTTCATCATCTGGATGTGCTGCAACATACAAAACAGAGCCAAGAAAATTTAGCTTTTTTACAGATTCATAAATGTCAGAAGAGGTTTGTTTGTTGGGGTGTTGTGCAAAGGAAATACTTGTTACGAACAAACATAAAACAAAACAAAAGTAGATGTTTTTCATGGTGGATGAGTTAGCTAGAACTCAAATATAGCAAAGTAATCTAGGCAAGCCTTTTGTTTTAATGTTTCTTTAACTTAAAGGCATTAATCTTTGTGTATGACAAAAATTGCAGGACGTTTGTGAAGATCAATTTGTGTATGTTTCCAGTCTTTTATTGTTTGGGTTTTTATGTATTCTGAAGGTAAGGTAATATCACAAGCAATGCATAATCTAGTTTGTGGATGTAAGGTGTTGCAAATGTCTTCCAGAACCTTATTATTTCTGTAAGGTGTTTCAATAAACAATTGCGTTTGGTTTTGTTCACTAGACATACGTTCCATTTTTTTGAGACTTGCTTTTCTTTCACTTTTATCAATAGGAATGTAACCGTTAAAGGCAAAACTCTGACCATTCATTCCAGAGCTCATCAAGGCTAATAGTATTGAAGAAGGACCGACCAATGGTACTACTTGAATATTATTCTCGTGAGCTAGCTTAACAATGTCAGCACCAGGATCAGCAATGCCTGGACATCCTGCTTCAGATAGTAAACCCATTGACGTGCCATTTTTACAAGCATCAAGAAAATGTAGCAATTCTTCGGGTTTGGTATACTTGTTTAAGATTTCAAAATTTAGAATCGATTGTTGTTTTCTGGAATCCACTTTTTTTATGAAGCGTCTGGCTGTCTTTTCGTTCTCAACAATGTAATCATCAACAAGTTCTATGACTTTTTTTACTGAAATGGGAAGAACTTCCAAAGGCGGATTGTCTCCAAGTCGTGTTGGAATTAGATACAGTTTACCAAATGTTGCGTTCATTTTAGTTAACGACTAGTTTACGAGTACTTTTATTTCCGTTGGTTGCTGAAATTTCAACAATATAAACACCGCTATTAAACGCTTTGGTTGAAAGCGAGATGTTTTGTCCAGAAACGTTTGAAATCGTTTTAACATGTTTTCCAAGGATATCAAAAAATTTGATGTCTTTGAGTTGCATCGTACTTCCAGAAATATCAAAATTTAAAATACCATTAGATGGATTAGGATACATTTTAATAGTACTTAAACTTTCTTCATCTATGCTTAAACTTGCATCAATAATTCTGTTGATCTCTCCAGAGAAAAGTCCAAGTGTAAATAATTCACCATTAACATTTTCTGCAAATCCTGAAATGCCAGCATTACTAAATTGGTCTTCAAAAGTTAATTGATAGGTGTCAGGATCGGTTTCTCTCACAACACCAACTTCGTCACTACAATAGTCAGCAAAAAAGTACAAGCCTTGTAAAGTAGTTTGTTGCGTCCCTCTGTACACATAACCTCCAGTAATGGAACATCTAAACGGGCTACCACCATAGTTGTATTCTGCAACAGGAAACGTTAGAGTATTCATTGCAGGACAACCCGTTGTATTAAACGGAGAGTTTCCTTCATAGCATCTCCAACCATAATTTTCACCTCCTGAACTACTAGCATCAACTTTATTGATTTCTTCTTTACTGTTTTGTCCAACATCAGCTAACCAAAGATCTCCATTGCTTCGATCAAATGAAAATTTCCATGTATTTCTTAAGCCGTAAGCCCATATTTCATCTTCTGCACCAGCAACACCAACAAAAGGATTGTCGATAGGAATTCCATAGTTTCCTTCACTTGTTCCATCTACATCAATTCGAAGAAGTTTACCAAGTAGTAATGTTGTATTTTGTGCTCTATCACCAGGGTCACCACCAGAGCCACCATCACCTATGGAAATATAGAGATAACCATCGTTAGGTCCGAAATGCATATCGCCTCCATTATGATTTGAAAAAGGTTGTGGGATGGTCATTAGGATCAATTCGGAAGAAGCATCAGCGGTATTCGCATTTAATCTGCTAAATCTTGAGATGACACTATCTCCAGAATTATTAATATAATTCACATAAAAATAACCATTAGCTGCATAATTGGGATGAAATGCAATTCCGAGAAGCCCTTGTTCATTTCCTATATCTCTAACAATTGATTCAATATCTAAAAAGGGAGTCGTGTTAACAGAACCGTTAGAATTTATGATTTTGATAATTCCAGATTGTTCACAGACAAAGAACCTGTCGTCTCCTGCATGTTTCATGTTAACTGGTCTGGTAAGACCACTAGCAAATAGCTCTAATTCAATATCTTGAGAATGGCCTAACATAAAACAAATACTTATTAGGAATAGGGTAATTTTTTTCATAGTACAATGTGTTTTTTTTGAATGCGATTTTGCTAAATGTACAAAAAAACTTATAAAATGTTAAAGAAAATTCCTATTGGGCAACGTTTTGAAGCTGTTGTGATAAAGCTTCACAAGCTTGATTTAATACGCTATAAACCTCTTCAAAATCAGACATGTCTCCATAATATGGATCGGGTACATAGCTGAAATTACTTTGGTTATCCATCTCTAAAATCGGCTTGACCTTAGCAATATCTTTTGTGTCTCGTGCAAGTGCAATTACATTTTGGAAATTAGAATCATCCATGGTAAATATGTAATCAAAATCATTAAAATCTGAAACTTTAAATTGACGACCACGTTGCATTGAAATATCAATGCCATGAGATTTAGCGACAGCTACAGAACGATGATCGGGAGAATCGCCTACATGATAATTGGCAGTTCCAGCAGAGTCTACATAAAATTTATCGCTAGGTAATTTAGATTCCAGAATACCATGAGCTAATGGTGAGCGACAAATATTTCCGAGGCAAACCATTAAAATTTTAACCATAAATAGTATTTATTTATATGGAAAGTTTTTTGGAAAGATCTTCAACATACTTTCTAAATTGTTTGTCGGTTGAAGATAAATTATCTACAGTTTTGCATGCATGCAACACCGTAGCATGATCACGTTTCCCAATTTGCGAACCAATACTTGCTAAGGAAGCTTTAGTATATTTTTTAGCAAAGAACATTGCTAATTGTCTAGCTTGTACAATATGACGTTTTCTGGTTTTAGATTGTAGAGTGCTCACATCCATTTGGAAATAATCTGAAACGACCTTTTGGATGTAATCTATAGAAACTTCACGTTTGGTGTTTTTAACAAACTTCTCTACAATTTCCTTAGCTAGATTAACTGTAATTTCTTTTTTGTTAAAAGACGACTGCGCAATTAATGAAATAATAGCACCTTCAAGTTCACGTACGTTAGTTTTAATGTGCTTTGCAACGTATTCAATAATTTCTTCAGGCATTTCAACACCATCACGATAGAGTTTATTCTTTAAGATAGACACTCTAGTTTCAAAATCTGGACTTTGAAGCTCAGCAGAAAGTCCCCATTTAAAACGAGATAACAAACGTTGCTCAATGTCTTGCATATCAACAGGAGCTTTATCACTTGTTAAGATAACCTGCTTTCCGTTTTGGTGCAAGTGATTGAAAATGTGGAAAAATACATCTTGTGTCCCAGATTTACCAGATAGAAATTGAACATCGTCAATAATAAGGACATCTATAATTTGATAGAAGTGAATAAAATCATTTCTATTATTCTTTTTAACAGAATCAATATATTGTTGAGTGAACTTTTCAGCTGAAATATACAGTACTGTTTTTTCTGGATATTTGTCTTTAATGTCCACACCAATAGCATGTGCTAAATGTGTTTTACCTAAACCAACACCACCAAAAATAAGAAGCGGATTAAAAGATGTGCCTCCTGGTTTGTTAGCAACAGCAATCCCTGCATTTCTAGCGAGTCTGTTTGAGTCGCCTTCTAAGAAATTCTCAAAACTATAATTAGGATTGAGTTGCGACTCAATCTTTACATTTCTAATTCCAGGAATGATAAACGGATTTTTGAGTTCAGGATTTTTGTTGTTTAGTGGAACATCAACATCTTGAGATTTTAAAGCACCTCTGTTTGAACTTGGAATCTTTTCAGTGAAAGGTTGTTTGTTACCATAAGTGTTTTCCATTTTGATAACGTAAACCAGTTTAGCAGATTCCCCTAATTGTTTTGTAAGAGCAACTTTTAAAATTTTAACGTAGTGTTCTTCTAACCATTCGTAGAAAAATTTACTAGGTACTTGAATGCTTAGTGCGTTATCTGTAAGTTTCACTGCAATTATTGGCTCAAACCATGTTTTATAGGCTTGAGGTTGAATATTATCTTTTATAAAAGACAGACAGTTAGTCCAAACCGATTGCGCAGTTACATCCATTCTCCAAGTAAAAATTTTAAGTTGTTAGTTAGTTAGCAAAAAAAAGAGAAAAGCGTGTTTCTCTATAGTGATTTTAACAGGACAAATATGTGAACAAATTTTTTAATAAAAAAATCAAAAACCGTTGATTTTTTAGAAATTTTTGTGCATGTTTAAATCCTGTCGAAATTACAAAAAAAATCTCAAAACTTATGGATAAAACTAAAACCTCACATGAGATTCAATTTAGAGTACGTTATGGTGAAACCGATCAAATGGGAGTTGTTTATCATGGAAATTACGCCAATTATTTTGAGATGGGACGAACGGAATGGCTACGACACATGGGGTTTTCTTACAAGCAAATGGAAAAAGAGGGAGTCATGCTGCCTGTTATTTCATTGTCTATAAACTACAAAAAGTCAGCGTGTTATGATGACCTGCTTAAAGTAAAAACTTGGCTAGTCAAAATGCCTGCAGTTAAAATTGAATTTAATTATGAAATTAGGAATGAAAACGACGAAATTTTAACAACTGGAAATTCTGTTTTGGCCTTTATGGATGTTAATAAGAATCGTCCTACACGTTGTCCAGATTATATTTTAGACCAACTGCAAAATTAATCGTTCAACGTCTTAATGTCAACTTCGTATAATCGGTTGAAAATATCAAAAATGGCATCTGCTTCTTTTAATCTTACAGAAATGTGAAGTTCACAATGTAATTCTAACAACTGATTTATCACTGAAATTTGTTTCTCTTTAATAATACGCATCACCTTATTCATATTCTTATAATCAAAAGTAATAGCGTATTCTACATTGATGGTTTTTGTGACAATATTTGAAGCTTCTAAAGCTAATTGTGCGCCAGTTCTATAAGCATTGATAAGTCCGCTAACACCTAACTTTACGCCGCCAAAATAACGTACGACTACAACGATTAGATTAGTAACATCAAACGATTGTATTTGTCCGTAAATTGGCATACCTGCACTATTATTTGGTTCGCCATCATCATTAGCTCTGTAAGATATGGTATTTTCAGTTTTGCCGAGTTGATAAGCATAACACCAATGTCTTGCTTGATAATGTTGCTTTTTTAAAGCATCAATGTGTGCTTTTGCATCTTCTTCATTTGAAATAGGGAAGGCATACCCAAAAAACTTACTATTCTTATCCTTAAATAAAACTTCAGGAGAAGGCTTTGTGATGGTTTTGTATGTATCCTTTTCAATCATTAAGCTAGAGTTACTAATACAATTGAAACAATGGCTAGTGTTACTCCAAACCAATTCGTTTTTGTTATAGATTCTTTAAACATAAGTAAACCTAAAAGTGTTGAAACCATAACAATGGCGACATTGTTTACTGTAAATAGTGTTGAACTCTCTAGGCTTTCATGATTTAAAGCTTTTAATAAATAGTAAATTGAAAAATAATTAACCACACCTAAAATGCTACCAGCGATAACAGCCTTTAATGGAAATTTTGTGGGTTTTTTAATCGATTTGTATATTAAAAATACTACACCCATAAGAAAAGCAAATGCAAAAATTGTAGCCGAAAATAAAGGAATACCATTTTCAGGTACATATGTTGTTTCAACATATTTAATGGAAGTGTCGATAACACCAGAGCCAAAAAATAACAGAATTGGCAGCCATAGTCCTTTTGTGATGTTTTCTGAAGTTTTTGGTTTTACGGAAGTGAGATATACGGCAACCAAAGCAAGAATAATTCCGACAATTTTTTGAATGCCTGCACTTTCGTTGTATACATATATTCCAAAAATAATTGGAATGATAACACTCATCTTTGAAGCTACCGAAGCTACCGATAATCCATTTCGCTGTGCAGTTAACGCCATAACATTAAAAATGGTAATGAATAAAAAGCCTAATCCGAATGCACCATATACCCATTTGGAATGTAAAACTTCTGAAACATTAATAGGAGCATCGTAACTCCATAAACCAAATAAACAGGCAGCAATGTAATTAATAACAATAGTTTGAAGGATATCGATATTAAATTTTTCCAGCAGTTTAAAAATGATAAATATGCAAGTGGATGCGATGATGCTAAAGAGTAGATATATCAAAATAAATCGGATTTAATTACAAATAAGTTGCTGACGTCTTCTTTGGTTTCATCAATATTCCAAACTTGAATGCCTAGTTTAGAAGCAGCATTAGTATTTTCTTTAGTGTCGTCTATAAACAAACACTGTTCAGGGTTTAAATTGTTTTCATTTAATACGAATTCATAAATATTGCGATTCGGTTTTCTTAATTGAATTTCGTGTGATAAATAAAACTGATCAAAACACGATTTGAATTCTTCATAAAAAGGCACATGTTGCTTTACCCAATTGATGTGTAACTCGTTGGTATTACTTAATAAAATTAAAGTGTAGTTGTCTTTCTTTTTTAAGGCTTTAAGAAATTCTAAGCGTTCCTTTGGGAAATCTCTCAAAATAAAATTCCAAGCTTTCATAATTTGAGCTTCGGTAAGCTTTGGGAAGTTATCACAATAAAAGTTTAGAAATTCTCGAGAGCTCATTAAACCTTGTTCATAAAGGGTATTTACAGCTGTTAATTCTTCAGGGAAGGCATCTAATTCAAACAGTTGTAAAGCATTATCTATGGCGCCTTGTTTATCTAAATTGATAAAGACGTCTCCAAAATCGAATATGATAGTATTGATGTTCAATTTAAGGTGTATAAGTTTTTAAGGTATCCTGTTCAATTTGTAATTCAGAAGTAAGTTGTCCTTTAATTACAGGTGCTTTTATTCCATTAGAAAATGGTGTTGCTCCAATAAAAACGCGTGCTTTATCCCAAAGGCCTTCATCAATAAATGTTTGAAGCGTTTTTGCGCCACCTTCCACAATAACTGAATTGATCTGATTCTTGAACAATAGATCACAAATTTCTTTAGCCAAGGGCTTATTAAAATCAACAACTTTTGAAGAAATTAATAATGTTTCAGCATCTGAGTTAAACACATTCATCTGTTTTGAAAGTTTTTCATCTTTATCGATAACAACTCTAATGGGATGCTTTCCTGCCCAGTCTCTAGCAGTTAAACTCGGATTGTCTTCAGAAACTGTATTGGTTCCGACCAAAATCGCCTGCTCTTCAGTACGCCATTTATGAACCAGTTGTCTAGAGTAAGCATTAGTGATCCAAACAGGAGCTTTTTTTGTTTTGTGTAAAGGTGCAATAAAACCATCTGAAGTTTCAGCCCACTTTAAAATAATATAAGGGCGTTTTTTATTATGAAAGGTAAAAAAACGCCTGTGATGCTTTTTGCATGCTGCTTCTAAAACACCAACAGTTACTTGACATCCAGAAGCTCTTAATTTAGCAATACCTTTTCCTGAAACTTGCGGATTATCATCAACACAACCTATAACAACATTAGGAATTTTATTTGCGATAATTAAGTCGGAACAAGGCGGTGTTTTTCCAAAATGCGAGCAAGGTTCTAAGGTAACATAGAGTGTGGCATCTTTCAATTTCGACTTATCCTTAACCGAATTAATAGCATTTACTTCGGCATGTGCACCTCCAAACGGACTTGTATAACCTTCACCAATAATATTGTTGTCGTAAACAATCACAGCACCAACCATTGGGTTAGGCGCAGTAGTACCTAAACCTTTTTTGCCTATTGAAATGCAACGGTCAATATAGAATTCGTGAGTAAGCAATTAGAGTTTAATTTTAACATCATCGGTTTCATCAACTGTGTAAGTATGCGAAAATCCAAAAACTTTATACTTAATATCGCCTTTGTATTGTACTTTCATAGTTTTATTCAACAAGCTACCAAGTAAACCAGTAAGGCTATTATTACTTAATAAGCTATCCGTAGGTACAATGGCTTTCAAAGGGATTGAAAACTCTTTTTTTGCAGGCACTTTAAACGACTCGGAAGAGATAGATGCCATTTCATTACCATTAATCAATACCTTTATGGCTTCAGCTTGAAGTTCACCACCAACATCATTTGGGTTTTTAAAATGGGCATCAGCACTCAGTGTGATCACATTTGGAGTAGAGTCGGATACCTTGATGTTTTTAACATACAAAAACTCAGGTTTTTCTTTTACAGAACAAGATACCAAAGCAAAAAATAATGTTGATAATAATATGAGTTTCTTCATAAAAAAATGATTAGAATTGTGCTATCTTCACAAGGCAAAAATAACACATAAAGGTGAGCAAAGATAATATAGTTATTAGAGAAATTCGACCAGAAGATAATCCGCAGATTGAAGCCACTATAAAAGCGTGTTTTCCTGAATTTAATATTCCATTAAAAGGAACGGCTTATGAGGATGCGGAAACGCCTTTTATGTATGAATCGTATCAAGGTGATCGTGAAGTTTATTATGTGATTGCTAATGCTAAAGAAGTTTTTGGTGGTGCAGGAATAAAGCAGCTTAAAGATTTTGATGGGAACGTATGTGAACTTCAAAAAATGTATTTTTCTCCCAAGGTAAGAGGTAAGGGCTTAGGTAAACAGATGTTTCAAAAATGTTTGGATGCAGCAAAAGCGTTTGGTTATGAGTTGTGTTACTTAGAATCGGCTTCACAGTTAAAAGCTGCTATTCATATTTATGAGGAGTTCGGATTTGAACATCTTGAGCAGCCTCTTGGAAATACTGGACATTATTCTTGTGGTGTTTGGATGACAAAACAACTATGAAGCTTCAGCAATTACGCCATACCTTTCATGTTGAATTAGATGCTATTTATGGCGAAGACGAAGTACGTTCGATGTTTCATCTTCTCCTAGAACACTACCTTAATATAAGTCGTGTGCAATATGCTATGGATCCCACAAAATCGCTTATTGAATCTGATGTGATCAAATTTGAAGCAGCCTTGCAACAACTTAAAAGCGAAGTGCCTGTTCAATACATTATTGGTCAAACTGAATTTTTCGGATTGCCTTTTACAGTGAATCAGAGTACACTGATTCCAAGACCTGAAACCGAGGAATTAGTGAGTTGGATTTTAGATTTGCACACTAAATCGCAACACCTTAATATATTGGATATCGGAACAGGTTCTGGATGCATTGCCATTAGTTTAGCGAAGCATCTTAAAGCGGCAAAGGTTTATGCAATGGATGTTTCTGAAGAAGCCTTGAATGTCGCACAAAAGAATGCTGAAATAAATGATGTTGAAGTGACCTTTATTCAGAATGATATATTGAATTTCAAGACAACTGAAGCTATTTTGTCAACAACTCGTTTTGATGTTATTGTGTCAAATCCGCCTTATGTTCGCAACCTGGAAAAATTAGCAATGAAACCAAATGTCTTAGATCATGAACCGCATTTAGCATTGTTTGTCAATGACAATAATCCTTTACAATTTTATGATGCGATTGCCAATTTTTCAAAAACGTATCTGCATAAAGATGGTATGTTGTTTTTTGAAATTAATGAATATTTAGGACAAGAGATGATCATACTTTTGAAAGGTTTCAATTTTAAAGATGTCGACTTGCGTAAAGATCTTTTTGGTAAAGATCGTACGATCAAAGCAATGCAATGATTGTATAGTTTCAACACTTAATTTGAAAAGCATTTTAGTATATTAGTGAGCTGTAAAAAATGTCGAAAAACTAACTATTTCTATTCAATTATGACGCGTGAAGAAGCACAGATTAATGAACTTCGTGATGAATTAAGAACACATAATTATAATTATTATGTTTTAGATACACCTACAATAGAGGATTATGAGTTTGATATGAAACTCAAACAGCTTCAGGCTTTAGAAGAAGCACATCCAGAATTTTATGATCCTAATTCACCAACCTTGAGAGTTGGAGGACAAGTCACTAAAAATTTTGAAACCGTTGTTCATGAACATCGTATGTATTCATTAGACAATTCGTATTCAAAAGACGATTTGTTAGATTGGGAAAAGCGCATAAAAAAAATAGTAGATGGACCTGTTGAATTTGTATGCGAACTCAAATATGATGGCGCTTCAATGAGTCTTACGTATGAAAATGGAACTTTGGTGCGTGCTGTAACTCGTGGTGATGGTACCCAAGGTGATGATGTGACAGCGAATGTTAAAACAATTAGATCGGTTCCGTTACAACTGAAAGGGGATTATCCTGAAAAGTTCGATATTCGCGGAGAAATTGTTTTGCCTTTTGAAGGTTTTAATGCCATGAATGAAGAGCGTATTGCTGCTGGTGAAGAGCCTTATAGAAACCCGAGAAATACAGCTTCAGGAAGTTTAAAGCTTCAAGATAGTGCTGAGGTTGCAAAACGACCTCTAGAGTGTTTGTTGTACAGTATGAAAGGAAGGGCTCTCGGATTTGAAACACAATTTGAAGGCCTTGAAAAAGCAAGACAACTCGGATTTAAAGTTCCCGAGGCTTCAAAGCTAGCAAGGTCTATTGATGAAGTGCTCGAGTTTGTCAATTATTGGGATGTGCATCGTCATGATTTGCCTTATGAAACCGATGGTGTTGTGATTAAAGTCAATAATTTACAACAACAAGAAGAACTTGGATATACTGCAAAAGCACCACGTTGGGCAATGGCTTATAAATTTAAAGCCGAACAAGTTTCAACACGACTTAACGAGATCACATATCAAGTAGGTCGAACAGGTGCTATTACGCCTGTTGCAAATTTAGAACCTGTTGAACTTGCAGGAACAACTGTAAAACGCGCATCACTTCATAATGCTGATCAAATTGAAAAATTAGACATACGCGTAGGTGATGAGGTCTATGTTGAAAAAGGAGGTGAGATCATTCCGAAGATAATTGCTGTAGATCTAAGTAAACGACCTGAGAACTCGACGCCAACACAATACATAACACATTGTCCTGAATGTGAAACCGAATTGATTAGACAAGAAGGCGATGCGAAACATTATTGTCCGAATTACAATGGTTGCAAACCTCAAGTCATTGGAAGAATTCAACATTTTATCTCCAGAAAAGCCATGGATATTGAAGGTTTAGGTGGCGAAACGGTTGCATTATTGGTGAATGAAGGGTTGATTCAAAATTATTCCGACTTGTATACATTAACCAAAGATGATGTATTGCCTTTAGAGCGAATGGCAGATAAAAGTGCTGAAAATCTTATTACTGGAATAGAAGCATCTAAAACGATTCCTTTTGAACGCGTATTGTTTGCTATCGGAATTCGGTATGTAGGTGAAACCGTAGCCAAAAAACTAGCAAAACATTATAAATCTATTGATGCTTTATCTCAAGCTACTATGGAAGATTTGGTCGCTGTTGATGAAATAGGTGATCGTATAGCTGAAAGTGTTATTGAGTTTTTTAGCTCAGAAGCTAACAGAGTTATTATTAATAGATTGCAACAATACGGACTTCAGTTAGAGCTTTCAGCAGATACTTTAGCAAATCAAACGGATAAGTTACAGGGTTTGTCTATTGTGGTTTCAGGTGTCTTCCATTCTGTTTCGAGAACAGAACTCAAGCAACTTATTGAAAATAATGGCGGAAAGGTATCTTCATCGATCTCTTCAAAGACCAATTATCTTGTTGCTGGAGATAAAATGGGTCCAAGTAAGCGTACAAAAGCCGAAAACCTTCAAATTCCTATTATTAGCGAACAAGAATTTTTAGATTTAATTAAGTAAATTCTTACTTTTAAATGTATTTTATCGATTAAATAAGAATTTTATCGTTTTTTATGATCTAGTTTCTATATTTGCTTCACTATTAATTCACAAACAAAATGCAATTAGGGAAGTTTTTAGGAGTACTAGTATTAGCTCTTAGTGTATTTTTTCTAGGGCTTCAGTTTAAAGGACTCGAAGTAGCAGCTGCTGGTATTAGAGCATTAGCTGTTTCGTTGCTTACTGTTCTGTATATCATTCGCGTAAAGAAGAAACATCCTTTGTTCTTAATTTTTTTATTGGTTTTTTCTGTTGCTGAAATTTTTAATTATTTCACTTGGGCCATAAATATTGATCCAAATTATGATATTGATTATTTTTATTATGTAGGAAATATACTTTATATCTTGTCATACATGTTCCTGTTTTTGAGAATAGTAGTATCGCTAGATATTAAAGCAGCTATTATTAAGTTTCCATTACAAACAGGGTTACTTGCTATTTTTGGAGTGTTTTTTGTCTATTTTGTTTCTGATACAACTCGTAACGAATTAGATTATTATCAACATTATCTTGAGTTTACGTACAATGCTGTTGTAATGTTATTACTTGCATTTGCCTTATTAAACTATATGTATAGAGATGATAAAAAGGCAATGAACTTACTTATAGGTTCTATTTGTATTATGTTCTCTGAAGTGATTCAGTTGGCCTATTTTTACATAGCTGATTTTAACATACTTAATGTGATATGTTCTCTGTTTTTAGTCCTTGCATTCTTTTTCTTTTACATTCAATCATGTTCAGAACACAGAGAAATGATTAATTATCAAGTGAAAGAAGCGCATATAGAAGATGTCTAAAATTTCTTTTCCAAAACAGGAATATCTTTTTTGTAAATAAATAATATCATTCCTGAGAGCACAAAGGTTAGAACCGCTGTGCCAAACAATACACCTCCATCATTTTGTATTTCAATGCCTAGTTGTGTTAAGTGCATCATGATAGCGCCTCCAATGATTCCTAAAGTTAATAAAGCTCCAGCCCAAGCAGTTTTTCTAATTAACAAAAGAATACCAGCAATAAGTTCTGCAATTCCAATTCCTATACGACCTAAAGGCTCTAAGCCTACTTTAGTAAAAATATAGACGCTGTCTGGATGTGCTGTAAACTTGAATCGTAAGGTTTGAATCAAAATAATAGCGACGATGATTCTCAAAATTAAAGGAAGATGCTTTTTCATGATATACGGTTGTTTTTTTATTAGACGTATGCATCAGAAAACCTTAATGTGAAATGTTAAATTTTACAATAAAATCGATAAAACGTATAAAAACATCGTTGAAATTCATATTTTTTTATATATTTGCCTACCTACTTAAGTTATTAGCTTATGAAAAATGCCCTTACATTGAAGCCAAACTTTATATTGGTAGCCACACTAGCAGTTGTTATTTTATGCTCTGGTATCGCTACTTACTTCGGCTCTGTACTTGTGCCGCAAACGGTTAAGCTCATTACTATTACAATTTTATTGACCTTCTACTTTTGCCAGCTTAATAAAATGGCAAATATATTTTTGACCACATTCATCATCTTTTTCATTGCTGATGCATTTTCAGTTTTTAGTTTTGGTGAAGTGATGGTTAAAGCCTCTAAAGGGCTTTATATTACTGGTTATATCCTATTGGTATTTGTGTTGCTTGGAAAGTTGAAAAAGATTAAGTTTCATGGATTTACATCGCTATATCTCATATTCGTTGTACTTCTTAATGCTTACTTTTTGTACGTTTTGTATGGTGCTGCAAAAGACAATTTTGTAGATCAAACTAATATGATACTTTATATTTTACATGGAGTTACACTTATAGCACTAATGTATTTCGCTTTTGCTGTGTATTTAAGTAAAGAAACAGGGCAATCTATTACCTATTTACTAATGGTATTTTGTTTTGTGTTTTCTGATGTATTACACTTCATAAATACGCTCTACATTTATTATTGGTTATTTGAAGTATTTGAGCGCACACTACATATTTTAAGTTTGTATTTATTGTTCAAATATGTGTATGATCATCATACGTTGGCGAATAAAGAACAGCGTATGAACTTTAGTGAGTATTTCATTAGTACATCTCAGCAGTTAAAGGATATTCATGTAGAACATACAGTTGAATCTTAAACTGATATTGCTACACCTTCAGCAGATTTATTTTTCTTAGAATCAAAATAAAAGTCAATTTTACCAATATTGATACCATAACAACCTACCTGATTTATTAGGACATTTTCATTTACAGCATTTTTCACAACAGTTGGTTTGTCCATGAATGTATGCGTGTGTCCACCAATTATCAAATCGATGTTTTTAGTTTGTTCTGCAAGTTTTACATCACTCACTTTATCAGGAATAATATCATATTTAAAGCCAAGATGGGATAGGCAAATAATCAAGTCGCATTTTTCATTTTCCTTTAGAATTCTACTCATATCTTGAGCACGTTCAACGGGATCTAAATACACGGTTTCTTTGTATAGCGATTGGTCTACCAAACCTTTCAGTTGAATTCCTAAACCAAAAATTCCAATTTTAATACCATCTTTAATGATGATTTTATAAGGCTTTACATGCGAATCCATGACAGTATTTGAAAAATCGTAATTCGCAGAGACAAAATCGAATTTAGCATGAGGGAGTTGCGCGTACAATCCATCAAGGCCATTATCAAAATCGTGGTTTCCAATCGTTGCCACATCATATTTCATAAGGCTCATAAGCTTGAATTCTAATTCACCACCATAATAGTTAAAATACGGTGTACCTTGAAAAATATCTCCAGCATCTAACAATAACGTGTTTGGATTATCTTTTCTAATATTTTCAATCAATGTAGCTCGTCTAGCAACACCACCTTTATTTGGGTTACGTCCATCGTCTGGTCCAAAAGGATCAATGTGGCTATGTACATCATTCGTATGAAGCACAGTAATTTTTTTCATACTCGTAGTAAATGACGATAACCCTAATCCGCCAATCGTAATTAAGGAGCTTGCTGCAGCAGTTTGCTTTATAAATGATCTTCTATTCATAATTAGTATTCAATTTCAATAAAACGATTATCAATTACAGGAGCGATGGTGTCATGTTTTGTAAAGTAATCAATGAGTACATTTCTAATTTTATAATGCAACACATATAGGCTATCATTAGGTTTAAAGAAAGTCATTCGATCGCCTCCATTATACAAGTAATCGTTGGTTGCAACATAGTAGGTTTCAGTTTTATCTATTGGATTGTTATTAATAGTCGCTGAGATCAAACTTCCATCAGTATTGAGAATGATTTGTAGGTTTTTGATAGGATGTGCACGTCGTTCAGTAACTAGATAATCAACCAATTCAAGTACTTTATGGCCTTTCATTTCAATAACAACTACAGAATTTTCAAAAGGCATAACATTATATGCTGTTCTTGCTGTTATTGGCCCTTCAGAAATGATAGCTCTAATGCCTCCATGATTGAGTAAGACCATATCAATAGGATGTCCTGTACGCGATTTGAAAATCGGATTTGCTTCTTCAAATACAGCATCAGCCATCATATTGCCAATAGCTGTATTAAATAATCCATCAGTTTTAGAATACGTTCTTTTTGAATATGAAATAACACTATCTAAACTTTCATTGATGCGTTTTCTGTAAGGCGCAATAACCTTTTCAATATCTTGATTGGTAGAAAGGCTGTCTGTTATGGTAATTTGTTTGCCTTCAATTTTATGTAAATGATGACTTTCACAAGACGTTGCAAACAGCACACAAATAATAATGATCAATGAGAAGTTTTTCATAAGGTAATTCTGCAAGCATGACATCAAACTTGCAATGAGTTTTACTACATTTGTACAAAGCATAAATATAAATGATTTTAAAGGCATTTAAAGCAAGTTCTAATCAAAAATATATCAACAAACTGTTAAGTGCAAGACAGGTTGCTGTTAGTCAGCATAAAATGAATACAGTTGGTGTTATTTTGAATACTGCTGAGTTTTCAGATTTTGATGCGTTTAGACATTATTTTAAAACTTTAGGGTTGTTGCCTGCAAAAGTGAAAATTATTGCATTTGTTGATGATGCTAAAGATGCAAATCCGCTTTGGGATACGTATTTTAATCCTAAAGATTTTGGATGGAAAGGAAAAATTAACAACATAGATTTACAATCGTTTATCGATACTGAGTTTGATGTGCTGATTAGTTATTACACAGAAAATAACTTAGAATTAAAATTAATCTCAGCAGCTTCAAAAGCAAACTTTAAGGTTGGTTTACTTCAAGATGATAAGCGAATGTTTGATTTAATGATTGATGTCAAAACGAAGAACTTTCCACTTTTTCAAAAAGAACTAACGAAATATTTAACGGTTTTAAAAAAAATATAAATGGCAAAATTCATAGGAACAGGAATAGCAATAATAACGCCTTTTAATGCAGATCTATCTGTAGATCATAAAGCATTAGCTAATCTTGTTGATTATAACATTTCTAATGGTGTAGATTACATTGTTATTCAAGGTACAACAGGTGAAAGTGTAACGGTTACCAGTTCAGAAAAAAAAGCGATCATTTCAACCATTGTAACGGCTAATAACAATCGTGTGCCTTTAGTATTAGGTATTGGAGGAAACAACACCAATGAAATTTTAAACGAGATAAGCACTACTGATTTCTCTAATATCGATGCCATTTTGTCGGTGTCACCATACTATAGCAAGCCTACACAAGAAGGCATTTATCAACATTTTAAAACCATTGCTCAAGCATGTCCAGTAGATATTATCTTGTATAATGTTCCTGGTCGAACAGCTTCAAACATGTTACCTGAAACAACACTTCGTTTGGCTCGTGATTTTGACAACATTGTAGCTGTGAAAGAAGCAGGTAATAATGTGCACCAATACTTACAGCTTCTAAAAAATAAACCTGAAGATTTTTTAATAATTTCTGGTGATGACGACTTAGCATTAGGTGTCGTATTAGCTGGTGGAGCAGGAGTGATTTCTGTAATCGGACAAGCTTTACCAAGTGTGTTTTCTGAAATGATAAGATTAGGATTAGCTGGAAATGCTAAAGAGGCGTATCAACTACACTTTAAGCTAATGGATATTACAGGTCTTATTTTTTCTGAAAACAATCCTGCAGGTATTAAAGCAGTTTTAGAGGCTTTGGAACTATCGCATTCAAGAGTAAGATTGCCTCTAGTTGAAGCGACTTCTCAGTTAAAAAATCAGATAAAAATAGCCCTTGAAGAATTCAAATAATTTACAAAACGTTAAATTATACTTAAACATACGATTGCTCTCATTTCATCGTTTACTTTAGCAGTGATTTTTTGTTTTTTTAATCCGTTAAAAAAGCGTAATTTTGCAACCTGTTTTTTATTTATGAAACAAATTTTTTACATATTAGTTCTGGCAGTAACGTTTTCATCTTGTAGTGAATATCAAAAAGCTTTAAAGTCTGAAGATGTTAAAACAAAGCTCGATGTGGCTACTAAACTGTTTGAAGCAGAAAAGTATAGCAAAGCACATAAGCTGTTTGCTCAAGTGGTTCCTAAATACAGAGGGAAGCCTCAAGCAGAACGCCTTATGTTTATGGATGCGATGTGTTCATACAAGATGAAGGATTATCATATTTCTGGATATCATTTTGAACGTTTTGAAAATAGCTATCCTAGAAGTGAAAAAGTTGAAGAAGCAGCTTTTTTATCTGCAAAAAGCTATTATGAGTTATCACCTGTTTATTCTAAAGAGAAAAAGGAAACAGTTGAAGCTCTCGAGAAACTACAACTTTTTATAAATAAGTATCCTGATTCTGATTACTTAGCTGAAGCTAATCAACTTATAAACGATCTGGATTTTAAGTTACAAAAGAAGGCTTTTGAAATTGCTAAACAATATAACAAGATTGCTTACTTTGAGTCTTCAGATTATGAAGCAGCTATCAAAGCTTTTGATAACTTTTTAGTAGATTTTCCAGGAACAAGCTTCAGAGAAGAAGCGATGTTTTACCGATTAGATTCTGCTTACAAGCTTGCTGTAAATAGTGTTAAAAGTAGAAAACAAGAAAGACTCAATATCGCATTAAATTATTACAATACGTTTCAGAAATATTTTCCTAATTCAGAGCGAACCGAAGAGGTTAACAAAATGAATGAAGAAATGCAGGAACAATTAAAAGAATTCAACACCGAAAGTTAATACGCATATATATTATGACAGATTTAAAGAAAACCAATGCGCCTGTAACAACGCAAACTTATGATAGAAATATCATTGATGAGCCAACAAACAACATTTATGAGGCTATTTCTGTAATCTCTAAAAGAGCTGAGCAAATCAATACAGATATTAGAAGAGAGTTGGTAGACAAATTAGAAGAGTTTGCAACGTATAACGATAGTTTAGAAGAAATCTTCGAAAACAAAGAGCAAATCGAAGTCTCTAAGTTTTACGAAAAATTACCTAAGCCGCACGCACTAGCTGTGCAAGAGTGGTTAGATGACAAGATCTACTACAGAAATACAGAAGAAGACGCTAAGGAACAATAGAATATGTCTGTTTTAAGTGGCAAAAATATACTCTTAGGCATCACTGCTGGTATTGCTGCTTACAAAACGGCTAGCCTTGTACGGCTATTTATAAAAGCAGGTGCTAACGTAAAGGTAGTTATGACACCTGCTTCTAAAGACTTTATCACACCTTTAACGCTTTCTACCTTATCTAAAAATCCAGTACATTCCTCGTTTGTAAATGAAGAGGATGATAATGCTGTATGGAACAATCATGTTGAGCTCGGACTTTGGGCTGATTACTTCATAATAGCACCAGCTACTGCAAATACAATGTCTAAAATGGCAAATGGAACTTGCGATAATTTATTATTAGCAACTTACCTTTCTGCTAAATGTCCTGTATATTTTGCTCCAGCGATGGACTTAGATATGTATAAGCATGAATCAACAAAAACCTCATTTCAAACATTGCAATCCTATGGCAATGTAATGATACCAGCAACCTCTGGAGAACTTGCTAGTGGTTTAGTTGGTGAGGGTAGAATGGCAGAACCTGAAGATATAGTTTCCTTTATTGAGCGTGACATTTTAGAGAAATTACCTCTTAAAGGAAAATCAGTACTTATTACTGCTGGACCAACTTATGAAGCTATAGATCCTGTGCGTTTTATTGGAAATCACTCTAGTGGCAAAATGGGTTTTGAAATTGCTAAAGCTGCTGCACAATTAGGCGCTGAGGTCATTCTTGTGTCTGGTCCTTCTAAAGAAACAGTATCTCATAGTTTAATTCATGTGATTAGAGTAACAAGCGGATTAGAAATGTATGAGGCGGTTCACGAACATTTTAATAATGCTGATATCGCAATTCTTTCTGCTGCAGTCGCAGACTACAAACCAAAAAATGTAGCTGACAAAAAAATAAAAAAGAAGGATGCAACGTTTACCATAGAGTTAGAGAAAACAAAAGACATTTTAAAATCTCTTGGAGCGATTAAAAAACATCAGTTTTTGGTAGGTTTTGCCTTGGAAACTAATAATGAACTCGAAAATGCCAAAGGAAAGCTTAAAGCTAAGAACTTAAACTTAATTGTGCTTAACTCTCTTAACGATAAAGGTGCTGGTTTTGGTGGTTCAACAAATAAAGTTACTTTTATAACAGATACGAATAAAGTTATTGAACACCAACTGAAGCCGAAGGCTGAAGTGGCTAAAGATTTAATGCAGCAAATAATTGAACAACATGCGTAAATTTATTTTCTTATTCTTACTTGCACTTTCTTTTAATTCTTTTTCTCAAGAGCTTAATTGCTCAGTAAAAGTTAATGCTCAACTTACAGGAAATGAAAATGTTCAAGTTTTTAAAACTCTAGAGCGTCAATTAAATGAGTTTGTAAATAATACGAGTTGGACCAATAAATCTTTCAAACCTCAAGAACGCATTAATTGTAATATGGTCATCAATGTGAACGATTACAATAATGATGTGTTTACTGCAACAATTCAGGTGCAGTCGTCACGTCCTGTATTTGGTTCTACCTACAGTACTCCTGTATACAATTACAATGATAAAGATTTTGATTTTCAGTATTTAGAATTTCAAAATATGGTTTTCAATCCTAACCAATTTGAGTCCAATTTAATTTCTGTTTTATCCTTTCATGTATATATGATTTTAGGAATGGATGCCGATACTTTTGCACCTAGAGGTGGTGATGATTATTATAAACAAGCGCAAACAATTTTACAATATTCTCAACAAGGTAATTTTAAGGGTTGGAAGCTTGAAGATGGTCAACAATCCCGATTTGTTTTAATAGATAATATTCTTTCTGAAACATATAAGGAATTTAGAAGTGTGCTTTACGACTACCATAGAGTTGGCTTAGATGCTATGCACAACGATAATAAAGAAGGTAAATTAGCGATTTCACAAAGTTTATCTACATTATTGACTATGAATAATAGACGACCAAATTCATACATTCTTCGTGTGTTTTTTGATGCTAAGGCTGAAGAAATTGAAGATATTTTCAGTGGAGGTCCAACGGTTAATATTTCAGATTTAGTGTCTACACTTACTCGAATTGCACCAATGCATGCTTCAAAATGGCGCAATATTAATTTCTAGATTTAAACAGATTTTATACTTAAATTTACAAGACCATTAAGGTCTTTAAATTGTTACATTATTAAGTAAATGCTCAACAGTCTTACCATAAAGAATTATGCACTTATCGATGATTTAAGTGTCACGTTTAATTCTGGATTAACCATAATTACAGGAGAAACTGGTGCAGGAAAGTCAATCCTTCTTGGAGGTCTATCATTGGTTTTAGGTAAACGAGCCGATTTAAGTCAAGTTAAAGACAAATCAAAAAAATGTATTGTTGAGGCTACATTTGATATTGCCAAGTATGAACTGAAATCTTTTTTTGTAGATGAAGATCTTGATTACGAAGTGCAAACCATCATTAGACGAGAGATTTTGCCTTCAGGAAAATCTAGAGCTTTTATAAATGATACACCTGTGAATTTAAATACTCTTCAAATTCTAGGAGATCGACTACTTGATATTCATTCGCAGCATCAAACGCTTCAATTAACTGACGACGATTTTCAATTTCGAGTTTTAGATGCGCTTGCAGATAATGACAATACCTTGCAGGATTATACTACTGCACTAAGTACTTTCAAAGTTTTAAATAAAGAATTAGAAGCCTTAATTGCTGAAAAGAATGAGGGTTTGAAGGAGTTAGATTATAATGCCTTTTTGTTAAATGAACTCACTGAAGCTAATTTGGTTGCAGGTGAATTAGAACGTTTAGAAGCCGAATATGAAACGCTCAATAACATTGAAGAGATTAAAGAAGTTTTAGAGGAATCTAACGCAACTTTATCTAATGATGATTTTGGTGTACTTGCTAATTTGACTAAAATTAAAGTGCTCTTCACAAAGTTGTCCAATTACGGAAAACAATACGAAACCATTTCAGAACGTATTAATAGTAGCCTCATTGAATTGGACGATATTTTTTCAGAAGTAGAACAACTTCAAGAGCAAATGGAAGCAGATCCTAATCGATTAGAGCAAGTCAATTCTAAATTACAAGTATTGCATAACTTGATGCAAAAGCATACAGTTTCCTCAATTGAAGCATTAATCGGCATAAGAGAAACTTTAAGCAATAAGGTTTTTGCTAGTGAAACTATTGATGAGCAGATTTTAGAGCACGAGCGTAACATTAAAACTCTTGAAAAGGATTTGAAATCGCTTTCTAAACAGTTACATACTAAACGAAATGAAGTTATTCCAAACTTAATTGATCAACTTGAAACTATTCTAAGGAATCTTGGAATGCCTAATGCTAAGTTTGAGATTAGTGTAGATCATTCAAATCAGTTTTTTAGTAATGGAAGTGATGAATTACAATTTTTGTTTTCAGCCAACAAAGGTGGCACATTTAATGAATTCAAAAAGGCAGCTTCAGGAGGAGAATTATCACGAATAATGCTAGCTGTTAAATCCATTTTATCAAAGTATAAACAGTTACCTACCATAATGTTTGATGAAATTGATACAGGAGTTTCAGGTGAAATTTCAAATAAAATGGCAGCTATTATGCAGAGTATGAGTACTACAATGCAAGTGTTTACCATTACGCATTTGCCTCAGATTGCAGCAAAAGGCGATACACATTTTAAAGTGTTCAAGTCAGATGTTAATGAGGTGACCCAAACGCAATTAAAACGATTAAATTCTGAAGAACGTATCGTTGAAATTGCCCAAATGCTCGGAGGCTCAAAGGTAAGCACATCTGCTATTGCCCATGCTAAAGAATTATTGAACTAATTCAAAAAATAGAGTTAACTTTGAACACTACTAAACAGCTAAAAAACTTAAAATCTAAAGAGTATAATCTATGTCATACAATTTATTAAAAGGTAAACGAGGAATTATTTTTGGAGCTTTAGACGAAAATTCTATCGCTTGGAAAACTGCTGAACGCGTTCATGAAGAAGGAGGAACGTTTGTGCTAACCAATGCACCAATTGCAATGCGAATGGGACAAATTAACGAGCTGGCTGAAAAAACAGGTTCACAAATTATTCCTGCTGATGCTACTTCCATTGAAGATTTAGAAAATCTTGTAAGTCAGTCTATGGAAATTTTAGGCGGAAAACTAGATTTCGTTTTACACTCTATTGGAATGTCAGTAAATGTTAGAAAGGGAAGAGCTTATACAGACCAAAAATACGATTGGACGCAAAAAGGAACAGATGTTTCTGCAATGTCGTTTCACAAAGTAATGCAAACACTTTATCAGGCTGATGCCATGAATGAATGGGGAAGTATTGTTGCTTTAACGTATATGGCTGCACAACGTGTGTTTCCAGATTATAATGATATGGCAGACAATAAAGCTTATTTAGAAAGTATTGCCAGAAGTTTTGGTTACTTCTTTGGAAGGGATAAAAAGGTTCGTGTAAATACGATTTCGCAATCTCCAACACCTACAACTGCTGGTCAAGGTGTTAAGGGGTTTGATGGATTTATTTCTTATGCTGAAAAAATGTCACCTCTAGGTAATGCTACTGCAATGGATTGTGCAAATTATACAGTGACCTTGTTTAGTGATCTCACCAAACGTGTAACACTTCAAAATTTATATAATGATGGCGGATTTAGTAATATGGGCGTTAGTGATGCTGTAATGGACAAATTCGTTGAAGAGTAATTATTATAAATTAATAATGAACCAAAAAGCTGTTTTATTTGAAACAGCTTTTTTTGTTTTTAAACGTCAAAAACTACTTTTTGTCGATTAGTGAACGCAATAATAACATACCTCTCAAATTATTAATAATTTAAACCATCAAAACAACTAAAATCCTAACTAAATGAAAAAAATTACACGTTATGTTCTTCTTGTGATGATGATGTCAACTTTAATGACTGTAAACGCGCAAGTTTTAAATGAGAATGCTGCTTGGCCTAATACTGACTGGGCATTAACAGGTACGTATAGTACTGCTGCTGGAGCAGTTGAGGCAGATCCAACAGTAGATCCTAATTTTGCATTTGACGATGATGATGCTGGTAATCCAAGTGATGACACAATCTCAGCAGAATCTCCAATAATCAATTTGACAGCAGCTTTTAATGCTGGAGAAACATGGTTAAGTATATCAACTACGTATACATATTATAAATTGTCAGATGAAGAATTTCTGCGTTTTCAATATTATGATGCTGATGGTATGGTATGGGTAAATTGGGAACCAGAGTCTTTACCTGGAACACTTACTGATATTTTTGATGATTTTTGTACAGGAACTCCGGTACCTTACACCACAGGTGTATTAAATATTGGAGCTTTTACAGCAAATCAACTCACTAACTTCCAATACAGAATTACTTTTGACGATGATCCAAATGGTGGTGCTTGGGAATATGGATTCTGCATGCAATCACCTACGATTACATCTGCTGCACCTCCTTCATGTCCTGATCCTTCCGGATTAATGGCTGTGGCTTCTAGTATGACTGAAGTTACGCTCTCTTGGACCGAATTGGGTTCTGCTGCGTTGTGGAATGTAGAAATAGTTGATATTACAGGAGGTGGTTCTCAAACAATGACAGCTACTGATACTGGTGTTGGAAACCCTTTTATGGTTTCAGGATTAACACCTGAAAATGATTATGAGTTCTACGTACAATCAGATTGTGAAGGTTCTGGAACTTCAAATTGGGTTGGACCTTTTGCTTTTTACACAGGATATTGTGTTCCTTTAGGAACAAGTAATGAATCCTACATTGATAATTTCTCTACTTCTGGTGGAATTACTAATATTTCAAACTTAGCATCAGGATTTGCAACAGATAATTATGAAAATAATTTTGGGACAGGTGAAGTAACCGGCTTTGCAACATCTTCATTCGATTTTAATGTTGAGATTGTTGGAGGAACAGTTGGATGTGCTATTTGGGTAGATTGGAATAATGATTTGGTATTTGAGGTGTCTGAAGCTGTATTCAGTACTGCTGGATATGGAAATGGTCCATTTACGGGATCAATAAATATACCTGGCGGAACGCCAAATGGAGACTATAGAATGCGAGTTATGATAGATTGGAATGATCCAAATCCTGGCGATGATAATGCTTGTGGCTTCGGAAATGATAGAGGAGAAGTTGAAGATTATAAAGTAGTTGTTGGTGATGCTCCAACTGATGAATTGGATTATTACAATTTACAATTCCCAGCTGTTGGTTCAATTGGCGCTGGTGAAGATTTCTTGGTTTTTGCACAATGTTATGAAGCAGGATTAACTGATACGACTGCTGGACAAGCACCTGGAATTGAAGCTTGGATTGGTTATAGTGATTCAGATACAGATCCAAGTGGAATGGGATGGACGTGGATTCCTGCTGATTTTAATTTAGAAGTAGGAAATAACGATGAATATTTCTTGAACCTAGGTACACAAATTCCTGCAACTGGAACATATTATTATGCAAGTCGCTGGAGATTAAATGGTGCTTTATTTACTTATGGAGGTATTCAAGCTGATGCTTCTTATGGTGGACAATGGGGAAATGATAATAATATTTCAGGTGTATTAACAATTAATCCGCCTACTAATGATGATTGTTCTGGTGCTATAGCGCTTACACCTGGAGCAGATTTTGCTTCAAACCCAATTGATGGAACTGTTGTAGGTGCAACCTTAGCTGCTGAAACAAATGACTGTGGTCTCAACGGACCTGGAGTTTGGTATTCAGTTGTTGTTCCTGGAGATGGTAATATTACAATTGAAACAGGACCAGATGCTGGAACTGGAAATACAGCTTTTGATTCAGTAATCGAAGCCTATTCAGGTGACTGTGGTACTTTAACACTTATTGAATGTGATGATGATGATGCTGATACGTTTAATTTCTCAATACTTGACCTTACTGGTTTAACACCAGGCGAGACGATTTACATTAGAGTTTGGGAGTATAATGGTGATGAAAGTGAACCGTTTGCAATTTCTGCATATAATGCAACATTATCAACTGATGATTTTGAAAGCAAGAGTTCATTTAAATATTTTCCTAATCCTGTAAATGAATCCTTGACATTAATTGCTCAGGAACAAATTCAATCTGTAAGAATTTTTAATATGTTAGGTCAAGAAGTTTATCAACTTTCTCCTAATACTATTGAAACTAAAATTGAGACCAATAGTTTAAATGCAGGTGCCTATATTGTAGAGGTAACTATTAATGATGTGAAGAATACTATCAGGGTAATTAAAAACTAAAGAAAAGATTTAACATAACTATTTGACCACCTGCTATATAGTAGGTGGTTTTTTTATTATATTTACCCAAAATGCTGTGATAATTTAGATTTTATATACTTCCGTTTATCGATTTATTTCATTAAACGTGTACAGTTTATAAGATAATACATACATTTATAGCATTAATTTATTAACAAACAACTCAATTAACATGAGAAAAATTACTTTATTATTATTTACATTAATGTTTTGTTTGAGCTTAAATGCCCAAGTCTTAACAGAAAATTTTGATGCTACTGGAGCGCCTCCTGCTGGTTGGACTACTGTAGCTACATCTGGAGCTTCAACATGGACCAACGAAGTTGAAAACGAGAGTGGTAACGTAACGCCTAGATCAGGTGCTGGAATGGGATTCTACTATTCAGGTAACTACAATGGCGATATGGCGACTTTAGAAACGCCATCTATGGATTTATCTACCTTGCCTCCACAGGTGTTAACTTTTTACTTTACTCAAGAAACTTGGGGTGGAGATCAAGATGAATTGAGAGTATATTACAAAACGTCTGCTGCTGGAGCTTTAAACTTATTAGCTGAGTATACAGCGCATACGCCTAACTGGACAGAAGTAAATATTCCACTTCCTAACCCTAGTGCTGATTACTATGTAGTATTTGAAGGGACTTCAGGGTATGGTTATGGTGTTACTATTGATGACTTAGTTATTGATAATGCACCAAACTGTTTAACTCCTGGTAGTTTAAGTGTTTTTGCAACATCACCAACTACAGCTGATTTGAGTTGGGTTCCTGGTGGATCTGAAACAACTTTTGATTATGAATATGGAGCACCAGGTTTCGCAGTTGAAACTGGAGCTGAGCTTGGATCAGGAACGGTTATGGCTAATACTGCTGGTATTTCTGGTTTAACAGCTGGAACTGATTACGAATTTTATGTAAGAGCTGATTGTTCTGGAACTGGAGATGGTACAAGTGCTTGGGCTGGTCCTTTCGCTTGGAACCAAGACGATTTAGGAGAATCTTGTGGTACAGCATATGCTGCAACACTTGATCCTGATTGTGGTAACCCTACAAGTAATATCTTATTAGATTTTACAGGTGCACCAAGTAATATATCTACATCATGTGATACATTTAATAACTACGGTTTATGGATTACTGCTACTACAGATGCATCTGGAGGTTTAACAGTAAATGTTGACAATGCTGTTGATTTAGCTGTTTATGATACTTGTGGAGGTGCTGATATCGCTTGTTTTAATGGTGATATTTTTCCATCTGTTGATTTAGCTTTATCACCTAATACGCAGTACTACCTTTATTTCTGGCAAGAAGGAACAACATCAACTGCTATGGTAGATGTTTGTATTTCATCGTTCTCTCCTGCACCAGCACCAGATTGTGCTGAAGCACCAATTGTACCTATGAATGCAGCAACAGATGTATTAATTCCAGCTGGAGAATTGACATTAAACTGGACAGCACCTTCAAGTGGTCCAGCTCCAACAGACTACGAGTTATATTTTGGAACAACTTCAGGAGCTCTAGTATCTCTTGGTCTTTTAGGATCTACAGATACATTTGTAGATTTAATAAATTTAGAATTTGCTACAACGTACTATTGGACAATCGTACCTTATAATGGTGCTACTCAAGCTGTAGGCCCTTGTGCTGAATGGAGCTTTACAACTGAAGATGCACCACCACCACCTGCAAATGATGACTGTAGTGGTGCAATAGCATTAACTCCTGGTATGGCCTTTGGTTCAAATCCAGTTGATGGAACTGTTGTGAGTGCTACTGCTGATACTGTAACTAACGGTTGTGGATTAGATGGTCCAGGAGTTTGGTATTCTGTTGTGGTTCCTGGAGATGGTAATATTACTATTGAAACTGGACCTGATGCTGGAACTGGAAACACAGCTTTTGATTCTGTTATTGAAGCTTTCTCTGGAACTTGTGGTGCGTTAACTTCAATTGAATGTGATGATGACGATTCTACTGAACCAGGATATTCAGTGTTAAACTTATCTGGTTTAACTGGAGGTGAAACAATTTACATTAGAGTTTGGGAGTTTAATGGTGATGAAGAAGAGCCATTCTCAATTTCAGCTTATAGTGCTACATTATCAAACGATTCATTTGAAAATGAAAATGCATTTACATATTTCCCTAACCCAGTAAAGAATGAGTTATCGTTAAGAGCTCAATCTAATATTGAAAATGTTTCTGTATTTAATATGTTAGGTCAAGAAGTATTAAGAGCTACGCCAAATACTTTAGAGGCTAACATTGACACAAATAGCTTAGCTCAAGGTGCTTATTTTGTTCAAGTAACAATTAACGATGTTACTGAAACAGTAAGAATATTGAAGCAATAAGCTTTATTTAAATATATTTCAAAAGCCACCTTTAAGGTGGCTTTTGTTTTTTGTTTAATTACCTTTGCAGTGTATGAATACATTACACTATTCCTTTATTATTCCAGTTTTCAACAGACCTGATGAGATTAGAGAACTGTTGGAAAGTTTTAAAGCTTTTAAAAGTAACCTTCCTTTTGAAATAGTTATTGTTGAAGATGGTTCTTCTATAAAGTGTCTTGCTGAGGTTGAAGAATTTAAAGCAGACTTAGATATTGCTTACTATTATAAATCTAATTCTGGACCTGGAGACTCTAGAAACTTTGGGATGTCTAAAGCAAAAGGAAACTATTTTATTATTTTAGATTCAGACTGTATTTTACCATCTCAGTATCTAGAGGTTGTAGACCGTGAATTGAAGCAAGATTTTGTAGATTGTTACGGAGGTCCAGATGCTGCACACCAATCATTTTCAAAACTTCAAAAGGCAATTAATTTTGCGATGACATCAGTAATTACTACAGGTGGAATTAGAGGTTCTAAAGTTGGAAGTAAAAAGTTCCAACCGAGAAGTTTCAATATGGGATTGTCTAAAGCGGCATTTGAAGCGTCAGATGGTTTTGGTAACATTCATCCTGGTGAAGATCCTGATCTCGCGTTAAGGGTTTTAAAACTCGGATTTAAAACGAAGCTTCTTACTGAAGCATTTGTATATCATAAAAGACGTATTTCTTGGTCTAAATTTTACAAGCAGGTTTATAAATTTGGTTTAGTGAGACCTATTTTAAATATCTGGCATCCTAAAAGCGAACGTTTAATTTTTTGGTTGCCTACATTATTTAGTTTGGGTTTTATTATTTCGATTTTAATAGCAATTGTATTTTCTATTTATTATTTTATTACAATATATGCTATTTACTTTTGTATGGCTTTCATTATGGCACTAATGCAAACTAAAGATGTTGGTATAGCTTTTCAATCAATTGTGGCAATAGTCATTCAATTTTTTGGTTATGGATTCGGGTTTTTAAAATCAACAATAGCTATTAAATTTTTAAAGAAAGCTCCTGAAACTCATTTTCCGAATTTATTTTTTAAATAGATGTATACTAAGATCAAGGCATTTTTAACAAAATCTATAAAGAGTAAAAAACTCAATGTTTTTGGGTTGTTTTTATTGTTTTCTTTTATGATCTTGGTGTTGAGTAAACTGTCTAAGTCTTATACCGAAACCATTACTATACCTGTAAAGTATAAAAATATACCAGAGGAAATTGTATTGACCAACAATCAGAAGCAATCGGTTAGAGTTAAGGTCACAACACATGGATTTAACTTATTAGCTTCGTACTTTAAGAAACCAAAGATTGAATTAGACTTTAGTGAGGATGTCTCTCAAACAAAACATAGTTATGTTTGGGAGTCGAAAACAAGTGTACCTGCTCTAGAAACTGAATTTGGTTCTAATTTTGAAATAAAAAACATTGTGCCAGATACATTGCATTTTCCTTACAGTATCCTTGCTCTTAAAAAAGTACCTGTAAAATTAAATACTAAAATTACATTTGCTTCAGGATATGATACGCTCTTAGGGTTTTCAGCGGAACCAGATTCAATAAACGTTATTGGTTCCGAAGAAATTATTGACAAGATTACATTTGTTGAAACGTCTGAATTTAAACAAAATAATGTTAAAGAGACAATTACTTCTAATGTGTCATTAGTGCAACCAATAGATGACAAAACAGTTAAATTTTCACAAAACACCATACAAGTATCTGGTGAGGTTGAGAAGTTTACAGAAGGTACACTTGAAGTCTCTTTAACAGTAATTAATTTACCTTCTCATATTAGAATCAATTATTTCCCTAAAACAGTTAAAGTCTCTTATGAGGTAAGTTTAGATAATTACAAAAAGGTAACGCCTTCAGATTTTAGAATTGAATGTAACTTTAATGCGAATCAGCAGTCTTATTTGGTGCCAGAGCTAAAGCAAAAACCAGATTTTGTAAAACGTGTGAAGCTCAAACAAAAGAAAATAGAATATATTATAACACAATGATGATCGTAGGACTTACTGGAGGTATTGGCAGTGGGAAAACGACTGTAGCTAATCTATTCAAGCAATTTGATATTCCTATTTATATAGCAGATATTGAAGCGAAACAATTGATGAATACATCGCATCGTATTAGAACTAAAATTGTTGCGTTATTTGGAGATGATGCATATAAAGAGGATGGTCTTAATAGAGCTTTTATTGCTGAAAAAATATTCAATGATAAACATGCTTTAGAGCAAATGAATGCTATTGTGCATCCTGAAGTTGAAGCTCATTTTAAAGCTTGGTATGCTGCTCAAAAGTCGCCTTATGTAATCAAAGAAGCTGCTATTATTTTTGAACATAATAAGGACAATCATTATGATAAGATCATTACTGTTATTGCAGATGTAGACCAAAGGATTGAGCGCGTTATGAAACGCGACCAGAGCTCTGCAGAGAAGATCAAATCTATAATTAATAATCAACTTAGTGATATTGACAAGGTAAAGCGATCTGATTTCGTAATTCTCAATAATGATCTAGAAACGCTTCAATCTCAAGTTGAACAGATTCATCAATCTTTACTAAAATTAGTAAAGCCTACTTCAAAATAGCTTTTGTGTTAATGTAAGGTTAAAGGGAAGTACAGCTAAATGTTAAAATGTTAAATTTGAGCGATGGGCAAAAAGCTATTCATTTTATTGGTGGTTTTAATGAGTTTGTCACTCATAGGTATCATCTTTGTACAAGCGTATTTTATTAATAATACCTTAAAAAACGAAGAGAAGAATTTTACACTTAATGTAAAACGATCTTTAAGTTCTGTTTCCAAAGCTATTGAAGAGCAAGAGTTTGAAGTGTATTCAAAAAAGCTTCAAAACCTAATTGAAAGCGGTGTAGATCCTGATTCAACAATCATACGCCAAGTCTTTATTCTTGAGCAAGATGATTTAGCTAATGAAACCAGAGTTTATGGAAATTCTATTTCTGAAGAAAGCTTTAAAGTACCATCCTTGTTCTTTGACATTAGTTTAGACAGTTTTAATTTAAGTCGTGTTAAGAATACTAGAATTACTGAAACTTATGACAATACTCGAATTGATGGAAGCAGACAAATAAGTCTTCAGAAATCTATAAAAAACATCAGTAATTTATCTTATTTAGAAAAAGCACAATTTGAATCTATTACCAGAGATCAGTTTAAAAACATTCCTGTTTATAAACGCGTATCTGCTAATCAAGTTTCAGGATTATTGGCGTTACAACTAGATAATAATGGGATTAACACCGATTTTGAATTTGCCATTTACGACAGAGATTTATCAACAAAAGTACAATCCAATAATTTTGATCTGAATCCAGACTCAACCATTGGTGTGCCTGTGTTTTTAGATAATAATAATCAAAGTGACTATATGTTGTATGTCGATTTTCCAGAGCGACGAAAGTTTCTTTTGTCTTCAATATTTGGAATGATTGTACTCTCAATTTTATTCACATCCATTATTATTCTAGCGTATTCAAGTGCTATTTATCAATTAATCAGACAACGTCAGATTTCGCAGATCAAAACTGATTTTATCAATAATATGACGCATGAATTTAAAACACCAATTGCGACAATCAATTTGGCTTTAGATTCAATTAAAAATCCTAAAATCATTGTAGATAAGGAAAAAGTGATGCGTTATCTAAATATGATTAAAGACGAAAATAAACGTATGCATGCTCAAGTAGAAAACGTTTTACGAATATCTAAGTTGGAAAAAAATGAGCTTAATATTAGTAAGGAACGCGTTAAGTTACACGACTTAGTAGAGGATGCTATTACACATATTGAGTTGATCGTTGAGGATAAAAAAGGTTATGTGAAATCACATCTTAATGCTGAAAAATCTTCAGTGTTAGCCAATGAAACGCATTTTACAAACGTTATCGTAAATATTCTTGATAATGCCGTTAAATACAGTGATGATGCTCCTAAGATTGATGTGTATACTGAACTCGTAGGAAATAATATTTTACTAAAAATTGCCGACCAAGGTAACGGAATGTCTAAACAAGTACAAAAGCGTGTGTTCGAAAAATTTTACAGAGAACATACAGGAAATGTACATAATGTTAAAGGTCATGGATTAGGTTTGGCCTATGTAAAAAGAATTGTAGATGATCATCAAGGTCATATATCAGTAGAAAGTGAAAAAGGAAAAGGTAGTGTATTTACAATTAAGCTACCATTAATATCATAAATTATGGAAGAACAAAACAAGAAAATACTTTTAGTTGAAGACGACCCAAACTTCGGGACAGTATTAAAAGACTATCTTAATATGAACGATTATGATGTAGTTCATGCTAAGAATGGAATGGAAGGTTTCGAAAAATTCAAGAAAGACGATTTCGATCTTTGCATTTTAGATGTCATGATGCCATATAAGGACGGATTTACCTTAGCTAAGGAAATCAGAGAAAAAAATACAGATGTTCCTATCATCTTTTTAACTGCTAAAGCTATGAAAGAAGATGTGCTTAAAGGTTATAAAGTTGGTGCAGATGACTATCTCAACAAACCTTTTGATAGTGAGGTTCTACTTATGAAAATTAAAGCTATTATTCAAAGAAAGGCTACCGATACCATTGCAGATAGTAAGCAGTTTGAATTTAAAATTGGAAAGTTTGATTTGAACTCTAAATTACGTTTCTTAAAATTCAATGGAGGCGATCCTATTAAACTATCACCAAAAGAAAACGAATTATTACGTTTACTAGCGTTGCATGAAAATGATTTAATGCCAAGAGAGCTTGCGCTTACTAAGATTTGGAGAGATGATAATTATTTCACATCAAGAAGTATGGATGTGTATATTGCCAAACTGAGAAAATACTTAAAGCTTGATCCTGAGGTTGAAATATTAAACATTCATGGAGAAGGTTTTAGATTGGTGATCAACAATCAAGACGCATAATTAAACGATATTGACAAAAAAGCCAATCTTTATGATTGGCTTTTTTATTTTAAGAGTGATTCTATTTTGGCGATAATGACTTCCGAATTGGTGTTGTAATCAAACCAAAAAGTCTCTTGATTTTTTTTAAACCAAGTGAGTTGGCGTTTAGCAAAACGTCTTGTATTCTTTTTAATTTCAGATACTGCAAACTCCAGAGACCACTCACCATCTAAGTATTTAAACAGTTCTTTATAACCTACAGTATTTAAAGCATTCAAATGCTTTTTACTGTAAAGTTGCTTGACTTCATCTAACAAACCAGCTTCCATCATAAAATCTACTCTTGTGTTGATTCTATCATAAATAATAGTGCGTTCAGCCATTAGTCCAATTGAAATCGTTTTAAAATCACGTTGTTTGTTGTTTTTGGAGAGAAACGACGAATAAGGTTTGCCACTTCCAATACTTACTTCTAAAGCTCTAATGACACGATGCGGATTATCAATAGCAATGGTTTCATAAGATTTAGGATCTAAGGCTCTAAGTTGATCTTGTAAGGCGGTAAGACCGTCAGATTCTAATGTCGCATTAAGTTGGCTTCTTATGTTGGAATCTACTTCAGGAAAGTCATCTAAACCTTTAGTAACAGCATCCACATACAATCCAGAACCACCAACCATAATTACAACTTTTCGTGTTTTAAAAAGCGCTGTTGCTTTAGAAATAGCCTCTTTTTCAAAATCTCCAACGGTATAGGTTTCATCAACAGATTTGTGATGGATGAAATGATGTTTCGCAGCATCTAATTCTGAACGAGTAGGAGCAGCTGTACCAATCTGCATGTCTTTGTAAAATTGACGAGAATCTGCTGAGAGTATTTCAGTATTGAAATGTTGCGCAAGTTTGATGCTCAATGCTGTTTTACCAATGGCAGTTGGTCCAATAACAGAAATTAATGTTGCATTAGTCATGATGTAATCTACAACCACATTTATGACAAAATTCAGCACCATCTTGATGCTTTTCAGCAAGGCAGTTTACACAACATTGTGTGTTTAGCTGAAGATTTTTTTGATGCTCAAGCTCTTCGTCAGTGAATTTGTTTTTATTCTCGCTATCAGCTTTAGTGTATTCCGCAGAAACAATACCTGTAGGTACAGCTATGATGCCATAACCTAAAATCATAATGATAGTTGCAATAAATTGCCCTAAAGGAGTGGCTGGAGCGATATCTCCAAACCCAACAGTGGTTAAGGTCACAATACACCAATACACACTTTTTGGGATGTTGGTAAAGCCGTTTTCTTCACCTTCAACTAAATACATAATGGTTCCAAAGATTACAGCGGCAATAAGTACAGCAAATAAAAATACTGCTATTTTAGCGCGACTTGCTTTGATAGCATTTGCCAATTGGTTTGATGCACCAAGATAACGTGCTAATTTTAATATTCTGAATACTCTTAATAAGCGAAGCGCTCTTAACGCTACAAGCGCATGTGTACCTGCTAAAAATAACGAAATGTATTTTGGAATCGTTGATAAAAAGTCAATGATTCCGTAAAAACTAAAGATATATTTTAGAGGTTTTCTTACAGAAATGATTCTGGCAATGTACTCTAAACTAAATAGAATTGTAATTACCCATTCAGAAATATCTAAAAAAGTATGATACTTGACATCAAAACTACTGATGCTCTCTAGCATCACTAATATTATACTGGCAAGAATAGCAATAAGTAAAATGACATCAAATAACTTTCCAGCAGGAGTATCTGCTTCATAAATAATTTCATGAAGTTTGTCTTTCCAATTGGCTTTACTGTTTTGATGACTCACAATATCAAATGTACTAAAAAGATCATTCTTTTTTAGAAAAAACAATGAAGGTGTTCTTTTGTACATCAATAAACACATTCATTAATTCTTTAAGTGACTCATAAAACGAAGGGTCATAAATGGCCTTGCTAAACGATACTTTAAAGAAAACGGTAACTGAATTATCATTAGCTTGATAAGATGCGATTAGCGATCCTGCATTTTGTGGAAGGCTTATTTTAACTGGTTTTGGAAGTTCTTCAATAACGTAGTGATCGCCAAAATTGATCTTAGTTGCATAGCCGTAACTTTGTTTGAATCCAAAGTCAACAGGATAACTACGTTCTTGTAATTTAAAAGGGTTTTCATCGTTGAAGTCAACGATAAAAGGATTTAAATAGATTTTATTACCAATAACTTCAAGAGGCTTTGAAACATCAAAATTGAACTTCAACAACGAATCGGTTTTCTTAAGGTTATTGAGGTTGATATTACTGATTTCAATATCAGGTTTTGAGTTAATGGCATTATCTACAAAAAGGTCTGGATCTGAAAAATAGATTTCTTTAAAAAAAGAAGCCAGGTAGTCTGAGTTTCTCATTTCAAACGAGCCTTTTATTGCGTCTTTTCCTAACTGCATTTCACCTCTATAATTCATACTGCTTGATTGTTGCGGACTGAAATCATGCCAAACGCTTCCTTTTTTCATATCAAACAGTCGTCCATACTGATTTAAGCATTGGTAAGGAATCTGACCAAAACTAATATATTCGTCATTGGCATCTAACAAGTAAACTTTTCCATCAATTTTCACATGAGCAAGCATATAATTGAAATCGGTCATTACAGGATAGATCCTGGTTATAAAACCATTATTTCTAGTAGACAATAGAAGAATTTTGGCATCAATATCATGAACTCTTAAGAGGTTTAATAGGAGCATATTGATCTCTGCAGGCGCTCCTGTTTTGTTTTGTAATAACTTTTTTTGTGAAAGGTTATAAAGAAGTTTTCGCTCTTTATTACTGTTGAAGTTGTTTCTAACGTAATCATAAATGTATTTTACTTTCTCTAAATCATTTTTACCAGCGAGCTCAGTGTCGTCAATGAGGTCTTTGACCATCGCTGTTTTAAAATACATTCGCCCAAGTTCAGTAGTTTTTCTAATCTCCATGTTTGTGTCTACCCAAGATTTGGTAATGTGTTCTACAGTGCCATCAAAACTTCTAATGGTTTTAATTTCATATTCAACACGAGCGATGTGATTAGAGCTTGTGGTCATATATTCCTCTTCTATAAACGCAGGAATATCTTTCATAACATATCTACTTTCAAGGCAATTGGCAGATCCACCTCTAGGCATATCAATACAAGTGTACTTAATATTTGATTCGTTAATGTATAATTTTCGACCTCCAACTAACTTAATATTGTAATCGTACATACCAGGAATACTTGTAATATATTCACTGTATAACACAGGAATATCTTTTTGGAAATTCCAAGGTTGGTATTTGTAAAAAAATGGTGAAACGGTCTGGTAGCTATAAGTAATGATACAGCCAGGTTTGACATTAGGAAATGTAAATTTTATAAGGGTGTGGTTGTCGTCAAACTTTTCTTCAATAATAGTAGCTTCATCTAATTTTGACATCACAACTTCGTCACCTTCAAGGTTATAAACAGTGGCTTTAATGTTATCTATAACTTCTCTTCTGCCAGAATCAGTATTATATAATACAACCTGTTCAGTCGCTTTATTAAAGCCATCTCTATTGAGTATTTTTAGCTTTCTGTGTACAGTGTGATATATTTTAAAATCATACTTGTCTACATAAGTATTTCCTGTTTCATAAATGACCAAAGCGTTTGCAGTGCTATCTTTTGAAAATACATTTTGCTCAAGTTCAGTTCGAGAGACCGATAATCCTTCTGTGTTAAATTCAGATTGTGCATGAAGTAAAACTGAAAAGCATAAAGCAAAAAGAAGGTGGATGATTTTCATTAGTTAGGAATTTGAATGATTTTAAGATGCTTGTTGCGTCTCATATAACTTTGAATAATATGCTGCGTATCTCTGTTATTATTCATAGGCGTAATGATAGATTCTAAAACGTCTGTATTGGTAATTTGATAATTTAGATCAAAAAAACCTAAGCCTTTAAAAACACCATTTTTAATATAAATAACACTGCGTTCGTCATAGTCTCTTCCTTTGTCTACAATGAGCATGTCTTTATTGTCATAACTATATCTTTGAATAAGTTGATTGACACGTTTGTTGTAAGATTCAGGAGCTTCTTCATTGATGCAAGCACCTTGACATTCTTTTATGGTATAATTAAAGCAAGAGTGTTCGGAAGGATATAAACCTGTGAGTTTCTGACAAAGCTTATATTCTTCAACTGTTTTAAACAAGAAGCTTTTAGCACTTTGTCTATTTGTAAATGTTGTGATCGGTTTTTTTTCAGCCTCTGCTTTGTCTATTTTTAAGATAACATATCCATCATCATTCGTGTAACTGTAAAGCGCTTGAGTAAAAATATTACGTCTTAACGCCCTGTTAAACAGTGGTTTGTTTCTTTTTATTTCTTCACTTTCTTTAAGAAGCGCTACAAGTTCACTTCCAGTTTTTTCATAGGTTACCGAAGCTATTTGAAGTTGAATTTTTTTCGATTTCGTATTGGTATCAGTAAGATGTTGATTGATGCGATGCTTGATATTTTTACTCTTTCCAATATAGATGATCCTACCAGATTCATCATGAATATAATAGACTCCAGTTTCAGCAGGAAGGGCTTCAATAATCGCTTTGTGATTAGGATTAAGGCGACGTTCAGCAACCGCTTTTTTTACACTGTTTTTTATGATGTACTTATCCAAATCCTTAGACAATAACATCTTAAATAGTTTTACCGTAGCCATAGCATCGCCATTAGCACGATGTCGATCACTTACAGGAATGCCTAACGATCGTGTTAATTTTCCTAAGCTGTAAGAAGGTTGGTCAGGTATGAGTTGTTTTGATAATTCAACTGTACACAAGGTTTTTCTTTTAAATCCAAATCCGAGTCGTTTGAATTCTGTTCGCAATATGCGGTAATCAAAATCAGAATTATGTGCTACAATAATGCAATCTTCAGTGATTTCAACAATACGCTTAGCGACTTCATAAAACTTAGGCGCAGTTTTTAGCATGCCATTGTTTATTCCAGTAAGGTTAACTACAAAAGGTTGTATGTCGCGTTCGGGATTTACAAGGCTTATGAATTTATCGACGACTTTATGTCCATCAAACTTATAGATAGCAATTTCTGTGATACCTTCCTCATTGTATTTTCCTCCTGTGGTTTCTATGTCAAGAATTGCGTAGATACGTTATATGTTAAAGTTAAAGGATGTTTTGATTTCTTTCTAAATTGATGTCATAATTATTGGCAGTTAATAATTACGTTCACCAAATATACTACTTCCAACTCGAATCATAGTACTACCTTGTGAGATTGCTAATTTGTAGTCGCCACTCATTCCCATAGACAAGTGTTTAAGGTTAATGTTTGCAGTTTCTAATGGCTTTAGTTCATCAAAAGTTTGTTTTAAAAACTTAAATTCGTTTTGTATTTGAATGGTGTCGTCTGTAAATGTAGCCATTCCCATCAAACCTGTAATGCATATATGTTGAAGTGATTTTAATTCATCAGAATTAAGAAGTGTTTCTGCGTCATTGGCAGACATTCCAAATTTTGAATCTTCACTAGCAATTTTAATTTGAAGCAAACACTCTATGATGCGATCGTGTTTTTGAGCTTGCTTGTTGATTTCTTTCAGAAGTTTTAAGCTATCAACACCGTGAATAAGATGAACAAACTCAGCCATATATTTAACTTTATTACGTTGCAAATGACCAATCATATGCCATTCAATATCTTTAGGCATAGTGTCATGTTTCTCGACCATTTCCTGAACCTTATTTTCGCCAAAAATACGTTGTCCAGCCTGATAAGCTTCCATAAGCGATGACACAGGTTTGGTTTTTGACACAGCAACAAGCGTGACCTCTTTTGGAAGTGTTGCTCTAATATGTTTTAAGTTGGATGCAATACTCATATTATAATTCGTATATGGTAATTCCGCTTCTTAATTTTGGTAAGATGTAGGTACTTTTAGGTGGCATTTTTAAGCCTTCATCAGCAATTTGTTTCATTTGTTTTACTGTTGCTGGACACATTCCGAAGCCAACTTTAAAATCGCCACAATCAACGCTAGATTTTATTGTGATCATTTCGTGTTGTCCATTGACATAAGCAATGCGATTATCATTCCTGAGATCATCAATACCTAAAATAGGTTGTAATACTGTTTTATACAATAGCTGCGCATCAAGTTTATCGAGAGCAGTTTTAAATGTGTAATTGGTTTTACGGAGATAAAGCGAATAAAATTCACCATCTAAATACATGCTAAAATGATGCGCTTTAGAAGGCGAGTAAGGCAAAATGCCTCTATTTTCAATACGATACGTTTCATCTAATTTTATTAAGAACTCTTCTTTAGATAAACCATTCAAGTCCTTTACTAATCTGTTGAATTCATGAATTACTAGATCAGATTCTGGAATCAGATAAGACATAAAAAAGCTGTAATTTTCTTTACCAGTATGATTTGGGTTTGAGGCTTTTTCATCTTCATAAAGTAAACCTGAAGACGCAGATCTATGATGACCATCAGCAATATAGATGGTTTCCATTTGTTCAAATTCACTTTGAATCACTTTTATAGTCGCTTCATTATCAATTTTCCAGAGGTAATGTGTGTCTCGGTAGGTCATTGTAAATTCAAACTCTGCATAACCCTTTTGCGTCTCTTTAATGATATTGGAAATGATGGCATTATCAGGATAGGTGAGTAGTACAGGTTCGGCATTAAAGCCAACAGTTTGTAAGTAAGTTTTAAAGGTCTTTTCACGATAGGCGATAGTATCTTCGTGTTTTTTGATCACATCCTTCATATAATCCTCAGCGCTTGTTGCTGCTATAATGCCATTAAATTCTTGTCCGAGTCGATTTACAATTTTATAGACGTAAAACGATGGTTTATCATCCTGAACAAAAATACCATCTTCTTTAAACTCTAAATATCGATTCTTAACGAGCTTATAACGGTCTTCACCTGTAATAACTTGGTCATACTTATAACCAGGATTCACAATATGTAAAAAACTAAACGGATTGTAATCCATTCGTGATTCACGTTCATCAATAGTATAACTCTGATAAGGACGTGCAGCCACCAAACCAACGATGGCTCTTGTTGGACGTACAGCTTTAAATGGAATGACTTTAGCCATAAAGAGTTTACAGTTTAAGGTAAGAAGTAAATCTAAGAAATCATTAAGCGAACTGCTTCGCTACTTTTTCTGCTTTTCTAGTTTCAGAATAATCATAAAAACCTTCACCAGATTTCACTCCTAGTTTTCCAGCACGAACCATATTAACTAATAATGGACAAGGTGCATATTTTGGGTTTTTGAATCCGTCGTACATTACATTCAAAATCGATAAACAAACGTCAAGTCCGATGAAATCTGCTAACTGTAAAGGACCCATAGGATGTGCCATACCTAGTTTCATTACAGTGTCAATTTCTTGAACACCTGCGACACCATTATATAAAGTCTCAATAGATTCGTTAAGCATAGGCATTAAAATACGATTTGCTACAAATCCTGGATAGTCATTAACTTCTGTTGGTGTTTTTCCAAGCGTTTTTGACAATTCCATGATGGTATTTGTAACGTCATCACTAGTGTTATAACCACGAATGATTTCGACCAATTTCATAATTGGAACAGGATTCATAAAGTGCATGCCTATAACCATTTCAGGTCTTGATGTAACCGCTGCAATTTGCGTTATGGAAATTGATGAAGTGTTGGTCGCTAGAATAGTATCTTCAGGACAGGCTTCATCCAATTGTTTAAAAATATCAAGCTTCAAGTCGATATTTTCGGTGGCAGCTTCAACGACTAGACTTGCATATTCTACACCTTCAGTGATGTTAGTGAACGTTGTTATGTTGTTTAAAGTTGCTTGTTTGTCGTCTTCAGATATTTTTTCCTTAGCAACCATTCGGTCTAAATTTTTGGTAATTGTCTCCACTCCTCGTTTAAGAGAAGCCTCACTAATATCTATAAGTTGAACTTTAAATCCAGATTGTGCAAAAGTGTGGGCAATTCCATTTCCCATTGTACCTGCACCTATAACTGCTACGTTTTTCATGTTTGTATGTTTTGGTGACTTAGACTCTCGAGGTCACACTCTATATTAGTTTAGGTCACTTCGAGAGCCTCAGTGACCATTTTCTTTATTAAAATTGTTCAATAATCATTGTTGCAACACGCAAGGCTTCAGTGCCATCGTGTAGTGTTACAATTGGAGTCGTATTATTGTTGATTGCATCAGCAAAAGTTTCCAATTCATCTAAAATAGCATTGTTGTTGGCAATTTCAGGATTATCGAAATAGATTTGTTTTTTAATGCCTTCAGCATTTTGAAGAATCATATCAAAATCACCAGGTTGTTCAGGTGCATCTTTCATTTTAACGACCTCACATTTCTTCTCTAGGAAATCTACAGAGATGTATGCATCCTTCTGAAAGAATCGTGTTTTTCTCATGTTCTTGAGCGATATACGACTTGCAGTGAGATTGGCAACGCATCCATTTTCGAATTCAATTCTTGCATTAGCGATGTCTGGAGTATCACTAATTACTGAAACACCACTAGCAGAAACCTGCTTTACTTTAGATCTCACAACACTTAAAATAATATCAATATCATGAATCATAAGATCCAAAACTACAGGTACATCTGTCCCTCTAGGATTAAATTCGGCTAAGCGATGGGTTTCAATGAACATTGGATTATTGATCTGCTCCCGAACAGCAATAAAAGCAGGATTAAAACGCTCAACATGGCCAACTTGACCACGAATATTATGTTGCGCTAAAAGTTCTCTTATATGCTCAGCTTCTTCAACAGTATTGGTTATGGGTTTTTCAATAAAAATATGTTTTCCTTTCGCAATGGCTTGCTTGGCACAGTCGTAATGCGATAGCGTTGGCGTAACAATATCTACCATATCTACAGCATCGATTAACTTTTCAATGGAATCGAAATACGTGTAACCAAATTCGTCTACAACTTTTTTGGCGTTAATAGGATCTGCATCATAAAACCCAACAAGGTCATATTTTTCAGATTGATTAAGAAGTCTCAAGTGAATCTTCCCAAGGTGACCAGCACCTAGAACTCCAGCTTTTAGCATTGTTTTACATTTTCAACAAAAATAAGATTTTTTCAGAGTATTTTTATGTGAAATTAGCATTAAATCAAGGTGAATTATGAGCAGTTGATAATTCAATACTTTTTCACTTTTTTCATCAAAAAGTTTCAATTATTTTTACCTAGTAAACTTAACTACTTTGAAAGATACATTTAAACATCAAGGCCTAAGACAACAATTAGTTGCTACTCTAAAAGATAAAGGGATTGCAAACCCAAAGGTACTTAAAGCTGTTGGTACTATTCCTCGTCACTTATTTATGGACTCTGGATTTTTAGATCACGCCTATCAGGATAAGGCATTTCCTATTGCTGCCGATCAGACCATTTCACAGCCTTATACTGTGGCTTTTCAAAGTGAACTTTTAGAAGTGCAACCAGGACATAAAGTTTTGGAAATAGGTACAGGAAGTGGCTATCAAACGGCTATGTTATGTTTGTTAGGCGCAAAGGTTTACAGTATTGAGCGTCAGCATGAACTCTACAAAAAAACTAAGGCATTTCTTCCGAAATTGGGTTACAGAGCTAAGCAATTGATTTTTGGCGATGGTTATATAGGTTTAGAATCTGAAGCTCCTTTTGACAGTATCATAGTTACTGCTGGAGCACCATTTGTTCCGAAACCTTTATTGCGTCAGTTGAAAATTGGTGGCAGATTGGTGATTCCTGTTGGAGAAGAGGTACAAACCATGACCTTATTTATTAGAAAAGGTCCAAAAGAATTTGAACAACACGATTATGGTGAGTTTAGATTTGTACCCTTATTAGAGGATAAGAATTAAAAGAATTTCAATCCGAATACAACAGCGTCACTAACAAATCCGCTTTGATAAGAACGTATATAATCTACACGTAAGAAACGCCATTTTCCCCAGCCAATATTATCTAATCCGATAGAGTATTCTTGATATGGTTTATGATCTGGAGTTGCTAAGGCGTGTGCTCCTAAAACTAAATTGAAGTTTAATTTATTGAGCAATGGTAATCTTCCCAGAATAAATCCGTTAAAATCATGTTCGGCATGCATTTCTAAATAAGAATCATTTGTGCTCAAATCGTAATAGCCAAGATTATTAAAGACATCTGTGTAATTGCCACGCTGACTTACATGAGTTTGATTGCCATTGAAATGTTGAAAATCTACAAATGAAATATTATCTGCATTAAAGAATTTTCCAGCTCTTAAATTATAACTAAATCGTCCTTTATTTGATATGTTAAAGGATTGATAAACTCTCGCTTTGATTTGATCAAAATTATAATCGTCTATAGTTGCTCCCAAACCTTTTTCATACCCTAGAATTAGAGTTGGGTAATCGCCATTAGGAATATTGAACTTACTATCAGGATAACTCAAATATTCTTGATTGAAATTAATGCGCGCCAAAAGATTGATCTTCAAAATATTATGGGTGTCAAATGAAGCGATGCCATAAGCAGTTTCACTCAAAGGATTGTTACTCGTGTATACATCATCACCTTCAGGAAAGAAGACCTGTTCGGTGGTATTAAATAAAACTTTTCGTCGTTCGTAACTTAAGGTAGAGTACAATCGAAACCCGTTGAATAATTCTTCAGAATATCTAGCTTGGACAAAACTTCTATCGTAAAGTTTCATGTAGTTGTCTTCAAAAAACAGACTGCTAATGGTGTTTTCAAAGCGTGAGATTGGATCAGAACCATTAAACTGTGTCGCTTCAATACCTCCTGAAATAGATAGAATAGGTCTAGAGGTGTTATTAAATTTGTAGGTCGCAGAAACAGTTCCACGTAAACGATCATCACTAAAACCGTAATTGATGGTACCATCGATGTTAAGAAAGCGATTGTAATACTCGTCATAACCTTTAGAATAAAATCCGCTAAGCTTACCATTCCAACCTTGAACCGTATTAAAACTTATAGCTTCCAGAGGCGACGTTACACCAGCACGCCAATTTTTATAAGTGTTGGAGTAGGTGTAACCTCCAAGAATATCACCTAATTTGAAACCGTTATTTTCTCTGTCTACGGAATCTTTATAGGTCTTAGAATCGCGAACAATTTGAATGCTATCCTTTTTAACATAATCTGTGATTTCTTCAGTTGTTAGTGGAACAGGCCTTATAGTATCCCAGAAAAGCGAATCTTTTTTATTGGCTTCAACCGCAAACGACACCAATTCTCGACTAAAGTTTTTTCGGGTTAAGCCAGGATTGATATCATAATTACTGTACATCGCTGTAAATCTTCCGTCACCTTTAAATCCGAATAAGCCATATTTGAAATCGATGATTTGTGACATTTTAGTCCAAATAGCCTTTGGTTCAGAAAACGCATAGTTTTGAGTAATAGTGATTTTATCAACAGCAGGAATTTTTGCTTGAACACCAGTAATATCAAGTTCTATAGCATAGATGGTCCATTGGTCTTCAACGATATAAATATACCCTTCAAATACAGGATCATTATCGCGTCTTGGCGTTGCTTTTATTTTATTTATGAGGTTTCCACGATCATCGTAAAACACACCTTCAAGTTTGTAGCGATAATAACCAAACGCGTTATTAGCAATTGGCGAGATAATTTGGTTGCCGAGTTCTATGGTGTTATTATATAGATCGAATTCAACATCAATGGCATTATTAAAACTAAATCCGTTGTCGTCACCACTTACTTTTGAAGCAACAATTTTTTCTTTTAATTTATTAGGTCTTAGAAACTCCAATTTTGAAATGGTCTCAGAAAGGTAAATTACACCACTTCGTGTAGAATCTAATCCGCCACCAAGATCGCCAACTTCTTGACCTAAGATCTTTTCTGGAGCATCTTTAATTCTAATCAATCCACGAGAATAGAAGTCGGCTTTATAGCTTTGAATCTTTTCAAGATTATCTTTTCGCTTAGCAATAGCTTGTCTGATGATGGCATTAGCTGGATTGTCTTCGGCTTTGATCACGACTTCTTTGAGCGATATTTCTTCATCAATTAACTGCGTATTTAAGGTATATGGAAATGATTCAATTTGAATTTTTTCCTTCACAGTTTTATAGCCTAAAAACTGAAACACTACAGTGTATGTATTAGGTGTATTGATATTCAATTCGTAAATACCATCGTCGTTTGTGGTTGTTCCTTTATACGTGTTTTCTATATAAACATTTACAAAGGCGAGTGGTTGATCCTTAGAATCTGTGACAGTACCTTGAATTTGAGCAAAAGACGTATAAGCACATAATAAGGTAAAAATAGTGAGTAATGTTGATTTCATAGCGAGTTGATTGATGGTTTATTACAAAGACGTTTACAAAGGATAAAAGGTTGCCTAATAATTTTCAAACATAGGATATTCTCCTTTTTTAGAGTTGTTAAACTATCTTAAATTAAACTAATGGTGATGTTAAAAACTCTAATAGCAACAATTTCAATGCCAAGTAAAATTACTTATACATTTTTTTAATACGATCTAAGTTACGTTTGTTGTCGCGATCTTTTATGGTGTCACGCTTATCGTAGAGCTTCTTACCTTTACCCAGAGCGATGTCTAGTTTAGCCAGACCATTTTCGTTTATAAAAAGGCGTAGCGGAATGATAGCATTTCCTTTGACATTCACTTCCTTTTCGAGTTTTTTAAGTTCACGTCTGTTAAGTAGTAATTTACGTTCAGCTTTGGGTTTGTGGTTGTAATAGTTTCCGAAGCTATACTCTTGAATGGTCATGTTAATCACAAACAATTCACCGCGATCATTAAACTCACAAAAACTCTCAGCAATGGAAGCTTTACTTTCGCGAATAGATTTGATTTCAGTTCCAGTTAAGACAATACCAGCGGTGTAAGTATCGAGGATCTCGTACTCAAATTTTGCTTTTTTGTTCTTTATGTTGACTGGTTTTTGCATACGCGACAAATGTATGATTTAATAGAGTATTATTCAACTAAAAGAGAATTTGATAATAATAACGTTCTGTGTTTTTTAACGAATTTGAAAGCATAATCATTAAATTACGACTTAAATTGAAATTTATTCCATGAGACATTTTCTTATTGCTATTGTAGTCTTACTTCTGTTTAGTTGTAATAATTCAAAAGATTATTCCCTTTCTGCACAAGCCATAGTAGACAAATCAATTGAGGTTTCAGGAAGCGACATACTTTCTGAATCAATCATGTCATTCGATTTTAGGAACAAACATTATAAAGCAACAAGACAGCAAGGTGTATTTGAGTTAGAACGAAATTTTACCGACTCAACTTCAGTAAGTGTTAGTGTCATAAGAGATGTGTTAAGTAATACAGGTTTTAATCGTTATGTAGATGGAAAAGCCATTGTTGTTCCGAAAGAGATGATACCACGATATTCAGCTTCAGTGAATTCGGTTCATTACTTTTCGGTATTGCCTTATGGACTTAATGATTCTGCTGTTATAAATAAACGCTTGGACGATATTTCAATCAAAGATGAGCAATATCACACCATTCAAATTACATTTCAGCAAGAAGGAGGTGGCGAAGACTATGAAGATATTTTTGTGTATTGGATACATACTAAAACATTCAAAATAGGGTATTTTGCGTATTCATATAATGAAGACGACGGAAAGGGAATGCGTTTTCGGGAAGCTTATAATGAACGTGTTGTAAATGGTGTGCGTTTTGTGGATTACAATAATTACAAATATGAAAATGAAATCTCACTAACAGATTTTCCTAAACTGTTTGAAAATAAGAAGTTAAGCTTAGTGTCTAAAATTGAATTAACTAATATTACATTAATTGATATGTAATAATTGAACGTTTTTTTGGTCACCCATTATTGTAATGATAAATAAACTACCAAAATCATCTTCTTTAAGATACTCATAGTGTTGTTCGCCAAGAAGTGCATTGGCAAACATAGGTGTTGTATTACTATGACCAACAATTAATATAGATTTACCTTGGTTTGATGCTACAAAATCTTCAAGTTTAAAATTGCGAGGATCATAAAATTGAATTTCTAAATTTTGCGCTTTAGCAGTTGGCATTGCCGTTTGCGTCGTACGATTGTATTTGGTAGAATACACAGCGTCAAAGTTTATGTTTTCAAAGATCTTACTCCAATTTTCAGCACGTTGCTTCCCAACTTCAGTAAGATTTGGATTTTTATTGGTTTTGTCTGACTGGTCTTTTTCTGAATGACGAATCAAATAATAAGTAGTAACGGCCGATTTTGATTTATCTTGTGCATGAATTGAAAATGACGCGAAAGTAATTAGTAATAGTAGTAGTGATTGTTTCATTAAATATGAAAATTTAATTGTTGGTAATAGAATTGATGAATGTATTAACAATATTCCAGTTTTCAGAAGTATCTTTTTGAACACGTTCTTTCACTAGCATTGAAGATCCATGTAATCCGTTTTTTGCAACATAGGTTTGGTGACCAAAAGATTGCGCTAATTTTAGTTGTTCTTGAACACTTTCAAATTGAGCTTCTCTATCAGGGCGTAAGATCAACAACGGAACTTTAATGGTTTCAAAATATGGGTTAGGCAAACAATCTTTGAGTTGTTCTCCAGAAGCAGGAGAAAAAGCTAGAACACCTGATACATCATCTGGTCTATTGTTCGCTAATTTTATTACTAGTGATGCGCTGTAGCTGCTTCCCCAAAGTATTTTTTTACCGTTGTAGGCATTTTGAATCACATAATCTAGAGCTGCTTCTAGATCAGGATAAGCATCACAATAGCCATAGGTATTAGTTGTAATGTCTACAATAGTTTTGTTATAACTACCATAAATCTGTCCGCCAACACGTTGGTCAATAGCAAGAATATTTAAATTATGTTCTGCTAACATAGGAATAATAGTTCTGTATTCAGCTGTAGCATTAGAGCCTCCTTGATGAAAAAGTAATATTGTAGGGAATTGCTTATCTCGTTTATAGAATGTTCCGAATACAGTAACACTATCACTTGTATGAAAACTTACGTTTTCAATATCGTAGAATGAATTAGATATATTAACTTGAGCTCTGCTGTTCACAGTGAATACAGCCATAAATAGAATCAAACAGTATTGCGATAATTTCATAAGTAATTGATTGTCACCACAAATTATGAAGTTAAACATAAAGTCCTATATAAATATTTGTTAAAGTCGATTTTTAAGCGAGTTCTAAAGCAACCTCGATCATACTCTTAAAGGTGGTTTCACGCGCTTTACTCGTTGTACTTTCTCCAGTTACTAATGAGTCTGAAATTGTAAGTATTGCTAGCGCCTTTACATTGTGATGTGCTGCAATAGTGTACAAACTTGAAGTTTCCATTTCGACGCAGAGTACACCAAATTCAGCCCATTTTTTATATGCTTCAGGACTATCTTCATAAAAGGTGTCTGAAGACAGCACATTTCCAGCTTTGATTTCAATGTGTTTATCTGAAGCAACTTGAATTGCTTTTTGAAATAAATCAAAATCTGCAGATGGCGCATAATCAGCACCATTGAAACGCTTTGAATTAATTCCAGAATTTGTTGAAGCAGACATTGCAATTACAATATCTCGTAGCTTAACATGTTCTTGATAAGATCCTGCGCTTCCAACTCTAATAAGTTGTTTAACATTGTAGCTGTTGATGAGTTCGTGCGCATAAATAGATAAACTTGGTGCTCCCATTCCTGTTCCCATAACAGAGATTGGCTTACCATTAATAGTGCCTGTAAAACCTAGCATTCCGCGTGTTGTATTGAAACACTTTGGGTTTTCAAAAAATGTTTCAGCAATCCATTTTGCCCTCAGAGGATCTCCAGGTAATAAAATAGTTTCGGCAATGTCTCCAGGCTTGGCTTCAATATGTATACTCATGCACTAAAGATAGGAAATCAAGAGGATTAATTTTTAAGCTTGGGCTAATTCTTCATTTATAATTGCAACACCACTAGAAGTTCCAATTCGACTAACACCAACTTCTAAATATTTCTGAGCAGTATCTAAATCTCTTATACCACCAGAAGCTTTGATTTTAGCTTTGCCTTTTATCGTTTTCTTGATGATCTTTACAGCAGTTAAAGTCGCCCCACTTTTTGAAAACCCTGTCGAGGTTTTTACAAATTCTACTTTAGCGTCTAAACAAATTTCACAAGCCTTTACAATATCATTTTTTGATAATTCGCTAATTTCAAGAATAACTTTTAAAGGTGTTTTGCCAATCGCTAGTTTTACATCACTAATGTCCTTGAAGACCTCAACGTAATTTTTGCTTTTCAAAAATCCAATGTTGATAACCATATCAATTTCACTTGCACCAGCTTCTATGGCTTGTTTAGCTTCAAAAACTTTTGATTCGGTTGCAGTTGCTCCTAAAGGAAACCCAACAACTGTACATATTTTTACGGAAGAGCCTTTGAGTAATTGTTTAGCCAAAGGAATATAACAACTATTTATGCAGACAGAAAAGAACTTGAATTTTTTTGCCTCATTACATAGGTCAATGATATCACGCTCTGTAGCAGTAGGTTTTAAAAGGGTATGGTCTATATATTTATTTAATTCCATGTTATTTTAGTAGGTGTTAAAAGACTACACGATTTCAGTACAAGTTGAGGGTTGACTTGTACAAAAATTAAATAATGTCGTAAGCTCTTTTGGAATTAATAGCAGCTCAAAGTTAATATTTATCTACAAATACTAATGGTAAATTTGTGTTTTTATTGTGCATTTCATCGAATATTTTATTTGAACCGCCTTAAGTTATTCAATAAAAGCAATTTGGGAATACTGATTTTTTGAGTTAATCGAACTAGTTATTCTGTTTTTGAGTAAGTAGTCTTATGTTTTTTATTCTGTTCTCAAAGTTTAATTCAGATAAAGGATTGTGAATAGACTCAAATAGCGACATATATTGATCATTATGCATCTCTCTTTGTTGTTTTAATAAGTTGAAGTGTGTAAAACCACACCAAATAATTGACTTTAAATGAGTTTTATCTGAATTATACATACGCATTTCAACTTTCAGATTGCTGGAGTCGAAACCAATTAATTGCGATTCAATATGAACTGTTTCCATAAGTAAAGCTGGTCTTAGATACGCAATTTGATTACTGTTTACGACCCAACTTTTACCTTCCTCTTTGGCCATTTTATAAATATCAACGTCGTAACCTTGAATGAGTTGATCTTCACGATGATTCATAAAATAGTTAATGTAACTCGCATTGTTAAGATGATTAAACGGATCACAATCTTGAAACCTAATAGTGGCTTTACTCGATAATGTTTTTTGTAATGTCATATTTTATTGGTTTTAAAATATACCAATTGGTATATTATTGTTTAAAAAAATTATGCTTTCATTTCTGTACTTATAATAGTGTCTATTTGAGCCATAGAATCATGTAAATAATAATTGTCATTCATCGTGTAGGTCATAAATACAGCGCCTTGAATTAAGGTATCTATGCGTTTTGCATATTGCATAGCATTTATTTCTGAAGAAATTTCACCAAGAGCAATACCATCCTCAATTATTGAAGCCACTTGATCCTGAATTTTTTCAACAACAATGCGTACATTTTGAAGAAGTAGTGAGTTTTGATTATTGGCATCAACTCCAATATTCAATACAGGACAACCTCCTAATTGTTTACTGAATTCATAATAGTTTTTATAAAAATCAGAAATGAGATACAGTTTTTGAATTGGAGAGTCACTTTGTGATAAGTGTTCAGCTATTTTAGCCATCATTAATTTAACATTATACTTAAAGGCCGAAATAGATAGAGCTTCTTTATTTTTAAAATGCCCATAAATCGCACCTTTTGTCAATCCTGTGGCATTAGTAATATCGTTCATACTAGTTGCAGCATATCCATTTTTATTAAAAATTGGCGCTACTGTTTTGAGAATGTGTAATTTAGTATGATCAGATTTAGTAAGCATTGAACAAATATATTAAAAATATACCAATTGGTATATTTTATTTTTTTGAACATTTTAATTATTGTTTTGAAATATTATTCAACATCGAAGAGAATGTATTAACAAAATTTTTGCTTTAAGTATTAAATCGCATATATTTATGACTTATTAATTTAACAGACCATGAAGAAAATTATTTTCAGTGCAATTTTGTGTTGTGTATTTATTTGCAATGCTCAAGCGCAAGACAAGAAAGAAGAGGTAATATTTAATGAAAATTACAGTGATTGGCAAGTAAAAGCAAGAGGGCTTTATTTTTCTCCTGCGCCTTATTTTTACAGAAATGTAGATCAAATTGAAGTCGATATCTCGTCTACAATTGCCCCAGAATTGGGAATTGCCTATTTTTTTAGTAGAAAAATGTCTGCCGAATTAATGGTATCTACATCTACGCATGATGTTGAGGTTGAAGGTGGTGCTAATTTAGGTAGTATTTCATTGATATCTCCAACAATAAGTTTGTTACATCATATGTATATTAATGAAAAGTGGAAGCCATACATAGGAGCTGGACTAAATTTTACAGCATTTTATAATGAAGATGCTGGTGATTTAGACGCAATTGAATACGATAACCAAGTTGGATATGCAATTCAAGCTGGTTTAGACTACAGAATAAATGATAAATGGTTTATCAATTTAGATTTCAGAAAGGTTTTTCTAAAAACCGAAGTAACGGGTAATAACAATCCTGATTCAACAGCTGAAGTTAATGTCGATCCTATTATTCTAGGTTTTGGAATAGGAAGAAACTTCTAATAAAAAAAACAAAGCAACACCTTTAAAACATATCATTCGCTTGAAATGTTTTTGGTGTTGCTTTTCACTAACCAACCACTATAAAGACTATTTAAAATAGGTTTTGTTACAATATGTTTTTAAAACTCTTCTGTAACAAAATTTGCTTCATTTCTAAAGACTAAAGTGTCGTCAAAAGCATCTAAAAGGATAATACTATCTGTGGTAATTTTTCCTGAGAGTATCTCTTTACTTAAGGCATTCAACACTTCTTTTTGAATAACTCGTTTTACAGGACGTGCACCATACTCAGGGTTGTATCCTTTCTCTGCTAAATACGCTTTAGCTTCAGGAGTAGCATCAAATGTTATGCCTTGCTTTGCTATCATTTTTTGAACACCTTTTAATTGTAAACTCACAATATCTTTAATATTGTCCTTGGTTAAAGGTGTAAACATTATTGTGTCGTCAATTCGATTTAAAAACTCTGGTCTCACACTTTGCTTTAATAAGCCTAGAACATCAACTTTGGCTGCTTCCATAGCAGAATCTAGATCTTTTGTCGCTTCAAAACGTTCTTGAATAATATGACTTCCAATATTAGAGGTCATGATAATAATCGTATTCTTGAAATCTGCCACGCGACCTTTATTATCTGTCAAGCGACCTTCATCTAATACTTGTAAAAGAATGTTGAAGGTATCTGGATGCGCTTTCTCTATTTCATCTAAAAGTACAACAGAGTAAGGTTTACGTCTTACAGCTTCAGTTAATTGTCCGCCTTCATCATAACCTACATATCCTGGAGGCGCACCAACTAAACGACTTACACTATGACGCTCTTGATATTCACTCATATCAATTCTGGTCATAGCATTTTCGTCATCAAAAAGATACTCGGCAAGCGCTTTTGCCAATTCTGTTTTACCAACACCAGTAGTTCCTAAGAATAGAAATGTACCAACAGGTTTTTGAGGGTTTTGTAAACCAGCTCTTGAACGCCTTACAGCATCGCTAACAGCTTCAATAGCTTCTTCTTGACCAACGACGCGTTTGTGTAATTCATCTTCAAGTTTCAAGAGTTTATCGCGTTCACTTTGCAGCATTTTTGTCACAGGTATGCCTGTCCATTTTGCAACAACTTCTGCAATATCATCATAGGTAACTTCCTCTTTAATAAGGGCATTGTCTTGCTGATTTGCTAATTGTTCTTGGAACCTTTCCAATGCTTCCTGAGCTTCTTTGATCTTTCCATAACGAATTTCAGCTACTGTACCATAATCTCCTTCGCGTTCGGCTTTTTCGGCTTCAAGTTTATAATGTTCAATATCAGATTTTGTAGACTGGATATTGTCAACAACTTCCTTTTCGCTTTTCCACTTAGCATTGATCTCATTACGTTCTTCTTTAAGATTTGCGAGATCTGCACGCAACGATTTTAATTTTGCTTCGTCTTTTTCACGCTTTATCGCTTCAATTTCAATTTCTAGTTGCATGATCTTTCGATCAAGAACATCAAGTTCTTCGGGTTTCGAATTAATTTCCATGCGAAGTTTAGAAGCGGCTTCGTCCATCAAATCAATAGCTTTATCAGGTAGGAATCTGTTCGTAATGTAGCGTTCTGATAATTCTACTGCACCAATGATGGCTTCATCTTTTATACGAACCTTGTGATGCGTTTCATACTTTTCTTTAATCCCTCTTAAAATTGAAATAGCACTTTCTGTATCTGGTTCATCTACCATCACTTTTTGAAAACGTCTTTCGAGTGCTTTATCTTTTTCAAAATACTTTTGATATTCATCCAGTGTTGTGGCACCAATAGCTCTCAATTCTCCTCTTGCTAATGCTGGCTTTAAAATGTTAGCAGCATCCATAGCGCCTTGTCCGCCACCTGCACCAACTAAGGTATGGATTTCATCAATGAATAGAACAATATCGCCTTCACTCGTAGTGACTTCTTTGATGACTGCTTTTAAGCGTTCTTCAAATTCACCTTTAAATTTTGCTCCAGCAATAAGCGCTCCCATATCCAAAGCATAGATTTGTTTATTGATTAGGTTTTCTGGAATATCACCATCAACAATACGATGCGCAAGTCCTTCAGCAATTGCTGTCTTTCCAGTACCTGGTTCACCTACAAGAATAGGATTGTTTTTGGTACGTCTTGACAGGATTTGAAGGATACGTCTAATCTCTTCATCACGACCAATAACAGGATCAAGTTTTCCGTCTTTAGCTAACTGATTCAGATTCTTGGCATATTTATTAAGAGAATTATAAGTGTCTTCTTGACTTTGAGAGGTGACACGATCACCTTTTCGTAACTCTTCTATACTTGTGGTTAATCCTTTTTCAGTAACACCTTGGTCTTTTAGCATTTGAGCAACTTTACTTTTTGACTTAAAGATTGCTAGAATGAGATGTTCTATAGATACAAAATCATCATTCATTTTTTTTGCAATGATTGATGCTTCATTTAGTGCTGTTCCAGCATCTCTAGATAACATAAGATCTGTTCCAGAAACTTTAGGAATGCTTTCAAGTTGTTTATCAACAGCTAGTTTTAATACGTCTATATTAACATTTAATTTTTTTAAAATAAATGGTAATACGTTTTCATCAACTTCAAAAATAGCTTTAAATATATGCTCATTCTCTATTTGTTGATGCCTCAAACTCTGAGCCAACTGCTGTGCTTGCTGTATGGCTTCTTGGGATTTTATGGTATAATTATTAAAATTCATAGGTATAAATCAATTTTTTTATGTCTAATTTTGAAAGTGTAGGTCAATTATCTTACCAAATCGATGACACAGTAAATAAACGACAAAATGTCTTGATTTATTAGGGTTTTGGTGACGTTTCGGCAGATGTAAGAATTGGTTATGAGTTAACGACTTATAAAAAAAACAAATTCATGGGATTTTTAAAAAATATATTTAGGTCTTCAGAACCAAAAGAAGAAAAAGCTTTGCCTTGGCAAGCACTCAGGAGTGTAGATCAGTTAGCGGTTATAGATGAACGATCAAAAACTAAAACACAAGTGATATTTAAACATTCTACACGTTGTGGTATTAGTAGTATGGTTATGAATCAATTTGTAAGTATGTATGATGTAGCTGCCAATATTGATTTGTACTATCTTGATTTGTTGAGTTTTCGCGATGTGTCTGACGAAGTTGGATATAAATTTCAAGTGATGCATCAATCTCCGCAATTATTGGTGATAAGAAATGGTGTTACTGTAGCTCATGCGTCTCATGGTGCAGTTAATGATATAGATCTGAGCAGATTTGTTTAATATTTCATCCCTTAGATATGGATAAGTCTTTCTAAGAAATGGAGTGATTTTTTTACTGCTATTCATTCAATTTTGTAGTGTAACAAAACACAATAAAAAATGAATAAAAAAATAGCAGTTATCTCAGGAGCGAGTAGAGGTTTGGGTAAAGATATGGCTTTAAATCTTGCGAAAGATGGTGTTGATATTATATTTACTTACCATAAAAATGAATTAAAAGCAGAAGAGGTTATTATATCTATCGAGACAATGGGACAACGTGCGAAAGCGTTTCAATATGATGCTAATAGTCCCGAATCTTCAAAAGATCTCATACAGAATATTGAAGCTTATTTGACAGATACTTATGGAACTCCAAAATTTGATTTCTTGATTAATAATGCTGGTACAGGTACGTTTAACTTAATACCTGATACAACAGAAGAGCAATTTGACAATATGATGAATATTCATCTGAAGAGTTCTTATTTCCTTACGCAAGCAGCACTTCCGTATATAAATGAAGGAGGAAGAATCATAAATATTTCCAGTGGATTGGCACGTTTTAGTTTGCCTGGAATGTCGGCTTATGCTATTATGAAAGGTGGTATTGAAGTCTTTACAAGATATCTAGCTAAAGAACTTGGATCTAGAAAAATAACAGCAAACGTGGTTGCTCCTGGTGCTATTGCTACGGATTTTGCCAATGGAAGTAATAAAGATCCACAAAAGGCAGATCTAATCTCTAGTATAACCGCTTTAGGTCGTGTAGGGAAAGCCGAAGATATTGGAGGTACTGTTGCATTTTTATGTTCAGATCGTGCAGGATGGATTAATGGTCAGCGTATTGAAGTGTCTGGAGGCATGCTAGTGTAGTTTAAATTCAGTTTTATATTTTTAGATAATGAAAACGATCAAGCATTTTAAAAAAGTAAGTGATTATCATCATTTTGCGAATCTTAAACCTCCTGAGCATCCTCTTATTAGTTTGATAGATTATGCTGAGGTTAATTATCCAGAAAATATTCATGATATAAAATGGACACAAGATTATTATACCATTGCTTTAAAACGCAATATACCTCATAAACTTTTTTATGGTCAAAATGAATATGACTTCGATGAAGGTGTTATGGTTTTTATTTCACCCAAGCAAGTAATGAGTATGGGTGACAATCCAAATGTCAATGGCAATCCGTCTGGTTTTTTATTGTTAATACATCCAGATTTTTTATGGAGTTCTGCACTTTCGAAGCGAATATCACAATGTGAATTTTTTGATTATAGTATTAATGAAGCCTTGTTTTTATCCTCAAAGGAGGAACTTCAGATGTTAGATATATTAAAAAAGATACAAGAGGAATATCATTCAAATATTGATAAGTTTAGTGAGAAGATAATCATTTCCCAATTGGAAGTTTTGCTAAATTATTCAGAACGTTTTTATGAACGACAATTCATTACAAGAAAGCAAATGAACCATCAGGTTTTAAATAAGTTAGAAACATATTTACAAACGTATTTTAAAAATGACGATTTGATTGATAAAGGATTACCTACAGTAACAGGAGTAAGTGAAGCTTTAAATTTGTCTCCTAACTATTTAAGTGGATTACTTAAATCGTTGACAGGACGCAGTACACAACAGCATATACATGAAAAGTTAATTGTAAAAGCTAAAGAACAATTATCTACAACTGAGCTTTCGATTAGTGAAATCGCTTATAATTTAGGTTTTGAAAGATCGGCATCGTTTTCTAAGTTATTTAAAAATAAAACTGAACTATCTCCTTTAGAGTTTAGAAAGACATTTAATTAATAAAAAAAGCTCCCAGAACTAAATGGGAGCTTTTATACAATAAATTATTTCTTGATGAACTTCAATGTTTGTCGTTTGCCAAGACTCTCAATGGTTATGAAGTAAACACCATCAGATAGCGTGGTTACATCAATGGTGCTATTCATGGTTTCTAGATTTTTCGTCCAAATTTTTCGTCCAATTAATGAGGTGATCTCAACCTTGTCGATAATTGAATTATTCGAGATATAAATTGTTTTGTCAACTGGATTAGGATATACTTTTAAATTTTCAAACGAGTTATCATCAATACTTAAATTATCTTCTACAAATTCAGTATTCCAAGTATTTGTAATGATTGGCGGATTGAAATCAAAATAGATTTCTGCTGTGTTTGGAATGATATCACCAACTGCATAATCTGGTAACGGCTTAATTTCATAAGTAATGTAACCATGTCCAACGGTAGAATCTTCACCACCTTCAGAAGGAGGTAATTGAATACCATAAAAATTCCATTCTAATTGATTTCCTACACGCTCTAGTACATAATCATGACTAGAACTTACCATTCGTAATGTAGTTTCATCAAGTTGTTCATCCAATAAATTTTCTACTCTAATATTTATGGCGTTTGCCGTCCCTGTATTTTCAAAACGTATAGTATAAGTGAGATAATCCTCAGTGGAAAATCCAGAGTGAACAATTTCTGGTCCATGTCTTTCAGTAATATCATTAGGATCATATGATCCAACAATAGTTTGTGTTAAACTTGAGGTGTTATTGAGTGGTAATATATCTCCAGGTAATAATGTGATATCGACTGAATTCGTAACCAATTGCCCTAAGCTAACTGTAGGTAAAGTTGGTACAGACATTTTTACCCATAATGTTCTTTGCTGAAATGGACCTAAATTTGTAAAATTAAATGAAAAACCTGTAGCTGTTGTTGAATATGAAGCAGGATTAATGGTATACCAATTTGAAGAAATATCATAAACATCAATTAGGTTTAAAGCATCGTCCATAGTGAAATTAATTGTGCCAGATTCAATTTCGTTAGAGTTGTTTCTGAAGCTTATTGTATTCCAATAGGTGAAGCCAGGTACAGGAACAGGGAGGTTTCCATTAGATGATAAGTCAATAGATAAATCATCATAAGGTGTAACTGTAATTGGGAAATTTAATTCAGTTATTCCAGATCCTGTGGGTACTGTTATTCCAGAATAACTGCTAGAACTATTAATAACTGTTGCATAATCACTATCAACTACAAAGCTTATATCGTAGCTCGTAATTGGGTTAGATTCATACAAGTATTGTGGCGATGCATATAAGTTATGAATGACACCATCACTATTAATTTCATATTCAAAAGTTCCTAAAGGGTATGGGATATTAATTTCTCCAGGATCTTGAGAGCCATTAGCATTATCGTCTATGAAAGCATTTAATTTTAAACCATCAGATTGCTGAAGTTGAAAACTCTGATTAGGATCATATAAGTAGTCAATTACTTCATAACCGTAATAAGTTCCATAAAAGTAACCGCCTTCTTGATCGCCAATAAAATATCCAAAATTGATATCATCTTGGGTGAGTACATGCAAGGCGGTAAATGTTGTTGTATCGGTTTCTCCAGGATTGAGACTCGCTAATGGACCACCAACAACATCTAAGTCTTGATATAATATTTCAGCATCAATATCTGTAATAACGGCATTTCCATTATTCGTTACGGTATATTCAAACTCTATGGTATCTCCAACACTAACGAATCCATCACCATTAAAGTCGACATAGTTGGTTGTGAAACTTACATCTAAAGGAGATTCTACAATAATTGTTATTCGGGCAAAATCGCAACTTGTTGGATCTGAAGTTTCACATATTTCATAATCAAAATAATAATTGCCTTGAGGATGATTTACAGGAACGGTTAATACTCCTGTCGGACTAATAGTGACTCCAATAGTATTTGTATTGCCAAAGTTTATTAAAGTATTCGAAGGAATAACAGGAAGTCCTTCAAAAGTATCATTATCGAGAATCTGGAATGTTGTTCCAACTTCCAATATTGATACGACTTCATCTGGTTGCGCATTTATAGCATAATTGTCAATAATAAACGCTTCTTCTGTAACAGTTGTGTTAAATGTGTTCCCTGAGGTTATTGTAGCTGTTATGAATAAATTTTCGTCAGCTTCATCGAGTTGATCTAAAATTGTAGGATAACTCAGTTCATCACTTCCATTCATGACTAAGCCAGCTGGAATAGTCGTGGTTAATGTAGACGTGGTATAGTCTGAGGCATCTGCAGAGCCATTTGTTGTTGTTACTGTGATTTCGGTATCTATAGGACTTACATGTGATAATCTTGGAAAGAATCTCAGAGGATATCCTTCTTCTGCTTGGATATTTGGACCACTATTTACTGATTGATTGTTGAGACTCGAACTAGGAATTAGTCTAATATCAGGCAAACCATCATTGTCAATGATTGTAACCGTATTTGTTGCTGAAGTATTTGTAGCATTTCCAGAAGTTACCGTTCCAGATACGTTGAACGTTTCTTCAGGTTCATCTAGAGTATCATCAGTCGTAGGAATTTGAAAATATTCGAATCTACTTCCAGCTTCAATAACATAAGATTGATTAATATCTGTATAATCTGAATTATCGGCACTTCCATTGCTTGATGTGAATTGAACCACCACATCAGCATTAAACACACGATCTAATGCAGCTGTTACATAAGCACCACTACCTTCAATTGTACCACTTGTAGATGTACGGATACTAAAGGTAGGTGTTGTATCGTTGTCGAAGATTGTAACCGTTACAGGAATGTTCGGATTGGTCACGTTTCCAGATGTTACAGTGATTGTAATGGTATAAGTCTCATCGGGTTCTACTAATGTGTCTTCTAACGTGATTATTTGATAAATGCTCGTTCTTGTGTCAGCAGGAATTATTAAAGAGGTATTGGTAGGCGTTACATCTGCAGCTCCTGCAGTTCCATATGTTGTAGTGATGTCCATAGTGACATCAGAACTAAAGTAGTTACTAAGTGTGATGTAATATAAAGAATTTTGTCCTTCTATAAGAGTAGGAGTTTGGTTAACACTCAGTGTGGGTGTCGTGTCATTATCATATAAAAGGATGCTTCTGTTGGTTTCGGTATTATTGGTATTGCCACTCGTAACTGTGGCTTCGATTACAAAATATTCATTGTTTTCAATTGTAGAATCGTTAGTCGTAGTTATAGAGATAACAGGGCTGCTTAATTGTCCGGCAGGAATAGTCACAGTAGTATTAATTGATGAGTAATCACTGTTGTTTGCAGTATCTGAAACTGTTACAACGTCTACAGTAACATCAGTTGACGTTACGCTATACATACTTATAGTGAACTCATATGAGTTGCCTTCAATTACACTGTAACCGTTTCCACCATTAGTAATATAAACGGTAGGGTCTTGAGCATTAACAGAGAACGTTAAGAGTAACAATCCTAAAAATAAAGTCATTTTTTTCATAGCTGTGGCTGATTTTTTTAATCTGAATTAAAACTAAATTAAAGGTATAATTTTTTTAAGATCTAGTTTGAGTCAATTAGAATTTTAAGGTTATCAAATAGAATTCGATAAAATAATTATTGATTTATTTATTTATTTTCATTAATACTGTGTAGACTCTACTTGTTAGATTTCAATTTATTAAAAAGGTTGCGTACAATCAGAAAAAACTCCCAAACATTGTTTGGGAGTTTCTGTATTATCCTTGTCTTAATCGATACGAATGAAGTACGTCTTTAAATCTTAACTTCAAGTCCTCTCCAGTATCATAAACCATTTGTGCATCTGTTGGAAAATATAATGGTTGAAGTCTTACTATTTGAAGATCTCGATTGCTTAAGGCACGTTTATCACCTCTAAACGTTGCGTAAACATGTTCAAAAATGAATTCGCTGTCTATTGGAAATACATCAAGTGTTCGACCTGTCCTTAAATTGGTATATACAACATCTGCCAACACATGTGTTGATTTAAACTGATGGGTCTCAAAATAACGCGCTCTTACATTGATGATCTTATCGATCTTGATTTTGTTACCAAGACTATCTAGAACAAAATTGCCATCACGATCTTTTTTAAATTCCCAACCATCAACTATTTGACGCTCTCTTAATTTCTGAACGGTATTCACTTGTTCTGGAGACACATTAATTTGTTTCAGTTGTAACTGTAATCCAAAGTCATATTCTATATCACTTGAAGCATCTGAATGATAAACCGTCCAAAATTGATCTAATCCATAGGTGTTAAAATTCAATAAATCAGCTTCCAATTGTTGTGGAATAATCTGAAACGTTTGATTTTCAATAGACACATTTACATAATCAGTTCCTTTATTATGTGCTTCAGTCATTAGACTTCTAGTCTCTTCAAAGTTTGGATTAATTCGTTCTATGTAACTAAATATGTTATAAGCTTTTCTCGCGTCGTATTTATTTTCAGAATCTAAAAGGGTTATCCCTTCATCAATTAAATAGTCTGATGTTTTATATCTGTAATCAACAATTTGAGATGAATAATCATTGAATTTTAAATCTATATTCTTTCCATTGATCTTTAATGGTAACACGCGTTTGATAGCATTTTGTCTTTCATCAAGATCAACATACATTTCATAAATTGCTTTATACTGCTCAGGATTACCATCTTTTTTTAAATGCGAAATGGTTTTTAAATCTCGCTCTAAGACTTTGTAATAAGCATCCTCAAGCATTACAATAAAGTCTTGCTTACGCTTTTTATCTTTATTGTTTTCAAGTTTGCGTAGGGCATTTGTAATGGCAAGGTCGTAATTGCCATGACTAATTGCTTTTTCAATTTGCTTTCTTCCACTACACGATGTTAGTACCAGAAGAAGCGCTACTGTAGAGAGTAATAATTTCTTCATAATTCTGGTTTTTAATGATTATTTATAATCATAATCCAAATATGATGCCAAAGCATAATGCGTGTAATTTCATTTAGATTTGATATTTTCGTTTCATCAATTTTTATCAGGAATAATTCATGTTCAAAACAGATGGTTCATATGTGCATAGTTTAGATACTTCTGAAGTAGCGATTCCCGAACTATTCACTTTTCCATTTTATTACGAACCGCATGAATGGTGTAAAAAAGCTTCCGAAGAGATTCAAAATTATTTGGAGACGCAAACCGATTTTCAACATAATTTTGGCTTAGATAATTCTCAAAACGGATTGGAAATTGGAAAGATGTTTGGTGTGATGATTGTGCAACAACCTAACAATGAATTGGGTTATTTGGCGTCATTTTCTGGAAAGTTAGCGGAGTCAAATTTTCTGAAAGGATTTGTGCCTCCAATTTATGACACACTACAGCCTGACGGATTTTATAAGCAAGGAGAAGCGTATTTAAATACACTTAATAGTCAGATTGAAGCCTTAGAACAAGCAGAAATTTTATTGGAAGCTAAAACTGCCTTTGCAGATCTTAAACAGGAATCTCAAACAACAATTGAAGCATTTAAACGAGAAGCAAAACTTAAAAAAAAGAGTCGACAGGAAAAGCGACAAGCAATTCTAAAGCATCCTTCAAATGAACAAGAAAAGCTGCTGGAGGATTTAAAGCAAGAAAGTATTCAAAGCAATTTAAAGCTCAAATATTTGAAGCGCAATTATGAACAAGCACTTATTAAGGCAGAAGCTAATTTAAACCAGTTAGAGGCGCCAATTTTAAAATTGAAAGCCGAGCGAAAAGCTTTGTCAGCAAGATTACAGCAGCAAATTCATGAGCAGTATCAGTTTAAAAATGCCAATGGAGATTCAAAAGATTTAATCAGTATTTTTAAGCAAACAGAACTTGGATATCCACCTGCTGCAGCTGGTGAATGTGCTGCACCTAAACTGTTTCAGTTTGCTTATACACATCATTTAAAGCCTATTGCAATGGCAGAATTTTGGTGGGGAATTTCACCAAATGCTGAAGTTAGAAAGCACAAACAATTTTACCCTTCGTGTCGTGGAAAGTGTGAACCTATTTTAGGATTTATGATGCAAGGTTTAAATGTTGAGCCTAATCCGATGGAACAAATCACAAATCTTGATATCGATTTAGAGATCGTTTTTGAAGATGAGTATTTGCTTTTGGTAAATAAGCCTCATGAATTTCTTTCTGTTCCAGGGAAATCTATAAAAGACTCTGTACTCACAAGGATGCAAAACTATTTGCCTGATGCTTCTGGACCGTTGTTGGTACATCGTCTCGATATGTCAACTTCTGGGTTATTGTTAGTTGCTAAGAATGAAAAAACGTATAAGAACTTACAAAAGCAATTTATTGATCGTTCAGTAAAAAAACGTTACGTAGCAGTATTAGATGGCGAATTGCAACATCAACAAGGGGAAATAGAATTGCCTTTGCGTGTAGACCTAAATAACAGGCCAAGACAATTAGTATGTTATCATTATGGAAAACCAGCTAAGACCAAATTTGAAGTCATCGAAATTAAAGATGGTAAAACAAGAGTCTATTTTTATCCAATTACAGGACGAACTCATCAACTACGTGTGCATGCAGCACATAAAAATGGCTTGCATTTACCAATAGTTGGAGATGATCTTTATGGCAGATCTACAGATAGATTGTATTTACACGCCGAAACCATAGCCTTTGAGCATCCAGTCAAAAAAGAATGGATGGCGTTTAGTTGTAAAGCACCTTTTTGAGTTACTTCTTTTTCTTAGGGTTGAAAACAGGTAGTAATTGTGTTTTTACTTGACCAAAACCAATGCGTACATCATCATTTTCGCAATAACCTCTCATAACTACAGTATCGTAGTCGTTAATAAATTTACGTTCAGTACCATCTTTTAAAGTGATTGGTTTAGAGCCTTTCCAAGTCAATTCTAACATCGATCCATACGAATCTTCAGTTGGTCCAGAAATAGTTCCGCTTCCCATCATGTCTCCAGAATTTACAGGACAACCATTAACCGTATGATGCGCTAACTGTTGCGCCATATTCCAATACATGTATTTGAAATTGGATTTACATACTGTAGTTTCTTTTCCGCCTTTTGGAATAATACCTGCTTCTAATTTTATGTCAAAGCTATGCTTGCCTTTAGTTCTTAAGTACTCTAAAGGTTGAGGATCTTGTTTTGGGCTTTCTACTCTAAAAGGCTCAAGAGCATCAAGCGTAACAATCCATGGCGACATTGACGAGGCAAAGTTTTTGCCTAAGAATGGTCCTAATGGCACATATTCCCATTTTTGAATATCTCTTGCAGACCAATCATTAAAGACAACCAAACCAAAGATGTACTCTTCAGCTTCTTCAACAGGGATTGGCTCTCCAAGGTCATTGGCATCTGTCGTGATAAAAGCCATTTCTAATTCAAAATCAACTAACTTACTTGGTCCAAATACAGGACTTTTAGCACCTTCAGGCATTGTTTGTCCTTGAGGTCTATGTATAGGAATGTGTGTTGTAATAATTGACGAACTTCTACCATGATATCCAACAGGTAAGTGTACCCAATTTGGCATCAAAGCATTGTCTGGATCTCTAAACATAGTTCCAACGTTGGTAGCATGCTCTTTACTAGCATAAAAATCGGTGTAATCACCAACTAAAACAGGCATTTGCATTTCTATCTCATCAAGTCTAAAACAAACAATTTCTTTGTGTTTTGTATTATTCTTAAGGGTGTCATTATCAGCGTCAAAAATTTCAGCAATACGATTTCTCACTGCACGCCAAGTTTTTCTTCCATCAGCAATAAAATCATTTAACGAATCTTGAAGGAAAATATCATCTGTTAATGGAATACCATCAAAGTATCCAAGTTGATGAAGTGCACCAAGATCAATGGCTGTATCTCCAATACGCGTTCCTATGGTAATAATGTCCTCTCTTGTTAAAAACACACCAAACGGAATGTTCTGAATAGGGAAGTCAGAGTATTTATTAACATATAACCATGAGGTTCTATTGGGATTATTGGCTGATAAGGACATAATAATAAGAATTTCGTTGTTTGAATTGTCTACTCAAACCTACATATTTTTTTTGTTTTTGAACCTATAATTCTGAAAAAAATAATGTTAATAACCTGCTCATAAAACATTGCGTTAAATGGCTTTTTTTAAAACTTTTTCATAAGATGATTTCTTATTTTTGAGAAACTTTAAAACATACGAGATTTATGCAACGCGATCAACAGATTTTTGAACTTATTGAAGACGAAAAAACACGTCAAATTAATGGATTAGAACTTATTGCTTCTGAAAATTTTGTTAGTGAGCAGGTTATGGAAGCCGCTGGTTCAGTTTTAACTAACAAATATGCTGAAGGTTATCCTGGTAAGCGTTATTATGGCGGTTGTGAAGTTGTTGATGAAGTTGAACAAATTGCTATTGATAGAGTAAAAACTTTATTTGGAGCTGTTTGGGCTAACGTGCAACCGCATTCTGGTAGTCAAGCCAATACTGCTGTTTTTGCAGCTTGTTTAAAACCAGGAGATAAAATCTTAGGATTCGATTTGTCGCATGGTGGACACCTAACACATGGTTCTCCTGTAAACTTTTCGGGAAAATTATATAACCCTGTGTTTTATGGTGTAGAAGAAGAAACAGGCAGACTTAACTATGACAAGATTCAAGAGATAGCCTTAAAGGAGAAGCCTCAAATGATAATTGCTGGTGCATCTGCATATTCACGTGATATTGATTTTAAGCGTTTTCGTGAAATTGCAGATAGTGTTAATGCTATTTTACTTGCCGATATTTCGCATCCTTCAGGTTTGATTGCTAAGGGGATTTTAAATGATCCACTTCCACATTGTCATGTTGTTACTACGACAACACACAAGACCTTGAGAGGTCCGAGAGGCGGACTTATCATGATGGGTAAGGATTTTGATAATCCGTTTGGAATTAAGCTCAAAAATGGAAATCTAAGAAAAATGTCGTCTTTGTTGGATTCTGCTGTGTTTCCTGGTAATCAAGGAGGTCCTTTAGAGCATATCATTGCGGCGAAGGCTATTGCGTTTGGAGAAGCACTTTCTGATGATTTTATGCATTACATACTACAGGTCAAGAAAAATGCCGCAGCTATGGCAAAAGCTTTCGTTGATAGAGGTTATCATTTGATCTCAGGTGGAACAGATAATCATATGATGCTTATTGATCTCAGAAATAAAAACATTACTGGAAAAGCTGCTGAAGAAGCCTTAGGAAAAGCCGATATTACAGTTAACAAAAACATGGTGCCATTTGATGATAAAAGTCCGTTTGTAACTTCTGGAATTAGAGTGGGATCTGCTGCTGTGACCACCAGAGGACTTAAAGAAAATGATATGGAAACTATTGTTGACTTTATTGATGAGGTTATTTCTAATTATGAAAATGATGCAGCACTTGAAGCTATTGCTGAAAAAGTGAATGCTATGATGAATGATAAACCATTGTTTTCAAGCTAGTTCAGTATAAATTCTAAAATTTTCATTATTTTGGATTGATTATTTAATACCGCTATGAAAACTTTACCATTAAATAAGAGAACTACTCAATTTATTATTGTCTTAATGTTTTTGTTACCAATTTTGAATTATGCACAAGCTTATTTTCAAAATAATGCGGTATCAATCGGACTTGTTAATAATACTGCAACAGGTAATAATTTAGGAGGTGTTAGCTTTTTTGATTATGATAATGATGGTTGGGACGATGTGACTATTGCATGTAAAGGAAATGATCCTGTACGTTTTTTTAAAAACAACAATGGACAATTGATTGAAATGTTCTATGGAGTTAACATTACAGGTCATTCAAAACAAGTAATTTGGGTAGATTATGATAATGATGGTGATAATGACTTGTTTGTAACACGATTGGATGCCATAAATCTATTGTTCCAAAATGATGGGAATTTTAATTTCACGAATGTAACCGAAATGGCTGGTTTTCCACCATTCACATTGTTGTATACTTATGGTGCTACCTTTGGAGATATTGACAATGATGGTGATCTAGATGTGTTTTTATCTAATAAAGATGTTAGTGGAACCGTTCCAAACAAATTGTATCAAAATAATGGTGATGGCACTTTCTCTGATATTTCTGTTGCCTCTGGAATTAGTCCAATCGGACATTTAACGTTTTGTGCTTCATTTTTTGATTATGATAAAGATGGTTATCAAGATATTTACATGTCTAATGATAGGTTTGTAAATACAAATATTCTCTACAAAAATAATGGTGATGGTACGTTTACAGACACGAGTGTAGTCTCCGGTGCTGGAATCGCTGCCAATGCGATGTCTACTACAATTGATGATTTTAATGATGATGGTTGGTTAGATATTTACATTACTAATACTGCTGAAGGGAATCACCTTTTGAAGAATAATGGTGATGGTACTTTTGATGATATAGCTATTCCGAGCGGATTAAGTTTTAATAGTATTGGTTGGGGAGCAAATTTCTTTGATGCTGATAATGATATGGACTTAGATTTGTATGTCAGTAGTATGATTGATAACGAAGCATCTGGTTTGTTGACAACAGCATTTTATGAATGTCAAAACGACCAAACCTATCAGTTGTCTACAACATCTGGATTTGACACAGATATTTACAAAAGTTTCGCCAATGCCATAGGTGATATTGATAATGATGGCTATCAGGATTTTGTAGTTGCCAATCAAGCTCCTGCAAACCATTCGTTATGGCACAATCAAGGTGGCAGTAATAATTGGTTGAAAGTGAAGTTGAATGGTGTTCAGAGTAATAAAAATGGAATAGGATCTTGGATTGAAGTATCTGTTGGAGGCGAGGTGATGTATCGTTATACCATTTGTGGTGAAGGATTTTTAGGTCAAAACTCTGCTACTGAAATCTTTGGTGTTGGAGATGCAACAAATATTGATTATGTAAAAGTAAATTGGCTAAGTGGTGTTGAAGATATATTCACTAATGTATTGCCAAATCAAACCTTGATTATTGATGAAGGTGAGACTTTATCGACGTCTGAAGAAACTATTAAGAGTATAGGAATCTATCCTAATCCAACTTCTGGGATTATTAAATTTAATCATGTTAATTCTGAATATTCAGTTGAAGTGATAGATTACTTAGGTCGAAATATCCTAACAAGAGTTATCTCTAATTCTGAAAACACCTTAGATTTAAGTAAGGAAGCAAAAGGGATTTACTTCGTTACGATTTCAAATGAAACGTCTTCTATTACAAAAAAAGTGGTACTACATTAATCTTCTTCAATAGGAACATATTGATATGCACCTAAATCGAATGTTGATGGTCTAACATTACCTAAAATGTCATTTGGAAGTGATAACATAGAGTTTCCTAGATCAATTGCACTAGAGTTTTCATTTAAACGTAAATCATTTTCAAATGGAAGCACAAAGAATGGATCATCATTTAAAGTAATGTTTTCAAAATGCTCGATATCATTGAAGTCATACGGATTATCAGACACATCAAAACGAATCAAACAATCTGTAAATTTGAATCCTAATTCACTTGAACTATCTCCGGAAGCATCAAACTCGGCATTATCGTTTCCGTAGATAATACAATAACTGAAATTAGCATCTAAATCGTTTGTAATGATAGTATTGTCGGCATCTATAAAAAAGTTATTAAGCAAGACTGAAGGAAATTGCCTAAAACTTGAATCCCAATAATTAGCTAAGGTCGAGTGTGTAAAATTGTACTTGCCACCAAGGGTTCCTGCAAAAGACGACTGACCAGAATTATTAATGACCACATTTTCACCTCTAATAGAAGTCGCTCTACCAAAAATCCCGAAGTTACTAGAGTTGTAAATCTTAGAATTTGTAATTGTGAGCTTGTCATTTACAGCATCCTGATTGAATTCAGAAAAGACACCAATTGTACTGTTCTTTATGGTAGCATAATGAATTTCATTATCAACACTTCCATCAAATAAATAAATGGTTCCCCATTGACCAGGAATATCACTAAATAAAGGCTCTAAGCGATCACCTTCAAATATAACTTCATTCTCTAAAAGCTCTTGGTCTGTACTTAATTCGCCATTTACTTTTAAGGAAGCATTGTTGGTGATCAACAATCCTGAATTTGCATGAAAATGAACACGAGCACCAGCTTCTATAGTTAAAACATCACCTTCATCAACAGCAGCATAACCATAGATCACATAAGGTTTTTCGTTGGTAAAAGTAAGTTCGGTATCATCTAAAAAACGTCCTTGAATTGAAGTTTCATCAGCAATGCCATCGCCATCAACATCAAACGTTAAGGTTTCGATTACATGTGTATCTTCATCTCTGTCAGGGAAAATAAATACAGCATCTCTAATAAGGGTTACCAATTCAACCTTTTGTAGATTATTTCCAGAATCAAATTCAATTGCATCAGTGTACAAAAATTCATCAGCAGGTAACGGATTGGTATTTGGATTAAACGTCGTTTCAATAAAAATGAACAGACTATCATTAGCCAATAACTCTACATCTTCAAATACTTTTCCTGGTGTTCCATCAACATTGAGTCTATAACCTGAATTTTCTCCTTGAGATAACCTAACACTTGGTATTGAAATATCATCATCACTTCTGTTGTAAACTTTCAAATTATAAGTGCTAGATCCAATACCAGAAAACACAGTGTCTAAATACACGGTATCTTTAGAGAATCCTAATTCTCCAGTACTAGGAGAGAAGTCAAAATCTTTTCTACATGAGCTCCAAAGTAGGAGTATAGAAATTGAAATTAAGAAGTAAAATGATCTTTTCATAGAATTTAGTTCACGCTAACAAGTACTACAAATATAACTTTTGATATCAAATTAAATTATAAAAACCACAATTTACTAGAAATAGTATATGTTAAGGCTTCTTTTTTGCATCCTCGAGGAGTTTCTGAAACTCTTGACTACTCAAAACGATGACTTCTAAGAGCTCAATTTGTTGTTCTTTTTGTAGAAGTTTTGAATTGATATGCTTTGATTCGAGATATTCAAAAAATAACGCATGATAATCTTCAGGAATATTGAGATCTACAGTTAAAAGCGTCTTGTTGAAGAATTTGTGGTTTGTAAACAATGAATCTGCTGTTTTGTAGGTTATAGGCTGAATTGATTCTGAAGTTGTCTTCCTTTTAAACAGTGAGCCAATGCTTTTGGCAATTGCAATAAAATCTATGCCATATTTTGGAGGCGCAGTATACTTTGTGGGATTACGTTTGATATCTTCCTTAATTTGCGTGTCAAGCTGTTGTTGCATCTTGATAGAATCAAATCGTTTTTCACGTTCATCTCTCAATAAAACCGCATCAAGTTCATTGATCGCTTTTTTAACTTCAATGATCATAATGTCTTCAAAATCTTGTGGTTTAAGTTCGACAAGTGATTTTGTATGAAATAGTGAACTTACATAAAGTGTATCTTTGACTTTTGCAGAAATTTGAAAATCACCTTCATCATTGGTGTAGGTCATCACATTTTGTGAAATATTTACAACCAATGCACCTTTAACAGTGGTTTCGACATCATATACTTTTCCATTTAGTGTTTGCGCTAAAGATAGAGCAGGAAGTAAAAACAGTATAGCGAGTAAGTGTTTCAAATAGATAATCTAACAAACACAAAAATTAAGAATAAAAAAGTTGAGATTTAAAGTGTTTAACACAAATTTATTTCTCAAAAACCTCTACTTCAAAAATTTTATCCCATCGTTTTCCTGTGACAAATAAGGTTTGGGTTTCAGGATTGTAAGCAATACCATTTAAAACATCTAATCCTTGATGCTGTGTTACTTTTGATCTTAAAGGTGTAAAATCGATGACACCTTCAACAGCACCATTTTTTGGATTGATAATCGCAACACCATTTTTTTGATAACGATTGGCAAATATTTTTCCGTTGATCCATTCCATTTCATTGATGCCAATTATTTTACCTTTATTGGTATATACTTGAATTTTGGAAGTTTCAGCTAAGGTTTCAGGATTAAGTAACCAAATGTCTTCGGAGCCATCACTTTTATAAAGTGTAGTACCATCATTGCAAAGTCCCCAACCTTCTTTGCTTTGTCCGTATTTAAAACTACTCGTCTTTTCAAAAGTATTAGCATCATACACAAAACCAATGTTTTCTTGCCAAGTAAGCTGGTATATGTTGTTGTTTAAAATGGTGAGACCTTCACCAAAATATTGATCGGAGAGGTTTAAGTTTTTCAAAACGTCTCCAGTTTTAAAATCTACTTTTCTCAATTTAGAAGCACCATATTGACCTGTACTTTCATAGAGTTCACCATTAAAAAATTCTAAGCCTTGTGTATAAGAGGTGATGTCGTGAGGATATTCATTAATGATGTTATAACCATAGATTTTTGGAAGCTGATTATTAAGAATTGTAATTGTTGTCGTTAATTCTTCGGCTGTTGTTCCAAAATCAACCTTCGCTTTAAGCGTTTGAATTCCTAATTTTTGAGTATTTATTGTAAATGAAGCATCTACAGGTTCATCATTTAAAGTATACGATACAGATTTTAGGTCAATATTATCAGGATTGTTGATAGACAATGTGACGATGTCATTCAGTTTCACAACATTATTTTTGGCATCTGTGTGAATAGATAGTTTACTTTTTTTAGATTCAGCATCACCACAGCTTAAAAAAAACAGTGATAAAACAATGACAATTAGTGATTTAAATGAGGACATTTTTGTATAAAATTTTATGCAATGTATTTAATAAAATTCGGTTTAAAAAATCATTGTAAAAGTATTAAAAGATTGTATCTTTGCAGTCGGCAAGTCCTACACAACCAGCTCCTGCTTAATCCTCCAGGTCGGGAACGAAGCAAAGGTACGCGGTCGTAGCGGTGTGATGTAGGTAGCTTGCCTTTTTTTGTACCATAAACTCAAATAAGCGGCAGTGTACTTATTGAAATCATTTCAATCTTTGTACTTTTAACTTCCAACTTTGAACGAAATACCATGTCTAAAGTTATTTTAATAACAGGAGGTTCTTCAGGAATCGGAAAATCTATTGGCGAATTTTTAAACGATAAAGGCTTCACAGTTTATGGAACCAGCAGACATCCCGAACGTTATCAAGATTCAGTATTTCAACTTATAAAGTTAGACCTGGCAGATGAAGCCTCTATTTCAAATGCAATTGAAAAGGTTTTTAAATTATCTGGACGATTAGATGTGCTGATCAACAATGCTGGTGCAGGAATTACAGGACCAATTGAAGAAATTCCGAATGTAGAGATCAAACGTAATTTTGAAACTAATTTTTTTGGTCCAGTTCAAGTGATCAAATCCGTATTACCTGCAATGCGTAAACAAAACTCTGGATTGATCATAAACATCACATCTATTGCTGGTTATATGGGATTGCCTTATCGAGGTGTTTACTCTGCAAGTAAAGGTGCTTTAGGTTTAATCACAGAAGCCTTTAGAATGGAAATCAAAGATTTTAATATTGCAATGACTAATTTGGCGCCAGGCGACTTTGCGACTAATATTGCGGCTGGACGTTATCATGCGCCTTTGATTAAAGGGTCTTTCTATGAAAAGAAATATGGTGAAGTCCTTAAGTCTATTGATGAAGATGTTGATAATGGTAGTGATCCAATTTTAGTTGCTCAAGCGGTTTATAATATCATAAACACAAAACGACCAAAAATTCACTATAAGGTAGGCACCTTTATGCAAAAGTTTTCAGTAGTTCTAAAGCAAATATTACCAAGTAAGGTATATGAAAAACTCTTAATGAATCATTATAAATTATAAGTCTTGGTATGTTTTTTGATGGTTTCAAATCAAAATGATCATCATGAAAAAACGTTTACCCTTATTATTTTGCTTACCCTTTTTATTACTTTTTGGATGCGATGATTTTTTAGAATGCATCACCAATAAACGACCACAAATTCACGACACTACCTTTAGAAGAGGCGAAGTTGGTATTTACTATTATGCCGAAGTTACCACAGAAATTAAAAATGAAACACGCGATAACGATTATGGCTATTTTTATGAATTGTATGGCGAATTACCAGTTGGACTTGAAATGTTTGTGAATTACAGGACTGTATCATTTGAAGGTACGCCAGAAATCTCTGGAAGATATACTTTTACACTAGGCTTATATGTAGAGCCACCTATTGATGGTGATGGCGTTGAAGAAGTGATGTGTAGCGACTATACCTCTAAAGACTTTTCAATTTACATTGAATAAAATAGCACTTTGTTAATATGTTTTGAAAAGAAGTGCATGAGGATGCTTATATATTATTGTAATTTTGCGTCCAGTAAAATAACACAACTTCAAGCTGCCTTTTATTGGTAGTAAAAACAGAAATACTATGAAATTTTTTATTGATACTGCTAATTTAGATCAAATCAAGGAAGCTCAAGATATGGGGATTTTGGATGGTGTAACAACCAATCCTTCACTTATGGCCAAAGAAGGAATCACTGGTCATGATAACATCATGAAACACTATGTTAATATTTGTAATATAGTTGATGGTGATGTGTCTGCTGAAGTTATATCAACAGATTTTGAAGGTATGGTTAGAGAAGGCGAAGCTCTAGCAGAACTTCATGATCAAATTGTGATCAAACTTCCTATGATTAAAGATGGTATAAAAGCTTGTAAATATTTTAGCGATAAAGGTATTAAAACTAATGTAACACTTGTGTTCTCTCCAGGACAAGCCTTATTAGCTGCTAAAGCTGGAGCAACTTATGTGTCGCCATTTATAGGACGATTAGACGATATTTCAACAGATGGCTTAAATCTTATTGCTGAAATACGAATGATATATGATAATTACGGATTCAATACTGAAATATTAGCGGCTTCAGTTCGTCATACAATGCATGTGATTGATTGCGCTAAGATTGGTGCCGATGTTATGACTGGTCCTTTAAGTTCAATAGCTGGATTGTTGAAGCATCCACTAACAGACATTGGTTTAGAGAAATTTCTTGCAGATTACAAAAAAGGCAACTAGAACCTAGTTACCTTAAGTTTATACAGAACGCTTTCATAATAAATGAGAGCGTTTTTTTATTGTGTGCTTTTCGATAAAGATGCTAATTGTTCAACGATTTCTTCATCAAACAAACTGATATTAGAACTTATGATCTCACCATTTTTATCCACTAAAAAAGTTTTATGCGTGTAAGTTATTACATAATCTTCAACGGCTTTTGATGGATTTTGAAACTTGTATTCAGGAATTGAAGGATAGTTTAAACCACGTACGATCTTTTTCCAATAATTAAAATCATTATCACTAAAATTAATGGCTACAAAATTGACATCAGGAAATTTAGTTTTCAATTCGTTGATTTTAAAATGACTATTTCTAGAATGTAATTTGAAAACAGAAGACCAGCAGTAAATTAAAGTTGGAGCATCAATTATTGAGCTTAGTTCTAATGCGTTTCCATTAGGATTTAAAATCTGAGTATCTGGAAGCATATGTCCAGGCTTTAATCTATTGGCGCGCTCAACTAATTCTCTGAGGTACAATTTATCATCGTCATCTGTGCTTTTATCTAAGTAGTAATTTATTACTTCTAAGGTAGCCTCTTTGTCTTGAGAATTCAAAATAAAATCTCTGATATTATGCTTTAAGAGATAATTTTTGATGGTTTTGTTTGTGATACTGCTATCAATTAATCTTAGCTTTTCAATATTGTAATCAAGAGCCATTCTATCAAAAGCATTGTGATGACCATTACTGTAATACTTTTTTAGTGCTTGATTATTGAAATGCCAAAAAAGGAATCTGTTATATACATAGAGATCACTTAAGCTCTCATTATTGAGGTCAGCATATTGTCTGTAATCATAAAAATCTTCAGGTAAATCCTTCACATGAATGAGTTGGTCATTTCCGTAATAACCAAATGGGAACATTTCATGATAGGTATAGTAATTGTAATCGATCATCTGTTCTGCAATTGACCGAAACAATTCTGAGCTAGGCTTGTTTGCAATAAACTCCTCTAAATACTCAAGCTTTTGCTTGCGTAACTTTTTCATATGAACCATAAATTCTTCAGGTTCAAGATGCTTTGAATGCAAGAATTTTTTGTGTTCAACTTCATTATCCAAAAAAGTCTTGATGAAGAAATTATTCTTCTTTGAGCCAATACCAGTATAAACCAACGATTCGTCAAAATCATTCGTATTTAATCTGAAGAGCAAACTATCTTTAGGTTCTAATAAAATGGTCTGATATTCACCACCATGTGCAAACGAGTAAAGTCCAGGTTGAACGCTATCAATTCTATGTAAAAAGCGATTGTTTTCATCAAGTGGAATAGTGTCTTTGGTACCAGATGAATTTGTTATGGTAATGTAACGATTACTCGGATTAATAATTTCACCACCAAAAAAAGCTGCATCATCACTTGAAACAGTCAAATTTTTGCAACTCGTAAATAGAAGCGATAAACTAAATAATGCTGAGTAAAATCTCATGTGTGTCATGTAGGCAGTTCAATATCTAAGCAAAAATAAAGCTTGCAAATAGATTCTCTTGTTAATACGTTGTTAAATGTTATGTTTTCAGTAGTTTCAGCCATTTTGATGAATTCAAAAATAAGGCTTTGTTGTTTCTTACAATGGATAGATTTTTCTACTTTTGCAGCTTCAAAGACTAAAGCAATACTTTCGGTATTCAAAAATAAAAAATCAATATATGTTATCAGTATCTAATCTTTCGGTTCAATTCGGTAAACGTGTACTTTTTGATGAAGTTAATACGACATTCAATAATGGAAATTGTTACGGAATTATTGGTGCAAATGGCGCTGGAAAATCAACATTTTTAAAAATTCTTGCTGGTAAACAAGAAGCAACATCTGGACATGTTCATCTAGAACCTGGTAAACGTATGTCTGTGCTTGAACAAAATCACAATCTCTATGACGAGCATACTGTGTTAGAGACTGTGATTATGGGTAACAAGCCGTTGTTTAAGTTGAAGTCTGAAATGGATGCTTTGTATGCAGATTATACAGATGAAAATGCTGAAAAAATTGGCGAGCTTCAAGTGCAATTTGAAGAAATGAACGGCTGGAATGCAGATAGTGATGCAGCTGCATTATTATCAAATCTTGGTATTAAAGAAGATTTACATTACACCATGATGAAAGATTTGGATGGTAAACAAAAAGTAAGAGTCTTATTAGCACAAGCCCTTTTTGGAAATCCTGATGTTCTTATTATGGATGAGCCAACTAATGACCTAGATTACGAAACGATTTCGTGGTTGGAAAACTTTTTGGCTAATTACGACAATTGTGTTATTGTAGTCTCGCACGACAGACACTTTTTAGATGCGGTATGTACGCATATTTCTGATATCGACTTTGGAAAGATAAATCACTACTCTGGAAACTATTCTTTCTGGTATGAATCTTCTCAACTAGCAGCAAGACAAAGAGCACAGCAGAACAAGAAAGCAGAAGAAAAGAAAAAGGAACTCGAGGAGTTTATTAGACGTTTTTCGGCTAATGTTGCAAAGTCTAAACAAGCTACGAGTAGAAAGAAGATGATTGATAAGTTGAATATTTCAGATATTAAACCGTCTAGTAGACGTTATCCTGCGATTATTTTTGAGCGCGAACGTGAAGCAGGTGATCAAATACTTAATATTGAAAATCTTTCTGCTTCAATTGATGGTGAAACGTTGTTTCAAAACATTGATATCAATTTAGCAAAAGGAGATAAAGTTGTGGTGTTTAGTAGAGATTCAAGAGCAACGACTGCATTTTATCAAATTATAAATGGTAAAGAAACTGCAGATTCAGGAAAGTATGCTTGGGGAGTCACAACATCGCAATCGTATTTGCCTCTAGATAACAGTGAATATTTTCAAAATAAATTAACGCTTGTAGATTGGTTGAGACAATGGGCTACTACAGAAGAAGAGCGTGAAGAGGTTTATATTAGAGGGTTTTTAGGGAAAATGATATTTAGTGGAGAGGAAGCCTTAAAAACTGCAGATGTACTGTCTGGTGGAGAAAAGGTGAGATGTATGCTAAGTAGAATGATGATGGTAAGAGCGAACGTATTAATGCTAGATGAACCTACTAACCATCTTGACCTAGAAAGTATTACTGCGTTTAATAATTCATTGAAAAACTTTAAAGGGACCATCTTACTTACGACTCATGACCACGAGTTCGCTCAAACTGTTGGAAACAGGATTATCGAACTTACACCTAATGGCGTTATAGATCGTTACATGACGTTTGATGAATATATGGACGATAAAAAAATAAAAGAATTACGTGATAAAATGTATGCTTCGTAAAGTAATTATTGTATTTTTAGATGAAAGTGTTAATCCTATGAAAAAAGTAGTTTGCTTCTGTGTTCTTTTCATCTTTATAGCTTGTTCCTCAGACGATACAACGTCAGCAAGATCTAATCCTAGTAGTGATAATTTTATTACCTCATTCAAGCTTAACATAGGTAACGAACTCCTTACTGGTGAGATTAATGAAACTTCTAACGAGATAAATTTCGGACCTTTTATTGGTGCTCAGTTAAATAGTTTACTTCCATTGATAGAATATTCTGAAAACGCTACGATATTTCCATCAGAAACTTCATATCAAAATTTTAATAATACAGTAAATTATACAGTTACGGCTGAAAATGGTGATACTAAAGTCTATGAAGTCTTTGTAGAGAACAGGCCTTTTTTTACTGAAAATGAAATACTATCATTTAGTTTTGAGCAAAACGGGCAATTGTATGACTGCAATATTGATAATGACTTAAATAAAATTACGTTAGATGTTGAAGGATTAGACCTTTCTGCAATAACTCCTAATATTACGATTTCTGAATATGCGACCATTTCTCCTAGTGCTGAAACAGTGCAAGACCTCAATAATATTGTAAATTACACAGTTACTAGTGAAGGTGGAGAGCAGCGCGTATACGAAGTAGATATTTTTAATAGACCAATAAGTACTGAGCGACAAATTCTTTCGTTTTCAGTTGAAGATGATGGTAATACTTATGAAGGTGTTATTGATGAAGTTGAAAAGATCATCTATATTGATTTAGCAGATTTAGACTTAAATACCATAACTCCAACAATTGTTATTTCTGAGTATGCAACAATTTCTCCTGATTCTAATACTGTTCAAGACTTTAATTCACCGCCTGACTATGTGGTGACCTCTGAAAGTGGAGAAACAGCAACATATTCTTTAGTTGTTAATGAACCTGAAGTATCAAGTGTTGGTCGCTCTTTTTCAGGACAGCTATTATTTTATACAGGTGCTGAATTGATAATTCAAGGTGTTTTTATAAATCCTGATGATAATGGTTCTGAGTTTGTACTATTAGATGGTGTCAATGAGTATCCTTTAAATGTTACCTCTTATACAAGTCATATTAATTCGGGAGATCAAGTTCAGTATGTTGTTAAGGCTTTAATCCCACATAATGTTCCGCAATACAGTAACTATACATTAGCATATAGTTCTAATAGTGGTTATTCTGAATTTCAGAATGCTAATATTGATGTTGCTATTAATGGACCTTCAAATGTAAAATTAAGTCAAGATTCTTATAATTATAATGATATTTTTCTCATGAACGGTACTAACTTATTGTCCGGTTTAGTGATACCGTCTAATGGGAATTTATTTATAGTTGAAAATAATAACGATTTTGATATAGTTGTAAATTCTAACCAAACAGAAGTAACATTAACATTAGATTACTTCCCTTTTTTTCCAAGTTATTATGGAAACGAACCAGAAGTTAAAGAAATTTATCCGATAGATCAGCAAAGACGAATAGGAGAGACAATTTATGTCGTCTTCAATTAATTTCTATAAAAGCTTACTTTATTTTGATGTTATACTTCAAGTTCTTCTTTTAAAGCATCAATAATAGGTTGCGCGTGATTCAATTCTTCTTGACTCACATACAATTCTTGGAAGCCTTGTATCGAAGCTCCAAATCCAGCTAGACGTCCAGACTCTGACTCGTCTTTTATTACAGGACTGATGCCAGCACTTTCTAAACGATCTTTTGCTAACTGAACTATAATGAAACTCCCTGAAAATATCCTACTGTAAGTTGAATCAATCATAATATCTAAAATTTATCTATTGGTCTAAAATAGTGTTTAAAAGTTACAAAAAATAGTTTTTATAAAACCGAAGTATTAAAATTTTCGTTTGTACTTATAGAACACAAATTTGAATTTAAATCTAAAAATTATGAAATCTAAAATTTTTTTTAACACACTACTATTATCATTACTAATGTTGATATTTTTTTCGGGAGTATCTCAAGAAAAAATGATGAATGAAAAAACTAAAATGGTTGGAGGTGCAAAAATGTACCCTAGTAAAAATATTGTTGAGAATGCTGTAAATTCAAAAGACCATACAACATTGGTTGCTGCAGTTAAGGCTGCAGATTTAGTTGAAGTCCTAATGAGCGAAGGACCGTTTACAGTTTTTGCGCCAACCAATGCTGCGTTTGATAAGCTGCCAGAAGGGACCGTTACAGAATTAGTCAAAAAAGAAAACCAGGCGAAGCTTCAAACCATTTTAAAATATCACGTGGTTGCTGGAAAATGGAACGCAAACGCTATAACTAAACTGATAAAAAAAGGCGATGGAAAGGCTAAGATTAAAACCGTTAGTGGAGGTACATTGGTTGCTTGGACTAAAGAAGGCCAAGTATATGTTACAGATGAAAATGGAAACTCAGCAAAGGTTACTATAGCAGATGTAAATCAGTCCAATGGCGTTATACATGTAATTAACACAGTTTTGTTGCCAAAGTCTTAATTTGAATACGTTAAACTTATTTTAAAATCATACATTTTGTTTAATAAAAACTTATATTTGTTAAACAATAATAATAATTATCGCGAGATAATAATTCTGATTGATTTAGTTAGGTTGTTGAGAAAGCTGTTTCTGCTCAGAAGCGGCTTTCTTTTTTTATTACGTTCACCTCTCTTTAATAGCCTAGAAGCACAGGGGAATTATTTTTTGTTATCGAAAATTTGACTTCAATAAATTTTGTCAATTCTGTTATTCTCTTTTAATATGTAATTCAATTCTGTTTTGCACTAATAATTTTCTAATTTTAGGAAATAATTAATCATAAATATCTAACATAATGGAAAATAAGAATACGGATGCGTTTGAACTCAATGAGAGTGATGCAAGTAAGTGTCCTTTTTTAAGTGGAAAACAAACAACTGTCGGAGGAGGCGGTGTAAAAAACAGAGATTGGTGGCCAAACGAATTAAAACTCAATATCTTAAGACAGCATGCGACTAAATCTAATCCTCTTGGTGCTGATTTTAATTATGCGCAAGCTTTTAATAGTCTTGATTATAGAGAAATAAAAGAAGATCTAACAAAGTTGATGACTGATTCTCAAGATTGGTGGCCTGCAGACTATGGACATTATGGTGGATTTATGATTAGAATGGCATGGCATAGTGCTGGAACCTATCGTGTTGGTGATGGAAGAGGTGGTGCTGGAACTGGAAACCAACGCTTCGCGCCAATTAATAGCTGGCCAGACAATGGTAATTTAGATAAAGCAAGATTGTTATTATGGCCTATAAAAAAGAAATATGGTAATAAAATTTCTTGGGCTGATCTAATGATTTTAGCTGGTAACGTTGCTTTAGAATCGATGGGATTCCCAACTTTTGGTTTCGCTGGTGGTAGAGAAGATATTTGGGAACCTGAACAAGATGTGTATTGGGGAAGTGAAACAGAATGGGGAGCGAATGAAGAGCGTTATGGAAATAGTGATAATTATGGTGAACGTGATTTAGAAGATCCTCTCGCTGCTGTGATGATGGGTTGGATATATGTTAATCCTGAAGGTCCAGATGGAAATCCAGACCCAATGGGATCTGCTCGAGATGTCAGAGAAACGTTTGGTCGTATGGCTATGAATGATGAAGAAACAGTTGCTTTGGTTGCTGGTGGTCACACCTTTGGTAAAGCACATGGTGCTGCTGATCCAGGAAAATATGTTGGTGTTGAGCCTCATGGCGCTCCAATGGCTGAGATGAGCACAGGATGGAAAAACACGTATCAAAGTGGTGTTTTAGATGACACCATTACAAGTGGTATAGAAGGTGCTTGGACGCCAAATCCTACACAATGGGATGCTGATTATTTTGATGTGCTTTTAAATTATGATTGGGAATTGACTAAAAGTCCAGCTGGTGCACACCAATGGACACCAACAGCTGAATCTAAAGCAAGAATGGCTCCAAAAGCTGGTGATGCTAATGGCAAGCAAGCACTTATGATGACGACTGCTGATATCGCTCTAAAAACAGATCCAGAATATTTAAAAATTTCGAAACGATTCCACGAAGACCATAAAGCATTCGAAGATGCTTTTGCACGTGCATGGTACAAATTAACACATAGAGATTTAGGACCTAAAGATCGTTACCTTGGACCTGAAGTGCCAGCTGAAGACCTGATTTGGCAAGACCCAATTCCTAAAGTTGATTATACATTAAGTGACTCTGATATTGATGCATTAAAAAAGATGATTTTAGCATCAGGTTTAACAATTTCAGAACTTGTAAGAACGGCTTGGGCTTCTGCATCTACTTACAGAGATTCTGATAAGCGTGGTGGTGCCAATGGAGCACGCCTGCAATTAGAGCCGCAAAGAAGCTGGAAAGTAAATAATCCTAAAGAACTAGATAAAGTTTTAGGAGTCCTTGAAGGTATTCAGAAGGAGTTTAGTGGTACTGTATCTATGGCAGACTTAATTGTATTGGCTGGAAATGCTGCAATTGAAGAAGCTGCTAGCAATGCAGGTCACCAAATTTCTGTGCCATTTGCTCAAGGTAGAGGTGATGCTTCGCAAGAGCAAACTGATATTGAGCAATTCAACTATCTTAAGCCTCTTGGAGACGGATTTAGAAATTATATGAATGCAAATCTAAGTGTTAAGGCTGAAGATTTACTAATTGATAAAGCAAATTTAATGGCATTGTCGATTCCTGAAATGACTGTTCTTGTTGGAGGTATGCGTGTACTTGGTGCTAATTATGATGGCTCTAAACATGGCGTGTTTACCGATAATGTTGGTCATCTTACGAATGATTTTTTCAGAAATTTAGTAGATATGACCTATACTTGGAGCGCAACCTCTGATGAGGAAACACTCTTTGAAGGTAGAGATCGAAGAACAGGTGAAGTTAAATTTACAGGAACTCGCGCTGATTTGATTTTTGGTTCAAATACTGAATTAAGAGCAGTTTGTGAAGTCTATGCAGCAGATGATGCAGAAAAACAATTTGTTAATGATTTTGTGGCAGCGTGGACTAAAGTTATGAATGCAGATAGATTTGATCTAAAAAAATAATTTATCAACGTTATTTTATAAAAAGGGAATGTGCTTGCAAGTGCATTCCCCTTTTAATTTGTTTTAAGTGAAAGATATATATGAATGCTACCGAATTATTTTTTAATACCATTCAATCGGGAAAAATTGAAAATGTAAAACTGCAATTACAACATGAACCAAGTGTTGTAAATTCAAAGGATGCTAGAGGGTTTACACCATTAATTTTTGCGAGTTATTTTGGTCAAGAGGATATTGCTAAACTTCTAATTGAACACAACGCAGATATCAATGCTAAAGATGCCTCTGGAAATACAGCACTTATTGGTGTAAGTTTTAAAGGTAATAGCGCATTAGTTGAACTTTTATTAGCTCATGGAGCTGATGTAAATATGACAAACAATAGTGGTGCTACAGCATTAATTTTTGCTTCGATGTATAACCAAGAAGCGGTTGTTAAACGCTTATTAGAAAAAGGAGCCAATTCATCCATTCAAGATGATCAAGGAAAAACAGCTTTTGATCATGCTTCTGAAAAAGGGTTTCAGAATCTAAAAAAGTTACTTAAAAAATAAAGAGGCTAACTTATATGTTTAAGGTAGCCTCTTTAATAAATATTTTTGATGAAGTTTCAGAATTAGTTCACATGCTTTTCTAAAAATTCAGCGACACCTTCATGTGTTGCTTGCATGCCAGCTTTTCCTTTATTCCAATTAGCTGGACAAACTTCTCCGTTTTCTTCAACAAATTGTAAGGCATCTACCATTCGTAATGCTTCATCAACATTTCTACCTAAAGGTAAATCGTTTACAATTTGATGACGCACAATACCATCTTTGTCAATCAAAAATAGACCTCTGTAAGCAATCATTTCTCCATCAGCTTGTAATCTGTCATTTTCATCATAATAATAATCACCTGCTAATACATCGTAGTTTTTAGATATGGTCTTATTTGTATCGGCTACCAAAGGATATGTAATCCCTTTAATACCTCCATTATTTTTATCAACTTGTAACCATCCAAAGTGAGATTGTTCAGTATCTGTAGATACAGCAACTACTTCAGTATTTCTAGATTTGAATGCTTCTAATTTTTCTTGGAACGCATGAAGTTCAGTTGGACAAACAAATGTGAAATCTTTTGGGTAAAAGAAAAGGACAACATATTTTTCTCCAATGAATTGATCTAATGAAAAGTTATCCGCAAATTCGCGACCATTAACTACCGCTTGTGCATTAAATTGAGGTGCTTTTTTTCCTACTAATACAGCCATTTTTAATCTGTGTTTTTTGTGTTAAATTTAAATTCGGCTGCAAATTTACACATTGATAAAGGATTGACAATGGCAAACTATTTTAAAAATGTATTAAATAATAGGATTAGTCTATTTTACCAGATAACTGCTTTATTTTAATTCGGAAAGCAGCAAACAATAAGGTTGTAAACGGACTTAACCAATTAAAAATGGCATACAAGAAGTATTCACCAACACCAACACCCAAAACGCCAGACTGGTAAGCGCCACAAGTATTCCAAGGAATTAAAACAGAAGTCACTGTTCCAGAATCTTCAAGAGTTCTACTCAGGTTTTCAGGAGCTAAACCTTTATCGTCAAAAGCCTTTTTAAACATTTTTCCAGGAATTACCAAGGCGAGATATTGATCTGAGGCAATAGCATTTAAACCAAGACAACTAATCACAGTGCTAGCAAATAGACCAAAAACAGTTGTGGCTACAGATAAAAGCGCTTGTGTAATTCTTGATAAAGCACCAATAGCATCCATAATACCACCAAAAACCATAGCACAAAGAATTAAAAAAATCGTCCATAACATCCCTTGCATTCCACCAGCCGAAAACAAATCATTTAGTTTTTCATTGTCAGTTGTTATCGAAGTGTCTGTAAATATGGATTTCAAAATCGATTCGAATTTCGAATTAGATAAACCAGATAGTATTTCTGGCTGAAAAATAAAAGCAAAAATTGCAGCAAGAATAACACCAAAACCTAGTGCGACAAGTGGTTTTGTTTTTAATAGAATTAAAATAATTACTGCTAATGGAACTAAGAATAACCAAGGTGTAATATTGAAGGTTGTATTGATTGTATTTAGTAATTCACTAATATCAGTATTTCCAGAAGTATCTATAGAAAAGCTAATAATCCCAAATACGATCAATGTCACTAAAATAGTTGGTACAGTTGTATAGGTCATGTATTTGATATGCGTAAATAAATCTGTTCCAGCCATCGCAGGAGCGAGATTGGTCGTGTCACTTAAAGGTGACATTTTATCTCCAAAATAGGCTCCAGAAATCACAGCTCCAGCAATCATACCAGGATGAATTCCAAGTGCAGTGCCTATGCCTACAAGGGCAATGCCAACAGTAGCTGAAGTGGTCCAGGAACTTCCAGTAGCAATAGAAATCACAGCTGCTATGATAACCGAAGCTGGCAAAAACACCTCAGGACTTAGCACTTGAAGTCCATAATACACCATAGCTGGAATCACACCACTTACCAACCAGGTTCCAGCTAAAGCTCCAACTAAAAATAAAATCATAATTGGTGTAAAAACACTTTTTAGGTTTTCCCAAACTTCTGTGATCATAACCTTTAGTGAGACTTTATTCATAAAACCACCTATCATAGCTACAAAACCACCAATGAGTAAAATATATTGGTTGGAGTATCCTCCTAAAAGTTCACCATCTGCATATTTAATGTTGTAAAACAACAATCCCATTAAAATAACAACAGGAATTAGTGCTTCATAAATGTTAAGCTCTTTGTTTTTTACAATGTTCTGTTTGTCTGCTTTAAACTTTGAAATGTTATCGTCGTCTTGCATGAAGTGTATTTTTTGATTTGTAATGTTACGATTTTGAAAACCGATTTGCAAATCGGATGAGTTGCGTATTTTTGTCCGACACTAGAAAACCTTTTATGGATTCACTTACTCAAATCGTTTTGGGAGCTGCTTGCGGTGAAGCGGTCTTAGGAAAGAAAATAGGTAATAAGGCCTTGCTTTTTGGTGCTATTGGTGGAACAATTCCCGATCTAGATGTTATTGTTGGCAGTATGCTTTACAATAATGAAATTGATGCTATGCTTTTCCACAGAGGGTTTATGCATTCTATTGTGTTTTCAATTTTAGCTGCATTTGGGTTAGGTTGGTTGGTCTATAAATTGTATAATTCAGGAAAGCGTCTAAATACAACAACCCAGAAGGATTGGATATTGCTTTTTTTCTGGGCATTATTTACACATCCAATTCTAGATTGTTTTACACCTTACGGAACGCAACTATTTGCACCATTTTCAAATTACCGAATAGCACTCAATAACATTGCTGTTGCCGATTTAGCTTACACCATACCTTTTTTACTGTGTATGCTTATTTTAATGTTTTTCAAACGACAAAATAAGAAGCGAAAGTTTTGGTTAAAACTTGGTGTTGGAATAAGTTCTGCTTATATGTTGTTTACCATTATAAATAAGGTTTATATCGATTCGGTTTTTGAATCTTCTCTGTCTGAACAAAATATAACTTTCCATCGTTTCAGTACACAACCCTCTATTTTGAATAATATCTTATGGTATGGCGTTGCTGAAACAGAAGACAACTACCAAGTTGCTTTTTATTCATTGTTAGACACTTCGCATCAGTTTTCCGATTGGAAAACACTTCCTAAAACAAGAGATATAAGTCCGAATGATTTTAAAGATTTGAAGTGCTTAGCTTGGTTTAGTAATGATTATTACAGCGTTGAAACTTTAGACAATGGAGACTATTTGTACAAAGATCTTAGGTATCCTTTAGTGCAAACGAGAAGCGGTTTTAAAGCTGTGTTTAATTTAAAACTTTATGAAACAGAAGGTCGATTAGACATGAAACCTTTTGCACCAGAGATGGATGATTTTAAATTTACGATGAAAGCACTTTGGGAACGAATAATAGGAAGGTAATTCTTACCAATTATACAAAATTTCTTACCAACTATATGTAATTGGTTGAATGATAGTATAGTAGTTGATATTTTCGCGTTTTAAAATTTTAACTATGAAGTTTCCCTTTATTAATTTTATACTTTTTTTATTAGCATTTAATTCATTTGCTCAAATTGGAATCAACACAACATCGCCTGATGCATCATCCATTTTAGATATTTCTGCTACTGATAAGGGGGTTTTGGTGCCAAGAGTGAGTTTGACCAATGTATCCAATACGATTATTCCTGTTGATACACCAGTGACAGGGTTGTTGGTGTGGAATACCAATGCATCAGTAACTGGAGGAAATGGTGTTGGCTTCTATTTTTTTAATGGTACACTATGGGTTCCAATTAATTCTGGAAACAAGGTTGAAAAAATCGACAATTTGATAGATGGTAAAAGTGATAATGATGGTACAAATAATTATTCTTCTATTTTCTTGGGATACGAAAGTGGGTTAAATGATGATGGTACAAATAATTATAATGCAGCACTAGGTTACCAAAGTTTACTTAGTAATACTTCTGGTGCAAGAAATACTGTAATAGGATATCAGGCGTTGCTTTCTAATACAACTGGGAATAATAATACTGCAAGTGGTTATTGGTCACTTTATAATAATTCAACAGGATCTTATAACACTGCATATGGAATTTTTTCATTAGCTAATAATAGTACGGGAACTGATAATACAGCTTTAGGATCTAGAGCATTAAGTACTAATACTTCTGGGAGTTTTAATACAGCTATTGGGTATGACGCGTTAGGTGATAATACCATAGGAAACTATAATACAGCTATAGGATATGATGCCTTAAAAAATAATATAAGTGGAACTTATAACATTGCCACTGGATATAGAGCACATTTCCATAATACTACCGGACAAAGAAATGTAGCTATGGGTTACCAATCTTTATACTCAAATACTACTGGAAATTATAACATTGCAATTGGAGCTGAAGCTTTATATTCTAATACTACAGGAATTGGTAATATAGCCAGGGGATTTTTTGCATTGTATTCTAATACTACAGGAAATAGCAATATCGCCACAGGCGACAGCGCTTTATATAGTAACACTACAGGAGGTAGCAATATAGCAATAGGACGAGAATCTTTATACTCCAATGTTTCAGGAGTCAATAATATAGCGACAGGACGATTTACTTTACGCTCTAATACTACAGGTGATGATAACATTGCTATAGGTCAAGAATCCTTATATTCCAATACGACTGGCGAATATAATATTGCTTTTGGGGCTAGTGCTTTACGTTCTAATACTAGCGGCGATTACAATACAGCCATTGGTTATCAATCCTTATATTCCAATACTACAGGCTTCCCTAACACCTCGTTAGGTGCCTTTGCATTATATAATAATACAACAGGAAGATTTAATACAGCATTAGGGTATAGTGCCTTAGAAAGTAATAGTACTGGGCTGGGTAATACAGCCTCTGGGATGCGGGCCTTATATTATAATACAACAGGAATAGGTAACACGGCTACAGGTTTTCAAGCGCTCTATAGTAATACTACCGCCAATAACAATACAGCTTTTGGTTACCAATCACTTTTTAGAAACACAACTGGGTTTGATAATACTGCTGTTGGGTATAATAGTTTGTATGAAAATACAACTGGCTACCGAAACACAGCAATTGGACAGCTTTCACTTTGGTCAAATACTACAGGATATTCTAATGTAGCCATTGGTTCAATCTCATTATCAAGCAATACTGATGGTTTCTATAATATAGCTTTGGGTGATACTGTAATGCAAGAGAACACTTCTGGTTCTAATAACGTAGCCATGGGTTTTATGAGTTTAAATGATAATACAATTGGAGACAACAATATAGCAATTGGCGGACTTGCGCTTTCCAATAACAACTCTGGTGATCATAATGTGTCCATAGGAAGACAATCTGGTTTCGGAGTAGCTGCTGGAAGTTATAATATTTGTTTAGGTTATGGTACTTTATTTTCTACGACTAATGGTAGTAATAATGTTGTGATTGGAAGAAATGCAGGCTCATTCAATACAGGAAGTAATAATGTTTTTTTGGGTAATCTGGCAGGTTATAGTGAAACAGGAAGTAATAAATTATATGTTGAAAACAGTAATGCAGATGAGGATGATGCCTTGATTTATGGAGAATTTAATAATAATATGTTAAGGGTTAATGGTGAGTTGGAACTTGGACAGGTTGGTACTACATCTTACTTGGAAATTGCAAATTTAGGTTCAGAAAACCTAGGCTTGGATGGTGATGTGGTTCCTTTTCAAGGATCATTTTTAGGTTATGATATGGGTAACAATAATGCTACTGAACATTGGGATGATGTGGTTGGTGATGACTTCATCAACTTTAGTGATCGAAGACTTAAAAACGGAATAGAGACTGTGCCTTACGGACTAGAAGAAATACTTAAGTTACGTCCTGTGCAGTATCGGTATATTAAATCTTACACTCCAGATACACGTTTGCGTTTTGGATTAATTGCTCAAGAGGTAGAGTTAATTTTACCTGAAGTTGTGATGAATGATGATGTTGATGTTGACCCAGAATCAGGTGAGTTGATTGTTACAGCTTCAGATTATAAATCAATGAACTACATTCAGCTTATTCCTGTACTCATAAAAGCTGTCCAAGAACAACAAGAGCAAATTGAAGATTTGAAAAATGAAAATCAACAGATGCAGCAACTTGTTCAAGATAATAAAGCAATCAAGACTAGGCTTGAAACACTTGAAAAACTCATTTCGAAACATATCGAAACTCAAACAAATTAACGAGTCTAAAATTCTGTAGTGATACTAATTACACTAAAACAGAAGCGTTGTTTAAAATATTCAAGTCTTCCATACAACGACGCATCATTTGATAAGTGCGTTCAATATCTGCATCTAATCCAATAGAAAAACGAATCAAACCATCACTCAATCCCATTGCTTTTTGTTCGTCTTCAGGTATTTCAGATGAAGTAGAGCTTCCTGGTGCCGAGAATAATGTTTTGTAAAACCCGAGACTAACTGCCAAATAACCTAAATTTTGATCTTGCATCATTTCCATGAGTGCATTGGCTTTATCTAAGCTTCCAATATCTATGGTGAGCATGCCTCCAAATCCGTATTTTTCATTCATCATAGATTTAAAGATCTCGTGAGAAGGATGTGACGCTAATCCAGGATACACAGTTTTAAGTCCGTCTTCTTCAAACTTTTCAGCGAGATACTGCGCATTAAAACTATGCTGTTGCATTCTAATATGAAGTGTTCTTAAGTTTTTAAGTACAGAAGCAGAACGCAAGCTATCCATTGTAGAACCTAATAACATACAGGCACCATCATTGACATTTCGAAGTTGGTCAATGAATTCTTGAGTACCACAAACCACACCACCAACAGTATCACTCGAACCATTGATGAATTTTGTCAAACTATGTATCACAACATCAGCACCTAACTTAGCTGGTGATATTGATAAAGGTGAAAAAGTATTATCTACAACTAACTTTAAGTTATGACGCTTCGCAATGGCATTTAAACCTTGAATATCTGCAACCTCTAGCAACGGATTACTTACAGATTCGCAATACAATACTTTAGTGTTTTTTGTAATAGCAGCTTCAACACGTTCAAGATTTGTAATATCTACAAACGAAGTTTCAATATTGAATTTCGTCGTGAAATTTTTCAGAAACGCATAAGTACCTCCATAAATGGTTCTGCTTGAAACAATATGGTCACCTGCGTCACACAATTGAAGTATAACTGGAGTAATAGCTCCCATGCCTGAGGCCGATACATTAGCAGTTTCTGTACCTTCCATAGCTGCTAAAGCTTCACCTAAATATAAGTTAGAAGGCGAGGAGTGACGCGAATATAAATAGCAGCCATCTGCATTACCTTCAAAGGTATCAAACATAGTTTTCGCTGAAAGGAAAGTGTATGTTGATGAATCTGAAATGGAAGGGTTAACGCCTCCAAATTCTCCAAAATATTGAAGGTCTTGAATGTGGTTTGCAGGTTTAAAGCTCATAATGAATGTGTTAGTTATTTGAACATCAAAAATGAGAATAATTAGAAGTTTAATCAATGTATTTGTATTAATATAAAATATAAAACTGTCAATAATATATTTTATAGATTAATTTTCATTAATTTGTAAGCAAATCGATACAACATCTGAAATTTTTTCAAAATCATAATGCAATTAGATAAAACAGACAAGTATTTGCTTGAGCTTCTTCAGGAAGATAGTAAACAAACCAACAAGGAGTTGTCTAATAAATTAGGACTTTCCGTAACTGCTGTATACGAACGGATTAAAAAGTTAGAACGAGCACAGGTGATTTCTAAATATGTAGCTCTACTAAACAAAAAGGCTGTAGACCAAAGTTTTGTCACATTCTGTAGTATAAAATTGGTGCAGCATAGTAAAGATTATGTGATGAAATTTGAAAGAGAAGTCGCAAAACTAGATGAGGTTTTAGAATGCTACCATATTAGTGGTGATTATGATTATTTGCTTAAAGTAATCGTTGCAGATATGGATGCGTTTCGTGAGTTTATGGTAAAAAAATTAACCACGATAAGTCACATAGGGAGCACACACAGTGCATTTATGATTAATGAAGTCAAACATACTACTGCAATTCAATTGTAATACACGTATATTTAACAATGCAATCTGTATATTATAAACTTATCGAGTTGTTTGTCACCTTTATTTTGGTGCCAATTAGTTTTGCATTGCCTTATCCATTAGTTGTTAAAATGAGTATTGGCGGACTAGGCTTCATATACGTTATTTTTGTGTTATTACGTGTTGAAAAGAATAAATTCAAAATCGCAACGCATTTAAACTGGAAGCAGTTTTGGAAATCCACGTTTATTAAGCTGTTGCTCATAGCAATAATAACAAGTTTGTATGTGAGCTTAGTAGATAAAGAGCAACTGTTTTTTGTATTGCGCAATAACTCGAAACTTTGGGTAGTGATATTGTTTGTCTATTCTTTTTTTTCAGTCTATCCTCAAGAACTGATTTACAGAACCTTTTTCTTTCAGCGTTATCGTTCGATGTTTAAAAGTGACGCTTTTTTCATATTCTTAAATGCAATCGTCTTCTCGTTGGCGCATATATTTTTCAAAAATACATTGGTCATGCTTCTAACTTTTATTGGAGGTTTATTGTTTGCCTTTACCTTCACTAAAACTAAATCTACACTTTTAGTGTCTATTGAGCATGCGCTTTATGGCTGTTGGTTATTTACTGTCGGAATGGGAACAATGCTAGGCTTTCCTTCTTAAAAAGAATTGATGTTAATTTCATCTTAGGACGATAGCAAAACAAAAATCAAAATCGTATTTTTGTACTCGTTTTTAAACTTTATTGTGCTTAGTCTTGCGTCTTCTAAAGCGTTATGTTTCGGAAAGTTAGTCAAAGCACCTTTTTTTAATATTTGAAAAAATTATATTTATGAAATCATACGATGTAGCAGTAATAGGTTCTGGTCCTGGAGGTTATGTAGCAGCAATTCGCTGTGCGCAACTAGGCATGAAAACAGCAATTATTGAAAAGTATTCTACATTAGGAGGTACTTGCTTGAACGTAGGTTGTATTCCGAGTAAAGCATTATTATCATCATCGCATCATTATGAAGAGGCGACGAAGCATTTTGAAGACCATGGTATTGAGATTCCTGGTGATATCAAAGTGAATTTAGAAAAAATGATTGCTCGCAAACAGGCTGTTGTAGATCAAACCACTGGTGGTATTGATTTCTTAATGAAGAAAAATAATATTGATGTTTATGAAGGCTTAGGAAGTTTTAAAGATGCAACACATATTAAAATTGATGGCAAAGATGCTGGTGAGATTGAAGCTAAGAACATCATCATTGCTACTGGGTCTAAACCTTCAAACTTACCTTTCATAAGCTTAGATAAAGAACGTATCATTACATCTACCGAAGCTTTAAAGCTTAAGGAAATTCCAAAGCATATGATTGTTATTGGAGGCGGTGTTATTGGTTTGGAGCTCGGACAAGTGTACAGACGTTTAGGTGCTGAGGTTACTGTAATTGAGTACATGGATCGCATTTTACCAACAATGGATGCTTCGCTTTCAAAGGAATTGAATAAAGTATTTAAAAAGGCAAAGTTCAATATGATGATGTCACACAAAGTGCAATCTGTAGATCGCAAAGGTGATGAGGTTATCGTTAAAGCTGAGAATAAAAAAGGAGAAGTTGTTGAGTTTAAAGGCGATTACTGCTTAGTGTCTGTTGGTCGTCGTCCTTATACAGATGGTTTAAATGCTGAAGCTGCTGGTGTAAAATTAAACGATAGAGGACAAGTTGAGGTTAACGAACATTTACAAACCAATGTGTCTAATATTTATGCTATTGGAGATGTTGTTAAAGGTGCGATGTTGGCTCATAAAGCTGAAGAAGAAGGTGTGTTTGTTGCTGAAACACTAGCGGGACAAAAACCGCATATCGATTATAATTTAATTCCAGGCGTTGTGTATACTTGGCCTGAAGTTGCTGCAGTTGGTAAAACTGAAGAAGAACTCAAAGACGCTGGTACAGCTTATAAAGTAGGTCAGTTTCCATTTAGAGCATTAGGAAGAGCAAGAGCTAGTGGAGATATTGACGGATTTGTGAAAATTTTAGCAGATAAAACAACAGATGAAGTATTAGGTATTCATATGATTGGTGCGCGTTGTGCCGATTTAATCGCTGAAGCTGTCGTTGCTATGGAGTATAGAGCTTCTGCTGAAGATATTTCGCGCATGTCTCATGCACATCCAACATTTGCTGAAGCTATTAAAGAAGCGGCTTTGGCTGCAACAGATGATAGAGCATTGCATATCTAATTCTATATTAAACGATTTGTCATTCCGAGAGCATTCGAGGAATCTATAATAAAAAAGCGAGCTGGTAAAGTTCGCTTTTTTGTGTTTTACACCTCATTCATCAAATCAATAATACGTAAGCGTTTGCTGTAATCATACTCATTAATATCTCTCACAAAACAAAAAGCACTAATCTTATTGCTCTTGACCTTTTTGGAGAGTTCTTCAACTTTATAAGGACCAAATTCTTTCGATTTTGAGATGTAATAGAACTTATGGTCGTAGATGAGATGTGATACTTTTTTCTGATACTTTTCTTTAAGGTAATTCTGAATGTCTTCAACAGAATTTAATTCCTCTGAATGATTTGCAGTATTTATAAATACAGCAAAGTCTTCTTTGTCTTGATGATTCAGCACTAAAATATCATTGTCTTTAAAAAACGCTTTAACCGTGATGATACCATCTTCGGTTTCAATGGTGAAAATATTATTGAAACTTAAATGCCATGACGTTCTAATTAGTGATGACTTTCTAGAAATCTCTAGGATATTATCGTCTTTAAAAGAATACACAGATTTCTTTTCTGAAATACCATTCACAAGAACCCAATTATGATTTATAAAATGAGAATCATAATGACGATCATAATCAAAGGGCTTTAGGTTCGGTAAAAGATGGTGTAGGCGTTTAGACATAAGATAGGCTTTAGTCAAAGATAATCATTAATATGTCAACGTAGTAACTTGAGGATTATTGAATAAAATTAAAGTTTAATTAAGAATTTTGAAGCGATTTATTATGAATATCTTATTGGTATACATTGAATTGTAAAAAAAAATAAAGATTTTTGTATTTCAAGTGACCTTTGTGATTTTACTGTGTCTTAAAGTAAACCTTTAAACTTATCCAATACCATTGGAACCCTTAGAAAAAATTAATAAACTAACCGACGAAGAGCTGGTGAGTGCTATTGTTAAAGACAATAATACCTTGCTTTTTGAAGTGTTATATGATCGTTATGCCACGTTGGTTTATAACAAGTGTTATGGTTTTGCTAAAGATGGCGATGAAGCAAAGGATTTAACACAAGACGTATTTTTAAAGCTGTTTGTGAAACTGGCAAGCTTCAAAGGAAAGTCTAAATTTTCTACTTGGTTATATGCATTTACGTATAACCACTGTGTGAATTATGTGACTAGAAATACAGCTAAAAAATTTGAAAAACAGTCTGTAGATTATGCAGACATCGAAAATATTTCAGAAGAGCCAACAGATGAAGGCTTCAGTGATATGAGAATTGATAAACTCAAACAAGCACTCGAATTGGTTTCTCCTGATGAAAAAATGATACTGTTGCTAAAATACAAGGATAATCTCTCAATTAAAGAGATCGAAAGTGTTTTAGATATTGGAGAAAGCGCTGTGAAGATGAGAATCAAGCGCGCTAAAGATAAATTGTTAACTGTTTACCATAATAACCTGAACTAATGGAAAATCCTTTTAGAGACATAGATAAGCCATTACAGTCGGTTCCACCAGAGTTAAAGTCTAAGGTGATGAACGATATTGCTATTGCAAAACTACTTATGGAGTTAGCAGAATTATTCTCCTATAATTTAGGTGATGTCATTGAAACAGTAATAAGTAAAAGAGACTCAAAATAATAGCTATTAAATAAATAATCAATTTTTATCATGGATAAAGTAACAGAGTATAAGAACATAGCAATGGATTCATTGTCTGCTATGTGGATTGAAATCACCAAGGTTTTTCCAAGCATCATAGGTGCTTTGATCGTATTGATCGCTGGATGGTTAATTACCAAAGTTGTTGTGCGACTAATTAAGAAAGCATTAAAATTAGCCAAAGCCGATAAGCTAGATGATAAACTTAATGAGATTGAAATTGTTGAAGGCAAAAAACTCAATTTTGATACCGTTAAGATTGTGTCAACCTTCGTAAAATGGCTTATGTATATCATGATTCTTATTATGGTTTCAGATATTCTGAACCTTAAGATCATTTCTGAACAAATAAGTAATTTCCTTGGCTATTTGCCGCAGCTATTTGTAGCATTGATCATTTTTACACTTGGTTTGTTGTTCGCAAACTTTGTTAAGAAAGGACTTCAGTCATTTTTTGAGTCGATGGACTTGTCTGGCGCTAAGATTATTAGTCAAGTTGTCTTCTTTTTGCTCCTTATTTTTATTTCAATCACTGCTCTAAATCAAGCAGGTGTAGATACTGAAATCATAACCAGTAACTTAACAATGATTCTAGCTGCTTTTCTGGTGTCATTTGCGTTAGCTTTCGGATTAGGAGCTAAGGAAGTGGTTGCCGATTTATTACGAACGTTCTACACTAGGAAAACATATGAGGTTGGTAAAAAGATTGTTTTTGAAGGAAGCATTTACGAGATAGATGAAATTTCTAATATTTCTGTGGTACTGAAAAATCAAGACGGTAAATTGGTTGTGCCAATTAAAGATATAGTAGAAAATCAGATTAAAGTTATGGATTAATATAATTTAGGGTTAAAGGTTAGTATATAATTATATAACCGTAACGCTATGAAGATTTTTTGCTTTCCCTTTCCTTTTTAGGAAAGGGATTTTTTTATCAGCGCTTTTTTCTCCGATTGGCATTCTTGTCGCCTCGTGTTTTCGGTTTTTTGTATTTAGCTGCAATCTTGTATTTATAGGAACCACCTAAATTTTTCTTTTGATTTTTTGCTTTCTTTTCATGAAAAGCTGCTCCAGGGACATCATCACTTTTTCGTTTAGTTGGATTGTTACGTTCTTTTATTTGCGGACGCTCTTCTTCAATTAATTGATCTGAAACGGAAACACCTTCAGGAAAATCTAAAAGGTCAATTTCCATCGCCATATAGGCTTCAATATTATTAAGTGCTTCTAATTCTTTATCTGTTGAAAACGTAATGGCTTGCCCTTTGTGTTCAGCACGACCAGTTCTACCAATGCGATGCATGTAGTTTTCAGGGTAATTTGGTGTGTCAAAATTTATTACATGACTAATATGCTCAATGTCCAGTCCACGTGCCATAACATCTGTCGCAATTAAAATACGATGTTCTCCAGTTCTAAATTGCTCAATACTTCTTAACCTGTAATTTTGAGTTTTATTTGAGTGAATCACACAGGTTTGTCCTGGTAAGCGCTCTTCTAAGGTTTCAAATAATTTATCGGCTAATTTTTTAAAGGCAACAAAAACCAATACTTTATTAAAGTCTTCTGTATCTTTTAAAAGGTGCTCAAGCACATTGATCTTAGTGTAAAAATTTGGAATTTGATAACGCGATTGCTTGATGTTGTGCAAAGGTGTTCCTGAAACGGCTATGGTAACACGTTCAGGTTTTATAAAAAAATCGGTAATAAGCGCATCAACATCTTCCGTCATAGTTGCTGAAAACATAATATTTTGTCGACGTTCTGGAAGTACATCAAAAATATTCAACAATTGATGCCTAAATCCTAAATCAAGCATCACATCTACTTCGTCAATGACTAATTTTTGAATACTCTTTAATTGCAATACACGACTTACGGCCAAATCAAATAATCGACCAGGAGTCGCAACAATAATATCTTGACCTTGAGCTACGGCCTGTTTTTGGGTATTGATATTTGTCCCACCATAAACACCTAGTACACGAACATTAATATAAGCCGCAATTTTTTCTATTTCATCAACAACTTGAACGACTAATTCGCGTGTTGGAACTAAGACCAAAACTCTCGGATTGTCTTGTCTAGAATACTTTAAATGACGCAAAATAGGCATCATATAAGCAAATGTTTTCCCTGTTCCTGTTTGAGCAATGCCCACAACATCTTTACCAGAAGCAACCATATTAAAAGCCTGAGCTTGAATAGGTGTTGGTTTTACAAAGCCCAAATCGTTTAAGGCGTTGTAAAGTGGAGTGTTTAAGTTTAGATCTTGAAATGTAATATCATTGGTCATAGTGCAAAGGTAATTTTTTACTTCGGAATATGATACTTGTTCTTCAATGCTGTATTTTTGTGTTTCATTTAATACGTATTGAGAACTCTTATCCAAAAACATATTTCTGACCCTGAACATTTCAAATCGCAATTGCTTCGTTGGAGTCAGCAATTTGAAGAAGTGGTTTGGTTAGATTCAAACAACCATCACCAAAAGTATGGTACTTATGATGCTGTTTTAGCTGTTGATGCATTTACGTGTATTCAAACCGATCATTATGGGGCTTTCGAACGTCTTAATGCCTATCAAAGTACTACTAAGGATTGGCTTTTTGGGTATTTGTCTTATGATTTGAAAAATGATATTGAAGATCTTCATTCAAAAAATTATGATGGTTTAGAGTTTCCAGAACTGTTTTTCTTTCAGCCTAAAAAACTGTTCTTATTAAAAGGACATGTTCTTGAGGTTCTATATATGAACGTGGTGTCTGATGAAGTTGATTCAGATTTTGAATCTATCGTTATGAGTGATGCGCTTTCCGAAGGTTCAGAAAAAGAAATTGTTACTAATTCTCAGCAGCATAAAATCAAGATAAAGCTCAGAATCCATAAAGACGAATACTTCAAAAAAGTAAAACAAATGTTAGCGCACATCCATAGAGGTGATATTTATGAAGCTAATTTTTGTCAAGAATTTTTTGCTGAAAAGACTAAGATCAATCCTTTAGAGGTTTACCAAAACTTAAATTCAATTTCAAAACCTCCATTTGCTACGTTTATGAAGCTTTATGGAAATTATATGTTGTGTGCATCTCCTGAGCGTTACATTAAAAAAAGAGGTTCTAAAATTATTTCGCAGCCTATAAAAGGCACTGCAAAGCGTTCAATGGATAAAGATGAAGATCAGAAACTCAAGGATACGCTTTCTAATGATACTAAAGAACGCAGTGAGAATATTATGATTGTTGATCTAGTGCGTAACGATTTGTCTAAAACAGCAACAAAAGGCAGTGTTGTTGTAGAAGAGTTGTGTAAGGTTTATACTTTTGATCAGGTGCATCAAATGATCTCTACAGTCACTTCTACTCTTGAAAATAATGAGAACCCTGTAGAAGTCATTAAAACAACATTTCCAATGGGAAGTATGACAGGCGCTCCTAAAGTCTCTGCAATGAAAATTATTGAAGCACTTGAAGACACTAAACGTGGTCTGTATTCAGGAGCTGTGGGTTATTTTACACCTGAAGACGATTTCGATTTTAATGTAGTGATTCGTAGCATTCTTTATAATGCCATAAATAATTATGTGTCTTATTCGGTTGGTGGTGCTATTACCGCTAAAAGTGATCCGCTAAAAGAATATGAAGAATGCCTTATCAAAGCTAAGGCTATGCGACAAGTTTTGGAAAACTGAGACGTTAAAAGGCATAAGGAATAAAAATTACTGTGAGTTAAAAGCATTACATTTGAGCTATGAAAAGTTACAGGGATTTAATTGTTTGGCAGAAATCTGTAGAAATTGAAAAAATGCTAAATGTATTGATCAAAAAAATATTAAGCTAATGCCTTATCACTTATCAAATGATAAAAGATTTCAAACAACATATTGATACTAATTTTTCATTTCTCCATAAGAGCAAGATTCTCATTGCTGTTTCTGGAGGCCTCGATAGCGTTGTGTTAACGCATCTTTGCAAGGCTTCAAATCTAAACATTGCTCTAGCGCATTGCAATTTTAAATTAAGAGGCGAGGAGAGTGATGGAGATGAAGCATTTGTGTTACAGCTAGGTGAGACTCTAAATGTTGAAGTCTTTATTGAGTATTTTGATACTGAAGCATATGCTGAAAATAATAAACTATCAATTCAGATGGCTGCTCGAGAATTGCGATACCAATGGTTTGAGTCCTTAATGAATCATCTAGAGTTTGATTACATGCTTACTGCGCATCATGCAGACGATAACTTGGAAACCTTTTTGATCAATCTTTCTAGAGGTTCAGGATTACGCGGACTTACTGGTATTCCTGAAATTAATGGGCAAATTGTTCGTCCGTTATTACCATTTTCAAGAGAGCAACTTGCACAGTTTGCTGAAAATGAAAAGATCTCATGGCGTGACGATAGTAGTAATGCTTCTGATACCTATTTGAGAAATAAACTCAGACATCATATTATCCCAAATTTAAAGGATATCGCTCCAGAGTTATTAGATAATGTGAAGACTACAATTTCCAACTTGAACGATGCTATCGATATCGTAGATGAAAGTGTCAACTCTTTTGAAAGTAAGGCTATTACTGATATTGATGAGTATAAAGTTAAATACAAAATTTCAAAAATTAAGAAACTTAAAAATCCAAAAGCCTATCTTTTTGAAATGTTTAAAGCTTATGGATTTTCAGAGTGGAATGATATTGAACATTTGTTAGAAGCGCAATCTGGAAAACAAGTACTTTCCAAAACACATCGATTGTTAAAGGACAGGAAGCATTTAATCCTAACATTGCGACAACAAGAAAGTGGTTCTGATGAGGAACGCTCTTTCGGGATTTTAGAAAATGAAGCCTCTGTTGAAACATCAATGGGAATTCTGTTTTTTGATGAAGCAGATGCTATTTCTAAGCCTTCTGAAACTACTATTTATGTAGATAAAGACCAATTGAAATTTCCATTGCAACTTCGAAAATGGAAAAAAGGAGATGTGTTTTATCCGCTAGGAATGCAAGGAAAGAAAAAGTTGAGCAAGTACTTTAAGGATGAGAAAATGTCTTTGATTGAGAAGGAACGTGTTTGTCTTTTGCTTTCTGATGAGAACATTGTTTGGGTGATTGGAAAACGTGCCGATGAGCGATTTAAGGTTACTAAAGCCACAAAACAGATTTTAAGAATTACGTTAAAACAACCATGAAAAAAATAAGTGTAATATTAGTGCTAACATTGTTAATGAGTCCTTTTGTTTGGTCTCAAATTATCAATATTCCGGATACTAATTTTAAAAATGCATTATTGAATACGAATTGTGCGGATTTTAATGGCGATGGAAATTTCACCAGTCAGGTTGATCTCAATAATGATGATGAAATACAGCTTTCTGAAGTTATTGGGATACAAGGACTGCGAGTGTCCAATCAAAATATTGTTTCTCTGGAAGGTATCGAAAACTTTGTGAATCTTAGTGTTTTGAATGTGCAATTCAATGATATTGTAACGATGGATATATCTGCGCTTGCAAACCTTACGTCTTTATTGTGTGACAGTAATGCGTTGACAACACTTGATGTAAGCAGTAATCTAAATTTGGAAGGTTTATTCTGTAGTGATAATCAATTAACGGATCTAGACGTTTCGCTTAATACAAATCTTGTGAATTTTGAATGTTTTATCAACCTATTTACCAATATTGACATTAGTTCTAATGTCAACTTGGAAACACTCAATTGTTCTGTAAATCCGATTTCTGAACTAGATGTGACAAATAATTTACAACTAATTTGGTTATTGGCTTCAAATGCAAATCTTTCAGAATTAAATATTACAAATAATACACTTTTGGAAAATCTGTCGGTTGAAAATAACAACCTGACGTCTATCGATTTGAGCCAAAACCCTAATTTATTTACCATTGGGATATCTAACAATTTGCTTACTGAAATATCAATTAGTGATAATCCGAATGTTTTGGATTTCAATGTTCAAAATAACGATTTAACAAATGCAGATATAAAAAACGGAACTGCACTTATGGAATATTCTGGATTTTTTGGAAATCCGAATTTAGCATTTATCTGTGCCGATGATTTTGAGATTCCTTCGGTCCAAGCGCAATTGGACGCCTTGGGTTATTCTGAGACTTTGGTTAGTGATGATTGTAATCTTTCCGTAGCTGATATAGCAAACAGTGTGAAAACACAGGTCTTCCCAAACCCATTTCTCAACCAGATTTTCATAACTTCTGATGCACCTCTTGAGTATATTCATGTGTATGATATGAATGGTCAGCAGATTTTGAATATATATGCTTCTGGTTTTGATGCTGTTATCGATGTTAGTGAATTGGCTTCAGGATTTTATATTCTAAAGGTTGATAGCTCAAAGGGAACAGCTATTAAAAATGTCATTAAACAATAAAGTTTTGAATACCTTGCAAGGACAAATAGTTGATATTAAAAACCGACGCATCTTTAAGGGTGAAGTCGAAATTCAAGATGGTAAAATAAAATCTGTTGTAGAAAAAGAACATGATCTTGAACATTTCATTCTTCCTGGATTTGTGGATGCACATATTCATATAGAAAGTTCAATGCTTGTGCCAAGTGAGTTTGCCAAAATTGCTGTTAACCATGGCACCATAGCAACCGTTTCAGATCCACACGAAATTGCTAATGTACTTGGTGTTGCTGGTGTTGATTTTATGATTGATAACGGAAAACAAACGCCTTTTAAATTCAATTTTGGTGCACCTTCTTGTGTGCCAGCAACGTCATTTGAATCTGCTGGTGCAGTTATAGATTCTAATGATATAAAAGCTCTTATGGAGAGACCAGAAATCAAGTATCTTGCTGAAATGATGAACTATCCTGGTGTAATCTACAATGATGAAGAGGTGCTTAAAAAAATAGCTTGGGCGAAACATTTCAATAAACCTATTGATGGTCACGCACCTGGAATTTTAGGAGAGGATATCACAACCTATATCAATGCTGGAATTTCTACAGATCACGAATGTTTTACTTACGAAGAAGGTCTAGAAAAACTTCAAAAAGGCATGAAAGTGCTTATTCGTGAAGGAAGTGCTGCTAAGAATTTTGAAGCCTTGATTCACTTGTTGCCTGAGCATTACAAGAATATAATGTTTTGTAGTGATGATAAGCATCCAGACGATTTGTTAGAGCATCATATTAACCAATTATGTGCACGAGCAGTTGCTAGAGGTATTGATGTTTTTAAGGTGCTGCAGGCTGCTTGTATAAATCCGGTTGAGCATTACAATTTAGATGTTGGCTTACTTCAAGAAGGTGACCCAGCAGATTGTATTGTTGTTAATGATTTGAAAGATTTTGAAGTGCTTCGAACTTACATCGATGGTGTGCTGGTAAGTGACAAAGGAATGTCGCATATTAAAACGGTTCCTTTTGAAAGGCTCAATAATTTCAATTGTAATAAGGTTACTGTATCCGATTTTAAAGTTGAAGCAAATACTGATCAAATTCGCGTTATTGAAGCATTAGATGGACAATTGGTTACAAACGAATTGATTCAGAAAGCTACAATTTTAGATGGAAACCTGGTCTCTAATATTGAAAATGACATCTTGAAAATGACAGTCGTTAATCGTTATGTAGATCAACGTCCTGCTATGGCTTTTATTAAAAACTTCGGATTGAAATCTGGTGCTATTGCATCTTCAGTTGGGCATGATTCACACAATATCATTGCAGTGGGTGTATCTGATGACATGATATGCAAGGCAGTAAATTTAATTATTGAAAATAAAGGCGGAATTTGTGCAGTTTCTGATTCCGAAGAAAAAATAGTTCCGCTTCCAGTCGCTGGTATTATGAGTGATCAGGATGGTGAAACTATAGGAAAGGCTTATGCCGAATTAGATCAGATGGCTAAGCAATTAGGAAGCAAGCTCAATGCACCTTATATGACCTTGTCGTTTATGGCATTATTGGTAATTCCTTCTTTAAAGTTGAGTGATAAAGGCTTGTTTAATGGAGATAAGTTCGAGTTTGCGTCCTTAACAGTTTAACGATGCCAATACTTGAATCAACATACAAACCATTTCCTTGGTTCAAAAACGGATTCGTATCTACAGTGTATTCTGGTTTGTTTAGAACTGTAAAAGGGTTGTATCAAGAGCGTGAACGTATAAAGACACGTGATGGCGATTTTTTAGATTTAGACTGGAGTTATGCTGTAGCCAAATCAGATCGTGTAATTATTCTGCTTCATGGTTTAGAAGGCCATGCACAACGGCCTTACATTACTGGAACGGCAAAATTGTTCAACGAGAATGGTGTTGATGCTGCTGCGGTAAATTTTAGAGGTTGTAGTGGTGAGCCTAACCGATTTTACCATAGTTATCATTCAGGAGCAACAGATGATTTGGATGATGTTGTAATACATTGTATTCAAAAAGGCTACAAGAATATCTATATTAAAGGGATTAGTTTGGGCGGAAATATAACGCTGAAATATTTAGGAGAAGATCGAATGCTTCCAACTGAAATTAAGTCGGCAATCGCCATTTCCGTTCCTGTGCATCTTGCGAGTTCTTCTAAAGCATTACATGAATTTAAAAACAGAGCTTTTGCGATTCGATTCAGGAAACACTTAGTTGAGAAATTAGACTTAAAAGTGATTCAATTTCCTGAAAACATTTCAGTTAAAGATGTTAACTCAATTAAAACTTTAAGAGATTTCGATGAGGTTTACACGTCTAAAGCACATGGTTTTAAAGATGCATTAGACTATTATGAACAATCTAGTAGTTTGCAATTTCTACCTAATATTAAAATTCCGACTTTATTAATCAATGCGCTTAACGATTCGTTTTTATCTCCAGAATGTTTTCCGGTTAAGGAAGCCAAAAGGAATGAAAACTTGTATTTAGAAATGCCTAAATATGGAGGTCATGTTGGCTTCATTCAAAAAGGTCAATTTTATTATAATGAACGTCGTGCTTTGGAGTTTGTGAATACGAATAAAAAAGATTAGCTTTCTTCTTTGAACTTATTTGATATGAAACATAGTTACACTTACCTTATTTTTCTGCTATTTATACAAATCTCTTTTGGACAATGTCCACCTGGTTCAGTGACTTTTGATAATCAAGGTCAGATAGATTATTTTCTTGAAGCTTATCCAGATTGTACTCAAATTAATGGTAGCGTTTTTATTGGTGGTTCAGCAAATGGACCGACTTATAATTTAAACGCACTACAGAATATCACAACGATTCAAGGGAGTTTTATTATGGATTATAATATATGGATGACGAGTTTGAATGGTTTAAATTCATTGACTTATGTTGGCGGAAACTTTGATGTATTGGATTCACATATCAATAATATATCTGCGCTTAGTAACCTTACGACTGTTGGTGGAAGAATTAAGTTAACGAGTAACATCTCTGATATTAGTGCCTTGAATAATCTTCAAAATTTAGGTGGTGAGTTTTATTTTTCTGGTACAGCTAATGGTTCAAGTCAGTTTTATATCGGATTTCAGTTATCAGAGATTAATGGAGACTTTACTATTGTGTTGCCTGATAATAGTGGTCCAGATAGAAACATTACTGGATTGCCTAATTTAACTACTGTACACGGTAATCTTAGATTGTCTGGAAATACAATTAGTACGCTTCCTGCATTTAGTAATTTAGAAACCATTAATGGTAATTTTGATGTTGATGGTTTTATTGGAATAACTGATTTTACTGATTTCCAGTCGTTGCAAAACATAGGAGGAATATTAGATATTACAAATGCTGATGCTTTAGTGTCCTTAAATGGGTTGTCTAATTTAACAACTTTAGGTGGTTTGTTTGTTGGGTATAATGATGTTTTAGTTGATGTTTCAGGATTTCCAAATGTTACCAATGTAGATGGGTATATTAGAATAAATGAAAATGATGCTCTAGAAAACCTAAATGGGCTAGAAAATATTACATCAATTTCTGGAGAGATCGAGTTGTATAATAACCAAAATTTAAATTCAATTTCAGGATTGATGAATATTGATCCTAATTCAATAACCCATCTTGAAATAGTGCAGAATTGGAATTTGTCGGTTTGTGAAGAATTAAATATTTGCAATTATCTGTTAGGAGGTGGTGATTATGACATTTCTGGAAATAATGAAGGTTGTAATAACTATGACGAGGTAACAACTAGCTGTAATTATATCTTTTCTAATGCTATTTTTGGTCAAGTAGATTTTGATGCACTAAGTAATAATTGTGGTTCGGGAGCGTATCCATTTCATTACGCTAGTGTTGTCGCTACAGGTGATACAGACTCTTATTCTACGGTTACAGATGATGAAGGTAATTATTTGTTGTTTGTGCCTTCAGGAAATTATTCGGTTCATGTTGAACCTGGGTTGTCTTACTATCAATCTAATCCAGTTACTGTTGATTTTTCAGGAATAGGAAATTCTCAAGAAGAGAACTTTTGTGTAACTCCTATTACTCCTGTTAATGATGTTAGAATCTCAATTTTTTCATTTGATGTGCCTCGGCCAGGTTTTGATGTTAGTGTACGAATTGTTTATCGAAATGTTGGAACTACAGTTCTTGATGGCTCTGTAACATTTAATTATGACGAATCGGTAATGACCTTCTTAGAATCAGACCCTTTAGTAGATTTACAAGAAAATAATCAACTGCAATGGGAGTATTCAAATTTATTACCATTAGAAACTAGAGTTATTGATTTGGATTTTAATATTCTTCCGCCTCCAATTAATAATTCAGGTGATAACTTAACATTTGATGCATTAGTAACACCTATCGATACTGACGCAAATCCTAATGATAATGTAGTGGCTTTTAGTGATGTCATTGTTAATTCATATGATCCAAATGACAAAATGGTAGATAAGGAAACAATTTTGGTTGAAGCTATTGAAAATGACTATTTAAACTATTTAATTAGGTTTCAAAATACAGGAACAGCTTCGGCAATCAATATTAAAGTAACAGATACGTTAGAGTCGTATTATTCAAGCAGTAAATTTGATCTTAATTCATTTGAACTTATTGATTTAAGTCATAGTGGAAGAGTCCAGCGTTCTGGAAATGTATTAGATTTTGAATTTGAAAACATAAATTTACCAGATAGTACTTCTAATGAACCTGCAAGTCATGGCTATGTAGCCTTCAGAATTAAAGCGAATTCTAATCTGCCGTTTGGAACTTATATAGGCAATACTGCAAATATTTATTTCGATTTTAACGAACCAATCATTACCAATACCACATCGACTTTTGTTGATGCTGATTCAGATGCGGATGGTATTTATGACTCGGTTGATAACTGTGTTTATGACGCTAATCCTGAACAAACAGATAGCGATAATGATGGTTTAGGCGATGCTTGTGATGATGATATTGAAGTGGAAGCTCCATATTTTATTGGATTTGACGATACAGATTTGGATAGCTATTGGACCACCATTTTAGATCATCCTACTTTTACAAGTCTTACAGTTTCTCCTTTAAACGATCAAGATGGAAATGGTAATACAATTCGAATGCGATCTACCTCTATTTCAAATGCGGCTTACCTTATTGGACCACGTCTTCTTGGGTTGAATTCTGATAGTGATATTTCTTTCTGGGTCAAGGATGATAACTTTTCAAGTTATAGTATTCGTATTGGATTTATGACAGATCCTGAAGATGCATCTACATTTACAATTATGGATTTCTATGATCCTCCATATGATATGACTTATTACACTTTAGATATGTCAGATTATGAGCCTTCTTATGGTAAGAATATAGCAATACGTGTGAATAATAATACGGTTTTTATAGATGATTTTAGTTATAATGATATATTGTCTGTAGGAGATGATTTAGAGCTCAGTACTTTTGAAATATATCCTAATCCAGCTGAAGATAAACTCCATATTGATAGTAAAGTAAGTATTTCTGATATGTTTATTTTAGATATTAATGGACGACAATTAAAGCATCTTGCAAGTGAAGAAAATCAACGGTCTTCAATTATTGATGTCTCCAACTTAGAAGCAGGAATTTACTTTTTAAAAATTAATTCAAATAGTAAGCGTCAAACTATAAAATTCATCAAAAACTAAGATGTTTTAAATACGATGCGAGTCACTATTTTTATCGTTAAATTTTATAACTTTAATAACACTTAAAAGCGGTTATGAAACACGATATAGATTCAGATTCTACATTAAACCCTCCAAAAAATTATACGGTTTATAACTGTCATACGCATACGTTTACCATAGATCACGTGCCTAATCATTTTGGAAAGAAAGTCGTGCCTTTGTTGTATCAGCTGGTAACAATGAAAACCGTTAAGTGGTACTACCTTAACTTAACAGTTCGAAATAAAAACTACAAGAAATTCATTCATAGATGTAAAAAGGTCAAGTACTTTTTTCTGGATATATTAAAATTCACACGTGTATTATTTTGGGTCTACACACTCATTTTATTTTTAGGTCATTGGCTTTTTAAAATGTTGGCCAACGTATTAGTGTTAAGTAATTTATTTAGCGATGAAACGAAGGCGGCTTTTAAACGCTTCAGAAATTTAGGACGCTATGCAACTTATAGTAAATCTGGACAAAGTAAAGTTTTTGATCTCTTAGAAAAGACTTACGATGTCAATACTAAGTTTGTTGTGCTTCCAATGGATATGGATTATATGGATGCTGGAGATCCTATTTCAGATTACATGCAACAACTTGAAGAATTGCTAAAAGTAAAATCAAATAATAAAGGACAATTATTGCCTTTTGTGTTTGCTGATCCAAGACGTATCATTGATTCTAAGGTTAATATTAATGGGTTTTCTTATGAAAAGTATATGCAGCGGCATTTGTCAAAACAAAATTTTCATGGTATTAAAATGTATCCAGCACTTGGGTATTATCCTTTTGATAAAGATTTAATCAATACTTATAAGTTTGCACAGGAACATCAGATTCCTATAATGACGCATTGTATTGAAGGGACTGTATTCTATAGAGGAAAAAAGAAAAAAGAATGGAGCGAACATCCTATTCTAAAATATACTAAAAAGAAAGCGGAAGGTCCAATTCCAATTCCGCTACCACAAACTAAAAACTATCATTTTACAACAAACTTTACACATCCTTTAAATTATCATTGTTTGCTTGATAAGGGTTTACTAAGTGCTTATTTAGGTAAAGACACCGATTTGAGTAAGCTTAAAATTTGTCTAGCGCATTTTGGAGGAACTAAGGAATGGCTGCGTTACACTGAAGATAATTGGAATAATTACAATAATAACATCTCGCATGTTTCCAAAGAAGCATATTTTGAAAGTAAGATCAAGAATACGCTTAACCATGGTAGTAGTAGAACTATATGGTGGAATGCAAGTTGGTTATCTATTATTTATGATCTTATGATTAAATATGAAGGGGTTTATACAGATATTAGTTTTATCATTTTTAATGAAGATTTATTTCCTTTGCTAAAATATCTCCTCAATGACGATAAAGTAAAACACAAGATCTTATTTGGGACTGATTACTATGTTGTTGCCCAAAAGAACACCGAAAAAGCGTTGTATCAAAATCTTAGAAGTTATATTGGTGAAGACTTGTTCTATATGATCAGCAACATCAATGCGAGACGTTTCTTAAGTACTTCATTCAAAACGTATTAAATTAATAAGTTTAACGTTTTAAAGTAAAATGACCGCCAAGACGCTGCTGTTCAAATTCTACAATAAACCAATAGTCGTTCGTTGGTAGGACCTTTCCTAGATATCTACCATTCCATCCGCGACTCATAGGGCTTAATTGTTTTAGTAGTTTCCCGTACCTATCAAAAATATAAATCTTGGCATTTGGAAAATTTGAAATACCTCTGACTTGCCAATAATCGTTGAAACCATCGTCATTAGGTGAAAAATGACTTGGAAAATCAATAACAATAACGTCACGCGAATCATCTCCGCATCCGCCTCTGTCTCTAACGGTTGCTGTGTAAGATCCGCCAGATATATTCTGAAAGATATTGCTGTCTTGATAATTGATTCCATCAATAGAATATTCGTAGTCACCATTTTCAAAGGTTATAATTTCAATGAAATTATTTAAAGTAAACCCTGTATTCACGGTTTGAATTTGAGGAGGACTTGTGCGAATCAATTCAAAAGTGAAGGAATTAGAACAACTGTTTCCATTTTGAGTGATATTGGCATTTAATGTATATAATCCTTCGTCGAATATTTCAGCAAAATAGGTGCTCGATATTAATTCATTACTTTCATCTAACCATTCATAGCTAGTATAATCAGATTCTATTTCTAATAAAATAGAGATATCAGATTCACAAATAAAATATTGAGGTTGAAGTTCTATGGCAGGAGATTCAGTAATAATGAGGTTAAATGATGTTTCTGAAACACATGATGGATTTGCTAGGTCTATTACCTTAACTGAAATTGTTTCCATAAAAGGAATATTATTTTCAAGAAGATTGGGAAGTGGACTAGGTAAAGCGTTGTTATTTCCGTCAAAATATAAGACTTGTAAACCACTCTGAATGCCTAAAATTTCATTTTCGATTAATGACATGTCGAAACTACCAAAGCCGTTACCTTCATCACAGGCAAAACGATCAGTAGGAGTATTAATATTAGGTCCATCAGAAGTTTCAAGTGTAATCGTTGTCTCAGAATAAAAGTTGAGATTAAGTGCATTAGCAACTTGAATGGTTATGGTTTGACTATTTGGGGTTGAGTTAGTAAATGGATTGGGAAGAGGGCTGGGAAGTTCATTCCCTAATTCATCGAAGTAACGAACAACCACATCAAAACAATCTAAATTTTGATTACCGATCACTTGAGACTCTATCAACGAGGTGTCAAAATTTTCTGAAATACCATCATTGTTATCATCACATCCAACTAAGTCATCAGGAGCAAAGGCCATTGGAGTAATAAAGTTACTTTGACTTAGTTTTAAAGTGAAGGCATCTCTTTGACCAGCATTTATTAGCAAAGATTCCGTCATGTTGTTTCCAGGATCAAAATCTAAATTTGCGTAGTAGTAATCGCCTCCCAGTATAATATTTGCATTTGAATCCACATCTATAGATTTGCAAAAATCAATTCCACTTCCACCATATGCTTCAGTCCATAATAAGGTGTCGTCACAATATTTTTGTAAGAAGATATCGCCTTGTCCGTTTTCAGTAAAATTATTCGTTGTTGATTCTGGGTCTAGGTCAGCAGTACCAAAAAAGTAACCAAAAAGAAAAATATTATCAGAGCTGTCAACTTTAATTCCTTCAGGATAGACGCCTGAATCTCCAGACATAGATTTAATCCATACTAAAGCACCTTCTGAATCGATTTTGGCAAGATATAAATTGCTTTCATTTCCTGTGAAATTTAAATTGATTGAACCTGAACTAGACTCTAATATAATATCGCTATTGTAATACCCAGAAATAAATACGTCTTGATTCGATGACGTGTCAACACCATTTAATGTAGTGAAACCACTACCTTCATATTTATATGCCCATATTAAATCACCATCATTATCCATTTTACATAAGTAGGCTGCACCTTGTGGTCCTGAATCTATTTCAAAGGAATTGGAACTGGGATCAAAATCCATTGATCCGCCGAATGTTCCTCCTAAGTAAAAATTGCCGATAGGATCAATACTGAAATCTTGAAGCGAGGTATTTCCTTGCCCTCCGATTTGTTTGGCCCAAAAAATTTCTCCATTTGGATTCAACTTCAAAAAAAACAGATCGAAGCCTGAAACAGAATTAAGAGCAAAATTGTTTGGAGCAGTTCCAAATTCAGTTGGGCCAGAAAAACTTCCAGATACAATAATACTATTTTCGTTATCGGCTTCTATTTGTCTAGCACGATTTGTTGAACCATTATCTCCTGATGATTCTATTCTAAATATAACATTGCCTGAAGCATCTAATTTATAAATTAGAATGGCATAGGAAATGCCACCACTTGATCCTAAATTAATTGCAGAACCTGCTATAAGGATATTACCTTCATTATCTAATGACATGTGATAAGCTTCACTACCTCGTTCACCTTCGTCAAAGGCTATTGCCCAAATCAAATTACCATTGGGATCTAACTTCTGAAGAAAGATATTTTTGTAAGTGGATGAAAGATTCAGTTGATTCGGGCCTGGATCAAAATCAATGGTTCCCTCAAAATATCCGCAATTATAGATGTTTCCGTCTGAATCAGTCGCTACAGCAGTTATGCTATTTGCCTCTAATTCATTTCCTAAAGATCTAGTCCATTCAAAATCTTGTCCAAGCAGTTTTGATGAGGTAATTAGAACAAATATGAATAGTAATGTTTTTTTCACTTGAAAAGTTCTTGCAATGTAAATCTAAAAAAACAACAGGTATTAATCTCTGTGAAAAGTAAATTATTACATATAAAATCGTAGAAATAATTCTATATTTGAGTAAATATTCTATATATGCTCAAAAAAGTTTTTGGTAGTGCTGTTTTTGGAGTAGAGGCTACCACGATTACCGTTGAAGTAAATGTTGATTCAGGAATTGGTTACCATCTGGTAGGTTTGCCTGATAATGCCATAAAGGAAAGTAACTTTCGCATTGCGGCAGCACTTCAAAATAACGGTTATAAAATTCCAGGAAAAAAGATCATCATTAATATGTCGCCAGCCGATTTGCGTAAAGAAGGTTCGGCTTATGACCTTACTTTAGCTATTGGAATTCTCGTGGCAACGAATCAAATTAAAGCTGAAAATTTAGAACAATACCTCATTATGGGAGAATTGTCGCTTGATGGTACTTTGCAACCTATTAAAGGAGCTTTGCCAATTGCTGTTAAAGCAAAAGCTGAAGGTTTTAAAGGGTTTATTCTGCCTAAACAAAATGCAAAGGAGGCTGCTATTGTTGATGGTTTAAAAGTATTTGGTGTGGATTCTATTTTGGAGGTAATTCATCATTTTGATAAAGACGATCATATTCCGCAAACCATTATCAATACCAAAGCTGAGTTTTATAAAAATCTCGATTTCCCTGAATTCGATTTCAGTGATGTAAAAGGTCAAGAAAGTATCAAGCGTTGTATGGAAATTGCTGCTGCTGGTGGCCATAATATCATTTTAATCGGACCTCCTGGCGCAGGAAAGACCATGTTGGCAAAACGGTTACCAAGTATTTTGCCGCCAATGACTCTAGATGAAGCTTTAGAAACCACTAAAATTCATTCTGTGGTTGGTCGTGTAAAAGCAAACACAGGAATTATGGCGCAACGTCCTTTTAGAAGTCCGCATCACACCATTTCAAATGTAGCCTTAGTTGGTGGTGGAAGCTATCCGCAACCTGGAGAGATTTCCTTATCTCACAATGGTGTTTTGTTTTTAGATGAGTTACCTGAATTTAAGCGCGAAGTTTTGGAAGTGATGCGTCAACCATTAGAAGATAGAGAAGTAACCATCTCTAGAGCAAAATTTACAGTAACCTATCCGAGTTCATTTATGTTGGTGGCGAGTATGAATCCGAGTCCTGGAGGATATTTTAATGATCCTAACGCGCCTGTTACTTCATCACCTGCTGAAATGCAACGCTATTTGAGTAAAGTATCTGGGCCTTTGTTGGATCGAATCGATATTCATATAGAAGTCACCCCAGTGCCTTTTGAAAAATTATCTGAGGATCGTAAAGGTGAATCTTCAGTTGCGATTAGGAAACGTGTCACATCAGCTCGCGAAGTGCAAACACTTCGGTTTAAAGATTCAGAACATGTGCATTACAACGCACAAATGACAACCAAACAGATTCGAAAGTATTGTCAGTTAGATAAAGTGTCTATGGACTTGTTAAAAAACGCTATGGAGCGTTTAAATCTTTCAGCTAGAGCCTATGATCGTATTTTAAAAGTCTCAAGAACGATTGCAGATTTGGAGGCTTCAGAATCTATTTCGGGAGCTCATATTTCTGAAGCTATTCAATATAGGAGTATGGATCGTGAAGGTTGGTTGGGTTAGTTATTCGTCTTTCAGTAAATAATTGTTTTCGGTTTCCAGACGTTCCCAACGCATAGTCTTTGAATTAAACGTATATGGAACTGAGGCGAGTCTATTGTTTGTATCAGTTTCAAACTGCATGTAAGTGCCTAGTCTAGATGAATTTATGTAAGTGCTATCAGACATAGGTAGTAATTTTACTTTAGGCAAATCAACAGTTTCGCTTTTTCGTTTGTAATATAAAGTTGCATCTTCAATCCAAAATGTTCTTGAATCATAAGTACCGGAAAATCGCTCATTTTGACTAGTGATGTAAGCGCTGTCTTTGTCTTTTTTAAATTTTAAATGTGCCAGAATATGTTTGATGTAACCGTGTTTTGGATTTTTGGCTAAGGCAATTTCGTAAAGTTCCTCAGCGCGTTCAAAGTCACCTTTCTCAAAGGCATCATCAGCAGCTTCTATGTACTCGTCTAACTTCCAATACCAGTAGGTGTTTAATCCGTTCCAGAAATAAGTCGAATTCTTTATCGCTATTGGTTTGCCTTCGTGTTTAATGAGATCTAATCTCCAAGTCATGTCATTAACTAGACCTCCTCCTAAGGCGTTTGGTCCAGCAGGCAATAAAGTTTCCATACGCTGATGCGATACATATTGGATAATTCTATCGTTTTCAATCCAGAATTCTAAAGTTTGTTCGTTATGATTAGAAATGTATTGACCAACAAAATCTGAATAATCTGAAATGTTTGGTATTTTATTTTTGTGATATAGAATGATGGAATCATAAACTGAAATTCTTTTGTTGGTATATCCTTGAGCCTTTATACCGTCCAGGATCATTTCAGCTTCTTTTATTTTGCCACTAAAAATTAGAGGTGCTAATTTGAGTTCAACAACATTCGGACTAATAAGTTCGTATGGTTTTAAAGCTTCTAAAAGTTCCTCTTCGCCACCTGTAACTAATGTTGCTTGCGCTAAATTTATGCCGTTTTCTGGTTTTGGATCTTGTTCAAATAATTCTTGAGATTTTTTTAAATATGATTGCAATTGTTTGGTGTCTCCGTATATTGAAAATAATACTTGGTTATAAAATTCATTATTTGGATCGACTTCTAATTGTAACTTCACCTGACGTTCAGCTTCATCATACTTATTATAAGCCAAGCTTCTTTGAATGTAAATTTCAAGTTGTTTCTGTAAGGGTAATTTGTTTTTTAATGCAAAGGCTTTGTTTATGATGTCTTGCGTTTCTAGTTTCCCTCTGTTAAAAAGACTATTGCGTTTGGCATTTTCTAAATATGCTAAGGCAAAGCGTTCATCAATAGAATAAGCTTTACTGTAATTTCCATTCACATAGGCTTCAATTGCTGGTAAGGAATTGCTCATGAATTCATTGATTGGCAAATCAATATAATTTAAATCATTGCTTTCAACAAAACCAGCTTCAGATGTAATGAATACACTAATTTCATCCAGAAGGCTCAGAATGTTTGTGCCTTTCAAGGTTAGTTCTTTGAGTTTTTTTCCGTTACTGGCTTTTCTAATGTAAGTGGTAATCTCAAATTCATCACCCACTTTTTTGTATTTACCATCTACATAGAAATCATAAAACAACGAGGCTTCTCTGATCTTTGTAGTTGTAGTGGTTAAATGTGAGTAGTCTGGACTTAAACTTTTATTTTGGGCTAAGTCTTCGTAGAGTATTCTTCCAATTCCGTAACGCATCCATCGCGTTGTACTGTCTTGAACTTCTTGTTCAAAACCATAAATAGGAATACCAATTCTAAATTCTTCTTTAGTGATGGTTTTGGTTTCTACTTGGCCTGCTTCATTTTCAAAAGTAATATTCTTAGTTGTTGCGCCAAGATCGCTATTACCAAATCCAAAATAAAGCGCAATGATTAGAATAAGAATATTCAAAGGAAAAATAATCTTCTCCCGAAGTTTTAAAATACGCTTGTTAATACGCTCTTGATGGTAAAGGTAAATGAGCAAGGATGGAATGATTCCAATGAAAATCCATAACAGTACATCAACCCAATATGGCGATATGTTATAACGGTTCAAGATCCAGTCAACGAACTGTAAAAATGTCCATGCAGCAACAAGATAAGCCGCTAAAAACTGTAAGGTTTTGATCCATTTTTTCTTGTTCAGAGCCATTTATAGCATTTCGGGTTTTGTAAAAGCTAAACCGAAGATAACAATAATTAATGTAAACTATAGCATTGTGAAAGACTATCTCTTAATCAAATATGCTATATTTAGTGTCAATTCAAATTGTAAATATGATGTGTCGTAATCTCTCTATATGTATTGTGTTTTTTGTGCTTATTGTGTCCTGTAAAGAGTCTAAAGGAAACGATAAAATCGATATTGAAAATTCTGAGATTACTGAATCTGTATCAATTTTGAATGTAGATCAGGCTAACCGACTAGCACAATTGCCTTTAGATTGTATTCAAACCGAATATCCTAATAAATTAAATCAAGTCATTGGTAGTGATGCCGATTTACAATCGCCTCAAGCTTTGCATCCTGCATTTTATGGTTGTTTCGATTGGCATTCGGCGGTTCATGGTCATTGGAGCTTGGTGAGTTTGTTGAAGCAATTTCCCGATTTAGAACAGCGTGATATAGCTGTTACAATGCTATTGCAAAATATGTCTAAAGAGAATATTGAAACTGAAATTTCTTATTTCTTCGGAAAGCATAATGCCTCCTATGAACGTACTTATGGTTGGGCTTGGCTACTGAAGTTGGCTGAAGAATTATATACTTGGAATGATCCTAATGCTAGAGTACTAGAGCAAAATTTACAACCATTGACCGATTTGATCGTATCAAAGTATTTAGAGTTTCTTCCTAAACTGAATTATCCAATTCGAGTTGGAGAACATACCAATACAGCCTTCGGATTGTCTTTTGCGTATGATTATGCTAAAACTGTTGATCATGAGGAATTGGCATCGCTCATTGAAAAACGCGCTAAAGATTTTTATGCTAATGATGCTAGTTGTCCTTTGTCTTGGGAGCCAAGCGGCTTTGATTTTTTGTCGCCTTGTTTGGAAGAGGCTGCGTTAATGAGACGTGTTTTGCATAAAGATGATTTTATGGTTTGGTTAGATGGATTTCTTCCACAATTAAAAGATGAAAGTTTCACTATTGAAACAGGAAAAGTTAGTGATAGATCAGATGGAAAACTCGTGCATTTGGATGGTGTGAATTTTTCTAGAGCTTGGAGTTTGAATACTATTGCTGAAGGATTGCCCGAGCTAAAACATTTAAAAACTATTGCAAATCAACACATACAATACTCGCTCCCAAATTTGGTTGGCGATAGTTATGAAGGTGGTCATTGGTTAGGAAGTTTTGCTATTTATGCGTTAAATACTGTTGATCGTGATTAAGAACTGGCTTAAAAATATTGGACCAGGACCGCTTGTAGCTGCTGCATTTATTGGACCTGGTACTGTTACTGTTTGCACATTGGCTGGAGTTGGTTTTGGCTTGTCGCTGTTGTGGACGATGTTATTTGCTATAGTGGCAACAATCGTCTTACAGGAAATGGCTGCGCGCTTAGGAATTGTGTCTCAAAAAGGTTTGTCTGAAGCCATTAGGTCTGAAATTACAAATAAAACACTGCGCTCTGTTACAATAGTATTGATTCTATCTGCTATTGTTATTGGTAATGCTGCTTACGAAGCTGGTAATTTTTCTGGAGGTGTGCTTGGGCTTGAATCTATTTTTGGAGATCAAGTTATTGCTTTAGGTCATTTACAAATTAATCTGTGGAGCATATCTCTTGGTGTAATTGCTTTTGTTGTGCTTTATTTAGGAAATTATAAGGTCTTAGAGCGTATATTGGTGGCTATGGTTGTGGTTATGAGTTTGTCGTTCTTGATTACGGCAATTTTGACCAAGCCTAATATGAATGAAGTGTTTGGCGGACTTTTCATGCCTTATCTTTCTGAAGAAAATATACTTACTGTTATCGCTTTAGTAGGTACAACAGTAGTACCTTATAATTTATTTCTTCATGCAGCTCTAGTGAAAGAAAAGTGGTCGTCTAAAACGGATTTGAAATATGCTAAAAAAGATACTTTTATAGCGATTATACTTGGAGGAATTGTCTCGATGAGTATTATTGTTTCTGCGTCTGCCATACAGCAGTTTGAAGTGCGTACTGCTGCCGATTTGGCTAAGGGCTTGGAACCTTTATTTGGGAGTTTTTCAAAATATGTCTTGTCAACTGGGTTGTTTGCTGCAGGTATCACGAGTGCAATTACAGCGCCTTTGGCAGCAGCTTATGTAGCTTCAGGATGTTTGGGATGGCGTTCAAATTTGAAGTCGACTAAGTTTCGTTTAGTATGGATGATAATTTTAGGAATTGGTGTTGTTTTTTCTTCAATCGGATTCAAATCTGTTGAAATTATCAAATTTGCACAAATTGCAAATGGCTTGCTTTTACCTGTCGTTGCTGGGTTTCTAATTTGGATGATGAATAGAACGTCACTTTTAGGAGCTTATAAAAATACAGTATGGCAAAATGTATTCGGACTGGTTATTCTTGTATTGTCTGTTGTTTTAGGAGCGAAAAGTATTTTAAAGGTTTTTGAAATCATATAGGAAATGACAATTGATATAAATTGCGATTTAGGTGAAGGTTTTAATAATGAAGCGCAGCTAATGCCTTACTTATCGTCTTGCAGTATTGCCTGTGGAGGTCATGCTGGTAGTCTAGAAACAATGGAGGAGGTTGTGAGTCTTGCAAAACAGTATCAAGTGAAAGTTGGTGCGCATCCTTCATTTCCTGATGTTCTCAATTTTGGTAGAAAAATTATTGAAATGCCTGAAGAGGAACTTAAAAACACACTAATAAGTCAGATATTGAGCTTGAAATCTATTGTTGAGGCTAAAGGTTTAAAGTTGTACCACGTGAAAGCACATGGCGCATTGTATAATCTTTCAGCTAAAAATGAGACTATTGCTCAATTGATGGTTGATGTTGTTAAGCAAATAGATGATAGCCTTGTGTTGTATGTGCCTTTTAATTCTGTTATGGCACAAACGGCACGTCAACATCATGTCAATATATTATATGAAGGATTTGCAGATAGAAATTACAACACAGATTTTTCATTAGTTTCTAGGGATAAGGCTAACGCGATTATTTCAGATTCTGAAGCTATTTTTGATCATGTTTTTCGTATGATTTCAAATCAAAAAGTAAAGACAATTAGTGGAGTAGAAGTACCTATAAAAGTTGATACAATTTGCGTGCATGGAGACCATAAAAATGTAGTCCAAAATTTAAGGTATTTATCGCAAAGATTGTCTGATAAAAATATTAAAATTTCTTGATGTTTTATGACAAATTTTGAGTTAGAATACTATCAGTTTTCAGAGCGTTCTATTTTGGTAGAATGGCCTCAAAAAATCGATGAATCTATCCTTGATGATGTCTTAATGTTTAAAAATCACCTCTTAAAAAGTAATACTAAAGTAATACTTGATATAAATAACGCATATAACTCGATATTAATTGTTTATAAATTAACTATTGATAATATCAATGATGAAATTTCAAGGCTAAAGACTTATTATTTGGATCGTATTAGCATAAAAAAATCAGTAACAACACTTTGGAAGATTCCTGTGTGTTATGATGAGAAATTTGGCTTAGATTTAGAAGATATATCTTCAAAAAATAAGCTGTCAAAATCAGATATTATTCGCATACATTCTGAGCAAATTTATACCGTTTTTTTTATTGGTTTTTTACCCGGATTTTTATACTTAGGCGGACTAGATAATCGCCTACATTTTCCAAGAAAAAAAACACCTAGATCGCAAGTCGAAAAAGGAGCCGTTGCTATAGGCCATCATCAAACAGGAATTTACCCAAACCAAAGTCCTGCTGGTTGGAATATTATTGGTAATTCTCCAATCAATTTTTTTGATCCAGCGTTATCTGAACCTTGTTTTGCCAAACCTGGAGATCAGATGCAATTTATTCCAATTTCTCTAGAAGAGCATACTAAAATTAAGACTAAGGTTCTAAATAATGCTTACCAATTAGAAAGTGAGGTGTATGATGGTTGAGGTTTTAAAAGCTGGATTGTATGATACTGTGCAGGATTTAGGCAGATGTAATGTGCAACAGTTTGGTATGCCGTATTCTGGAGCTATGGATATAGATTCTTATAAGCGTTCAAATTTAATTTTAAATAACACTGCTAATAGTGCAGTTCTTGAAATAACCATGATTGGTCCAATGTTAAAGTTTCATTCAGAAACAGAAATCTGTATTACTGGAGCCAATCTCAGTCCGAAAGTTAATGACAAAACTATTGACCAAAGTTGTAGGATTCTCATAAACAAAAATGACGTGCTATCCTTCGGAAAGCCTTTACATGGTTGTAGGTCTTATCTTTCGGTAGTTGGTGGATTTCAAACGGAAAAAGTACTTAATAGTAGAAGCATGACTGCTAATATAACCTCTTCGTTTCGCTTGCAAAAAGGAGATGTTTTGCCATACCATACTACAATTAATAAGAATAGTTTAAAAACCGAAATATTAAAAGTTGATGGTTTTGATTTTCATAAACCTGTAATTGAAGTTTATAAAGGTCCTGAATTTAATAAATTGACATCTGTTCAAAAAGAGACCTTGTTTGCGTCAGACTTTACCATTTCTAGTGAAAGTAATAGAATGGCGTATCGATTTAAAGAACAAATTCCTAATAATATGGATGCCATAATTACCTCGCTAGTGCTTCCTGGTACGATTCAATTAACACCTTCAGGTCAACTTTTAGCTTTAATGAGAGATTGTCAAGTAACAGGAGGCTATCCTAGAATATTTCAGATTTCAGAATCTTCAATAAATTTGATGTCTCAAAAGATTTTTGGAAATAAAATCAGGTTTAAATGCATTAATTAGTAAGAAAAAACTTCAAAAAAGTAAGTTTTTTTGGGTTTGTTTTGAGATTTTCAATACATTAGAGTAACAATTAATTAAACCAACTACATTATGAAAAAAGTTGTATTACTGATTTTAGGTTTTCTGCTAGGTGCTCTGGCAATGTATTTTTATTGCTGTAAAGATGCCTCAGTAGGTGATCCAATAGTGGACTTACCAACACCTCCACAAGGAACTATTACTCCAGCTGAAATTAAAGTGTTAACTCAAGCTTACAATCCAAGGTACCAAGCCATTAATGATTCTATCTTTAGAGATGTTGCAGGAGGTGACAATAGATCGTCTTGGTATTCACTTGAAGATTTAAATGCATTTTTAACTTTAGCAGAAGCGCAAGCTGATTCTTTAGGTTATACCATGGATGGTATTAGAATTTATCCAGGTGCACATCCTATGGAAAAAGGACTTCCAGGCTATTCAACCTATCTCATTGTACCTACAGGTTACAAAACAGTGTCTGAAGGTGCTCTGTTTTACGTTCAAAAAGGAGGTGGAAGCGATGATATTGATGGCGGAAATGGATTAAATCGAGGCGAAAATGGTGATCCTCCTGGTATAAATTATCCACAATAGATTTCAAAGCAAGTGAATGAATTTCTTTATGAGAACAGATCATTAATAACCAAATTTTTTGAAATTTCAGCAGCTGTTTTAGGATCTGTTTATTTGAAACAAACAAAAAGCTTAAAGCTAAAAATCTTTGTTGTTTTCTTATGGATAACTGTAGTTGTTGAAACTATAGGGATGTACAAAACATTCTTACAAAATAATTATGATTATGAATGGTTTATTGCTTGGAAAAACAGTGTGTTTTGTCAAAATCTATGGCTTTATAATATTTATAATTTTTTAACTATTGGATTTCTGGGTGTTTTTTATTCAGATCTAATTAGTAATAAAGGTTCTAAAATTTTTATAAGAGTTATAGTTGTTTTGTACAGTATACTTTGGATATTCTATTATACATTCACAGATGCTTTTTTTGTTTTAGGACTTCCTTATGATACGGTCTTAGCATCAGTTATAGTATCAATATATGTATTGCTGTACTTTAAGGAATTAATGAGTAGTGATTATATCCTTCAATATTATAAGCTGCCATCGTTTTATATTAGTGTAGCGCTTTTATTATGGCATTTATGCGCTACGCCTTTATTTATTTATAGTAGTTATTTTCTTCCTTTTAATACAGAATTTGTAAATTTCAGGATACTACTATTATTATATATTAACATCTTTACGTATTCATGTATAGCCTTTGGTTTTTGGTACTCACTCAAGAAACGCAAACAATCAATAGAGAGGAAATTGCCTTAATTGGGTATGTTATTTTTGCGCTCTTATTGTTGTCTGTTATGATCATTTTGTTTTTCGTTACATTTCAAAAGCGAAAGCACAAATTGTTGATGGAGCAAATCGAACAGCAAAAGCAATTTGATGAAGAAATCTCAAGAACTCAAAATGAAATTCAAGAACAAACTCTGAAGCATGTTGGTTGGGAACTACATGATAATGTTGGTCAGTTGTTGGCTTACGCAAGTATGCAATTGAAAACCTTATCTGGTAAGGTTTCGGAAGACCTAAAGCCTAAAGTTGATGAAGCTTCAGATATTGTAAAAGACAGTCTTAAGGAAGTGAGGTCTTTATCCAAATCACTTAATAATGAAGTGATTTTAAATTTAGGTTTTGAAGATGCTATCGCTAATGAACTCAATCGTTTAGAACGTATGAAGTTTTCTACTACAGCATTAATTTCTAACAGAACTGCTAATACAATTCCAAACAAGAAACATGAAATCATTCTTTTCAGAATTTTACAAGAATTCTTTTCTAATGCTGTAAAATATTCTGAAGCTGATACACTAAAGGTTGAATTGAATTACACCAAAGACCATCTCACAATTTTAGCCTATGACAATGGTGTTGGATTTGATATGTCATCTGCTGAAAAAGGTTCAGGGTTAATCAATATGAAGAGTAGAGCAGAGCTAATTGGAGCTTCGTTTAGTTTGGATTCTAAGGTCAATGAAGGTGTGAGCTTAACTATAAACTACCCTTTAATTTAATAAAAGATCATTCGCATGCCTTCCAAATAGGATCTTCTGGAAGTGATGCAATAACATCAATGTCGATTTTTGAAACAGGATGCTGAAACTGTAAGCGTCTAGCATGCAAATGTATACTTGCATCTTTATTGCTTCGATCAAAACCATATTTTAAGTCGCCTTTTATTGGAGCACCAATTTTTGAAAGCTGACATCTAATTTGATGGTGTCTTCCAGTCTCTAAGTTAATTTCAAGTAAGCAATAACGGTCTAGGCTTTTTATAATCTTATAATGAAGAATGGCTTTTTTGCTACCAGCAACTTCTTTTTGGTAGGCTGTTGATTTGTTTGTTTTCGGATTTTTTTTGAGCCAATGCGTTAATTTTGCTTCCCTTTTTTCTGGCGTGTTCTTTACAATTGCCCAATAGGTTTTATTGGTTTTCTTTTCTGAAAAAAGCTTGTTTAAACGCGGTAACGCTTTGCTTGTTTTTGAAAATAGAACAATTCCAGTCGTTGGTCTGTCTAAACGATGTACAACACCTAAGTAGACATTTCCAGGTTTGTTGTACTTATCTTTGAGGTAATCTTTAACCACATCACTTAAGGGTTTGTCACCTGTTTTGTCACCTTGAACAATGTCTCCTGCGTGTTTGTTGACAATAATGATATGGTTATCTTCATAGAGCACTTGAAGATTTGTTTTATCAGAAATCACCTTTTTAGACATAGATATTAAGCTCTGGTTAGTGCTATGATAGAATTGGTATGCTCAGGAAAAAGCTTGATTAATTCGTTGCGATTTGCAAGTTCAAAATCTCTGAAGTCGAAACCTGGTGCTACTGTACAACCAGCTAAGCCATAACTGTTTGACGAAGTTACTTTGGCTGCAAACCAATAGTTTTTTGGAATGACAAACTGAAGCATGTCACCATTTGCAATATCTTGTCCAAGTGATATTTTACTTAATTTGCCTGCTGTTGAAATCATAGTAATTTCAATGGCACTACCTAAGTAGAAATGCCACATCTCATCTTGACGTATTTTGTGAAAGGCTGAAAAGTCTTCAGATTGAAGAAGGTAATAGATACCAGTACTGTAGTTGCGTTGACCATCAAATTCGTTAGCTAAACTCTCCTCAGTAATTAAGCCTTCACTGCGATAGGTTTCTTTAAAGTAGCCACCTTCAGGATGTGGTTCTAGATCAAGTTTCGCAATAAGTTCAGCTACAGTATGCATGCCTTTAATATTGTTCCTTGTCATTAGGAAAGTCCACAGACTTCACATCATCTACATACTGACTAATAGCTTTTGTCATATCCTCGTATAGATTCATGTAGCGACGTAAAAAACGAGGATTAAATTCATGGGTCATCCCAATCATATCATGAAGGACCAAAACTTGTCCGTCTACACCAGAACCTGCTCCAATACCAATAACAGGAATAGAAACACTTTCGGCAACTTCTTGCGCAAGCTTCGCAGGGATTTTTTCAAGCACAATACCAAAACAGCCAGCTCTTTCAAGCATGATAGCGTCCTCTTTAAGACGTTGAGCTTCTTCTTCCTCTTTGGCTCTCACTGTATAAGTCCCAAATTTATAAATAGATTGTGGTGTTAAACCCAAATGTCCCATAACAGGAATACCAGCGTTTAGGATACGTTTGATAGATTCTTTAACTTCTTTTCCACCTTCCATCTTAACGGCATGTCCACCAGATTCTTTCATAATTCTAATAGCAGAGCGTAAGGCTTCTTTAGGATCACTTTGGTAACTTCCAAAAGGTAAGTCAACAACAATTAATGCACGCTCAATTGCTCTAACTACCGAAGAAGCATGATAGATCATTTGATCTAAGGTAATGGGTAAAGTAGTTTCGTGTCCAGCCATTACATTACTGGCAGAATCACCAACTAAAATAACATCTACACCAGCTTCATCTACTATTTTTGCCATAGTGTAATCGTAAGCTGTAAGCATTGATATTTTTTCACCCTTAGATTTCATATCAACTAAGGTCTTAACAGTAATTCTTTTATATTCTTTTTTTGCGGTCGACATATACAATGGATTTGTTCCTGTAAAAATAAAAATATTAAACGATAATAACGGAATTGTAAACTAAAATGAGGTTTTAGCAATCACTTAAGTGAACACCAACAGCTAAACCACCTTCTGAAGTTTCTTTGTATTTCGTATTCATATCTTTAGCGGTTTCCCACATGGTATTGACAACTTTATCTAATGGAACTTTAACGTTTTTTGGGTCTGTATCTAATGCTAACTCACACGCATTGATCGCTTTAATAGCTCCCATAGCATTGCGTTCAATACAAGGAACTTGAACTAAACCACCAATAGGATCGCAAGTCATTCCTAAATGATGTTCCATAGCAATTTCAGCAGCAACAAGCACTTGTTCTGGAGTACCACCTGAAAGTTCACAAAGCGCACCAGCTGCCATAGCAGATGAGACACCAATTTCAGCTTGACAACCTCCCATTGCAGCACTTATGGTAGCGCCTTTTTTGAATATACTACCAATCTCACTTGCTACAAGTAAAAACCGTTTGATGTCTTCAAAATTACCATCGTGATTTTCGATCACTAAATAATACATCAGTACAGCAGGAATAACACCAGCACTACCATTTGTTGGAGCTGTAACCACACGACCTAAGGACGCATTTACTTCATTAACGGCTAAAGCAAAGCAACTTACCCATTTTAAAATCTGACGAAATTTAACTTCTGTATTTCTAATCGCATAGATCCATTCAACTGGATTAGAATATGAAGCATCACCTTTAAGCGTTTGATGCATGTCATAAGCGCGACGCCTCACATTGAGTCCGCCAGGAAGTGTGCCTTCAGTATGACAACCAATGTACATGCATTCTAACATCGTATCCCAAATACGTTTTAATTCACCATTAATAATAACCTCATCTCTAATCGATTTTTCATTTTCAAGAACGACACCAGAAATAGGTAAATTAAGTTGATGACAAGCGTTTATCAATTCTATACCATTAGAAATTGGATATGGAAAGGTACAGTAAAAGATGATCTTATTGGCTTTAGAGACTTTGCGTTCTTCTTGTACAACAAAGCCACCACCAATAGAGTAGAAGGTCGACTTATAGTGTCTTCCATTTATTAGGGCAGAAAAGGTCAGCGCATTAGCGTGAAAGGGTAAAAACTTCTTATTGAAAACCACATCTTTTGTGAACTCAAATTCAAGAAGCCTTTCATTATTAAAATTTAAGGTATTAGAATCTTTAATAGTATTGATGACCGTTGGAATCGTTTCGGTTGGAATGGTTTCGGGATCTGCACCACTTAAGCCTAACAATACAGCATAATCTGTAGCATGCCCTTTTCCTGTTAATGACAAAGAACCATAGAGATCTACTCTAATGCGTTCAACCTTATCAAATCGGTTACTATCCTTGAGTTGTTGAATCCAACGTTCAGCAGCACGCCAAGGACCTAAAGTGTGTGAGCTTGATGGTCCAACACCAATTTTGAGCATGTCAAAAACCGAAATACATTCCATTAATAATGACGTTTAGTGTGTCAAATATAGCGTGTTTCTCATATACTCGTGTCAAATTATTCAAAGATTACAAATGAAAATGACATCATGTCATATTTTATGTCATGGCATAATGATTGACAATAGTATAGCGTAATAAATTTGAACATAACGTTTCTGCCGAAGGCGGAAATTTTAAAACTAATAACATATTATGAGTAAAATTATTGGAATCGATTTAGGAACAACGAACTCTTGTGTTTCTGTAATGGAAGGAAATGAGCCAGTTGTTATCCCAAACGCTGAAGGTAAAAGAACAACACCTTCGGTAATTGCCTTTGTAGAAGGTGGAGAAATTAAAGTTGGTGATCCAGCAAAACGTCAAGCAGTGACAAATCCTACAAAAACAGTTTATTCGATTAAACGTTTTATGGGAAATAAATATTCTGAATCTAAAAAAGAAGCAGAACGCGTACCATATAAAGTTGTAAAAGGTGATAATGATACACCTAGAGTTGATATTGATGGTCGTTTATACACACCTCAAGAATTATCGGCAATGATCCTTCAGAAAATGAAGAAAACTGCTGAAGATTATTTAGGTCAAGACGTAAGTCGTGCTGTAATTACAGTACCTGCTTACTTTAACGATTCGCAACGTCAAGCTACCAAAGAAGCTGGTGAAATTGCTGGTTTAAAAGTAGAGCGTATTATTAATGAACCAACAGCTGCAGCTTTAGCTTATGGTTTAGATAAAAAAGGTCAAGATCAAAAAATCGTAGTATTCGATTTTGGTGGTGGTACACATGATGTCTCTATCCTTGAGTTAGGAGATGGTGTATTTGAAGTGTTATCTACAGATGGAGACACGCACTTAGGTGGTGATGATGTTGATGAGAAAATCATCAATTGGTTAGCTGAAGAATTCAAATCTGAAGAAGGTATCGACCTTCGTAAAGATCCTATGGCCTTACAACGTTTAAAGGAAGCTTCAGAAAAAGCGAAGATCGAATTGTCATCCTCTGCACAAACAGAGATCAATTTGCCTTACGTTACAGCAACAGCTTCAGGACCTAAGCACTTAGTACGTACTTTAACACGTTCTAAATTCGAGCAATTAATTGACGATTTAGTAAAACGTACTATCGAGCCATGTGAGTCTGCATTAAAAGCTGCAGGTTTATCTAAAAGCGATATTGATGAAGTGATTCTTGTTGGAGGTTCTACACGTATTCCTGCGGTTCAAGCTGCTGTTGAGAAGTTCTTCGGAAAAGCGCCTAGTAAAGGTGTGAATCCAGATGAGGTAGTATCATTAGGAGCTGGTATCCAAGGTGGTGTATTAACTGGTGATGTTAAAGACGTATTATTATTAGATGTAACACCATTATCTCTTGGTATTGAAACTATGGGTAATGTGATGACGAAATTGATTGATGCGAATACCACGATTCCTACTAAGAAATCACAAGTATTCTCTACAGCTGCAGATAATCAGCCATCGGTTGAGATTCACGTATTACAAGGTGAGCGTCCAATGGCAGCAGATAATAAAACAATTGGTCGTTTCCACTTAGATGGCATTCCGCCAGCAAGACGAGGAACACCGCAAATTGAAGTAACATTTGATATTGATGCCAATGGTATCATTAAGGTGTCTGCGGAAGATAAAGCGACTGGTAAGAAGCAAGATATTAGAATTGAAGCGTCTTCAGGATTGACAGAAGAAGAAATTCAAAAAATGAAGCAAGAGGCTGAAGCAAATGCTGAAGCGGATGCTAAAGCTAAGGAAACTGCAGATAAATTAAATCAGGCAGATGCGATGATCTTCCAAACTGAGAGTCAGTTAACTGAATTTGGTGATAAGTTATCAGATGATAAAAAGAAACCAATTGAAGAAGCACTTGAAGAATTGAAGAAAGCTTATGAAACTAAAGATATCGCTGTTATCGAGCCTGCTTTAGAGAAAATCAATGAGGCTTGGAAAGTGGCTTCTGAAGAAATGTATAAAGCACAAGCTGAAGCCCAACAAGGTGGTGCAGGTGCTGAGCAACCTCAAGGTGATGCTGGAGCATCAAACGAAGGTAGCGATGTTGAAGACGTAGACTTCGAAGAAGTAAAGTAATAATTGTCATTCCGAGCGTAGTCGAGGAATCTTCTGAGAACTATGAGATGTCACCTTGAGTGTGGACACTGAGCTTGTCGAAGTGTAGTAGAAATGTCTCATTATTATAATTGTCATTCCGAGCACAGTCGAGGAATCTCAAATAATTAACTTAACATTTGTAAAAAACGCGATCATTCATTTGGTTGCGTTTTTTATTTGATATCATCCCTTCGAATAATTATTAATAACCTTTCTTCTTTTTCCTGACGCTAAGGTTGGAATTTCATCAACATAGACGATTTTAATAGCTGCATCCTCACCAAAGTGATGCTTTATTTTTAAGACCAGATCGTTTTCAAACTCAAAAGTGTCACCAGCAATGTTTAGCCTCACTTCATAAGCTTTTTCTCCTTGTTGAATGAATTGATATTGCCTAATGAATTGATAGAACTCATTAAAAATTGCATGTGTAATATAAGAGGATACAAACTTGCCGCTGGTATCAAAAATCACATCCATTTTGCGACCTGCAATTTGATCTAAATACATCACACCATCAACTAATTTGAAACTTCCTAGATCTCCAGTGTCGTATCTAAGTATGGGCATCGCAAAATTATGCAAATCGGTTATGACAATTCTACCTAATTCACCTTCGTCTGCTGGTATATCAGATGCTATTTTTAGGATCTCAACATAGTAACTCGCGTGATTAATTTCAAATAAGGAATTGTTGTCATTCGTCTGTTGAGCGATCATGCCTAATTCTTCATTAGAATATCTGGAGTACACAGGAATACCTAATCGTTTTTCTAAAGTAGATTTGGTAAATTCATTCAAGAATTCCGACATAGCAACTACAGAGTTTAATCCATGAGATGTTATGTAGAGGTCATTGTTTTCTAGATAATTGGCGATCAATTCTAATACAGACGCATAGCATTGAAGCACACCATTCTTGGCATCACCATTTTGTATTAAAATGATAAGATCTTTAATACTTTGTTCATCAAAATGCGATACATCCCATTGGTACATGTTTAATAACCATGCTTGAAAATCACTTTTTTTGTTGTTGCTGTGCCAAACAATAAGCTTATATATTTTATTTCCAAAGGTATAATTAGCGCGATCGTAAAAGTAAATCCCATCTGCTGAATTTCTATGGCGTTTATTTCGATTCTGAAAAAGAAAAAATGAGAGTCCTGTTGAACCACTCGTTGATACTTTATGGTTTTTAGAATCTTTGAACAATACCGATTCAAACGCTGAAAAGTTATCTTGAATAACCGTTTTGTTGATTACTGGAAAATCTTGAATTGTGCTAGCCTTGGGCCATTTTTTGTAGAAAGATGTAGAGGTTAAAGCGTGAGCTATTAAATCATCAATGTCACCTTGTCGTAACTGTATAGCTTCATCAGATTTAGGGTTGTTTTGAATGGTTCTAATATCCTTAAGATGCTTTTTTACAGGATTGCCTTGCAAAAAATCTTTAGCCCAAAAGCTTTTATTTCTTAACAAGTTTAGAATCATAAGCTTTAGCGTTATCTGTTAAAAACGTGTCTATGGTTCTGTCTTTTATGGTGTGAATAGGGACTCCAAAGGCTAACTTTTCATTCCCAACAGATTTAAGAACTAATGAGGAACCACCAATAATAGTATGATCACCAATAGATAAACCTTGACTAATAGAAGCACTGAGGCAAATTGAAGCACAATAGCCTATACTAACATTTCCTGCTATGGTTGCACCTGAGGCTAATGACGAAAAATCTGCCATTATGGAATCATGACCTAGAGAAGCCTTTGAATTTAAAACACAAAATTTGCCAATTTTAGCATTGGCATTTACAATAGCTCCAGCCATAAGCACAGTGCCTTCTGGAATTAAAATGTCTTCTGCTAAAATAGCACTAGGATGAATAATAGGTACAAACTCAATTTTTGGCGCAATTTTTAAAATATTTTTATAAATATGTAATCGTAATTCGTTGTCGCCTATTCCAATAACAATACCTTCAATATTAAATTTTTTAATCAATACTGAAAACGCGTCTAAGTTTCCAATGACTTTATGGCCATATACTGTGGAGTTTACAGGTTTGTAAGAATCAATAAACCCAATAAGATTGTAATCATTATTCTTTAAAATAATATCTACAATCATTTTACCATGCCCAGAAGCACCATAAATGACAATATTTTTCATTTCAAAAAGGTTTCAAAAATAATTGTTGTTAGACAACAATTAGATGGTTATATAGATTTGGTTTGGGCCCGAATATATTTAATCAATCCTATATTAACCTAGAAATCACGCTAAACAGTGTAATTTCATCCTTTAAATGTTAATTTTTGTCCTATTTAGACCTATTTTTACAGTAAATTCTGATAATCAAGTGCTTCAGTTTTTTATCACTTATGACATTAAATGACTCTTTCTCAGTAGGTACTACACCCAAAAATCTCGCGGTAAAACTCACATCAAAAGGTGAGCATTATGTGCAACAAGGGCATCCTTGGGTGTTTTCAGAAAGCATTATTAAAATTAATAGCGATGCTAAAACAGGAGACTTAGCCATTATCTTCGGAAAGAAAACTAATAAAATGATTGGTATCGGATTGTATGATGCGACATCACCAATACGAATCAAAATGATATATAATGCTAGTCATCCTGTTAGTATAGATCATCAGTTTTTTTATCAGAATATTAAAAAAGCTTATCAAAAACGACTTCCGCTTTTAAAGACCAATACCAATAGTTATCGTTTGTTATTTGGTGAAAATGATCAATTTCCATCACTTATTGCAGATGTGTACGCTTCGGTTTTGGTTGTCAAACTCTATTCAGAGATTTGGATGCCATACCTTCAGCCAATTTTAGAAAGTTTGATTGCTGTTTCAAATTCTAAAACTGTTGTCCTGCGTTTAAGTCGGAGCTTACAAAATTCAAAAACGCATAAATTTTCAGACGGACAAGTCCTCTACGGAACATTAGATAATGAGGTGGTTCAGTTTGTAGAGCATGGCGTTCAGTTTTCAGCAAATGTCATCAAAGGTCATAAAACGGGTTACTTTTTAGATCATCGCGAAAATCGAAGACAAGTCGGACTCCTCAGTAAAGGAATAACGGTTTTGGATGTGTTTTCCTATGCTGGCGGATTTTCGGTACATGCCTTAGCTAATGGTGCCAGAGAGGTTACGAGTGTTGATATTAGTACACAAGCGCTTGAGATTGCCATTCAAAATGGAAAACTAAATGCCTACACAGGAACGCATAAGACTATAGCAGGAGATGCTTTTCAAATAGTAGAGCAGCTAATTTCTGAAGGTAAGACTTTTGATGTCGTCGTTATTGATCCACCTAGTTTTGCAAAACAGCAAAGCGAAGTCGCTTTAGCCAAAAAGAAATACGCACAATTAGCACAACTTGGCATACAGCTTACAGTTAAAAACGGTGTTTTGGTACTGGCTTCCTGCTCCTCAAGAGTGACAGCAACCGCATTTTATGATATCAATGCCCAAGTGTTACAACAGTTTGGAAGACCTTTCAAAATCATTCAAAAAACACAGCATGATAGCGATCATCCTATTGGTTTTCCTGAAGGCGCTTATTTAAAATGTGGTTATTACAGGTTTTTGAAGTAGTGAATTTTAAATATGTGATGTCATATAATTCTGAATGCAAATTATAAATCCTATATTGTATACATCATTAACCAAACTAACACTAACACATTATGAAACAACTCGCATGGTCTTTACTTTTTTTAATTGGTTTTTTAAGTTTTGCACAAACGGAAGACGAAACTGTAACCGAAGATCTTTCCGAAGAAGAACTTAAAGTCGTACTCGATAGCATTAATAATTCTTTTACGTATCAATATGGGAAAATTGACTTAAAAGATGGTCTGGCAACCCTTATAGTTCCTGACGGATTTAAATTTTTGGATGGCGAGCAAAGTGAGTATGTATTAACCGAATTATGGGGAAATCCGCCTGGAGATGACCCTTTAGGACTCTTGTTTCCTGAAGACATGTCACCTTTTCATAGTGAGTTCACTTATTGTGTTGAGATTACCTATTCTGAAGAAGGCTATATTGAAGACGATGATGCTAAAGATTTAGATTATGACGATCTTTTAGATGAGATGCAAGAAGATATTTTAGCTCAAAATCCTAGTCGTGAAGCACAAGGTTATGAAGCTATGGAACTTGTAGGTTGGGCATCACCACCTTTTTATGATTCTCAAAACAAAAAACTGCATTGGGCAAAAGAACTCAAGTTTGATGGCTACGATGTAAACACCTTAAATTACGACATTCGCGTGTTAGGAAGACGAGGCTATCTCAATCTTACTGCAATTGGTGATATTTACATTTTGGAAGCTTTTAATCAAGATCGTGATCAAATTTTAGCAAGCGTAGAGTTTAATGAAGGTCATCGTTATGCCGATTTCAATCCAGATATTGATGAGGTTGCAGCTTATGGTATTGGAGGATTGATCGCAGGAAAAATACTTGCTAAAGCAGGATTCTTTGCCTTAATTGCTAAGTTTTGGAAGTTCATTGCTATTGGAGCAGTGGCTTTATTTAGTGGTTTCAGAAAAAAGATTTTTGGAGGAAGCAAAAGCGAAGACGCTTAAGTAGCTTTTATAAATACCTTTAACTGGGTATGGTTCCATACTTACATAGCTACTAGTTTTACATCATAATAAAAACCAACCTGATTATGAAAACTAAAGTACTTCTTATAGCCTTATTTTTTGGATCTTATTTAATTTCTGCACAAAAATTAACTCCTGATGTAGATTTGGTTTCTGAATTAGTAAGTCAAAAACAGGAAGAAATAAAACAACGTGTTTTAAAGAATATTATAGTTAAAAATATTAAAACCACTAATTATACTACCTATAATACTATGTATAGGCTTGTAGATATTTTAACGACAGAGAAAAATAAAACTGTTATGTCTAAGAGTCTTATAAAAGAAGTAGGAAATTACGCTGTTAATTATGTATTAGCAAATCACTTTTTAAGGAAAGATGAGCCAACGCAAGCAAGTATCTCGTTATTAGAACTTAGTACTACTCAGGAGCTTAATAATAAAGCAAATGTCGTAAGTCAAATGATTGTTAAAGATTTTACCGATGAGATAGAACTCAAGGATAAACAGCAAATTCAAAAATACACAGGTAAGCAAGAAGCTTTAATAGCCAATTTTGTTATAGATAGTTTGTATGATAAGTTAGTCAATGCTTCAATTCCTTATCTTACAAACATTGGATTGTTTAAGTCTAGTGATGAAAAGTATAGATTCAGATCTGTTAGAAATTTTGAAATTGATTATACTGAAATAGAGCAAAGCATAAGAACACAAATCAATTTAGATCTAGACAAGTTTATAACCAAGCTAACAACTTTAAGTTCTATAGTTGAACTATTTGAAGATTTAGATATCGAAAGTGATGGCTTTGATTTGAGTGATTTAAAAAACATCTCTAAAGATGACGTAGAATTATTGTTTAGTCTATTTGAATTTTCGTTATCAAAGTTTGAAGAGGAAATAGGGAAGAACAGCTTTCTTGCAAAAATAGGCAAGATCATCTCAAAATACGTTATATATGAAGCTAGAGATGATGATCCTAATTTAGTATTCAAGCATTTTAAAATAGATGTTGAAGCTATTATTCTAGGCTTAGAAGATCAGTTTTACAAAAACAAAATAACGACGTTAAAGAAAAGTTTTATTGGAGTTGAACCATTTTTCTTGATAGGGTTGAATTATGGTGTTTTTCCAGACGATAGTAGAACAATTGCTAATAATGATAATTCTGAAATGATCTCAGATTTAGCTTTTGTAAGTGAGAAGTTTGGACTTAAATTTAAGGTATTTGATTGGGGTTATAAACGATCGCATCAACCTATGGAGTGGTATCAATTCAGAGGTAATTATGTTAGGTATTTAGAGCCACAGAGCGAACCTTTAATTAAAGATTTGTATGCTGTTGTCTATGGTTCTGGGATCTTATACAATGTTGTCGATTTAAAATCACAGGATAATTTTAATTTCGGAATTTTAGGATTAGGTACTGGAATAACATTTTTTAATGATATGGAATTAAATGTGTCATATAGTATTCCTTTTATTGACAAATCGTTATCCTCTGAAAACGCATTTTTATCGCTTGGTTTTGATATCCCAATTTTTGAGTACCTAAAAGCTTTGGGAAATAAGAATAAATAATAGCACAAAACACTAAAAGAACGACCCAACGATTTACAGAACAAACGTAAAATCAAGCATTTTCCGCCTTTAACATCTGGCAGGCGAGCGTCAATAACGAGAAGAAGCCGTTAAAAAAGAAATGCTGTTTGAGCAAAGCGAGTTCATTTCTTTTAGGCTTTAATAGTTAAATTGACCGCCGAAGATGTCAAGTCTAGACCTTTTTGACACTTTTTGCGGCAATGGGAAAAAGTGTATATAACAAATAAAAATGAATAATAAACTAGTTGAGTACCGCAGTTTTGCTCCATCAAAAAAGAACATACAAAAAATGTTTATTTTTAGATTAAATTATTCTAGCTAATTCCAATGTCTGAACAGAAGTCTTTAATCAAAAACATTCAAACCCTCATAAACGCCATCCTAAAAGCCTTAGGTCACGACGTTACCAAAAAACGCACTTGGCACCAACACGTCGTACCGCACGAAAACGTCTGGGCTGTAAGGCGTGAAGGTAACCAACGCATCACCTCAAAACATCGCAAACAAAGTACAGCCATACGTAAAGCCAAAACTTTGGCCAAGCGTTACAAAGCCGATGTGATCATCCATCGTGAGAGTGGTGGCATTCGGGATAGGATTAGTTATCGAGAGGATTAATCTTTTTTTGTCTGTAAATCACTTTGTCGCATCTAAGGTTTTTCTATCTTTATAATCTCCCTTTATAATTAATTAAATTGTTGACACTTTTAATATTAATTTAATAATTAAATCTCTAATAATTTTGTACGACAATTAAAATATTTGTGCGTTTTTAAATGAATAAAAATATATTAACCTTATCACAGCTTGAACAATATTTGTCAAAAGCAACTTGGATTTTAAAAGGTCCAGTTGATGCTTCAGATTTTAAAGTATATATTTTTCCATTACTTTTTTTTAAACGGTTATCCGATGTGTACGATGAAGAATACCAACAAGCTTTAGAAGAGTCTGATGGAGATGTAGAGTATGCATCATTACCAGAATTTCATAGGTTTGAAATTCCTGATGGATGCCACTGGAAAGACGTTAGAGAAACAACTGCTAATGTTGGTTTAACAATAGAAAAAGCCCTTCGTGGAATAGAACAAGCTAATCAAGAATCACTTTATGGGATTTTTGGTGATGCACAATGGAGCAACAAAAATAAGTTGTCAGATAGATTGTTAGTCGATTTAATTGAGCATTTTTCACAATACAACTTATCAAACTCATTAGTTGATCCTGATATTTTAGGAAATGCTTATGAATATTTAATCAAACACTTTGCAGATTTAACCAATAAAAAAGCGGGAGAGTTTTATACACCGCGTTCTGTGGTGCATTTATTAGGGTTGATATTAGATCCGCACCAAGGTGAATCCATTTATGATCCTGCATGTGGAACAGGAGGTATGTTATTAGAATGTGTAGATCATCTTAAAGACAACAACGAAGATTACCGTACGCTTAAATTATACGGTCAAGAAAAAAACCTAACATCTAGTTCCATTGCAAGAATGAATATGTTTTTGCATGGTATTGAAGATTTCCATATTGCGAGAGGTGATACCTTGAGAAATCCAGCATTCTTTTCTGCCGATGGTTTAAAAACCTTTGATTGTGTGATTGCCAACCCTCCATTTTCTTTAAAACAATGGGGAGCAGAGAACTGGGTAAACGACCCTTATGGGAGAAATATTGCAGGTGTGCCACCAAAAGGAAATGGAGATATGGCTTGGGTGCAGCACATGATTAAATCTATGAACAGCACTGGACGAATGGCAGTTGTATTACCTCATGGCGCCTTATTTAGAAAAGGTGCAGAAGGTAAAATCAGAAAAAAATTGTTGGAAGACGATTTACTGGAAGCTGTTATAGGTTTAGGGCCTAATATTTTTTATGGTACACAATTAGCGGCTTGCGTCATGGTGTTCAAACAAAATAAGGACGCTGCTAAAAAAGATAACGTTTTATTTATAGATGCCTCAGATCAGGTTAGGGTTGGTAGAGCACAGAACTTCCTGGAGCCAGAACATGTTAATCAGATTTTTACTTGGTATGAAGATTTTAAAGATGTTGAGAATTATGTAAAAGTGACTTCTATGCGAGATTTAGAAGAAAACGATTTCAATCTTAACATCCCATTATATGTCGAAAAGATTATTGAAGATAATTTACCAAGCGTTGAGGAGGCTTTGGCAGATTTAAAAACCGCTTGGATTGAAAGCCAAAACGCAGAAGAGACGTTTAAAGCCATTCTAAAAGAGTTTATATAATTAATGAAAACTGAAGAACTACAAAGCATTCTAAACAAAGGTGAAGGTACTACTATAGAGTATAAAATTGCTCAAGGTGGTGTTCCAGCATCTTTGTACGAAACTGTTGTAAGTTTTAGTAATACAGATGGTGGTGTTATTATTTTAGGAGCTAATAATGATGGTGAAGTTCTTGGTATTGATGATGTAGATGTTCCAAATTATCTTCAAGATATTGTAACCAATTTAAATAATAATCAGTGTGTTAATCCACCTTTATATCTTCAGCCAATTTCTATTAGTCATCCAGATGGCAATTTAATTATCATAAGAGTTCCTGTGTCGTCTCAATTACATGATCATGCAGAGCGAATTTATTTCCGGTCAGAAGATAGTGATCAGGATATTACAGATAATCAAAATAAAATTTCCGAAATCTATTTCCAAAAACGAGAGTACTTTTCAGAAAGTACTATTTATCCATTTTTAAAAATCGAGGACCTAGATCCGGAACTGTTCCAAAAAGCTAGAGCAATTATTAAAACGGTTAATAGCACACATCCTTGGTTGCAAATGAGTGATGAAGAGATGTTGGCATCTGCTTCGCTTTATCGAACAGATTATAAAACCGGAGAACAAGGATTTACACTTGCGGCTGCTTTAATTTTTGGCAAAGATAAAACGATAGCAAACGTATTACCAGGTTACAAAGTAGATGCCTTGGTTCGAATAGAAAATCAAGATCGATATGATGATAGGTTACTGTTAAGAACCAATCTTATTGATACCTATATACAGTTGCTAGATTTTGTTAAAAAGCATTTAGATGAAAAGTTTTTTACAGAAGATGGACAGCGTAAAGATTTAAGAGAACTTATTTTTAGAGAGGTTATTGGTAACGTTATTGTACATAGAGAATATACCAATGCGCATTCGTCCGAATTAATTATTTATAAGGACCAGGTTGTGGTCACCAATCCAAATAAAGCTTTGTTTCATGGGCCACTGGACCTGGACCAATTTAATCCGTATCCTAAAAACCCAAATATTAGAAAGTTCTTTACTGCTTTTGGTTGGACAGACGAGTTAGGATCTGGTGTGAGAAACACCAAAAAGTACTTAAATAGTTATGTGCCTGGAGCAAAACCGGTTTTTATTGAGAACGATATATTTACTACCCAAATTCCTTTAGTGAATATTACATTACATAAGTATCATAAGGAATTGGTTGGTTGGTTTGATTTTTCTGATGAAATAAGCGATTATTTAGACAGGAATTTAATTCAAATACCACTGCCTACAGATTTAAACGAAGCCAATTGGGAAACCGTTTTGTTATGTTTGGTACCAAGCTGGACTCAAAATGGTACCAAGTTAGATGCTCTTGGTTGGCCTAAAAATCAGGTGTTTACAGAAGAAGCTATTAAAAAGGTGCCAAGCTGGACTCAAAATGGTGCCAAGTTATTGCATCGAAAAACCAGCTACCTCATACGAATATTATTATTAACCCTAGAACCTATAGCTTTAGACGATTTAATGAACAGAATGACGTATTCTAATAGACAAACCTTTAGAGAAAATTACTTACTGCCATTGCAAGAAGTTGGTTTTGTGAATATGACCATACCAGAAACACCAAATTCACCCAACCAAAAATATATAGTAACCGAAAAAGGCAGGCAATTTTTAACTGCTAGATTATAACCTATGACCCAACAAGAACTAGAAAAATACCTTTGGGGTGCGGCGACCTCATTACGAGGCACCATAGATGCAGGTGATTATAAACAATACATCTTTCCGTTATTGTTTTACAAGCGCATTTGTGATGTCTATGATGAAGAGTTTGAAAAAGCACTAGAAGAAAGCGATGGCGATTTGGAATATGCTGCATTTGCAGAGCATCATCATTTTATAGTACCCGAAACCGCACACTGGCAAACCGTTCGCGAAACCACAGTAAATGTTGGTGTGGCCATACAAGACGCCATGCGTGCCATAGAAAAAGCCAACCCAGAAACCCTTTACGGTATTTTTGGCGATGCGTCTTGGACCAACAAAAACCGATTAAGCGATGCCACGCTTACCAACCTCATAGAGCATTTCTCACAGCACAAGCTTAATTTGCAAAATGTACCAGACGACCAATTAGGGAACGCCTACGAGTATTTAATAAAAGAATTTGCAGACGACTCTGGACACACCGCAGCAGAGTTTTACACCAACCGAACCGTTGTAAAACTTATGACCATGATTATGGACCCAAAGCCTGGTGAAAGCGTGTACGACCCAACCTGCGGTTCTGGTGGCTTACTCTTAAACTGCGCCTTACATTTAAAAGACGAAGGTAAGGAATACCGAACCCTAAAATTATATGGCCAGGAAATAAACTTGATTACCAGTGCCATTGCACGTATGAACATGTTTATGCATGGCATAGAAGAGTTTAGCATTGCACGTGGCGATACCTTGGCGCAACCCGCTTTTTTAGAAAACGATACCCTAAAAACCTTTAACGTGATTCTGGCCAACCCACCATACAGCATAAAAGCTTGGGACCGCAAAAGTTTTGAAAAGGACCCTTTTGGCCGAAACCTTTGGGGCACACCACCACAAGGCTGTGCCGATTATGCGTTTCAACAGCATATACAGAAAAGTTTAGATGCTGAAAATGGGCGCTCTATTTCACTTTGGCCACATGGTGTTTTGTTTAGAGATAAAGAAGCCGATTTACGAAAAAAAATGATTAAAGAAGATTTGGTAGAATGTGTCATTGGTTTAGGTCCTAACTTGTTTTACAACTCACCAATGGAAGCTTGTCTTTTGATTACTAAAACAAATAAAGAAGAAAGTAAAAAAGGAAAAATCCTGTTTATAAATGCTGTTGATGAAGTGAAGCAAGAAAAAACCATGGGTTTTCTGGAAGATAGACATATCAACAAAATATTTAAAGCTTATCAGGATTTTACAAACAAGGAGAATTTTTCTGCTGTAATGACTATTGAAGAAGTATTAGCTAATGATGGGAATATGTCTATTAGCTTATATGTAAGAACCCAAGAGTTAAGTATGGAAACTGAAGTAAATTTTGAAGGTGCTTATAAGAATTGGGAAGATTCTTCAAAACAGTTGAAAAAATCAATGACTGAACTTTTTGAAATACTTGATAATTAATGGAGGAAGTATTGGATAAGAAAATAGAAATAGATAAATCAAATTGGCAACTAGTCAAATTTGGAGATGTCGTTTTTGAACCAAAGGAGTCTACTAAAGATCCAATTGCAGATAATATTGAACATGTTGTTGGTTTAGAGCACATTACAAGTGAAGACATCCATTTAAGAAATTCTGCCTCAATAGAAGAAAGCACCACATTTACAAAGAAATTTGATATAGATGATGTGTTATTTGGAAGAAGAAGAGCCTATTTAAAAAAAGCCGCTCAAGCCAAATTTAGTGGTATTTGTTCTGGTGATATAACGGTTTTTAGAGCAAAAGATAATTTATTACCAGAATTATTGCCTTTTATTGTAAATAACGATAAGTTCTTTGATTATGCGATAAAACATTCTGCTGGAGGATTATCACCGCGTGTGAAATTTAAAGACCTTGCCACCTACGAATTCCTATTACCACCCAAAGACCAACAAGCAAAACTCGCCAAACTACTTTGGGCTATGGATGCGGTTGTTGAGAGGGAGAATGAGGTTTTAGAAAGGATTGAATTATTAAAAAAATCAGAACTTAAGAAAGTATTCAAATTAGGAACTGGCAATAATAGACTATCAAAATTGAAAGATATATGTAATGTTTCATCTGGGAGTACAGCACCACAAGGCGATATGTATTTCTATGAGGGGGAATTTCCTTTTATAAGGATGCAACATTTGAATGGACTTGAAGAGGATAAATATCCTGTAAATTTTGATTTAATTAATTTAAAAGCAATTGAAGAAAAGAGATTAAAATTATTTAAGAAAGGTTCTATACTATTAGCAAAAAGTGGTGAATCTATACGATCTGAGAAAAAAGCGATATTGAAAACGGACTCTTATGTGGTCAATCATTTAGCTGTTTTGAATAATTATGATAGCCATATTATGAAAGAATTTTTATTCTACTTTTTTCAATACTTCAAATTAAGTTCCTTGATAAGTCAAACTACAACGCCATCAATTAGTTTAAGTGATTTAGGTAGAATAAAGATTCCAATATTTGAATTAGAACAACAAAAATATTTTATAAATAAGTTTGAACAAATAGATGAAAGTAAGTCTCAAATTAAATCCAAAATTTCAAGTTCCAAAGCCTTACAAAAGAGTTTAATTAATCAGGTGTTTTAGGGGATGAATGTTTTTAAAATACAAATACGTGATGGTGGTACTGGTAAAAACTATGTAGAGGAGTGTTTAAAAGACAACCGTATAACCACTCATATAAATTTTGCTAAAGAACTTATAGAATCACTTAAACCAGGTGACATAGGTATTGTGCACAAAGGAAGTCAGGCAGTATGTTTGGTCAAGATAAAACATAAAATATTAGATCAAACAAAAATTACTGGCAGGTCTTTTGGTCATGATTTTAGAGTAAAAATCCTTCAATATTATAAAGATATTCCAAACGAGTTTTCGTTAAAAGCCCAAGGATCAAATGTAGGTCATAATGGCACCTATACACTATGGTCTGAGATAACAGACAAACCTGTTTATAATTTTATTACTGGATGGTATAATATGATAAAAACACATATGAAAAAGCAAGATATAAAAACGGTTTTAGAATATAAAAAACAAATCATTCTACAAGGCCCACCAGGAACAGGTAAAACCTATACTGCTCTGGAGATAGCAAAAGAATTAACAGATGTAGAAACCGTTAGTAACCCTAATGAGTTAGCAGATGCATTCTATAAAAATTTTAATGAGCAAGATCCTGTTATTCAAAAAGAACGTCAAGAACGTCAAGATTTAAGAGCAAAGTTTTTACACCGTTTCCCAAAAGACAACTTACATAATCTTTCCTTAGAGGATTATTGCATAGGAACTGGAGAGCGTGATAACTTTTGCTGGTGGATAGAGCGTGGTTTGCAAACACTAGGCTATTACTTTCCTGGTAGTTCAAGATCATACCGTATTTACTGGTCTAAATCTAACGAAGAGTATAATAAAAATGGCTCTTTAAAAGAAATAGAAGATGATGATGAGGCTATGAAAGTAGTTGCAGGCTACTTACACAAAATAGTAACTGAAGAAAACTATAAAGAAGGACAAAACTTTTTTGGACCAAGTTTTATTTTAAAACTTCTTAATACTTATTATCCAGAAAAATATGCGCCAATCAATGCTGTAAACTACATTAAAAACGCATTGGCACTATTTGGTATTGATACATCTAATTTAGATTTTGTTCAATTAAATCATCGCTTACTAAAATTGCATAATGATAAAAATGCTGCACATGGTTCTGATGTGAAACCGCACGAGTTTATGCGTTTTCTTGTAGAAAATTTTAATTTAAAGGAAGGTGAAAAAATAGATGCAGACAAAGTTGTGGTAAAGGGCGAATCTCAATTGATTCAATTTCATCCAGCCTATTCTTATGAAGACTTTGTACGTGGTATCGTTGCAGAGGTTTCAGACGGAAAACCTGTATTTAATGTGAAGAATAAAATTCTAGCAGATTTTGCGGAAAAAGCATTAGACAATCCTAAAGCAAAATTTGTATTAATAATTGACGAAATTAATCGAGCTAATTTGCCATCTGTTTTGGGTGAGTTAATTTATGCTTTAGAATATCGTGGAAAACTAGTTAATACACCTTATGAGTTAGATGGCGAGAGAAGCATAAAATTACCAAATAATTTGTACATCATTGGAACTATGAATACAGCAGATCGCTCTGTTGGTCATATAGACTACGCTATAAGGCGTCGATTTTCTTTTATAGATGTTTTGCCAAACGAAACATTAGTCCCAAATTTTGCTATAGAGGCATTTAATAAAGTAAGTAACCTTTTTGTTAAAGGTATATTAGCTTCAGATTTTAAGAAAGAAGATGTGCAAATAGGTCATAGTTATTTTATGGCTAACGATGAAAAGGAGCTCAATATAAAACTTAAGCACGAAGTGGTTCCAATTTTAAAAGAATATATGAAAGATGGTGTCTTAAACGAAAAGGCAGAAGAAGTGGTAATCGAATTTTTAGGGTGAACAAGAGCATTGAAATAATAAAGTTAGGAGAACACAAAGAAACGTATCTTTTGGAGGATAGCATTTCTGTGGAGCCCTATTATTTCAAAAATCAAAAAAACGGAAAATACGGTTCAAAAAACAAACCTTGTTTTAAGGTGTCCGAAAATGTTGTTAAATCACACTATTATATTGGTGTAGATTGGTTATCTGAAACAACTAATCGAGCTATTTATATCTCACCTAAGCTAAATAAAGATGGTTTTGAGGTAGATTATTTAAAAATGCTTTTAACCTGTTTAAAAGACGATAAAATTTCCAAATATATAGGCAGTATTTATGAGATCAAAACTGACTCAAAACCTATTGAAATAGATCAATCTCTAGATTTATTGTCGCCATTATTGGTAATTCAATATCTAAATTTAGTAAAACAATTAGTCCAAAAGGGACTAAGAAAATCGTATTACCGTGAAGAAAAACAACTAAATGCAAGAGTTAAGGGTAAGTTATTGGTTTCAAGCACGCTAAAACATCATACGTTTAAAAACGAGTCTTTAAAAACAATATGTTCTTACGATACATTTGGATTAGATCATCCTGAAAACCAAATACTAAAAGCTGGTCTGCTGTTTGTAAAAAAGTATTTGAGTATGTTCCCTGAATATGTAGCTTTAGCTATAGATACATTACAGTATTGCTTACCAGCTTTCGAGGATGTAACTGTACCAAAAAATATTGCAACTTTTAAGAATTTTAAACCTTCACCTTTTTTTAGTCATTACAAAGCAGCGATAGAATTAGCTAAACTTATACTAAAACGTTACGGACATAACGTGAGATCTGTTGAAGCAACAAAAATTGAAACGCAACCATTCTGGATTAATATGCCTTTATTGTTTGAGCTTTATGCTTATACCGCTTTGCGGAAAATTTATAATGAAAAAATCCACTATCAATACAAATCTAACTACCAAGAGCTAGATTTTTTATTAACTGAAGAAGGTTGTAAATATGTCATTGACACTAAATATAAGACTAAATATGGTAGAGATAAATCTAACAAAGAAGATATTAGACAGCTGGCAGGTTATGCAAGAATGAATAAGATATATAATGAGTTAGGAATATCTACTAATCAAGTTATAGATTGTTTAATTATTTATCCAATTCGAGATAGGGAAAATCAAAATAATGGAGTACTAACATTAGAAGATGTTAAGCCTATAAAAAATTATGTTGGCTTTTATAGCCTTGGTTTACATATACCATGTATTTTGTCTAAAATAGAACTAAATTGAAACCATTATGATAAAAAAACAATTAATAGATTTAGTAAATCAAAAACATAAGGGAGATTTAAATAGTAGAAATACGAGTTTTTCAAACATCAATAAATCCAAAAAGGTATGGTGGTTTAATGTGCCTTTAGTCAAGTTTAAAGAAGATGTAAATCTCCTGTTAAATACGGATTCTAAAGCTTATTGGATATGTCTTCCAAAAGGATTTGTTTCCAATATTTCATCAGTGTTTAGAATTCGTCAAGATAAAGATGCGGTAGATTTAGAAATTTCCGCAGATAGACATTTTAGGTATTTGCATGATCTAAAATCCAGTGGTACTGGGTTTGATTTTTGTGGGTATGTTAAGAAAGAAATAAAATTATAAAGCAAATTGTATAATGGGCTTCAATGAATTAAACAGTGTAGAAAACTACATTATAAAACAACTTACAGGTGTTAATTTAAATACCAACCAAGTTGGAGAAGATGGTAGTGGCTTTTGGCAATATAAATCTCCTCAAGACTTACAGCGGTCAGTCAATGAGGTTTTATTGGAGCGCGAGTTAAAAGAAGCGCTCATTAGTTTAAATCCAGAGATTACAGCTAATCCAGAGTTGGCAGATGAGGTCATTTATAAACTGCGTGCTATTTTAATATCTGTACATCAGGTGGGTTTGGTTCGTGCTAATGAGGAGTTTTTTAAATGGTTGTCAGGTGATAAAACCATGCCTTTTGGTGAAAACAACCGTCATGTTCCTGTTCGTCTAATAGATTTTGAGAATTTACACAATAATAGTTTTATAGCTACCACCCAATTTCGAATTCACCATCGCGAGACTAAAATTCCAGATGTGGTATTGTTTATCAATGGTATTCCTGTGGTTATTGGCGAAGCCAAAACACCTATTCGTCCGTCTATTAGTTGGCTGGATGGCGCACATGAAATCCATGATATTTACGAAAATGCAGTCTCACAGTTATTTGTACCAAACATCTTATCCTTTGCTACAGAAGGAAAGGAACTGTATTATGGAGCGGTACGAACACCCTTAGAATTTTGGGCACCTTGGCGTTTGGAAAATGATGAGGAAGAAATTGCTAAACGTTTAGGTTTAGGTGAAGTAGGTAAAGAGCTTTCAGATTTAATGCATCCAAAACGGGTATTGGATATACTCTTAAACTTTTCACTATTCACCACTAATAAAAAGAAACAGCGCATTAAAGTGATTCCGCGTTTTCAACAGTATGAAGGTGCTAATAAAATAGTGGAGCGCGTTAAGGAAGGCATCATTAAAAAAGGCTTGATTTGGCATTTTCAGGGATCAGGAAAATCCTTGTTAATGGTATTTGCGGCGCAAAAGCTACGTAGAGAGAAATCCTTAAAAAGTCCAACTGTAATAGTATTGGTAGATAGAACCGATTTAGACACCCAAATTACAGGTACTTTTAATGCAGCAGATATTTCCAATGTAGAAACTACGGATAGCATTTCGCAATTACAAACCTTATTGGAACGTGATACACGAAAGATTATCATTTCCATGATTCATAAGTTTCGTGATGCCAAACCAAATATGAATACCAATGATAATATTATTGTGTTGGTAGATGAAGCTCATAGAACCCAGGAAGGTGATTTAGGTAGACAAATGCGCGCTGCTTTGCCTAACGCATTTCTGTTTGGATTAACCGGAACACCAGTAAACAAAGCCGATAAAAATACCTTTTGGGCATTTGGAGCAGAAGAAGACGAAGGCGGTTATATGTCGCGTTACACCTTTCATGATTCCATAAGAGATAATGCTACGTTGCCTTTGCATTTTGAGCCACGTTTGGTAGATGTACATGTTGATAAAGAAACTATAGATAAAGCTTTTGCAGAGTTTAAGGAAAGTACCGCCTTGTCTGACGAAGAAGCTGATGCCTTAAATAAGAAATCGGCTAAAATGGCTGCTTTTTTAAAGTCACCCGAACGTGTGGCTAAAATTGTTGAGGACATTGCAAAACATTTTAGGGAAAAGGTGGAACCTCACGGTTTTAAGGCTATGATTGTGACACCAGATAGATATGCTTGTGTGCAATACAAAGAAGAGTTGGATAAACACTTTCCAGAAGAAGTTAGTAAGGTGGTGATTTCCACGTCTGCCAATGATGATTTGGATTTTAAACAAAAATGGGGAGTTGATAAGAGTAAGCAGGAAAAAATTGTAGATGAATTTAATGATCCAATTTCAGACTTAAAATTTATCATAGTCACAGCCAAACTGTTAACAGGTTTTGACGCGCCCATTTTGCAAACCATGTACTTGGATAAATCCATAAAGGACCATACACTTTTACAAGCTATTTGCAGAACCAATAGACTGTATAAAGGCAAATCCTTTGGTAGAATAGTAGATTATTTTGGTGTCTTTGATGATGCTGCGAAAGCACTGCAATTTGATGAAGAAAGTATTAAAACGGTTATTTCAAATCTGTCGGAATTACGAGAGAAATTACCAAAAGCTATGAAAGATGCTTTAGCTCATTTTGAGGGTGTGGATAGGTCTGTAGAAGGATTTGAAGGTCTAGAATCGGCACAAAACGCATTAGGGGATAATGATAAAAAAGATGCGTTTGCTAAAGATTACAAATATCTTTCTAAACTCTGGGAATCGCTATCTCCAGATAATATTTTAAACCTTTATCAAGAGGATTATAAATGGTTGTCTCAAGTTTTTGAATCCGTCAGACCAGCAGCAGATAATATTGGTAAATTATTGTGGTTCTCTTTGGGTGCACAAACCACCAAATTGATTCACGAAAACATACATGTTGGTGAAGTACATCAGTTAGAAGAATTTGTATTAGATGCCGATGTAATTGAGGATATATTCAATAACCCAGACCCCAAAAATGCCAAGAAACTTGAAAAACTTTTAATTAAACGTTTTAAAAAGCACGCTGGAGATCCTAAATTCAAATCATTAAGCGAACGTCTGGAAGCTTTACGAGATCAAGCCGAACAAGGGTTAATCACCTCTATTGAGTTTGTAAAAGAGCTATGTAAACTTGCCAAAGAAACAGTTGAAGCCGAAAAAGAATTAGAAGCGTTGATTCAAGAGAAAACACCGAAGGCTGCATTAACAGAATTGTTTTTAGAGTTAAAAAATGAAGAAACGCCTGCGGTTGTTGAGCGTATTGTAGAAGATATTGACGCAATTGTTAGAGTGGTTCGCTTTCCTGGTTGGCAAAAAACAAGTTCTGGGGAACGTGAGGTGCAAAAATCACTGCGTAAGGCGTTATTAAAATATAAATTACATAAGGATCAAATGTTATTTGAAAGGGCTTATGCCTATATTAAAGAGTACTATTAAATTCTCTTTACCACCAAAAACACCAACACCGACAACACACCAAACACCGAAAACCCAATAAATAAAGGCAAAACAGAGGTGTCAACAAAACCTCCAATATAATTAGCAATAGGCACTGCCATAACCGTAGACACAAACCCATTAATCGCAGAACCAATCCCAGCAATATGCCCTAAAGGTTCCATGGCGAGCGACCGTAAATTCCCAAACAGGAAGCCAACCGCAAAAAACTGAGCCAAGAAAAAGCCAATCAAAACCGTAACGCTAGGGTTATTACCACTATAAAACAATACCACATACAATAACGAAATCACAGTATAGGCAATCGCAGCTTTAAAGGCAATATTAAAAGCGCCAAAGCGCATCACTAACTGACTGTTAGAAAAGGTCGCAAAACCTACTGAAAATGCTGTGCTGGCAAAAATATAAGGAAACCATTCACCCAATTGGTATTGCTCCTGAAAGATCTGCTGCGAGGTACTCAAATATACCATAAACGAGCCAGTAATAAATCCTGAAACAAGTGTAAAGGCTACAGCATCTTTGTGTTTGATAAATTCTTTAGTTCCCGAGATAAAAATAGAAGATGAAAACTTAATTTGATGCTCAGGCTTTAAGGTTTCGGGCTGACGTTTCCAAAACCACAATACGATCAATAAACCAAAAATAAGATTGGCATTAAAAATAGCTTGCCAGTTAAAAAGTTGTAACAACCACTGCCCAAATGTTGGTGCAATAATAGGCACCAAAATAAAGAACATCACAATAATCGATAATACTTTCGCCATAAAATCACCACTATAGGTGTCACGTGTCATCGCGATAGCAATCGTTCTGGGTGAGGCAAGTCCAATACCTTGTAAGATTCGTCCAAAGATCATCATCTCAAAACTTTGGGTCGTCACACAAATAATACTGGCAATTACAAATAGGCCAAACCCAAAATACACCATAGGCTTACGACCAAAACTATCAGATAAAGGTCCAAAGACCAATTGCCCAAACCCTAAGCCTAAAAAGATCATCGTGATCAACAATTGATTATCACTAGCATTGGTTACACCAAGCGAGTTTCCTATATCTGGTAGTGCAGGTAATAAGGCGTCAATTGATAAAGCCACAATAGACATCAACGATGCCATAAGAGCAATAAATTCGGCTTTGAAGGTTGGTTTTTTGTTTGGCATGCCGCAAAAGTAAATCAATTATTAGCTATTTTTGACAGAAGCCTATCGCATTAACAAATATTTAAATTCAATCTGTAAATAGATGACTACAACATCGCTTATTACCTTATTTAAAAGAGACTTAAATGCATTAAAAACAGAGATCAATGCCTATACCAATGAGGACTTACTTTGGGAAACACCTAAAGGGATTTCTAATGCTGCAGGAAACTTATGCTTGCATCTCGTTGGAAATCTTAATCATTTTATTGGCGCTGCTCTTGGAAACACAGGTTATGTACGTCAACGTGATCTAGAATTCTCTCAGAAAGATGTACCTCGTACCCAATTAATTACCCAAGTAGAACAAACAATACCAATGATAGAATCGGTATTAGCATCGCTTACTGAAGCAGAGTTACAAGAGACTTACAAGCATCGTGTATTCGATAAGCCAATGACAACGGAGTATTTTTTAATTCATCTTGCAATGCATTTGGCCTATCATCTCGGACAAATAAACTACCATAGACGATTGTTGGATACTTAGATGATCTGTTCATTAAGTTTTGAGATTCCTCGACTGCGCTCGGAATGACAAAAATCAGGCAATAGGTTAAAATGCCTATTACATCTGGCAGGCGAGTGTCAATAGCTAGAAGAAGTCGTTAAAAAGAAATGCTGTTAGAGCGAAGCGAGTTCATTTCTTTTAGGCTTCAATAGTTAAATTGACCGCCGAAGGTGTGAAGGCTAGACCTTTTTGATTCTTTTTCCGGCAATGGGAAAAAGAATGATAAAAAATATTGATTTATAACCTAGTGCTCAAGATAGCAATAGTAAAAAATAGACGTTATGACCTTTAACCATTATAGAATTAATCTGCTTCAAGCCGATGAAAGTGAAGCCTTTTTCAATTTAATCGATAGAAACAGATCTCGTTTAGAAGACTTTTTCGCTGGTACTGTATCCAAAACCAGAACCTTGGAAGCAACTCAGGCTTACGCTATTGAGATCCAAAAGCGAATTTCAGATAAAAGCTATTTCCCTTATATGATTACTGATACGCATACAAATGAATTTGTTGGATTAGTAGATATAAAAAATATTGATTGGAATGTCCCTAAGGCTGAACTAGGATCGTTTATCGATTCACATTATGAAGGCAAAGGTATTGTTACTGAAGCGACCAAACACGTCATTGACCATATCGTAGAAATCCATAAGTTTTCAAAATTACTCTGTAGAGCCAATATTAGGAATAAAGGCAGCATTGCTGTAATCCTTAAAAATGGCTTTACCTTAGAAGGCACCATTCGTCGCGATTATAAAACTACTAGAGGCGAAGTGGTCGATTTGAATTACTACGGACGAATTTTTGATTAATTACAACGGAATATTCCCATGCTTTCTGTTAGGTTGTTGCACGTCTTTGTTCTCTAACATGGCGAAAGCTTTAATAAGTTTTCTTCTGGTGTCCTTCGGAAGGATAACTTCATCAACAAATCCGCGTTCTGCTGCGCTGTAAGGATTAGCAAACAATTCGGCATATTCGGCTTCTTTTTCTTTCCATTTGGCTTCAGGGTCTTCAGCGGAAGCAATCTCACGTTTGAAAATAATTTCTGCAGCACCTTTGGCTCCCATAACCGCAATTTCAGCATTTGGCCAAGCAAAATTCATATCAGCTCCAATATGCTTAGAGTTCATCACATCATAAGCGCCACCATAGGCTTTTCTGGTAATGACAGTTACTCTAGGCACAGTCGCTTCGCTAAAGGCATACAGCAATTTGGCACCATGAACAATGATCCCATTCCATTCTTGATCGGTTCCTGGCAAGAAACCTGGAACGTCTTCAAAGACTAATAACGGAATATTAAAACAATCACAGAATCGAACAAAACGCGCTGCTTTTTTTGAACTGTTAACATCCAAAACACCTGCCAGATACATAGGCTGATTTGCTACAATACCAATCGATTTTCCACCTAAACGTGCAAACCCAACAATAATATTTTCGGCATGATCCTTATGGATCTCATAAAAGGAATCCTCATCAATAACACCTTGTATCACATCGTGCATGTCATAAGGTTTATTAGGATTATCTGGAACAATGGTTTCTAATTGATCTCTAATTTCATCCTGAAACGTAAACTTATGATCTGCAGGAAATTCACGATTGCTTTGCGGTAAGTAACTCAATAATTTTTTAACGTCTTCTAAACATTCTACATCATTGGCAGCAGTGCGATGCGCTACTCCAGACTTTGTAGAGTGTACACTAGCACCTCCAAGTTCTTCACTAGTAACGGTTTCGTTGGTAACGGTTTTTACAACATTCGGACCAGTAACAAACATGTAACTTGTATCCTGAACCATGATCGTGAAATCGGTCATCGCAGGAGAATATACAGCACCTCCAGCACATGGACCCATAATGGCAGAAATTTGAGGAATCACACCTGAAGCCTGAACATTTCTATAAAAAATATCAGCATAGCCACCCAAAGAACGCACACCTTCCTGAATACGTGCACCACCAGAATCGTTCAATCCAATTAGAGGAGCGCCAACATTTACAGCCATATCCATGATCTTACAGATCTTTTCAGCATGTGTTTCAGACAACGAACCTCCAAAAACTGTAAAATCTTGAGCAAATACATAAATTAATCGACCATTTACAGTTCCGTAACCTGTTACCACACCATCACCATAAAACGTTTGTTTGTCCATTCCGAAGTCTTTTGTTCTGTGGATAACTAAAGCACCAATTTCTTCAAAAGAACCTTCGTCTAATAAATAAAGAATACGCTCTCTAGCCGTTAGCTTTTTCTTCTGGTGTTGTTTCTCAATACGTTTTTGTCCACCACCTAACTTGGCTTGTTCTAATTTATCGTTTAGTGTTTTTATTTTAGGGTCCATAATTTTATTCTTTTGTCATTCTGAAGTTAATTCAGAATCTATTTTTTAATTGGATGCCGCATCTAGTGCGGAATGACATTTTAATGAGGCAATCGCAATAATTTTTGATCTTCCAAATACTGTTTCAATGCAATTTGCGCAGCAATTTCAGCTTCGTCTTTATGTTGTTCTTCAAGTAACTGAGGTGAGTAATATTTTTTTACAAAATGCGTGTCAAAATGACCGCTTCGGAAGGCGTCATGCTCACAAACAAAACGACCAAATGGGAGTGTGGTTTGCACACCTTTCACATGATAATTATCAATAGCTTTGATCATTAATTCTATAGCTTCAGCACGTGTGTTTCCATAAGTAATAAGCTTTGAAAGCATCGGATCGTAATAAATAGGAATATCCATACCTTCTTCAAATCCGTTATCAACTCGTATATTGTCACCTTCAGGTAACTGATAGACTTCCAACTTACCAACACTAGGTAAAAAGTCGTTCATAGGATCTTCAGCATACACACGAAGTTCAAGCGCATGACCATTAATTTTCAGATCTGTTTGTTTGATGTCTAAAACGTCTCCACGAGCGACTTTAATTTGAAGTTCAACCAGATCTATACCAGCAATCCATTCAGAAACAGGATGTTCTACTTGAAGTCTGGTATTCATCTCAAGGAAATAGAAATTGTGGTCTGCATCTAAAAGAAATTCTACAGTTCCAGCACCAATGTAATCACAAGCTTTAGCCACATCAATCGCAGCTTGTCCCATACGTTCTCTAAGCGCTGGTGTTAACACAGCTGAAGGCGCTTCTTCTACCACTTTTTGATGACGACGTTGCACAGAACATTCACGCTCAAATACATGTATGACATTTCCATGCATATCTGCCATGACCTGAATTTCGATGTGTCGTGGTGAGGCGACGTATTTTTCAACAAAAACAGAACCATCACCAAAAGCAGAAGTCGCTTCACTAATAGCACGTTTCATCTGGTCTTCAATTTCGCTTTCTTTTTCAACCACACGCATACCTTTTCCGCCACCACCAGCAGCAGCTTTGATCAAAATTGGGAAACCAATGTCTTTAGCAATTTGAATCGCTTCTTTAGGTTCGGTAATCGCGTGGTCAACACCAGGAACCATTGGAATATTATAATCTTTAACAGCCTCTTTTGCTGCTAATTTATCACCCATCATTTTGATGGCTTTAGAGCGAGGTCCAATGAAAATAACATTATTAGCTTCGCATAGTTTAGCAAAATCAGCATTCTCGCTTAAAAACCCATAGCCAGGATGAATACCATCAACTTGCAATGATTTGGCGACCTCAATAATGGTTTCTCCTTTTAGATACGATTGATTTGATGGTGCAGGACCAATGCAAACTGCTTCATCAGCAAATTTTACATGAGGTGCATGTCTATCTGCTTCAGAAAAAACAGCAACGGTTTTGATTCCCATTTTTTTGGCAGTTCGCATTACACGAATTGCAATTTCACCTCGATTGGCAACTAATATTTTTTTCATAACTAATATTTGTAATGCGCTGTTTTATTCAAATTCTATAAGCAACGTATTCTTATCGACTGTTTCTCCTTTGCTAACTTTAACAGCTTTAATCACACCATCTCTAGGCGATGATAGTACGTTTTCCATTTTCATCGCTTCTAAAATGAGTAAACTCTCATTTTCTTTGACCTCTTGACCTTCAGACACTGAAATTTCTAAAATCAATCCTGGCATTGGCGCTTTGATTGTATTGACCTGTTTAGCACTTCCAATTTCAAATCCGAGGGCAGCAATTTGCTGATCCAATGCATCTTTGATATGCACTTCATAGCTGTTGCTGTTAACTTTTATAGTATAGGATTTTGAGTTAAAATCTGAGTGTAATACCTCTACATCAATAGAAGTGTTGTCTTTTAGAATATGATACTGATTGTCTGAGGTTTCAATGACATCAAGTTGTTTTAAATCGTCTTGATCAAGATCAAAATTGAAGGCATTGTTAACGTTTGTTTTATACATGAATGAGGTGTATTTGAATCGTGTAAAGATAAAAAATAACAGCAAGTGTAAAAAGCTGTTTTACGATCTTATTCAGAGGTTTTAAAATGTGAATTATTTTGGTGGATTTTAATGGCTTTGTGAGATAAAATGATCCCGATAATGAGCGAAATAAAAGCACCAATCCAAATGCCTGGTACAAAGTTTATAAATAAGAAAAAGTCGTAGGCACCATGAAATAGGACAGCTAAAGCTAATCCCATTAAATTCATTAGAATTCTATTGTTTGAAAATTTAGCTTTTCCCATGAAGTAGCCCATCAAAATTCCAAAAGTTGCATGCGCAGGAACAGCAGTAAATGCTCTTACTAATGCGACTTTAGTTCCACCATCAATAACATATAAGATGTTTTCAGTAGCTGCAAATCCCATCGAAACCATGACAGCATATACAATACCATCAAAAGGTTCATTAAATGCAGTTCTCGTTTGCGAAAAATACCGAACAATCACATACTTGCTGAATTCTTCAACCAAGGCAACTATAAAAAAGGCTTTAATGAATTGCTGAAAAAAGCTGGTGTCCTTAGGTGCAGGAAACACCATATCAATGCCCAAGTAAAGCGCTGTCGTAATAATGATACTTACAATAGCTCCAAAAATAAAGTTCAAAAGTAATAAGCCTTTTGGCTCTTTTTCATATTTATCTTTACAGTAGATATATACGATGATGATAAAAACTGGAGCAACTGCAAGGATAAGATTATTCATGTCTCAAAGATAGTTTATTTAGCGATGCGTTCTGAAATTGCATCTAATATGATCTTGTAGAACGGTTTGTTGCTAGGGACAAAATGATCGTTAGTACCACTAAACTGTAATAAGGATTCAAATTCCGAAAGGCTCACAAATTTTAACGCTTCAACTTCTTCAGGTTGTGGTGTAAATGCCTTAAGTTCTAAATGTGTTTGAGCAATAAAGGTAATATGGAATTCATTGTCAATAATGCCATTGTCGTAGGATTGAAAACACTCAAAAACACCAATTTTTTCAAGCTGATCTTCAGATAGCATTACACCAAGTTCTTCGTGTGCTTCACGAATAGCCGCTTGCTTAGGAGTTTCACCAGCATCAATATGTCCAGCCACAGAGACATCCCAAAGCAAAGGACAAATCACTTTACTGGCTGCACGTTGCTGTAATAAAATGTCACCATTAGCAGTATATAACCAAATATGTGCTGTATTATGTAGATGACCTTTGGCGTGAATTTCAGATTTTGGCACAGCTTTACCAGTTGGCTTACCATTTTGATCTACAATGTCTATAAGTTCATCCATACAAAAAGCCTCAATAAAGAGGCTTGTTTTTATTAATCAAAATAAGAGAAGGTATCACCATCTTTGATGTTAAGTAAGGTTTCGTAAATCATTCGGATTACATTTTCAACATCGTCGCGATGAACCATTTCTACAGTAGTATGCATATAACGTAAAGGTAGCGATATCAATGCAGAGGCAACACCACCATTACTGTAAGCAAAAGCATCTGTGTCTGTTCCAGTGGCTCTTGAAAGTGCAGAACGCTGAAACGGAATCTTTTTAGCTTCTGCGGTATCTGTAATTAAATCACGAAGTTTTTGCTGTACTGCTGGCGCATAAGCTACTACAGGACCTTTTCCTAATTCTAAATGGCCTTCTTTTTTCTTATCGATCATAGGCGTTGTAGTATCATGAGTTACATCAGTAACGATAGCTACATTAGGCTTTATCGTTTCAGTAATCATTTGTGCACCACGTAAACCAATTTCTTCTTGTACCGAATTTGTAACATATAACCCAAAAGGAAGTTTCTTTTTGTTTTCTTTCAGTAAACGCGCCACTTCAGCAATCATAAAACCTCCCATTCTGTTATCTAAGGCACGACACACAAACTTGTCGCCATTCAAAATATGAAATTCATCAGGATAGGTAATTACACAGCCTACATGCACGCCTAGTTTTTCAACCTCGTCTTTGCTGCTGCATCCACAATCAATGAATATATTATCAGGTTTTGGAGATTCTTCTTTTGCTCTATTTCTGGTGTGAATAGCAGGCCATCCAAAAACACCTTTTACAATGCCTTTTTTGGTATGAATGTTTACAACTTTACTTGGTGCAATTTGATGGTCACTTCCGCCATTTCTAATCACATAGATCAAACCATTATCTGAAATATAATTTACATACCAAGAGATCTCATCGGCATGGCCTTCAATAACAACTTTGTATTTGGCTTTAGGATTGATCACACCTACAGCAGTACCATAAGTGTCTGTGATGAACTCATCAACATAAGGTTTTAGATAATCCATCCATAATTTTTGTCCATCCCATTCATAGCCAGTAGGAGCTGCGTTATTTAAATATTTTTCTAAGAAATCAATCGATTTTTTATTGAGTATACGTTTTTTTGCCATCTGAATTAATTTTGGACTAAATTAATAATATTAATACGAATTTAAGGTTTATGAGAATGTAAATATTTAATTTTGAATTTATGTTCAAAGCCAACTTTGGAACGGTTTTAGTTCATCAATCAATAATGAAACATTTAAGCTACATTGTATTACTTTGTCCACTTATTAGTTTTGCGCAATTAGAACCTGTTGCTCAAGATTCTACAGTCGTGGAATATATTTTGATTGAAGGCGATTCTATTCCAAAAACAGCTATCGATTTAAACGAAGTATTACTGCTTCAGAAGTTGAAATTTGAGAGTAAAGATGATCGTATTAAATATTTGATTCTCAAACGAAAAACGCTAAAAGTATATCCTTATGCAAAGCTTGCCGCGGAACGATTAACAACATTAAATGAGCGCTTAGCGACTTTAGAATCCAAGCGCGCAAAAAAGCGTTATGCCAAGATCATTCAAAAGTATATTGAAGAAGAATTTTCTGCTGAACTTAAGAAGTTAACACGTACCGAAGGTCAGATCCTCATTAAGTTAATTCATAGACAAACAGGAAGTACTGCATTCGAATTGATTAAAGAATTACGTAATGGTTGGCGTGCATTTTGGTTTAATACCACAGCAAATATGTTCGATATTTCATTGAAGCGCGAATTTGATCCTGTAAACACTAAAGAGGATTTTCTAATTGAAGATATTTTAGAAAGAGCCTTTCAAGACGGACTCCTAAAACGTCAGGATCCTGCGGTTCATTTTGAATATGATTATTACGATTTGTTTGATAAATGGATCAACAATGAAGCTTTAAAACCTGTAAAAGACTAATGCGAACACAATCTGTTTTAGAAGAGCGGCTCAACGCCTGGAGTCATGGCATTGGCGCAGCACTTGGAATTGCTGGATTGGTTTTACTTATCGTTTTTAGAGAAAAAGTAGTGCCTTATTCATTATTCAGTGTTATAGTTTATGGCATTTCTATAATTGTACTATTTCTAGCCTCAACATTTTATCATGCGGTTTCTGGCGAAAAGCGAAAGCACTATTTCAGGATTGTTGATCACATAAGTATTTATTTTCTCATTGCAGGTACTTACACACCAGTTTTACTTATTATGCTTCCTGATAGTTTTGGCTGGGAATTATTCTGGATCGTTTGGGGAATTGCAACTTTTGGTGTCATTTTAAAGTTGTTTTTTACGGGTAAGTTTGAGACATTCTCAACACTTCTGTATTTGGTAATGGGCTGGTTAATTGTATTTGATTATACGACACTTTCAGATCGAATAGCAGCTAACGGACTCTATTTATTGTTTGCTGGAGGCTTATTTTATACAGTCGGAATTGTCTTTTATGCTGTTGAAAAGATACCTTTTAATCATGTGATTTGGCATTGTTTTGTCCTTGCTGGTGCCATATGCCATTTCTTTATGATCTATGGTTATGTGATTTAACTACGCTGAAGCAGAAACGATTTTAGATCGTCATAATGTGTAATGGAAGTCGCTACTTTGTTTTTGTTCATCACAGATTGTATTTGTTCAGGAAGCTCTACTTTGTCTTTAATAACGTCTTCTACAATATCTAGGAATTTTGTTGGATGTGCAGTTTCTAAAAAAACACAATGCGCATTAGGATGTTGTTTTAAGTAAGATTTACATCCTAAATATCCAACAGCACCATGAGGATCTGCAATATAATTGTATGTATTATAAAGTTCTGAAATAGCAGCTTTCGTTTGATTATCATCAAAACTGAAAGAGGACAGATTGGATTTTAGAACCTCAAAATCATTGTTGTATATCTCTTGAATTCTGATGAAGTTACTCGGATTGCCAACATCCATAGCATTACTAATAGTTTGCACAGAAGGTTTAGGATGATAGCTTCCAGTTTTTAAATATTCAGTCACCACATTATTACTATTGTTGGACGCAATAAAGTGTTTGATGGGTAAGCCTAATTGCTGTGCCATCATTCCAGCGCAAATGTTTCCGAAGTTTCCACTAGGAATCGAGAAAACAAGATTATCGTAGGTATTATGGAGCTGTTTGTAAGCAAACATAAAATAAAATAGCTGTGGTAACCATCGTGCTACATTAATGGAGTTGGCTGAAGTTAACTGCATTTTAGAAGTAAGATCGTCATCTAAAAAGGCACGTTTAACCATATCCTGGCAGTCATCAAAAACACCATCTACTTCTAACGCAGTAATGTTTTGTCCGAGTGTGGTTAATTGTTTTTCTTGAATGTTACTAACTTTTCCAGAAGGATAAAGGATAACAACATTCACACCTTTTACACCTAAAAAACCATTAGCAACAGCACCTCCTGTATCTCCAGAAGTTGCCACTAAAACTGTAACTTCATTTGAGTTGTCAGAATTAAAATATCCTAAACATCGCGCCATAAATCTTGCACCAACATCTTTAAAAGCCATTGTTGGTCCGTGAAATAATTCTAAAGTAGAAATGTGCTTATTGATGTTGACTACAGGAAAATCGAAGGACAGTGTCTCTTCAATAATGGTTCTTAAAACCGCTTCAGAAATCTCAGGAGAAGTAAATTGTTTAATTGCTTCAAAGGCAATGTCTGTATGGCTTAAGGCATCAATATTTTCAAAAAATGAATGCGGCAATGCATCAATACGCTCAGGAAAATATAGTCCTTTATCAGGAGCTAGTCCTTTAATGACAGCATTTTTAAAAGACGTATTTGGCGCTTGTTTATTGAGGCTATAGTAATTCATCAATTATCAATTATTTTAACACCTTCAGCATTTATTTTTGATAGATGCAATTCAAATTCAATTCCTGTAGAAGCATACTTATTTTGAATCTGTTCTTTAACTTGATTAGCAGATGCTTCACCTTTACATAAACTGAAGATTGAAGGTCCAGAACCTGAAATCCCGCAACCTAAAGCTCCAGCTTCAATAGCAGCTAATTTTACAGCATCAAAATGTGGAATAAGCTTACTTCTGTACGGCTCAACAATCACATCGTTTAAACTAGAACTTAGTAAATCATAATCATTGGTATGCAAGGCATGTACAAGGCTTCCAACATTAGACCACTGTGTAATGGCATGATTTAGAGCCACAGTTTTTGGGAGTATGGCTCTTGATTCTGAAGTTTTAATTTCAATTTGAGGATGCAGCACTACAGCATACAAAGCATTAGGAGTTGGTAGCTCAAGCACTTTTAGAGGTGCTATGCTTTTAACTAAAGTAAAACCACCAAAAAGGGCAGGAGCAATATTATCGGCATGCTCACATTGACTAGCAATAGCTTCACCTTTCATAGCAAAAGCTGTAAGTTCGGTAAGGTTATAAGGATTGCCTAATAATTGGTTTAAAGCAAACACACTTCCAGCAGCACTAGCAGCACTACTACCAATACCACTTCCTGGTTTGATGTGTTTGTAAATTTCAATCTCAAAACCAATTTCTGGTTTTGCATCTTCATATAAGGCCAAAGCAGCAACTCCAGCAACATTACGTTCGGTTTCATAAGGAAGATCAAAGCCTTCAATTTTTGTAATGCGAATGCCTTTTTCTGAAGACGTCTTTACAAGCATTTCATCTCCAACAGAATCCAAACAAAAGCCCAAAACATCAAAACCACAAGATACGTTGGCAACAGTTGCAGGTGAAAACAATCTGATATGTTTCGACTTAAAGGTCATCGTTTATTTATTACCAATTTTAATGATATCAGCAAACAATCCAGAAGCTGTAACATCTGCTCCAGCACCAGCGCCTTTTACAATTAGAGGTTGTTCAGGATAACGTTCTGTATAAAACATCACAATATTGTCTTTTCCTTCGAGATTATAAAAAGGATGACCTTCAGGAATTTCTCTTAAGCCACATTTTGCTTTTCCGTTTTTAAATTCAGCTACATATTTTAACTGACAATTATTTGCTTTTGCAGATGCAAAAATTTCCTGAAAATGCGATTCGTCCGCTTTAAGACTTTTATAGAAATCGTCAACCGATTTACTTTCCAAATTAGCTTTGGTTAAAAACGTTTCAATATTAATATCGTCAATTTCCATAGTGCCACCATTTTCACGAGCTAGAATTAAAATCTTTCTGGCAACATCAATACCACTGAGATCAATTCGCGGATCAGGTTCTGTATATCCTTCAAATTGGGCGCGTTTAACAGTATCGTGGAAATTAGTACGATCACTAAAATTATTAAACACAAAATTCAAACTACCAGATAAGATAGCTTGAATACTCGTTACTTTATCACCAGAAGCGACAAGATTATTTAGCGTATTGATGATTGGTAAACCAGCACCAACATTGGTTTCGTATAAAAATGGTGTGTTGTAGCTTAGCGAAAGTTCATGAAGTTTTTTATAGGTTTCAAAAGTTCCCGAACAAGCAATTTTATTACAAGCAACAACAGCAATACTGTGCTTTAAATAGGTTTCATACCATCCAGCAACAGTCTCGTTTGCAGTAATATCAACAAAAATACTGTTACGTAAATTCATAGCTTTAACCGTATCGAAAAAGCCTTCCATACTCGTTTTATTCGCGTAATGAAATAGAGAAGCCCAATTACTTAGATCAATGCCATTGGCATCGAAGATCATTTTTCTAGAATTGGCCATACCAATAATACGCACATCAATTTTAAGCTTCTTTTTAAGGAAACTGTGCTGCTGTTCAATTTGATCGATTAACTTTTCGCCAACGTTTCCAATGCCAACAATAAACACATTAAGCTGTTTGGTCTTGACTTCAAAAAAGCGTTCGTGTAAAACATTAAGCGCTTTTTTAACATCATTGTCATTAATCACAGCTGAAATGTTTCGCTCAGAAGCACCTTGTGCAATAGCTCTAATGTTGATGTTGTTTTTTCCAAGTGTGCTAAACATTTTTCCGCTAATACCTTGATGACTTTTCATATTGTCACCAATTAAGGCAATGATAGACAGACCAGTTTCAACAACAATAGGATCTATTTTATGAAGCGATATTTCATTTTCAAAAGTGGTATTAATAGCGGTTTTAGCCACCTCAGAATTTTCAATATCAATACCAAAACAAATGGAATGTTCAGAAGACGCTTGGGTAATAAAAATAATGTTGATTTTTTCCTGAGCAAGGGTTTCAAATAAACGTTTTGAAAAACCAGGAATACCTACCATACCACTACCTTGTAATGTAAGTAAGGCAATGTCATTAATATGAGTAATGCCTTTTACAGGATGCTTAAAACGCGCTTCGCTCTCAAAGGTAATTACTGTTCCTTTGGCTTCAGGTTTTAAGGTGTTCTTTATATGTATAGGAATGTTTAAATCTAAAACAGGCTGAACCGTTGGAGGATATAATACTTTGGCTCCAAAATGCGACAATTCCATTGCTTCTTGGTAAGAAATTTGCTCAATAGGAAAGGCTTGCTTCACTAATTTCGGATTTGCAGTGTACATACCACTAACATCAGTCCAAATTTCAAGTTGTTCTACATGTAAAGCCGATGCAATTATAGCTGCAGTAAAATCAGATCCACCACGTCCTAAAGTGGTAATCTCATCATTCATTGATTTTGATACAAAACCAGGTAGGATCGTAATGCGTTGTTTAGCCGATTTAAAGTAAGCCACAATATTGCTGTTAGTAGTTTCGTATTGAACTTCGGCTTTTGTGAAGTTTGAGTTGGTTGTAATTAATTCTTGCGAATTTTTTCTAGCAACATCTAAACCTCTAGATTGCATCGTTTCTGCAATGATATATGATGAAAGCAGCTCACCGAAACTCACCAGTTTATCTGATGTTTTTGGAGACAATTCATTAATAAGGAATAATCCGTCAAGAAGGTTTTTTAAATCTTTTAATTGCGTTTCAACGTGTTTGATGACGTCTTTGTTCTTCTTCGGAATAAGGGCTTCAACGAGTTTAATATGTGTTTTTTGAATATTATTAAAAGCATCGTTGTAGGTCTTGTCTTTTGATTGTGCTAATTGACCAGCCTTCAGTAGTTTATCAGTAATGCCACCAACAGCTGAAACTACAGCAATCACATTGCTGTGTTTTGATTGTTCATCTAAAATAGATATGACTTGATTAATCGTATTTGCAGTCCCAACAGACGTTCCTCCAAACTTTAAAACTTTCATCCCTCAACGATTTATAACTAAGATAGTGTAGTCTTTAAATTAAACTTCAAAAGTATTACTTTTACTTCTAATAAAAACTGCACACGTGAAAATTTTCTCGAAAGAACAAATTTATGAAGGCGACCGTCTAACAGCTCAAAAACAAAACATTAGTTCAACTGAATTGATGGAGCGTGCTGGAATTCAAATTTTTAATTGGCTACACACAAGAATGCAAGGCGCTCCAGTTCCTGTACATGTGTTTTGTGGTATTGGAAATAATGGAGGAGATGGCTTGGTTATTGCCAGACATTTGATAACGCATGGTTATAATGTAAAGACGTATATCGTCAATTATAGTGATAAACGCTCAAAAGATTTTTTGTTGAATTATGAGCGCATTAAAGAAGTGACGAAAGATTGGCCAGTTATGATGACTAGTGAAGCCGATTTTCCTCAAATTCATAAAGATGATATTATTATTGATGCCATTTTTGGAATAGGACTTAATCGTCCAGCACACGAATGGGTTGTGAAACTGTTTATGAGCTTTAGGCAAAGTAGAGCATTTACATTAGCAGTTGATATTCCTTCTGGTGCCTATACAGATAAAGTCCCAGAAGATGAAAATGCTGTGGTTTGGGCAAATCACACCTTGAGTTTTCAGTCACCAAAACTGATTTTCTTTTTACCTGACACAGCAAAATTTACCCTACAATGGGAAGTTTTAGATATAGGTATTGATCGTGAATTCCTATTTCAAACACAAACAGAATCGCAGCTCATAGGAAAGTATGAAGTGCTTCCGATCTATAAGCCTAGAGATAAGTTTTCTCATAAAGGCACTTATGGTCATGCAATGATTTTAGGTGGTAGCTATGGTAAAATGGGCGCTGTTTTACTCGCTAGTAGAGCAGCATTAGCTTCAGGAATAGGATTGCTTACAGCCTATATTCCTAAATGTGGTTATCATGTATTGCAAACAGGACTTCCAGAAGCGATGGTCATTTCAGATAAGAGTGAAGAAGAAATCACTGCCATTACTTTTGATATTGAACCCAATGTTATTGGTTTAGGAGTTGGACTTGGCACGTCTACGAAGACAAGTAATGCTGTTGAAGCATTTTTAAAAACAAATACTTTGCCTTTGGTTGTTGATGCGGATGGATTGAATATTCTATCTAAAAAGAAAACACTACTCAAATTATTACCAGAGCAAACGGTATTAACACCACATCCTAAGGAACTAGAACGACTTATAGGCACTTGGAAAGATGATTTTGATAAGCTCAAAAAAACAAAAGCTTTTTCAAAAAAGTATAAGGTTATTGTAGTCATTAAAGGTGCCAATACAATTACAGTTTTTGGTGACACCTATTACATAAATACGACTGGAAATCCAGGTTTAGCGACTGCTGGAACAGGAGATGTGTTAACAGGAATTATTTCTGGACTCATATCACAAGGGTATCAACCTTTACCAGCTGCCTTATTTGGAGTGTATTTGCATGGACGTTCTGCTGATATTGCTATAGAAGATTTTGGTTATCAAAGTTTATTAGCAAGTCATGTTATAGAGTATCTTGGTGAAGCATATATCGATTTATTTAAACAACCCGAAAAGGTTCCTCAAGAACAAAGTGAGAATACCAATGAGTCATAAAAAAAAGCCACTTTTAAAGTGGCTTTTCAATTATAAAAACGATCTTAAATTAAGAGTTTAATTTGTCTTTAAGTAAATCAACTAAAGCTGGATTTGAAGGTCTTGGTGCATCAGGAGACACAATATTACCTTCAGGATCAATTAGAATAAATCTAGGAATACCATTAATCTTATAACTCTTAACAAAGTCAGATTGCCAAGCTTTGTCCGAAAATAATTGAATACCTCCAAGTTGTTTGTCATTAACCATATTTTTCCAAGCAGCAAATGCTTTTTCATCTGAACCACTTCGTCTTGCGTCATCAACTGAGATACTTACGAACTCAATATTTTGACCATGAAATTGTTCTTCAACTTTTTTCAATGAAGGAATCTCACGCTTACATGGTCCGCACCAAGTTGCCCAAACATCAACATAAACATATTTTCCTTTTAAATCTGAAAGTGACGTTGTTCCACCTTTATGATTGACATAGTTTTCAAAAGTTGGAGATGGTGAACCTTCAGGAAGTGCTTCTCTCAATGCAATTTTAGATGACAAGTATTTTTCAATAGAGGCTATGGTGCCTTCCATAGTCTTTTTTCCATTAGCAATACTTGAAGAATCTAATGTGTAATTTTTTTCTAAAGCTTTGAAACCATCTTTGTAAGATGTAATGGCTTTGTCTAAAGCTGCTTTGTTTGGATTGGCAAATAACGCATCGTCAAAATATTCTCCTGATAACAAATACGATTTAATAGAATAGTTGTTTTTGTCGGCACCATCTCCTTTGTAAACCAGAGTATTATCAAAATCTTCATAATCGGTTTCAAAAGAGGATTCAAAACCATTTTTTAGGTATATGGAGCCATATTCATCTCCATGTCTAATAGAATAATCACCTTCAGCTACTTTTAAGGTGTCATTAAAAGTACCATCGTCATTAATAGTGATGTTCTTTTCGTAAGTTTTATCTTTAAAAACCTTAAGGGTTTTACTCTCGTGAGGATTTGAAATTTTCCCACTAAGTGTCACATAATCTTTGGGTTCTTCTTGACATGATACTATGGCGAAAACACATAGTAATAAAAGCAATTTTTTCATTTGATAAGAATTAAGGTTTATCAAAAATAAAATTTTCAGTGTATTTCGTTGATGTTTTATTAATTATTAACATTTGTTGCATACTATATATGTATTGTTGATTTTTGAAATGAAAATTTAATGACCAATGGACGCACATCATATTATATCATCTAAAACACTTGACTTAACTACTATTAGTGATATTGTTTTTTATCAGAAAAAGATTGAACTTTCTTCTGAATCAAGAACTCAAATTGAAGATTGTAGACAATATCTTGACCGAAAAATGGACACTCAAAAGGAACCCATTTATGGAATTAACACAGGTTTTGGTTCATTGTGTAATGAAAAAATCGACAAGCAGGATTTAACTAAGTTACAAGAAAATTTAGTGATGTCTCATGCCTGCGGAACAGGTGATGAAGTGCCTGATGAGATTGTTAAATTAATGCTCTTGCTTAAAGTTCAGTCGTTGAGTTATGGAAGAAGTGGTGTGCAAGTAGAAACAGTTGAGCGATTAATGTTTTTCTACAATAATGATATCCTACCAATTGTTTATACACAAGGCTCCTTAGGAGCTTCAGGTGATTTAGCACCTCTGGCACATTTGTCTTTGCCGATTATTGGAAAAGGAAAGGTTCGTTTTGATGGTGAGGTTGTAGATTCTGAAGCAGTATTATCTCAATTTAGTTTAGAACCAATAGAATTAAAGTCTAAAGAAGGATTAGCCTTACTTAATGGAACTCAATTTATGAGTGCCTACGGGATTCATTTGCTTATCAAGTCGTATAAATTATCTTATATGGCTGATTTGATTTCTAGTATATCTATTGATGCATTTAACGGAAGAATTGCTCCTTTCAATGAATTAGTGCATTTGGTCAGACCTCACAATGGTCAACTTAAAACCGCTGAGCGAATTAGAGAGTTTCTCGAAGGAAGCGAAATAATTTCAGGAGAGAAAACAGATGTTCAAGATCCTTATTCTTTTAGGTGTATTCCTCAAGTTCATGGCGCTACTAAAGATACTCTTGAATTTGTTCGTAAAACATTTACAACTGAAATAAATTCAGTTACCGATAATCCAAACATATTTATTAATGAAGATCTCATTATTTCAGGTGGTAATTTTCACGGACAACCATTAGCCTTAGCCTTAGATTATTTAAAAATAGCAATGGCTGAGTTAGGTAATATTTCTGAAAGAAGAATTTTTCAACTTATATCTGGTGTCAGAAATTTGCCAGCCTTTCTTGTAGATAAGCCTGGTCTAAATTCTGGGTTTATGATACCTCAATATACAGCTGCGAGTATTGTAAGTGCGAATAAGCAATTAGCAACTCCTGCTAGTATTGATAGTATTGTGTCTAGTAACGGACAAGAAGATCATGTCAGCATGGGAGCTAATGCTGCAACTCAAGCGTATACATTAGTTAAGAATTTAGAACAAATATTAGCAATTGAATTGTGTAATGCATCACAGGCAATTAGTTACCGAAAACATAAATTATCCTCTCCTTTAATTGAATCTTTTTTGAAGAGTTATAGAATTGAAGTGCCTTTAGTTCGTGAAGATGGAATTTTTCATGAAATCATGAAATCTTCATTGCATTTCATCGAAGATTTTTGCATCGAAAATGAGCTACTTTTCGATTAACTGCACAAAAGAAATGTTCAACTGTAAAATGTTAAAAAAAAGCATATTTTTTTTTGGTACACAGTGTTTTATCTTCTAATTTTGGTCGTAAATAGATGAAGGTGTAATTAGATTCTTTTTAATGTTTGCGCATTTCATTTTAGAGAACCTATCATGATTCTCTTCAAAAGATTGTTTAATAGCATAGCAATTGATTATTAGCATTTTATTGATTTAGGAATAGTTTATATTCTGGTGTTTTGGGTTGTATTGATTACGATACAATTTGAAGGTATTTAGGATATACTAAAAGGATAATAGTGATACATTATTATGTATTGTTATTTAATAAATGTTAAGATAATTTTAATTTAAAACCAAATGTTATGTTTATGAGCAATTTTACCTTTAGTAGTAGTTTGAAGACTGTTACTAGCTTATTATGTTGTAACATCGGCCTTACTAAACTACGCGGAAGCATTCAATCAGTTATGGTTGTAATGCTTTTATTATTAGGAAGTGTTTCGATGTATGGGCAGGTATCGGAGCGTAGTACGTTTTTCGATCGTTGTTTGGAGGATGCTCCTCCCGGCCCAAGTGAGTTGGATGTAGCCAATCTGTATTTGAATCAGTGTGGCGATACACCAGCAGAAGTTACAAAGACACCAAGTATCACAGGGAATGACTGTGATTGGGAAGTCGAGTACACTTATTTTATTAAATGTGGGAACTTCGAAGAGGAGATCAAGATTGGTTATGTAGGCGGTGATCGTACACCACCATCGTTAAATGATGGTGCACAAGTACCACAAGGCGGAAGTAACATCAATGCTTGTTTTTCAGAAGCTCCTATGGGCCCAAGTGAAGCAGCTATCGCAGAGTTATATTCAGATAACTGTGGTGATGTTATAGTAACAAAGTCAGGGTCACCACAAGGAGACGACTGTTCATGGACAGCGTATTACAAGTATTCTATTCAGGATACCTGTGGTAATTTTGCAGCAGAGTTAGATGTAAATTATAGTGGAGGCGATAGTGAAGCACCACAATTAGTTAGTGAACTACCAGAAGGAGGATCAGGATTAAATTTATGTTATAATGACCGTCCATTAGGACCAAGCGAGTCAGATATTGCAGCGTTATATTCAGATAACTGTGGTAACGTAACAGTAGAGAAGACCGAAGAGACTAAAGGAAGTGATTGTAAGTGGTATGCTATCTATACGTATACGATAGTTGATGACTGTAACAATTATGCCAATCCAGTACAAGTAATTTATTCAGGCGGAGATTCAGAGCCACCAGTATTAAATAATGTACCAAAAGATGCGTTTTATTCTTGTATAGATGAAGTACCATCACCAGGACAAGTATCATATACCGATAACTGTGATCAAACGATCAAGATCGAGTATGTAGAGGACTTAAGCGGTTTAGGAGATTACTGTACAGGCGGAAAGATTGTAAGAACATGGACAGCAACAGATCAGTGTAATAATAGCACGTCTTTATCTCAAAATATTACGGTACAAGGCGCACCAGATTCAGAATTAACAGTACCAGAGTTTCCAGACAGTTTATCATGTTCAGAGGCTTACAACTATGAGGTGTCAGATGCGACTTACTCCAATGGGGTAACTTCAGGCGCATGTGCAATATCAGGAAGCATTACAGCGACTGTAACTAATGATTTTGATGTATGCGGAGGAAAGATTGTAATTAGCTATACAGGAGAAGATGCATGTGGTACTCCATTAAGTGCAGGACCATATGAGATCAATGTAGAAGCAGCACCAGCATCACAATTAGATCCAGTAGAGAACTTTACCTTATCATGTGCAGAGGCAGCAGCTTATGTAGCAGGACCATTAAACTATAACAATGGAGAAGAAGGTGATTGTAACTTAAGCGGATCAATAGAACCAATGCAAAAGAACATGTTTGATGCCTGTGGCGGAAAGATTACTGTAACATGGGAAGGCGAGGATGCTTGTGGTAATCCATTAAGTGCCTTAATAGATATAACAGTAGAAGCAGCACCAGCACCAGAGTTTGCACCAATCGAGATAGAGTCAAGTTTATCATGTGCAGATGCAGCAGGTTATGTAGCTAGCGGTTTAAATTATGATAACGGAGAAGAAGGATTATGTAACATAAGTGGTATTATCGATCCACAGCAGTCAAATGATTTTGATGCATGTGGTGGAACGATTAACATCACCTGGTCAGGAGAGGATGTATGTGGTAACCCACTAAGTACATCAGCAACGATTCAAGTAGAACCAGCGCCAATGGCAGAGGTTACTACACCAGAATTTCCAGAGAGCATTGCTTGTGCAGATGCAGGCGCATTTACAGCAGGAGATGCTACTTATACTAACGGTTTAACAGGAGACTGTGAGATCTCAGGAAGCTTAACAGCAAACGTAGAGAGTGAGTATGATGCCTGTGGTGGAAAGATCACAATAACATATAATGGTGAAGATGCTTGTGGACGTCCATTAAGCGCAGGACCATTTGATGTAGATGTAGATCCAGCACCAGAAGCTACTATTACAGTACCAGAATTTCCAAGTGAGATTATGTGTGCAATGGCAGCTGGTTTTGAAGCAGGAGATGCTACTTATACTAACGGTTTAACAGGAGACTGTGAGATTTCAGGAAGCTTAACAGCAAATGTAGAGAATGACTATGATCTATGTGGTGGAAAGATTACAATTACTTATTATGGAGAAGATGCTTGTGGCCGTATATTAAGCGCAGGTCCATATGATGTAGATGTAAATCCAGCACCAGAGGCTAGTTTTGCACCAGCAGGACATGAAGATATTTCATGTGCAGATGCAGAGAACTACCAGGCAGGAACCTTAAGCTATTCAAATGGCTTAGATGGCGAGTGTGGTATTAATGGAGAAGTACAAGGCGTGTTGAGCGGAGAGTACACTTCATGTGGAGGATTGTTATTTGTAGATTGGACTTATATCGATGAGTGTGGACGTACCATTACAGCAAGAAAGCAAGTAAAGGTAGCACCAGCACCAGCACCAACAGTAGATGACGTAGAGGATTTTACTTTGTCATGTTCAGATGCAGATAGCTATCAAGCAGATGGATTAGGATATTCAAACGGATTAGAAGGTACTTGTAACATATCAGGGACTTTAGATCCAGTACAAACTAATAACTTTGATGAGTGTGGAGGAACAATCACTGTGACTTGGAATGGCGAAGATGTATGTGGTAATGTATTAAGTGCATCACAGACAATTACAGTAGATCCAGCACCAATGGCAGAGTTTATCAATCCATTACCAAGTATTGATGTAACATGTGATTTAGCAGATGATTACATTGTAACAGACTTAGCGTATTCAAATGGCTTAGACGGTACATGTGGAATCAATGGTTCAGTACCAGGAAGCTTATCAGGAGAATATGATGCCTGTGGCGGAACGTTATATGTAGACTGGAAGTTTGTAGATGATTGTGGACGTGAGATAGAATACAGAAAAACAATCACAGTATTACCAGCACCAGCACCAGAGGTAATTGCACCAGAGTTTTCAGATAAGATAGCTTGTGCAGATGCAGCAGGATTTGAAGCAGGTAATGCAACTTATAGTAATGACTTATCAGGATTATGTGAGTTATCAGGCGAGATCGAAGCAGATGTTGTAAAACAATACACAGCATGTGGCGGCTTGATTACAATCACATATACAGGTATGGATGCATGTGAGAACCCACTAAGTGCAGGACCATTCTACATAGAAGTAGATCCAGCACCAGAAGCGGTAGTAGATGCACCAGAGTTTCCAGAGAGTATTGCATGTGCAGATGCAGACGCATTTGCAGCAGGTAATGCAACATACAGCAATGGATTAGAAGGAACAGACTGTGAGATCTCAGGCGAGATTGAAGCAGATGTTGTTAAAGAATACACAGCATGTGGAGGTGTTATCACAGTTTCTTACACAGGTAAGGATATTTGTGATAGAGACTTATCAGCAGGACCATACTATATAGAAGTAGATCCAGCACCAGCACCAACTGTAAGTGCACCAGAATTCCCAAGTGAAATTATGTGTGCAATGGCAGCCGGGTTTGAAGCAGACAATGCAACTTACACAAATGGCTTAACAGGTGACTGTGAGATTTCAGGAGAGTTAGAAGCAGAGGTTGTAAAAGAATACAACGCTTGTGGTGGAACGATCACGATTTCTTACTACGGTTATGATGTATGTCAGAACCCACTAAGTGCAGGACCATTTACAGTAACAGTAATGCCAGCACCAGAGGCAGATGTAACAGCACCAGAGTTCCCATCGAACATTGCATGTGCAGACGCAGCTGGATTTGAAGCAGGTAATGCAACATACAGTAATGGTTTAGAACAAACAGCATGTGAGATTTCAGGCGAGATCGAAGCAGATGTTGTTAAAGAATACGATGCATGTGGCGGAACGATTACGATCACTTACACAGGTAAAGATATTTGTGATAGAGACTTATCAGCAGGACCATATGTAATCACAGTAGATCCAGCACCAGAGGCAGATGTAATGGCACCTCAGTTCCCTGAGAAGATTGCATGTGCAGACGCAGCCGGATTTGAAGCAGGTAATGCAACATATAGCAACGGATTGGAAGAGACAGCATGTGAGATTTCAGGTGAGATCGAAGCAGACGTTGTTAAAGAATACGATGCATGTGGCGGAACGATTACAATCACTTACACAGGTAAAGATGCATGTGATAGAGATTTATCAGCAGGACCATACGTAATAGAAGTAGATCCAGCACCAGCACCAACTGTAAGCGCACCAGAATTCCCAAGTGAGATTATGTGTGCAATGGCAGCCGGATTTGAAGCAGCTAATGCGACTTACACTAATGGCTTAACAGGTGACTGTGAGATCTCAGGTGAGTTAGAAGCAAATGTTGTAAAAGATTACACAGCTTGTGGAGGAACGATCACTATTTCTTACGAAGGTATAGATGCATGTGATAATCCACTAGCGGCTGGACCATATACAGTTAATGTAATGCCAGCACCAGAAGCAGATGTAACGGCACCTCAGTTCCCTGAGAAGATTGCATGTGCAGATGCAGCTGGATTTGAAGCAGGTAATGCTACTTACAGCAATGGATTAGAAGGAACAGACTGTGAGATCTCAGGCGAGATTGAAGCAGATGTTGTTAAAGAATACACAGCATGTGGAGGTGTTATCACAGTTTCTTACACAGGTAAGGATATTTGTGATAGAGACTTATCAGCAGGACCATACTATATAGAAGTAGATCCAGCACCAGCACCAACTGTAAGTGCACCAGAATTCCCAAGTGAAATTATGTGTGCAATGGCAGCCGGGTTTGAAGCAGACAATGCAACTTACACAAATGGCTTAACAGGTGACTGTGAGATTTCAGGAGAGTTAGAAGCAGAGGTTGTAAAAGAATACAACGCTTGTGGTGGAACGATCACGATTTCTTACTACGGTTATGATGTATGTCAGAACCCACTAAGTGCAGGACCATTTACAGTAACAGTAATGCCAGCACCAGAGGCAGATGTAACAGCACCAGAGTTCCCATCGAACATTGCATGTGCAGACGCAGCTGGATTTGAAGCAGGTAATGCAACATACAGTAATGGCTTAGAACAAACAGCATGTGAGATTTCAGGCGAGATCGAAGCAGATGTTGTTAAAGATTACGATGCATGTGGCGGAACGATTACGATCACTTACACAGGTAAAGATATTTGTGATAGAGACTTATCAGCAGGACCATATGTAATTGCAGTAGATCCAGCACCAGAGGCAGATGTAATGGCACCTCAGTTCCCTGAGAAGATTGCATGTGTTGATGCAGAAGGATTTGAAGCAGGTAATGCAACATACAGTAATGGATTAGAAGAGACAGCATGTGAGATTTCAGGTGAGATCGAAGCAGATGTTGTTAAAGATTACGATGTATGTGGCGGAACGATTACAATCACTTACACAGGTAAAGATGCATGTGATAGAGACTTATCGGCAGGACCATATGTAATAGAAGTAGATCCAGCACCAGCACCATATTTCAATGAGATTGATGATGCTAGTATAGCATGTGAGGACTTAGCGACTTACGTACCAGAGTACTTAAGCTATACAAATGGAATTGATGGACCATGTGGTATTAATGGAGAGGTTCAAGGTGTAGCACAACCATTCGATGGAAGCTGTGGAACCTTTGAAGTAGACTTCTCGTATGAGTCATGTGGCGTTACAATTACAGCGAAGCAAGTAATTACTGTAATCGATGAGACAGCACCAGTATTGGTAGGCGAGTTACCACAAGGTATCTCAGATGTCAATGGATGTTTATCAGATGCACCAGCAGCTCCAACAGAGGAGGAGATTGAGGCATTATTCAGTGATAACTGTGGCAATGTTAATGCAACTTTAGAGGTTGTATCACCAGAGCAAAATACAGATTGTTTATGGGCCGTATTATACAGATACACGATCCAGGATGACTGTGGTAATTTTGCAGCACCAGTTAAGATTTACCATAATGGTGGTGATATGACAGCACCAGAATTGGTAGGTGAGTTACCAGAAGGCGTAACAGGTTTACAGTGTAAGGATGAGAATCCAGGCGCACCAGACTTGTCAGCGATCCAGGCAGCTTACACAGATAACTGTGGTGATGTTATAATCACACCATTTGAGCCAGTAATGGCAGGAGATGATTGTGAGTGGTCATTCACGTATGAGTACGAGATTAAGGATTCATGTGGTAACAAGTTACCAAACTTAGTGATCGTAAACAGTGGAGCAGATACAATGCCACCAGTGTTAGAAGGAGAGATTCCAATGGGAATGAACTCAGTGAATGCTTGTATAGATTCAGACTTAGGAGAACCAACAGAGGAAGAGATCGCAGCATTGTTCTCTGATAACTGTGCGGAGATCACAGCTGATAATGTATATAAGATTGAGAAGCTAGCAATTGGAGACGATTGTGAGTGGATAAGAGTATTTGAATACACAGTATCAGATGACTGTGATAATACATATCCAACATTTAAGATCAATTACCAAGGTGGTGATACTGAAGACCCAACATTTGAAGTATTCCCAGATGATATCACTATTGAGTGTTCTGAAATTGAAAACTTAGAATTGTTCAGTATCCTTTCATATCTTGATGATAACCAGGTACCATTCCCAGTACCAGCAGATAACTGTTCTGTAACGTTAGATTGGGAAGCAGATGTAGTTGCTGGCCCTCAAGAATGTCCTACAATAGCTGTATGTACTAAGAAGTTCATTGCTACTGATGGATGTGGAAATTCAACTGAAAGAACATTAACTGTAACCATTGTTGATACAGAAGGACCAGTTATAGATTGTCCAGAAGATGAAGACTTTGGTCTTGTTGATGAAGCGCCAACTGATTTTGCTGATAAAGCAACTTGGGTAGATTGTCAAGGTTCAGGAGAAACGGCTGACTTTACTGATAGTGAATTAGAAGTATCTCAAGGTCAACAAACTCAAGTAGGATCTGAATTAAGATTCATGTTCTATGAAGGTTATATTTTAACGTTTGGTGATGCACCTGCAGGAACTGTAAATGATGCACCATATTACACTGGTATTGTAACAGATCTTAATGGTAATCATTTACCAGCTTATGGATCTTTTGAATTGATTTTCTATTTTAATAACCAATTCCCTGATTTCAGTGTTGTTCAAAATGGAGAAGAAGTAGGATATGGAGCTCCAGATAATAATGGTAACCCATCTTGTGATAGTTTAGATTGGTATTTTGAAGCTGATGGTCATAACAAAGACTTCTATATGGAATGCGCTCAGTTTGAGTACACAACTGAATACTCATTCACTCGTACGTTCACTGCTTATGATGCTTGTGGAAATATTGGAGAATGTTCAGTAACTTACACTTGGAATATTGCTGAAATCCTTTACAGAGATGATATGACAGTAAGTGATTCTATCGAGTTCAATCCAACTAATAGAGGACAAGAGTCTGAAGTTAGCGAAGAAGAGAAAATCGATTTCAAAGCGTACCCAGTACCATTTGATAACGAAGTGACTATTTCATACGAGTTTGATTACAGAACAGATGTAACAATAGAGTTATTTGATACTAAAGGCTTATTAGTGTCTAGCGTAACAAATAATAGATATGTTGCAGGTTCATCAGATTCTACGAAGTTAGACTTAACTAAAACGCCAAGTCAAGTACTTTACGTGAAGTTAACAACTAACAAAGGAACAGTTACTAAGAAGATTGTATCTTCAGGTAGATAGTTTGATAAATAATTAGGGAAAATTCCCTAAGGGTAAATACAAAAGGCAGCTAGTAATAGCTGCCTTTTTTTTTTTTTTTTTAATCATTATTTATCAATAAGATAAGGCGTTATTTTTTGTTACATAGCTAAGAAATAATTATTGTTTTCTTCGTTTCATCGAAGATTTTCGCATTGAAAATGAGCTACTTTCCGATTAACTGCATAAAAAAGTTGCTCAACTGTTCAATATTCGAAAAATTCTAAATATAATTTGGGAATCAACATTTTATCTTCTACTTTTGATGATAAGCGAATTTATACTTTTAAATTCTCTGTGTCATAATTTTGAAGTCTGAAAAGATTACATATTATGATTCTCTTCAAAAGATTGTTTAATAGCATAGCAATTGATTATTAGCATTTTATTGATTTAGGAATAGTACATATTCTGATTTTTTAGGTTGTATTGATTACGATACAATTTGAAGGTATTTAGAATATACTAAAAGGATAATAGCGGTGCATTATTATGTATTGTTATTTAATAAATGTTAAGATAATTTTAATTTAAAACCAAATGTTATGTTTATGAGCAATTTTACCTTTAGTAGTAGTTTGAAGACTGTTACTAGCTTATTATGTTGTAGCATCGGCCTTACTAAACTACGTGGAAGCATTCAATCAGTGATGGTTGTAATGCTTTTATTATTAGGAAGTGTTTCGATGTATGGGCAGGTATCGGAGCGTAGTACGTTTTTCGATCGTTGTTTGGAGGATGCCCCTCCAGGCCCAAGCGAGTTGGATGTAGCCAATCTGTATTTGAATCAGTGTGGCGATACACCAGCAGAAGTTACAAAGACACCAAATATCACAGGGAATGACTGTGATTGGGAAGTCGAGTACACTTATTTTATTAAATGTGGGAACTTCGAAGAGGAGATCAAGATTGGTTATGTAGGCGGTGATCGTACACCACCATCGTTAAATGATGGTGCACAAGTACCACAAGGCGGAAGTAACATCAATGCTTGTTTTTCAGAAGCACCTATGGGCCCAAGTGAAGCAGATATCGCAGAGTTATATTCAGATAACTGTGGCGATGTTATAGTAACTAAGTCAGGGTCACCACAAGGAGACGACTGTTCATGGACAGCGTATTACAAGTATTCAATTCAGGATACCTGTGGTAATTTTGCAGCAGAGTTAGATGTAAATTATAGCGGCGGCGATAATGAAGCGCCACAATTAGTTAGTGAGCTACCAGAAGGTGGATCAGGATTAAACTTATGTTACAATGACCGTCCATTAGGACCAAGCGAGTCAGATATTGCAGCGTTATATTCAGATAACTGTGGTAACGTAACAGTAGAGAAGACCGAAGAGACTAAAGGCAGCGATTGTAAGTGGTATGCTATCTATACGTATACGATAGTTGATGACTGTAACAATTATGCCAATCCAGTACAGGTAATTTATTCAGGCGGAGATTCAGAGCCACCAGTATTAAATAATGTACCAAAAGATGCGTTTTATTCTTGTATAGATGAAGTACCATCACCAGCCCAAGTATCATATACCGATAACTGTGATCAAACGATCAAGATCGAGTATGTAGAGGACTTAAGTGGTTTAGGAGATTACTGTACAGGCGGAAAGATTGTAAGAACATGGACCGCAACAGATCAGTGTAATAATAGCACATCTTTATCTCAGAACATTACCGTACAAGGCGCACCAGATTCAGAATTAACAGTGCCAGAGTTTCCAGATAGTTTATCATGTTCAGAGGCTTACAACTATGAGGTGTCAGATGCGACTTACTCTAATGGTGTAACTTCAGGCGCATGTGCAATATCAGGAAGCATTACAGCAACTGTAACTAATGATTTTGATGTATGTGGCGGAAAGATTGTAATTAGCTATACAGGTGAAGATGCCTGTGGTACTCCATTAAGTGCAGGACCATATGAGATCAATGTAGAAGCAGCACCAGCGTCACAATTAGATCCAGTAGAGAACTTTACCTTATCATGTGCAGAGGCAGCAGCTTATGTAGCAGGACCATTAAACTATAACAATGGCGAAGAAGGTGATTGTAACTTAAGTGGATCAATAGAGCCAGTTCAAAAGAATGAGTTTGATGCCTGTGGTGGAAAGATCACTGTAACATGGGATGGCGAGGATGCTTGTGGTAATCCATTAAGTGCCTTAATAGATATAACCGTAGAAGCAGCACCAGCACCAGAGTTTGCACCAATCGAGATAGAGTCAAGTTTATCATGTGCAGATGCAGCAGGTTATGTAGCTAGTGGATTAAATTATGATAACGGAGAAGAAGGTTTATGTAACATAAGTGGTATTATCGATCCACAGCAGTCAAATGATTTTGATGCATGTGGTGGAACGATTAACATCACTTGGTCAGGCGAGGATGTATGTGGTAACCCACTAAGTACATCAGCAACGATTCAAGTAGAACCAGCGCCAATGGCAGAGGTTACTACACCAGAATTTCCAGAGAGCATTGCTTGTGCAGATGCAGGCGCATTTACAGCAGGAGATGCTACTTATACTAACGGTTTAACAGGAGACTGTGAGATCTCAGGAAGCTTAACAGCAAACGTAGAGAGTGAGTATGATGCCTGTGGCGGAAAGATCACAATAACATATAATGGTGAAGATGCTTGTGGACGTCCATTAAGCGCAGGACCATTTGATGTAGATGTAGATCCAGCACCAGAAGCTACTATTACAGTACCAGAATTCCCAGAGAGCATTGCATGTGCAATGGCAGCCGGATTTGAAGCAGGAGATGCTACTTACACTAATGGTTTAACAGGAGACTGTGAGATCTCAGGAAGCTTAACAGCAAATGTAGAGAATGACTATGATCTATGTGGCGGAAAGATCACAATTACTTATTATGGAGAAGATGCCTGTGGCCGTATATTAAGCGCAGGGCCATATGATGTAGATGTAAATCCAGCACCAGAGGCTAGTTTTGCTCCAGCAGGACATGAAGATATTTCATGTGCAGATGCAGAGAACTACCAAGCAGGAACCTTAAGCTATTCAAATGGCTTAGATGGTGAGTGTGGTATCAATGGAGAAGTACAAGGCGAGTTGAGTGGAGAGTACACTTCATGTGGCGGATTGTTATTTGTAGATTGGACTTATACCGATGAGTGTGGACGTACCATTACAGCAAGAAAGCAAGTAAAGGTAGGACCAGCACCAGCACCAACAGTAAATGACGTAGAGGATTTTACTTTGTCATGTTCAGATGCAGATAGCTACCAAGCAGATGGATTAGGATATTCAAACGGATTAGAAGGTACTTGTAACATATCAGGGACTTTAGATCCAGTTCAAACGAATAACTTTGATGAGTGTGGAGGAACAATTACTGTGACTTGGAATGGAGAAGATGTATGTGGTAATGTATTAAGTGCATCACAGACAATTACAGTAGATCCAGCACCAATGGCAGAGTTTATCAATCCATTACCAAGTATTGATGTAACATGTGATTTAGCAGATGATTACATTGTAACAGACTTAGCGTATTCAAATGGCTTAGACGGTACATGTGGAATCAATGGTTCAGTACCAGGAAGCTTATCAGGAGAATATGATGCCTGTGGCGGAACGTTATATGTAGACTGGAAGTTTGTAGATGATTGTGGACGTGAGATAGAATACAGAAAAACAATCACAGTATTACCAGCACCAGCACCAGAGGTAATTGCACCAGAGTTTTCAGATAAGATAGCTTGTGCAGATGCAGCCGGATTTGAAGCAGGTAATGCGACTTATAGTAATGATTTATCAGGATTATGTGAGTTATCAGGCGAGATCGAAGCAGATGTTGTAAAACAATACACAGCATGTGGTGGCTTGATTACAATCACATATACAGGTATGGATGCATGTGAGAACCCACTAAGTGCAGGACCATTCTACATAGAAGTAGATCCAGCACCAGAAGCGGTAGTAGATGCACCTCAGTTCCCTGAGAAGATAGCATGTGCAGATGCAGACGCATTTGCAGCAGGTAATGCAACTTACAGCAATGGTTTAGAAGGAACAGACTGTGAGATTTCAGGAGAGATCGAAGCAGATGTTGTTAAAGAATACACAGCATGTGGAGGTGTTATCACAGTAACTTACACAAGTAAGGATATTTGTGATAGAGACTTATCAGCAGGACCATACTATATAGAAGTAGATCCAGCACCAGCGCCAACAGTAAGCGCACCAGAATTCCCAAGTGAGATCATGTGTGCAATGGCAGCCGGATTTGAAGCAGACAATGCGACTTACACAAATGGCTTAACAGGCGACTGTGAGATTTCAGGAGAGTTAGAAGCAGAGGTTGTAAAAGAATACAACGCTTGTGGTGGAACAATCACGATTTCTTACTATGGTTATGATGCATGTCAGAACCCACTAGCGGCTGGACCATTTACAGTAACAGTAATGCCAGCACCAGAGGCAGATGTAACAGCACCAGAGTTCCCATCGAACATTGCATGTGCAGACGCAGCAGGATTTGAAGCAGGTAATGCAACTTACAGCAATGGCTTAGAACAAACAGCATGTGAGATTTCAGGCGAGATCGAAGCAGATGTTGTTAAAGATTACGATGCATGTGGTGGAACGATCACGATCACTTACACAGGTAAAGATATTTGTGATAGAGACTTATCAGCAGGACCATATGTAATTGCAGTAGATCCAGCACCAGAGGCAGATGTAATGGCGCCTCAGTTCCCTGAGAAGATTGCATGTGCAGACGCAGCAGGATTTGAAGCAGGTAATGCAACCTACAGCAACGGATTGGAAGAGACAGCATGTGAGATTTCAGGTGAGATCGAAGCAGATGTTGTTAAAGATTACGATGCATGTGGAGGAACTATTACAATCACTTACACAGGTAAGGATGCATGTGATAGAGACTTATCAGCAGGACCATACTATATAGAAGTAGATCCAGCACCAGCACCAACAGTGAGCGCACCAGAATTTCCAAGTGAGATCATGTGTGCAATGGCAGCCGGATTTGAAGCAGCTAATGCAACTTACACAAATGGATTAACAGGAGACTGTGAGATCTCAGGTGAGTTAGAAGCAAATGTTGTAAAAGATTACACAGCTTGTGGTGGAACGATCACGATTTCTTACGAAGGTATAGATGCATGTGATAATCCACTAGCGGCTGGGCCATATACAGTTAATGTAATGCCAGCACCAGAAGCAGATGTAACGGCACCTCAGTTCCCTGAGAAGATAGCATGTGCAGACGCAGCTGGATTTGCAGCAGGTAATGCAACTTACAGCAATGGTTTAGAAGGAACAGACTGTGAGATTTCAGGAGAGATCGAAGCAGATGTTGTTAAAGAATACACAGCATGTGGAGGTGTTATCACAGTAACTTACACAAGTAAGGATATTTGTGATAGAGACTTATCAGCAGGACCATACTATATAGAAGTAGATCCAGCACCAGCGCCAACAGTAAGCGCACCAGAATTCCCAAGTGAGATCATGTGTGCAATGGCAGCCGGATTTGAAGCAGACAATGCGACTTACACAAATGGCTTAACAGGCGACTGTGAGATTTCAGGAGAGTTAGAAGCAGAGGTTGTAAAAGAATACAACGCTTGTGGTGGAACAATCACGATTTCTTACTATGGTTATGATGCATGTCAGAACCCACTAGCGGCTGGACCATTTACAGTAACAGTAATGCCAGCACCAGAGGCAGATGTAACAGCACCAGAGTTCCCATCGAACATTGCATGTGCAGACGCAGCAGGATTTGAAGCAGGTAATGCAACTTACAGCAATGGCTTAGAACAAACAGCATGTGAGATTTCAGGCGAGATCGAAGCAGATGTTGTTAAAGAATACGATGCATGTGGTGGAACGATCACGATCACTTACACAGGTAAAGATATTTGTGATAGAGACTTATCAGCAGGACCATATGTAATTGCAGTAGATCCAGCACCAGAGGCAGATGTAATGGCACCTCAGTTCCCTGAGAAGATTGCATGTGTTGATGCAGAAGGATTTGAAGCAGGTAATGCAACTTACAGCAATGGATTAGAAGAGACAGCATGTGAGATTTCAGGTGAGATCGAAGCAGATGTTGTTAAAGATTACGATGTATGTGGAGGAACTATTACAATCACTTACACAGGTAAGGATGCATGTGATAGAGACTTATCAGCAGGACCATACTATATAGAAGTAGATCCAGCACCAGCACCATATTTCAATGAGATTGATGATGCTAGTATAGCATGTGAGGACTTAGCGACTTACGAGCCAGAGTACTTAAGTTATACAAATGGAATTGATGGACCATGTGGTATAAATGGAGAGGTTCAAGGTGTCGCACAACCATTCGATGGAAGCTGTGGAACCTTTGAAGTAGACTTCTCATATGAGTCATGTGGCGTTACAATTACAGCGAAGCAAGTAATTACTGTAATCGATGAGACAGCACCAGTATTGGTAGGGGAGTTACCACAAGGTATCTCAGATGTCAATGGATGTTTATCAGATGCACCAGCAGCTCCAACAGAGGAGGAGATTGAGGCATTATTCAGTGATAACTGTGGAAATGTTAATGCAACTTTAGAGGTTATATCACCAGAGCAAAATACAGATTGTTTATGGGCCGTATTATACAGATACACGATCCAGGATGACTGTGGTAATTTTGCAGCACCAGTTAAGATTTACCATAATGGAGGTGATATGACAGCACCAGAATTGGTAGGAGAGTTACCAGAAGGCGTAACAGGTTTACAGTGTAAGGATGAGAATCCAGGAGCACCAGACTTGTCAGCGATCCAGGCAGCTTACACAGATAACTGTGGTGATGTTATAATCACACCATTTGAGCCAGTAATGGCAGGAGATGATTGTGAGTGGTCATTCACGTATGAGTACGAGATTAAGGATTCATGTGGTAACAAGTTACCAAACTTAGTGATCGTAAACAGTGGAGCAGATACAATGCCACCAGTGTTAGAAGGAGAGATTCCAATGGGAATGAACTCAGTGAATGCTTGTATAGATTCAGATTTAGGAGAGCCAACAGAGGAAGAGATCGCAGCATTGTTCTCTGATAACTGTGCGGAGATCACAGCTGATAATGTATATAAGATCGAGAAGCTAGCAATTGGAGACGATTGTGAATGGATTAGAGTATTTGAATACACAGTATCAGATGACTGTGATAATACATATCCAACATTTAAGATCAATTACCAAGGTGGTGATACTGAAGCACCACAACAACAAAGTTGTGTGAATGAGGTAATGGTTCTTAATACAAATGAGATTGATGGATTGGCTTGTCCAAATGATGCAATGATCTCACTTAACGATGGCGATGTAATTACAATCAATAGTGAGTGGACAGTAGCAGGAATTCCTGCAAGTCAAATAGGTTCAATGGAAACATGTTTCACTGATAACTGTACACCAGTAGATGAATTACAATTCAGAGTTATTGGAAAAGTAGAAGATAAGAAAGAGTGTACAACAACACTTTCAGTATCATTTGAAGTAGAAGACAACTGTGGTAACAAAACAGAAGAGCCATTTGTATGTACGTTTATCGTAAACGATACAACGGCTCCAGTATTGACTTGCCCAGAAGGTGAAGACTTCGGACTTGTAGATGAAGCACCAACTGATTTTGCTGATAAAGCATCATGGACAGATAACTGTCAAGGTGAGGGTGAAACAGCTGATTATACAGATGTGATTTCATCTAGTACTTCATCTGGAGGAGCTTATGTTAATAGATTATTAACTAGTGAAGCAGACTTCAGTGGAAGTGAGACTCTAATTGATTTTGATGATATTACCAGAGTGAGTCCATCTGACAATTTTGATGGAAATTCTTATGCAGCTCAAGGTGTAACATTTAGTCATCCTACAGATAATTTAGGATTGTGGTTCGCACCAACTTACAGTGGTGAAAATTCACTATTTAATCATGATGATGCTTCTTCATTTGGAACAATAACTATTGATTTTGATCAGAAGCGTAACAGAGCTGGTTTCTATGCGACTTCAAATGCTAATTATGATGCTCAAATCGAGGTTATTTGTATGTCAGGTGGAACAGTATTAGCTACTGATGTTTATGATACAACAAACTCAGATTGGATCTTCATTGGAATGGAAAGCGCAGGAGGATTTGACAGAATCGTTATTTCTGCAGTTCAAGTAGCAGGAGGATCATTCGCAGCTGTTGGTATTGATGATCTTCGTTTTGAAGGTGATGGTTCAGGAGGATCTCTTGAAGAGTATACTCTAGTACGTACCTTTACTGCAGACGATGGATGTGGAAACATCGCTACTTGTGATGTAACATATACATGGTCTATTGGCTCACCAGATTCATCATCTTGTGGATATGATCTAATTAGTTGTGGTGATGTAGAAGCAGGTGATACTTCTGATCAAGGTGTAGAAGATGTAGAGTTTGCTCTAGAAGGATTCAATTGGTTAGGAAATGTTTACACTTTTGTTGGAACAGGACAAGATGTAGCTACTTTCAGTACATGTGAAAATTCAAGTTACGATACTCGATTAGTTGTGTTTACAGGTTGTGAAGATAATCCTGTTGTTATTGGAGGTAATGATGATGCTTGTGGACTTCAATCTATTGTTGAATTCTTTGCAGAAGATGGTGTAGAATACAATATCTTCGTGACAGGGTTTGCGCCTTTAGGAGATAATTTTATTCCTGGCTTAGATAGTGGAGCTTATTCTCTCACAGTATCATGTGATCCAGCTCAGGCTAGACAGCAGTTACAAGCTCAACAGGAAACTAAATATGAAGATGAACCGATCAATTTCAAAGCGTACCCAGTACCATTTGATAATGAAGTGACTATTTCATACGAGTTTGATTACAGAACAGATGTAACAATAGAGTTATTTGATACTAAAGGCTTATTAGTGTCTAGCGTAACAAATAATAGATATGTTGCAGGTTCATCAGATTCTACGAAGTTAGACTTAACTAAAACGCCAAGTCAGGTACTTTACGTGAAGTTAACAACTAACAAAGGAACAGTTACTAAGAAGATCGTATCTTCAGGTAGATAGTTTGATAAATAATTAGGGAAAATTCCCTAAGGGTAAATACAAAAGGCAGCTAGTAATAGCTGCCTTTTTTTATTCATATTATCGGGCTTAAACATTATTATAGAATTGAGATTGAATGCAATACTTTAAATAATGAAGAAGCTTGTAATGGAATGTAGTTCTACTATGAGAACGAAAAGTGTACAGAATGATGTCTTTCTAATCCTTTAAACTACTAAAAGGATTAGTGAAAATATTATGAGATACTAGAAATTATACTTTTAAAAATTAATCAGCAATCACTTGACTTGCCCAAGTAGTAGCCTCTTCCATAGAATCGAAAATTTCAAAAGGCTTGTTTAGAAATAACTTTTCAATTTCAGCATTGCGCTTGGCCTTGTAATCTGAAGAAACCACACAAAATCCAGCAAGATTATTAATTTTAGAAGTTTCTCTGTAAATCGCTGGATCTACTGAATAGGAATTTATACGATGTGTAATGTATACAAATGGTCGGTTTCTGTAATAAGTATCTACAATATTTAAAAGAACATTATTGTGTTCTGGTGTTAGTGTAATGCCTTCATTTATAACCACAATCATGTAGTGGTCATAAATATACATTGTACAGAAATCGTATTTTACAACATCAGTCATGTTATAAAGTTAAGCATAAGTCTTGTCAAAACAAAAAAACACCTTGAATTTTCAAGGTGTTTTCAATGATTTATGTCTAAGTGATTAAGACTCAGAATGCTTTTTAGGTTTCTCAATTTTGATGGATAATTCGTTAGTTTTCGAATTTAAATCCATCACAATTTTATCACCTTCCTGAAGTTTAGCATTAATGATTTCTTCAGCAAGCGCATCTTCAATATACTTTTGAATAGCACGTTTTAAAGGTCTTGCACCATATTGTTGATCAAATCCTTTATCTGCAATATAATCAATAGCTTTAGTTGTTAATTTAAGCTCATAACCTAAACCTTTAATACGCTTGATTAAATGCTTTAATTCAATATTGATGATCTTATTAATGTGTTCTTTTTCAAGTACATTGAAAACCATAACATCGTCAATTCTATTCAAGAATTCAGGAGCAAAGGCCTTTTTTAGAGCATTTTCAATAATACTTCTTGAATTGTCATTGGCTTGAGCAGTTTTAGCTGCAGTTCCAAATCCGACACCTTGTCCGAAATCTTTCAGCTTTCGAGCACCAATGTTAGAGGTCATGATAATGATGGTGTTTCTAAAATCAATCTTTCTACCTAAGCTATCAGTTAAGTAGCCATCATCTAATACCTGAAGTAACATATTGAACACATCTGGATGTGCTTTTTCAATTTCATCAAGTAAAACAACAGCATAAGGCTTACGTCTCACTTTTTCAGTTAATTGGCCACCTTCTTCATAACCTACATATCCTGGAGGCGCACCAATGAGTCGAGAAATAGCGAACTTTTCCATATACTCACTCATGTCAATTCGAACTAGAGCTTCTTCACTATCAAAAAGTTCACGAGCTAAGACCTTCGCTAATTGTGTTTTTCCAACGCCTGTTTGACCTAAAAAGATAAATGACCCAATTGGCTTATTCGGATCTTTAAGTCCAGCACGATTACGCTGAATGGCTTTAACAACTTTTGCAACAGCTTCATCTTGACCAATGACTTTACCTTTTATAAGCTCAGGAAGTTGAGCTAATTTATTGCTTTCAGTTTGTGCAATTTTATTCACAGGAATACCAGTCATCATAGACACCACATCAGCAACATTGTCTTCTGTAACAATTTCTCTGTGTTGTTTGGTTTCTTCTTCCCATTTTTCTTGAGCAAGTGCTAATTCTTTTTCTAAGCGTTTTTCGTCATCACGCAATTTAGCAGCTTCCTCATATTTTTGTTTTTTAACGACAGAATTCTTGGTCTCTTTAACGTCTTCTAGTTTCTTTTCAAGTTCAAGAATTTGTTTCGGAACATCAATATTTGTAATATGAACTCTAGATCCAGCTTCATCCAAAGCATCGATAGCTTTGTCTGGTAAAAAGCGTTCAGTCATATATCTGTTGGTCAATTTCACACAGGCTTCAATTGCGCCATCTGTATAATCAACATTGTGATGTTCCTCGTATTTACCTTTAATATTGTTGAGAATTTCAATGGTTTCTTCAACACTTGTTGGCTCAACAATTACTTTTTGAAAACGACGTTCTAAAGCGCCATCTTTTTCGATGTATTGTCTGTATTCATCTAAAGTCGTTGCACCAATACATTGAATCTCACCACGTGCAAGCGCAGGTTTGAACATATTTGAAGCATCTAAACTTCCAGTTGCGCCACCAGCACCAACTATGGTGTGAATTTCATCAATGAAGAGAATGATATCATCGTTCTTTTCAAGTTCATTCATAACAGCTTTCATGCGCTCTTCAAACTGACCTCTATATTTGGTGCCAGCAACAAGGCTAGCCAAGTCGAGGGTTACCACACGCTTATTAAATAAAATACGTGATACTTTACGTTTCACAATTCTAAGCGCTAATCCTTCAGCGATAGCAGATTTACCAACACCTGGTTCACCAATAAGTAGTGGATTGTTCTTTTTTCTTCGACTTAAAATTTGAGAAACACGTTGTATCTCCTTTTCACGACCCACTACAGGATCGAGTTTGCCTTCTTCTGCTAAAACCGTAAGATCTCTTCCAAAATTATCTAAAACAGGTGTTTTTGACTTTTTTGTAGATTTTGAACTAGACTGTCCAAACGGATTTTGCTTAGCATCATCGTCTTCAATCGGTTCATCATCAGAAAATGATTCCGCTTTAGGCGAATCTATATAATCGTCTTCGTTTGTAATCATAAATTTGAATTGTTCTTTAACATTATCATAATCCACTTTCAACTTATTCAAAAGTTTGGTAGTAGGATCATTTTCATTTCTTAAAATACACAATAGTAAATGTGCAGTGTTTATAGAGGTACTTTGAAATAGTTTAGCTTCTAAGAAGGTTGTTTTTAAAGCACGCTCAGCTTGGCGCGTCAAGTGAAGATTTTTCTTTTCATTTGACGTGTCTGTAATATTTGGGTTGGCAGGACTCAGAATTTCAACTTTTCGTCTCAAATGACTCAAGTCAATTTCTAAAGCACCTAAAATGTCAATGGCTTTTCCATTACCATCGCGAAGTAATCCCAACATTAAATGTTCGGTTCCAATAAAATCGTGACCTAATCGTAAAGCTTCTTCCTTGCTAAACGCAATTACATCTTTAACTCTTGGGGAAAAATTATCATCCATAGTATAAGCTTTCTGCATTAAAAATAATAAAAACAACCATACAAAGGCAAAAACTGTACCTTAAAATATGTTAATTGACGAATTGATAAAAAAACTTTTCAAAATCAAAACAATTAATAATGAACTTATTAAAAAAAAGAGCAAAAATTTGTTAATAAAAAGTCCCAAAAAAGCAAATTATATGTACTGTAAACACTAATGAATTGGTTATCTTAGCGTGTTTTGAAAACCTACAAAAAATCTAATATTTTTATTTATGGCAGAAGGAGAAAAACTGATTCCAATTAACATTGAAGATGAAATGAAATCGGCTTACATTGATTACTCAATGTCAGTCATTGTGTCACGTGCATTACCAGATGTAAGAGATGGATTAAAGCCTGTTCACAGACGTGTGCTTTATGGAATGCATGAACTAGGCGTTAAGGCCAATACCGCTCACAAGAAATCGGCTAGAATTGTTGGAGAAGTGTTAGGTAAGTACCATCCACATGGTGATACTTCGGTATATGACACCATGGTACGTATGGCACAAGAATGGAGTTTACGTTACATGTTAATTGATGGTCAGGGGAATTTTGGATCTGTAGATGGTGATAGTCCAGCGGCTATGCGTTATACAGAAGCAAGAATGCAGAAGATTTCTGAAGAGATGCTTGCTGATATCGATAAGGAAACTGTAGATCACAAATTGAATTTTGATGATACACTTCAAGAGCCTACAGTGTTACCAACACGTATTCCTGGTTTATTAGTAAATGGTGCCTCTGGTATTGCTGTTGGTATGGCAACTAATATGCCGCCTCATAACCTTACGGAAGTTGTTAATGGAACCATTGCTTACATCGATAATAATGAAATAGAAGTTGATGAGTTGATGCAACACATCAAAGCTCCTGATTTTCCAACAGGAGGAACTATCTATGGTTATGATGGTGTAAAAGAAGCGTTTCATACAGGTCGTGGGCGTATTGTAATGCGTGGTAAGGCTAATATTGAAGAAGTTAACGGAAGAGAAACGATCATCGTTACCGAAATTCCATATCAAGTCAATAAAGCTGATATGATCAAGAAAACTGCCGACTTGATCAATGATAAAAAATTAGAAGGGATTTCAACAATTAGAGATGAATCTGATAGAAATGGAATGCGCATTGTATACGTATTAAAACGTGACGCGATTCCTAATATCGTTCTTAATAAACTTTACAAGTACACCGCTTTACAATCGTCTTTTAGTGTGAACAACATTGCACTTGTAAATGGTCGTCCACAATTATTAAACTTAAAAGACCTAATTCACTATTTCGTAGAGCATCGACATGAAGTTGTTGTTCGACGTACTAAGTATGAATTACGTAAGGCTGAAGAACGTGCTCATATATTAGAAGGACTCATTATTGCATCTGATAATATTGATGAAGTTATAGCATTAATTAGAGCTTCTGCTAATGCAGATGAAGCACGAGCAAAATTAATTGAGCGTTTTAAGTTAACCGAAATTCAAGCGAAAGCAATTGTTGAGATGCGTCTGCGTCAATTAACAGGACTGGAGCAAGATAAACTTCGCGCTGAATATGAAGAATTAATGAAAACCATCGAAGATCTTAAAGATATTCTAGATAAGAAAGATCGTAGAATGGACATCATTAAAGAAGAGTTAGAGGTTGTTAAAGATAAATATGGTGATGAACGTCGTTCTTTAATCGAATATGCTGGTGGCGATTTAAGTATTGAAGATATGATTCCAGATGAGCAAGTGGTTATCACAATTTCTCATGCTGGATACATTAAGCGTACTTCGCTTACCGAATATAAAACACAAAATAGAGGAGGTGTTGGTCAAAAAGCATCTACTACCAGAAATGAAGATTTCCTAGAGCATTTATTTGTTGGAACCAACCATCAGTATATGTTGTTCTTTACACAAAAAGGAAAATGTTTCTGGATGCGTGTTTATGAAATCCCTGAAGGAAGCAAAACATCTAAAGGTCGTGCTATTCAAAACCTTATCAATATCGAACAAGATGATAAAGTAATGGCATTTATCTGTACACAAGATCTAAAAGATGAAGATTATATTAATAATCACTATGTAATCATGGCTACTAAAAACGGTCAGGTTAAGAAAACTTCTTTAGAGCAATACTCGCGTCCGAGAACCAATGGTATCAATGCTATTACAATTAAAGAAAATGACGAATTGCTTGAAGCCAAATTGACTACTGGAAATAGTCAGGTGATGTTAGCGTTAAAATCTGGAAAAGCCATCCGATTTGAAGAAGCTAAAACGAGACCAATGGGTAGAAATGCTTCAGGTGTAAGAGGAATTACTTTAGCGAACAATAAAGATGAAGTGATTGGTATGATTGCTATTGAAAATCCTCAAGAAGAATCTGTTTTAGTGGTTTCTGAAAAAGGATATGGTAAACGTACATACATTGATGATCCTGAAGATGGTGAAGCGGTTTACAGAATAACCAATCGTGGCGGTAAAGGTGTGAAAACTATTTCAATTACTGAAAAAACAGGTCATTTAGTAGCGATTAAATCTGTTACAGATGAAGACGATTTAATGATCATCAACAAATCAGGAATCGCCATTAGAATGGAAGTCAATAGCTTAAGAGTTATGGGTAGAGCTACACAAGGTGTTAAACTGATCAACTTAAAAGGAAACGATTCTATTGCAGCTGTTGCTAAAGTTATGAAAGATGATGAAGACGAATCTGATGTTGATGATGTTGTAGAAAACCAAGATGAAGTTCAAGATGGCACAACTCTTGATAATAGTTCAGACGAATAAAATTAATAACACTAAACAAATTAAATAACTAATGAAAACGAAAGTAATAATCGCATTAGCACTTTTGGTAAGTTCATTCTCTTTTTCACAAAAGGATGAATTAAAAGCTGCTGAAAAAGCGCTTAAAAACAATAATTTTGCTGATGCAAAAACAGCAATCCAATCTGCTGAAGCACTTATAGGTTCTGCTGATGATAAAACGAAGGCAAAGTTTTATTATTTAAAAGGTCAGGCGCTTTATGCAGATGGCAATGGATCTAATGACGATATCAATGCTGCTATCGAAAGCTTCAATATGGTTAAAACCGTTGAAGAGAAGTCGGGAAAATCTAAGTATAGCACAGGTATTGATGCTTTAAAACAAGATATGTTGGCTAAGATTTTAACTAAAGCTAACGCAGCACTTCAGGATAAAAAGTATTTAGTTTCCTCAGCTGGATTTAATCAAGCGTACCGTATGTCTCCAAAAGACACCTTATACTTGTATTACGCAGCTTCAACAGCAGTAACTGCTCAAGATTATGATATTTCTTTAAAGTATTACGAAGAATTAAGAGATTTGAATTACACAGGTATTCAAATGGAATATGTAGCTACCAATAAAGCTACAGGTGAAGTTGAACCTTTCGGAAGCAAACAACTACGTGATTTAGCTTTAAAAGGTGGTGATTACATCTTGCCTAAAGATGAGAAAACAGATTCTAAAGCTGGAGAAATCATCAAAAATATCGCACTTATTTACAATAGTCAGGGTAAAGATGATAAGGCTATTGCTGCGATTAAAGAAGCGAGAGCTGAAAACCCAGACGATTTATCTTTAATTCTTACTGAAGCAGACCTTGAGTCTAAATTAGGTAATGCTGAAAAAGCTAAAGGATTATACCAAGAGGCTATCGTTAAGGATCCTAACAATCAAAAGCTTAGATATAATATAGGTGTGATGACTATGAAGGAAGGCGATTATGATACCGCTCGAAAGTCTTTTGAGGAAGCTTTAAAATTAGATCCAACAATGAAGGATGCTGCGCTTAATATTTCTACAACCTATATTGATGAAGGAAATGTTTTGCTAGAAGAAATGAATAAGCTTTTAGAAAAAGGAACAGATGCAGCTTACACAAAATATGACGAATTAAAAGTTCAGAAATCAAACCTATATCAAGAAGGCGCAAATGTTCTTGAGCGATTTTTAGAAAACAATCCTAACGGTAGTAATGATGTATATCAACAGTTAAACAACATTTATTTGGCTATTGGAGAGGTTGAAAAAGCTAAGATGTATAAAGCTAAGATCAAGCAATAATTCAAATTAATTGCAAAAAAAAAGCCACTCAAATTATGAGTGGCTTTTTTTATTTATTTATGTATTTATGATATGATTTTTTTAATCACTCTTAGTTTATGTGTATGTGTTTTTTTATCCACATTATAAATTCCAGAATGGTCAAGTCGGTCAATTCTAACTTTTCCATGTGCATGGATAATGTAATTGTCTTCCATGATAATGCCAACATGTGTAATTAAGCCTTCATTATTATCAAAAAAAGCCAGATCGCCTGGTTCACTTTCTTCAATAAAACTCAACGGGATTCCTTGAGTTGCTTGTTGCGAAGCATCTCTCAATAGGTCATAACCATTAAGTTTGTAAACCATTTGTGTAAAGCCAGAGCAATCTATTCCAAAAGGAGTTTTTCCTCCCCAAAGATAAGGTGCATTAAGATAAGTAAATGCTGTTTTTATAATACTAGGCCTTGAGGAAATACCACTTACAGAATGACCATCAAAGCTATGCTCTAAGAGTTTTAAACCGTTTAAGGAAGCACCTAACGGAATTGTAATAAGCTGTTGCTTGTTGTCCTGAACATATTCAATAAGATCATTAGATAAAATATGTGCTTGAGATGAAATATCGTAGTATTGATCTTCAGAAATCTCAAGGTATTGCTTATTGTCTATCCATCCTTCATAACTATCATATGCTAATCGGATTCTACTCCAAGATTTACGTTGTTCCAACACTTTAAATAATTCACCATAAAGCACTTGTGAGACCAATTCAGACATATCTGAAGGCTCAACTCTCAAAGGAACAATACTTAAATTACAAATGCCGTATTGCATACGTTGTTTTTGATTAGCGTTCTAACACCATTGCAGAAGCACCACCACCACCATTGCAAATAGCAGCAGCTCCAATCTTTGCATCATTTTGTTCAAGAACACTTAATAAGGTAATTAAGATCCTAACACCAGAACACCCAAGCGGATGACCTAATGATACAGCACCACCATTTACATTGACATTGCTATCATTTAGACCTAGTAGTTTCATATTTGCTAAACCAACTACAGAAAAAGCTTCATTAAATTCAAAATAATCAACATCTTCTATCGCTATTCCAGCTTTTCCTAAAGCCTTAGGAAGCGCTTTGGCAGGAGCAGTAGTAAACCATTGAGGTTCTTGAGCTGCATCAGCATAACTTTTAATCGTTGCTAAAGGTTGTAATCCTAGTGATTCTGCTTTGTCTTTACTCATTAAGACCATTGCACCAGCACCATCATTAATAGTTGAGGCATTGGCAGCAGTCACTGTACCTTCTTTTGTAAAAGCAGGACGTAATGCAGGAATTTTTTCCATTTTTACGTTTGTGTACTCTTCATCTTTAGAAACTATAATAGCATCACCACGACGCTGAGGAACTTCAACTGGAACAACTTCATTGTCAAATTTTCCAGCATCCCAAGCTGCAGCAGATCTCTTATAAGATTGAATTGCAAAATTATCTTGGTCTTCACGTGAAAACTTGTATTCTTCAGCACAAGCATCTGCACAAACTCCCATAGCGTTATTGTCGTACGCATCGACCAATCCGTCTTTTTGCATGCCATCTTCCATTGAAGCAGGTCCAAATTTCGTAGCGCTTCTTGCGTGGTAGTAATGCGGAATTAAACTCATATTTTCCATACCACCAGCAACAACAATTTCAGCATCACCTAAGGCAATAGCTTGAGCAGCTTGCATAACAGCTTTCATACCAGAAGAACAAACTTTGTTAACTGTGGTACAAGGCACAGAATCTGGAATACCAGCATAAATAGCAGCTTGTCTTGCAGGCGCTTGACCAGTTCCAGCTTGTACAACATTTCCCATTAATACTTCATCTACCATTTCTGGTTTAAGATTGATCTTATCTAATGCACCTCGAATGGCAACAGCACCAAGTCTTGGCGCTGGAATAGAAGATAATGCACCAAGGAAACTTCCAATTGGTGTTCTTGCAGCTGATACGATTACGACGTCTTTACTCATTTTTTTTCCTTTAAGTTTCTAGGTGCAAAACTAATCATTTTTAATAGATTTTTTGCAATCATTATGAGGATGTGAAAACTTTAATCTATTATAATTTCTTACTTTTGAATTATTCGTAGTTGTTTAGTTGTATTTGATAATACAATAGCAAAAACCTTAATAGCCTCTTATGGACGATTTAATTAATAAATGGTATAAAAATCATTCGCTTTTATATAAAGTGTTATTGTTTTTAAGTACTACATTTTTAATCGTTTATCTATTTCCGAAGACTGGAAAGTTTAAATATAACTTTGATAAAGGAAAACCTTGGCAATCTGAAAATTTATTGGCGCCATTTGATTTTGCTATTGCAAAATCATTTGAAGAAATAGAGAATGAGACCGCTGAAATTCAAGACGCTAGTATTATTTATTTTGATGTTGATTCTAATGTGAAGTCAGGTGTCTTAAAGGATTACGATGTGGTTTTCAATGAAATGTTCTCAGATTCAATTTCAGAAAAAGAAACATTGTATGATGTAGGAACCTCTGTCATAAATAAAATATATACTCACGGAGTTTTAGATGAAGATTATTCGTATTCTGATGATAAGACAATCATTCTCATTGATAATCAAGTTCAAATTTCTAAAACTATTTTTAGTGAGCTTACAAAGGCTGATGAATTTAGAACTGTAGTTGAAGAGGAGTTGTCATCAAATAATCTTTCAAATCATAGAACGAGCTTTGTGTCCTTGTTTTTTGATATCGTAAAACCTAATGTTGCTTTAAATTTATCGCTCACAGATCAAGCCCTTCAAGAAGAATTAAATGGAATTTCTCCTGTTAGAGGTAATATTGAAAAAGGAACGTTAATAATTTCTAAGGGAGAAATCGTTGATGGCGAAAAGTTTAATATTCTCAGTTCGCTTGAAGCCGAGTATGAATCTCAAGTATGGAGTACATCTACTTATAATCTTGTCATTTTTGCTTATGCTTTATTAGTAGCTTTAGCATTATTGATGCTTTTATTGTTTTTAAGAAAGTATAGAGTAGAAGTGTTCTTAGACAATACTAAGGTCACATTTATTTTCTTCAACATCCTGCTTATGATTTTGCTAACAACCTTAGTAATTAATTATAATGCTGAATATGTTTATGTGATACCGCTTTGTATTCTTCCGCTGGTTTTAAAAGCATTTTTTGATGCTCGACTCGGACTATTTGCTCATGTTTTAACCGTTTTACTTTTAGGGTTTATTGTCCCAAATAGTTATGAATATATGTTTCTGCAAATTATTGCTGGAATTGTTACCATACTCACAGTTTCTGAATTGTACAAGCGCGCCAATTTGTTTATATCTGTTGGCCAAATAACGCTCATTTATATTATTGCCTACTTCGCCTTTTATGTGATTCATGAAGGCAGTATTACCAATTTAGATATGGAAACTTTTGGGTTATTCATTCTTTGTGGTTTGGCTACGTTGTTCGTACAACCACTTATTTATATATATGAAAAGTTATTTGGGTTGGTCTCTGATGTGTCTTTATTAGAATTATCAGACACGAATACAAAACTTTTGAAAGAATTATCAAATAAAGCTCCTGGAACATTTCATCATTCGTTGAATGTAGCCAATTTAGCTGAAGCTTCCGCTAATGAAATTGGTGCTAATGCAATGCTTGCAAGAGTTGGAGCTCTTTATCATGATATTGGTAAAATGAAAGCACCAACATATTTTACCGAAAATCAGGCAACAGGAATTAACTCACATGATGAATTGTCTTCACGAGAGAGTGCTAAAATTATTATTGATCATGTCATTGACGGCATTGAAATTGCTAAAAAATACAATTTGCCAGACCGTGTTATTGATTTCATCAGAACACATCATGGTACAAGTACGGTCTATTATTTCTACAGAAAGGAAAAAGAGTTAGATGACAATGTCTCTATTGATGATTTTAGATATCCTGGACCAAAGCCATTTAGTAAAGAAACAGCTATATTGATGATGTGTGATAGCGTTGAAGCTGCGTCTAAGAGTTTGAAAGAACCGTCATCAACTAAGATTGATAAATTTGTTGAATCGATTATCAATAAGCAAATGGAAGACGGACAATTTTTAAACGCTAATATTACCTTTAAAGAAATCCAATCGATCAAGAAGATTCTAAAAAATAAGCTTGCTAACATATTCCACCTCAGAATCGAATACCCTGAATAGAAAAATCATCTATAAAAAGTTTAAAAAATAGTTGCGTTCTTAACAATGAAAAGTTACATTTGCATCCGATTTTAAAAGAACGTTCTTTATAAAATAGGAGAGGTGCCAGAGTGGTAATGGAGCAGATTGCTAATCTGTCAACGCGTAAGTGTTGCCCGGGTTCGAATCCCGGTCTCTCCGCTTTTTTCAATTTAACTAATTAACTCTATTCGGAGTGTAGCGTAGCCCGGTTATCGCGCCGCGTTTGGGACGCGGAGGTCGCAGGTTCGAATCCTGCCACTCCGACTTTAAGGTCGCGTAGCTCAGTTGGATAGAGCATCTGCCTTCTAAGCAGACGGTCACAGGTTCGAATCCTGTCGCGATCACATTAAGCCATTTCTTAACAGAAGTGGCTTTTTTGTTTGGTGTTATCTCAAGGTTATTAAAACATCATATTAGTATTTCGTCGAACAAAATAATCACTTTATCGACGATTTTATTTGTTTTTCTAAAATATTAGTCTACATTTGCTCTATAATTTTCATTAAACCCCAAACCGATGAAAAACCTACTTAAAGCAATTGCTTTTGCAATTGTTGTTCTTACATGTTATACCTGTTCTGTAGAACCTGCAGAAACAGTACAAGAAGAATCCGTTATTTTACAGGAAGACCAAAACGCTTTTGTTGCTGATGAAGCTGAAACAAATTGTACTAGTCAAGATCCTCAAGCGCAACTTACAAACAACAGTTTGTTAGATGCTGATATTGAAGTTTTTGATCATTTCGGTATTCTAATGACTCATGCTTACGGTGTTACTGCTGGAACAGTTTCTCCTGTATTGTCGTTTCCTGATGGTGTGACCACATTTGTTATTAGTACGTCGCAATCGTCTAAAACGATCACAATTGATATGTCTGATTGTACGATCTATGAAGTTGAGATCAATGAAAACAATCAGCTCAATACAGACGCACCTACAGCGCTTTAGAACAAACTAACACAATTTTTTTATCAAAATTATTTGTTGTAAAAAACAAATAACAGTCACCTCCATCCCTAATTTTAAATAAATTTCGGATGGATTTTACGGTTTCAGGAAAATTTCTTGTTGTAACGTTTGCCTTTTTAGGGAGTACCTTTTTTAGCTGCTTTTTGTGATAAGGCAATATTTCATTTATAGTAAAAACTCTTCCTGGAAAGTCAACCATAGCTTCCGAAGTATACAAATGTGTATTTAATGCTAACTTATATATATGCAGCTCTTGAGCAATTAGTTTAAAAGCGCCCGATTTTAGTATTGCAGCATTAGGCTCATACAAATATTGCAGTGGTTCATTGAATGTCACTTTAGCTTTTTGTTCACTCGTTTGAGTAAATGTAAAGGTTTCTAGTTTTGAATCTACAAGATTGACTGCTGTAATTTCTGGTTGTACTTTATGATCTTTTTTTAAAAGCCATAACAACTCTTTTACTTCATTTTTTACTGCAACAATATGAATGGCTGCAACATTGGTTAATTCTTTCAGTCCAACTGTAATGTCTAATAATGGCGAAGTTTTGATTAGTATGTTTTCAGATTTTGAAAATAAAATGTCCAGCTGACTGGGAACATCAGGTATACAATCTTTAAGAAAGAAGACTTTCCCTTTAACATCATGCCGTCTTGAAGGATCAATGTATATCCAATCAAATTGGTACTTACTATTTTTTAAGTAAGTTATGCCGTCTTGCGCTTCAAACCTAATAGATGTAGCATCTTGCTTTTCAGCATTGTGTTTTGCAATATGCGATAGCGTGGTGTTAATTTCTGTATGAATAACTTCAAAAAACTGTTTAGAAAAAAAATAACAGTCCACACCAAAGCCACCTGTAAGATCTATGATGCGTTCACCCGAAATTAAATTGCTCTTGTATTGCGCAGTTATTTCAGATGACGTTTGCTCAATATTCAATTTATTTGGATAATAAATACCTTCAGTATTAAACCAAGTAGGTAGCTTGGTTTTACACTTTCGTTTAGCTTCAATTTGTTCAACAATTCGTGTGATTGGAACACCTTCAACTGAATTCCCTTTTAATAACAAGGTATTGATATCCGAATTCAGATTCAAGCTAATGAACTCTTGAACCTTAGTATTTAAAATTTCTAGATTCAAGTTATTATAAGTCTTTAGTAAGTTTTTTGACGACTTTGTTTTCAGATAGAAATGCCTTCAAAATCACTTTAATTGCGGTGTAGCAAGGGACTGCGACAATCATTCCAACGATTCCAAACAATAAGCCAGCAATAATAATAACCAAGAAAATCTCTAAGGGATGCGATTTTACACTTTTTGAGAAAATAAAAGGCTGACTGAAAAAATTATCAATCAGTTGGGCAATTACAAAACCAATCATAACATAAATAGTCTTAGGTAAAGTAACCTCACTAAAACTTTCGCCAAGATTGCTGGACATGGTTAGAACAATCATTAAAATACCGCTTACCAATGGGCCAACATAAGGTATTAAGTTTAATAAGGCACATAAAAATGCGATAACGATGGCATTATCGATACCAAAAATGAGAAGCACTATGGTATAAATAACGAACAGAATTAATATTTGAAAAATAAGTCCGACAAAATAACGCGACAATAAATCCTTTATTTTTTCTGAAGAAGTCTTCCATCGTGTTTCTTTAGAATCTGGAATAAATGTAATGATACCGTTTTCAAATAATTTGCTGTCTTTCAAAAAGAAAAAGGAAATGAACAACACCGAAAACAAACCAACAAGAGACGAGCCTAAACCACCCAAAAACGAATTTAAAAAGTTAGGTAATATTGAATAATCTAGCTTAGAAAGAATGCCTGAGTCTTTTATAGATTGTTCTACATCAACACCTGAAATATTAAAATAGGTTATAATTTCGGTGTAGAGATTTTCTGCATTTTGCTGTAGTTGATTAATATCTAGAAGGGCAAGGTTTTGTCCTTGTTCTACCACTAACGGAATGAACATTCTTATGAGTCCAAGCAGTAATCCAATAAAAATGACCATCGTAACAATTACTGCTAGTGTATTGTTAAATTTTAATTTGCGTCGTAAGAATATCACAATTGGTCTACCAATTAATGAAATTACTGCAGCTATAGCAATGTAAACAATCACAGATTGTATTTTAAAAAGGAAGTAGAGTAGCAGTAAGATTCCAGCGATGATAGCGATGGCTCTTAAAATTCCGTTGGCAATGATTTTAGAATTCATGAACTAAAGATATAAAATCAAGACCACATTTGGCGTGTCATTTCGTATAAAGCTATTGTGGTAGCTTGAACCACATTCATACTGCTGTTTTGACCAAACATATCGATATGTAAAACCACATCAGATTGTTTTAAAATAGCATCTGAAACACCGAAATTTTCAGCACCAATAACCAATGCTATGTTTTGGTCTTTCGGAAAAGTATACGACGAAATGGCTTTGCTTTGATCTGTAATTTCTAAAGCAATGATGATATAACCAAGTGCTTTCAAGTCATAGATGACTTTTAAGGCATCATCAACGATATCATAAGTTATATAGTTTTCAGTCGCTCTAGATGTTTTTGTTATTTTTCTTCCTAACGAAATTTGTTCGCCACAGAGAAATAATTTTTCAATACCAAATGCATCTGAGGTTCTAAATAAACTACCAATATTTGGAGCGTTAGTAATGTTATCACACACTAAAGTGATTGGGAATTTTCTTTTAGAGAATTTTGAATTGTAATGATCGAGTTGCAAGCTAAAAATGTAATCTGTAATTAGTATTGCATTTAACTGCTAAATGAGTTTTCCAACATCCAAAGCAGCCACATTCATAATGATAACTATCTATTCCAGTTGAATAGGTATGTGAATTTACTTCGTGTAATGAATTAAAAACAAATACAGAAGCTATGATAAAAGCACATATTTTATAAGATAATATTCTAGTTTTCAAAAGCATACTTCACTATATTGGCTCCCATTTTAAGGGCTTTTTCTCTAACAGCTGGAGGATCGTTATGGACTTCAGGATCTTCCCAGCCATCACCAAGATCACTTTCAAATGTAAATAATATAACTAGTCTACTCTCATGAAAGAGTCCGAATGCCTGAGGACGTTTGCCATCATGCTCATGGATTTTCGGTAAGCCGTCTGGAAAAGGAAAGGCTGACTTAAAAATAGGATGAGACGCAGGTAATTCGATGAGGTCTTGATTTGGAAATACTTTTTTAAGTTCTTCAGTGATGTATGGCTCCATACCATAGTTGTCATCAATGTGAAGAAAGCCACCTGAAATAAGATAACTTCTTAAGTTTTCGGCGTCTTCATCACTAAAAAATACATTACCATGACCTGTCATATGTAGTAATGGAAATTGAAAAATATCAATACTTCCAACATCAACTACTTCGGGTTTAGAATTCATTTTAGTGTTGATATTCTCGTTGCAATAATTGATAAGATTAGGAATTGCTGTAGGATTGCTATACCAATCGCCACCACCTTTATACTTAACAACAGCTAAATCTTGTGCCATTAAAGAAAAGCAAGTCGTGCACAACACTATAACACAAGGTATTATGGATTTTAGCGTTTTCATCATCATTCAAAAATAAATATAAGTTCTAACTAAGGATGCGATTTAACGTTAATTTAAATTTTTTCGGAAGGTTTTACGCTTTCTATATACTTTAGGATCAAAATGCTTCCAGATCTTTTGAATAGCTTCATTGTCTTCAAGCTCTGGTGTGCGATAACAGTTTTCAATGTTCTTTTTAGTGAAAATCTCATAATATTCATTAAAGATCACAGCGTGAACACCTTTGTTTTGGTAGTCTGGATGAATACCTATAAGATAGAATATCACATCTTTGCTATGTTTTTTAGCTTTTAGAATGTGTCTGAATCCAAACGGAAATAGCTTTCCATTGGCCTTTTGTAAGGCTTTAGAGAACGATGGCATCACAATTGCAAACCCAATGAGGTCATCATTTTTATCTACTACAAATTTTATGTATTCTGGATTGACGAAGCTGATGAATTTCTTTTTAAAATATTCTTTTTGAATGTCGGTAATCTTTACAAAAGAGGACAAGGATGAATAACTTTCATTGAACAAGTCAAACATTTTGTCGGCATAAGGCATTACGTCTTCAGTTTTAGTGAATTTTAATGCTCTTAAATTATAGCGTTTTTTAATGAGTGCTTGTGCTTTGGCAAACGTTTCAGGGTTGACATTAGCGAAAGGGAATATGCTTTCAATGTAGCCTTTTTCAACTGTATAGCCTAAAGCTTCATAATGCTCAACATAATATGGGTGATTATACCAAGTAACCATTGGAGGTATGGTGTCAAAGCCTTCAGTAATGACACCTACCTTGTCTAAATTAGAAAATCCTACAGGACCTTCAGCATATTCAAGGTTATTGGCTTTTCCAATCTCTTCAACTTTAGTGAGTAGTGCTTTAGAAACCTCTTGGTCATCAATAAAATCAAACCATCCGAAACGCATCTTCTTCTGATCTTGACCATTGACTTCTAACCAATTAATAATGGCAGCAACACGACCTACAATAGTATTGTCTTTGTAAGCCAGAAAAAAACGTGCTTCGGCATCATTAAAAATAGGGTTTTCATCTTTATTGAAAGTTTGTAACTCTTGACTTATAATAGGAGGTACCCAACATTTGGAGTCTTTGTAAAGCTTAAATGGAAACTTTACAAATTGCTTGAGTTCTTTTTTTGAGAAAATTTCTTTAATGGTAATCATAAGGGAAACGACTTAAAGGCTACCATCATCATCATCAAAATCGGCGTCATCTTTTTTCTTTTTTCGTTTTTTCTTCTTCTTCTTTTTCTTTCCATTATCTAATTCATCTCTGGTGTTTCCATTGTCAGTTTCTTTGTCTACATGAAAATCAAAACGGTAGGATGCTCCTAAATTCACACTAAAAACTGAAGGCGTATCTTTAGTATTTAGTGTTACAGCTGTGTCTAACTGAAAGTCTTTTGTCCAAAGGTAAGCACCTCCAAATCTGAATAAATTATCGGCGTAAAAATCACTTTTGATACCTTGAGTTTCTGCAAAGATGACCCATTGTGGATTAAACGAGTGCGTTAGCGTAAGAATGTATTGAAAATCTGAATAATCTGTACCAATTCTATCTTTAATAAGGTTCATTACAAAAACCCATCCACCAGCGAAATTATTTTGCGTAGCAATCATGATTTTTGGACTGAAGCCTTCAACGTCAGGAGGTAAGAACGAATTATTTTTAGTATCAAGATTTGCACCAGCATAAACCGCTACTGCAGGAATTAACGAACTCCATTTGAATTTTCTATTAGCGTGATAGCTATACAAATTAGGCTTATCTTTTTCTTCAGAATTTTTATAAGGATCGTAAACTAAATACTTGGCGCCAATAGTGAAATTTTTAAAATTTGCTCTTGAATCTTCAACCGAAATAAAACCTCTGTTATCAGTGATCTTATCGTTTTGGTAAGTACCTTCAACATTAATTTCAAGTTGTTCAAAAAGTAAACCGTAGCGCACAGCGAAATCTGCACCAAAACCTGATACTTCATACATTAAAGGTGTGTGTTCTTCCTTGATGATGTAAGGTCCAACTTCAAATTGTAATACATTCGTTCCAACTGAAAAAGCACTTCTAGAAACACCAGGTCTGTTAGAATTGATAACTTCTGTGTACTGGGCAAATAGAAACTGAGAGGAAAAGACGAATAATAGTGCTAAAGCAATTTTTATGAGTTTCATAGGGTTTTTTCATTTGATTCAAATATAGAGATTTTATATTTTTTTTAAGTAACAATACACTGTTTTTAAATACTTATATATGTATTTTTGCTTAAATATATATTTATGATACATACAGCATCATTGCCTGGTTTTTTAAGAACGATTTTAATTATACTCTTGGTATATTATGGTATCAAGATTTTATCCAGAATATTTGCACCTTTTTTACAACGCTATTTAGCCAAAAAAGTACAAGATAAGTTTGGCGGACAGTTTCAACAGCAACAATACCGACAATCACCAAAACACAAAGAAGGTGAGACCATCATAGATAAAGTCCCAAAGCGTCAAAAAACTTCAGATAAAAATGTTGGCGAATATGTAGATTACGAAGAAATTGAGTAAATTTCGACTTCATTGATAATAGCGATTCATGTCATTTTCTATTAAAAAAGTACTTCCTCATTTATTTATTTTAGTTGGTTTTGTAGTCATATCTCTGGCTTATTTTAGTCCTGTGCTTCAAGGCAAAAAAATATTCCAAAGTGATATTGTTCACTATACAGGAATGGCGAAACAGCAAAACGATTTTAAACAAAAAACAGGAAAAGAAACCTACTGGACGAATAGTGCTTTTGGAGGTATGCCAACATATCAACTAGGAGCTAAATATCCTCACAATTACATAAAAAAATTAGATTTAACCATTCGCTTTTTACCAAGACCAGCAGATTATCTATTTATTTATCTTTTAGGGTTTTACGTCTTTTTACTTGCTCTAAAAGTTGAATATCGATTAGCAGCACTTGGCGCACTTGCTTTTGGCTTTTCAACTTACCTAATTATTATTCTTGGTGTTGGACATAACAGTAAAGCGCATGCTATTGCATACATGCCTTTGGTACTTAGTGGTATCGTGCTTACATTCCGACAGAAGTATATAGTTGGTTTTTTGTTGACTACTGTCGCACTTGGATTAGAGATTTGTGCGAATCATTTTCAAATGACGTATTATTTGCTACTGCTCGTTATCGTTTTAGGAATAGCTTATTTGGTTGATGCTTACAGAAAACAGCTATTACCTCATTTTTTTAAGGCTGTTGGTATACTCTCAATTGCGGCAATCTTATCGGTCGCTTTAAATGCTACCAATGTTTTAGCAACTCAAGAATACGTAAAGGAAAGCACTCGAGGGAAAAGTGAATTAACCATCAATCCCGATGGTTCTGAAAAAGAGATTACATCAGGCTTAAGTAAAGATTATATTACAGAATATAGTTACGGACTTTTAGAAACGTTCAATTTGTACATTCCTCGATTTTTAGGAGGTGGAAGTGGAGAAGATGTTGGTAAAGACTCAGCATCCTATCAATTTTATACCAATATTGGCGCAAGTCCTGTTGAAGCGCTTAATGAAGTTAAAAACACACCTACGTATTGGGGAGATCAAACTATTGTTGAAGCACCTGCTTATGTTGGAGCAGTGGTTTTGTTCTTGTTTGTATTTGCGTTGTTTTTAGTGAAAGGTCGTTTAAAATGGTGGCTGGTTAGTGGCACAGTGTTGTCATTACTATTGTCCTATGGTAAGAATTTATCGTTCTTAACTGACTTTTTTATTGATTACGTGCCGCTTTATAACAAATTTAGAGCAGTAAGTTCTATTCAAGTGATTTTAGAACTGTGTATTCCTGTTTTGGCGATTTTCGGACTTGTGAGATTATTCAATCAGTTTGAAAATGAAGCTGCAAAAACAAAGGCCTTGAAATGGTCTACAATTATTGCTGGAGGATTGGCTTTAGGTTTTTTAGTGTTTAAAGGATCGTTTGATTTTGTTGGTGTAAATGATGGCTATTACAGACAAGTCTATGGTCAGTTTGGTGAAGCTTTTGTTGATGCTTTACGTGAAGATCGAAAGATGTTCTTTACACAAGACACCTTGCGAACCCTTGTATTGGTCTTACTTTCCGCAGGAACGATTTTTATGTTTTTACGGAAAAAGATTTCAGAAAATATAGTCATTGTTATTTTCGCTGGATTAATTCTATTTGATCTCGTAGGTGTGGATAGACGATACGTAAATTCTGAAAATTTTGCGGCTTCAATTAAAGTGGATAAGCCTTACAAAGCCAATTTAGCAGACAAAGAAATTGCAAAAGATAAAGGCCATTTTAGAGTTTGGGATATTTCAGATGAAGGAAGCAGAGCTCCAGCTAAAGCAGCGTATTTTCATAATTCTTTAAATGGATATCATGCTGCCAAATTGAAACGCTTTGATGAAATTTATGATTTTCATATCGCGAAGAATAATATGAATGTCTTGAATATGCTCAACACAAAGTATATTATTGCTGAAGAAGAAGGTCAAGTCTTTCCATATACCAATGACGATGCTAATGGTAATGCTTGGTTTGTAAAGCGAATTGAACAATTGGAGTCTGCTAATGCAGAAATTAGGGCATTAGATAGTTTAAATACTAAGGAAAAAGCCGTTACAACGTCTGCAACTTTAAATTCAAAGCAATACCAAGTAGATTCACTTGCTAACATTACGTTAAAGTCGTTTAAACCTAACTATTTAGCATATCAATCTTCTAATACTAATGATGGCTTTGCTGTCTTTTCTGAAATGTATTATGGTAATGGTTGGAAGGCTACAATAGATGGTAAGGAAGTTCCTATTGAACGTGTTAATTATACGCTTCGAGGCTTAGAAATTTCTGCAGGTAACCATGAAATTATTTTTGAGTTTGATCCTGAAGTTGTAAAAACAGGAAGTTCAATTACTTTGGCGAGTTCTTTAATTTTTGGTCTATTGTTAGTGTTAGGGATATTCTATAATTTTAAGAAGAAAGATATTTGATTTCAATCCTGTGAGGACAGGAATCCAAAAGAAATAGATTCTTGCTTTAGTAGGAATGACGTAAATGAGTAAAAAAGTTTTAATTATTTGCTATTATTGGCCACCTGCAGGAGGTCCTGGTGTACAACGATGGTTGAAGTTTGTAACCTATTTACCTCAGTTTGGTGTTGAGCCTATTGTTTATTGTCCAGACAATCCCAACTATCCAATTGTTGATGCTTCACTCGTTAATGAAATTCCTGAAAATATTACCATCTTAAAACAACCAATTAGCGAACCATATCGTTTCGCAAAAGTACTTTCTAAATCCAATACGCAATCCATCAGCTCTGGTGTTATTCCAAAAGCTAAAAAACAATCTGTAATTCAAAGAATCTTACTTTACATTCGTGGGAACTTTTTTATTCCAGATGCCAGAAAAGCTTGGGTAAAACCTTCAGTGGCTTACCTTTCAAAGTATATTTCAGAAAACAACATCGATACGATCATCACAACTGGACCACCTCATAGTTTACATTTGATAGGTTTGGCTTTGAAAGCGAAGTGTAAGGTGACATGGTTTGCCGATTTTAGAGATCCTTGGACAACCATTGGATATCATAAAGCGCTGAAGCTTTCAAAATCATCAAGAGATAAACATTTAGCACTTGAAGCTGAGGTTTTAAACACTGCAGATCATATTGTTGTGACCAGTAAGAATACAAAAATGGAATTTGAAGCCAAAACGTCAAAACCAATTTCAGTCATTACTAATGGTTATGATGTGCAACCAATTAACACACCAAAGAAGGATCATAAATTTACATTGTCACATATTGGGTCGTTACTTTCAGATAGAAACCCGAAGGCTTTGTGGAGCGCAATTTGCGAATTAATTTTAGAAAACAATTCTTTTGCTAATGCCTTTCAATTGAATTTGATTGGTGTGGTTAGTCATGAGATCTTGAATACCATTGATGAATACGGACTTTCAAAATATGTAAACACTGTTGGTTATGTTAGCCACGAAGACGCCATAAAAGCGCAAAGACAATCGCAAGTATTGCTACTTGTTGAGATTGATTCCGAAGCTACTAAAGTGATCATTCCTGGAAAATTATTTGAGTATTTGGTATCAAAAACACCAATAATAGCGATAGGTCCGAAAGATTCTGATGTAGAGAATATTATAGCTTCAACAAACACAGGACGCTATTTTTACTATAATCAGAAGGAGGCTATCAAATCTCAGATTTTATCGTATTTTGAAGCCTATAAAAACAATACCTTACAAGTGAATGCCGTTGGATTAGAACAATATTCTAGAAAATCGCTCACAGCATCGCTTTCAAAATTGGTATTAGATGCATAGCCTAACTTAAGGTTTACCATGGGAATAGTTGTTAAACAATCATTTAGAAATACCATAACAACGTATTTGGGTTTCGGACTAGGTGCAATCAACACCTTGTTTCTTTATACCGAATTTATGAGTGATGCGTATTATGGATTGGTTGCTTACATACTCTCAACTGCTAATATCATGATGCCTTTAATGGCATTTGGAGTTCATAACACCATCATTAAATTCTACTCGTCTTTTAAAACTAAAAACACACTAAATAGTTTTATGACTTTAATGTTGTTTTTACCATTGGTGCTTACGATACCAATTGCTCTCGTAGGATATTTTGGTTACGAAACAATTGCATTATGGTTAACTCAAAAAAACGCTATTGTTGGTGATTACCTATGGCATATTTTCTTTACTGCTTTAGCTATGGCTTATTTTGAAGTCTTTTTTGCTTGGGTAAAAGTGCAAATGCAAACCGTTTTTGGAAATTTCATGAAAGAAGTCTTTCATCGTGTAGGAACAATGCTGCTTTTATTTGCGTTATTTTTTAATGGGATAACGATTCTTCAATTTTTCACAGGATTAGTACTTGTTTATGTAATACGAATGGTAATGATGTTATTGTATGCGTTTTATGTAAGACTGCCTGTATTTAGGTTTGATAAGATCGAAAAGCTAAGCGCCATTGTTAAATATTCTAGCCTTATTATTGTTGCTGGTTCTGTAGCTACAATGATTTTAGATATTGATAAGTTTATGCTGAACAATTACATGTCTATTGAAAAAGTAGCTTATTACAGTGTAGCTGTTTTTATCGCTACAGTGATAGCAGTGCCTCAGCGCGCGATGCATCAAATTATGATGCCTTTAACCGCAAAATTCATCAACGATAATAATAAAGAAGAACTCTACGATCTATACCGAAGGAGTTCCTTAACTTTGTTTGTTGTTAGTGGTTTTATTTTTTTGTTGATCGTCTTAAACATTAACGAACTATACGCCATTATCCCTGAAGAATTTTCAGGCGGATTGATTGTGGTTTTTCTTGTGAGCATTGCCAAGCTTTATGACAATTTACTTGGAAATAATAATGCCATTTTATTTAATAGTGATTATTACAGAATGGTTTTAGTGTTTGGAGTTGTTCTTGCTGTAAATGCAGTGCTTCTCAATATAATCTTAATTCCTATCTATGGTATAAATGGTTCTGCTTTGGCTACAATGTTAGCGGTTTTAATATATAACACCATTAAGGTCATATTCGTTAAACAGAAATTTAAGATGTTGCCATTTACAACAGATACGCTAAAAATAGTTGTCGTATTGGTGCTGTGTGTGCTTTTGTTTTACTTTTGGGATTTTCAGTTTAATCCTTATGTCAATATCCTTCTGAAGTCGCTTTGTGTTGGAGTCGTGTATGCTATTGTTATTCTGAAGCTAAATGTCTCTGAAGATATTTCAGAAATGCTAAAAAAATACACTGGAATCAAATAAGGAAAGTTCTAAAATGGGAAAATCCTATAAGGTGCTTTGAGGCATACGCTTATAGGAAATTCCACTAACCAACCAAAAATTTATTTACGTTTATTATCGTGATCTTGTGCGTGATGTTCTAGATGTTGCTCTTTTTTTAGATGCGCTAGAACTGTTTCTTTTTACACTGTTATTTGTTCTACTTCTAGTTTGCGTTGTCGCTCTAGATGTTCTCTGACTACGATTGTTACTAGATATACGAGAATTAGTTGACTTTGGTTTTTTAATAGTCGAATTATTTCTTGTAGATCTTGTGTCTGTTCTATTATTAGACACATCAGAATTGCTTCTGGTCACATTTCTGTTAGAATTTGAGATTCTATCATTACTTCTCGAGCTTCTAACTTCAGAACTTCTAGTCGTATTCTGTCTTGAAGTAACGGCTCTAGTGTTACTTCTCGATGTATTATTAGATGTTGTATTTGCTCTAGAACTTCTACTATTGTCTCTTGAACTCAACGCTCTCGAATCTGATCTTGTTGATGCTCCTCTAACAGTCGATCTTGTATTTCTGCGAGTATCTGCATTTGCTCTCGAATTAGATCGTGTTGTACTTGTCATTTCGCTTCTAGGTGTTGCTTCTTGACGGTATCTCGTATTAATACTGCTTCCGCGTCTACCAGTTGTAGCGACACGACCTCTGGTACTCGTGTATCTAACAGGTTGTCTAAAGTTATCTCTATAAGGTCTGTAATACGTATGTCTTACAGGTGTGTAATATTGTCTGTAAGGTCTGCTATACACCACACAGAAGTTTACTGGAGGAACGACGTAAAAGCGATGCCAAGGTCTGTAAACATACACGCGGTTGTAAACGTTAATAAAGCCTGTGTAGTGAGAGAACACTCGGTTTCTGTTGTAGTGTACATATAATCCACCTAAACGCGATACTCTTCCAAAGGTATTATAATGAATATTTACATTTCCAATCTGAGTAACACGACCATAGAAGTCGTAAAAAATTGGTGTGTTTTCAATTTGAACTACTGCTCCAAAATCATCATACTGTACATAAGGATTGTAGTCGTATCCAGAGTTGAAGCTGATAGAAACTCCTGGAGTATTTACAGCAACATTTACATTAGGACCATAGTCCTGTATGAAAAAGTCAAACTGACCATCTGGAAATACTGAAAATTCAATACCACCTTCAACAAAAATGAATGAATTACCATATCCTCTATAAAGTGTATTAGACGAATTGGTTGCTGCAAAAGCGCTTGTTCCTGAAAGGAAAAAGGTCGCTATAAGTATTACTAAATGTTTCATAATTGTAAGGTTTTTATTGTTACACTTTATATTAAACAATATGCGTGCCAAAAACTCATATAAGAATTTAACAACCTGTAAAACATATAATTAAATTCTACTTTTAAAGATTTTTTGATGCGAGTTTGGTTTTTAATTTGTTAAAAACAGTATTTTAGTATTTGTTAACCAACCAATTCAAATATCAGATGAGCACTACAATTTCTGAACCACTGGATTTAAGTAGCATTTTTTCGTTTAAGTCTATACTCTTAAAGCTTATAGGTGTCATTTGCGCCGTTGTAGCGATTAAGGGTTTTATGATTCCAAATCATTTTCTGGATGGTGGTTTGTTAGGGATTTCAATTTTATTGCATGAATTTTATCATATTGCTGTCTGGGTACCTCTATTACTCTTAAATATTCCCTTTGTTGTTATTGGTTATAAACGAATAGGTAAAAACTTTGCCTTTCATTCGTTATTATCCTTGATATTTTTAGGAATAGCACTTATTTTCTTACCGATTCCTGAAGTGACCAAGGATCATTTTCTGGTAGCTGCTTTTGGAGGCGTTTTTGTTGGACTCGGAATTGGATTTGTGATTCGTAGTGGAGGTGTTATTGATGGTTTGGAAATTATCGCAGAGTTCACCAACAAGAAATTTGGTTTGACTACTTCTGAAATCATTATGGCAATTAATACTACTATTTTTTTGATTATTGCCATATTCCTTGGACTTGAAAAAGCGATGTATTCTATCTTGACATTTTTTACTGCTGTAAAGGTGTCTGATTATGTGGTGGACGGCTTTGAAAAATTAATTTCCTTAACGATTATTTCGCCTAACTCTGAAATAGTAAAATCAATGATTGTCAATGATTTCAATAAAGCTATTACGACCTATAAAGGTGAACGGGGAAATCTGCCAGGTTCATATGGTGTGAAACACGATTGTGACATTATTGTTGCTGTAGTGACCAGACTGGAGGTTCATAAAATCAAAAAAGCCATTGCTAAAAAAGATCCAAAAGCATTTATGTTTGTGCAAAATATTAATGAAGTAGGAGGCGGTCTTCTTAGTAAAAAACATGGACATTGATGCAAGAGCACTTCATAAACATAAAAAAACATATTCATTCAGTTCTGTCCTCAAAATTACCAGAATATTTAACTTACCATAGTGTTGAGCACACTAAATACGTACTTGAAAAAGTGATTTATATTGCATCAAAAGAAGGGGTTAAAGGTCATGATTTGTTTTTATTAAAAATAGCTGCCTTATATCATGACGTAGGATTTATAAAAACCCATATCGATCACGAAAACATAGGGTGCGATATAGCAAGAACGGAATTGCCCAAGTTTGGAATTTCAAAAGATGATATTGAAGTAATTTGTGGTATGATCATGGCTACTAAAATTCCTCAACAGCCTAAAACCAATTTAGAAGCGATACTAGCTGATGCTGATTTGGAATACTTGGGTACAAAACATTTTAAGACTGTTAGTGAATTACTGTTTCAGGAGTTAAAACATTACAATCCTAAGCTTACCAGAAATGAATGGAATGCTATTCAAATGAACTTCATAAAAAATCATAATTATCACACGAAGTTCTGTAAACATTATAAATCTTTCAGAAAACTAAAGCATCTTAAAGAATTACAGAATTAATTCTTAGTGATATTTGGTGTGATGCGGTAAATACGGCTTCACGAATAGAAAGTAATGGAAGTGGGTAAGGTCAATATTTCAGAAGCTACTTTTAATTACATGAAAGATGATCTTGATTTGTTTTTGAAAGCAGAGGAAAAGTCAAAACCAAAGGTAATGGCGAGATTGAGATGTTGTATTATATTAGTCTAAAAAAAAATCCCAAAGGCTTGGGGAAGCACTTTGGGATGATACAAGTTCATGTTAGTATATATTGGGAATGAACTTTTTTATCGGTTACGTTTTTTGCTCTTTTTGATCTCACCGTTTTTTCTATAGTAATAGAAGTCTTCATCATAATTATCAATATCATTAAATCCAAAACTCTCATGACCATAGCCAACGCCACACTCTAACGTTGTGTTGTATTGATTTACAAACCCTGAAGTATGTACAATTTGTCCCCAACGATTGTAGTTTACTCTTAAGCCACCAACTTGTCTTAATAAACCACTTCTACTTTGGTAGCTCATATATACTGAACCAGCACGTTTAATTCTACCAAATCTGTCATAATTGATAAACACATTACCTATACGTCTCACTTTTCCATTGGCATCGTGCGTAATAATAACACCTCGAGGAGAGCCAAAATTGTTGTAATATGAACGATTTACGGTTCCAGGTGCTCCATACGTCGTATTTACAGAGCTTCTTCTTGTGTTTCGTCTGTAATACACTTGCGATGTAGTGTTGCTGATCTCTGTATTGAAATCAAAACTTCCATCTGGGAATATTAAAAATTCTACACCACGTTCAATGAACACAATTGGTTCTGCAAAACGATAGCGTGCAGTATTAAAATCTTCCCCATTTGAAACAACATATCCTGTTGTTGTAGCTGTTGCTGATGTTAATCCTAGTAACATCAATGCAATAAAAAGTACTTGCTTTTTCATAATGTATAGGTTTTTAGATTTTACCTTCGTTTTCAACTCGTTTGAAAACTTTTCGGTTTACGCTATATGCTTTAGACAAAACAAGATGTATGCCAAAATTGTAAGAAGCTGATTGTTAGTTATTTGTGATGTTGTTGAAAAATAACCCTTGATGATTACATAATAATTTCACTATTTTTATGACAGCTTTTAATGCTTTGTATGGAAGATCAAGCCTTAACGCCTTCAAACCAACTTCAGCAATGTCAAAATTGTGAATCTGACTTAGAGGATCATTTTGAGTTTTGTCCCTATTGCGGACAAAAAACAAATGATGAGCTTACACTTGGTGTATTGTTTTACAATACCATAAGCAATTATTTTTCTTTCGATGCTAGATTTTTCAAGAGCTTTATTCCGTTAATGTTTAAGCCTGGCGACTTAGCAAACAAGTTTTTACAAGGAAAGCGTTTGTTGTATCTGCATCCAGCTCAAATGTATTTATTCGTATCTGTTATCTTCTTTTTTGTGGTATCCTTCAGTGCTAGAGAATGGGTTTTGGAAGCTGATCAAATCAATGAAAAAGTTGTTCATTCCGATTTTGAAGCTGAAGAAAAGCAGCTAGCTAAAAACACCTTAGATTCAGCTGAAATTGAGCAGATTATGGAACCTTTGAAAGCGAATAAAGGTGTTATAGGACTTGATGATGAAACTTTACAAATTACAGATTCTATCATAAAATCTGAAAACGCAAAACCCAAAGGCATAAATTCAAATTGGGGATTTAATAAAAAACAAATCGATTCTTTAATTGCTGCTGGAGCAGATGATCAGGTTATATACAAAACAATGGGAATGTCTGATAATCCTGGTTTTTTAGAACAACGATTGTTTGCCAGATTGTTAAAACTAATGGAAGGAAAAGGTGCAGGTTCTATTGTTCAAGCCTTTTTTGACAGTATTCCAATTTCGATGTTTTTCTTGTTGCCTTTGTTTGCGCTAATCCTAAAGATCTTTTACTTTAACAAGGGACGATATGCCTATCATTTGGTCTTCAGTTTCTATTTCTTCTCTTTTCTGTTTACGGTCTTTAGTATATTGTTAGCCATAAATCGATTTGTTCACGATATACCAGATGTAATTGATTGGTTGGTTTTTGTGTCCACCTATTTTTATTTCTTAATCGCTTTGATTCGATTTTACAAGCAACATTGGTTTTTATCATGGATAAAAAGCGGCATCATAACATTTGTATTCTTAATGTTTGTGATTCCTACTGCTTTTGGTCTTTTAGCTGCCTTTTCTTTTTTTACAACCTAAAGCTTTTCTTTTAAAAACGTACCTGTAATCGATTTTGGGTTTTTTACAATCTCTTCAGGAGTGCCTTGAGCCACTAATTGTCCACCACGTTCGCCTCCTTCGGGACCAAGATCAATAATATAATCAGCGCATTTTATGAGGTCGATATTATGTTCGATTACGATAATAGAATGTCCTTTTTCAATGAGTGCTTGAAAGGATTTTAGCAATTTCTGAATGTCATGAAAATGTAATCCAGTAGTAGGTTCGTCAAAAATAAACAAGGCATTATGACTTTTAGAGCCTTTACCTAAAAACGAAGCCAGTTTTATACGCTGCGCTTCACCACCAGAAAGCGTAGAAGAGCTTTGTCCTAAAGTCACATAACCTAATCCGACATCTTGAAGCGGTTGTAATTTGTTTTGAATTTTGGTTTGTTTGTGCTCTGAAAAAAATGCGATGGCATCGTCGATAGTTAAATTTAAGATATCATCAATAGTTTTGTTGTTAAAGGTAACTTCTAGAACTTCTTTTTTGAAACGCTTTCCATTACAGGTTTCACAAGTAAGATGAACATCTGCCATAAATTGCATTTCAATAGTTACTTCGCCTTCACCTTTACAAGTTTCACAGCGTCCGCCATCAACATTAAAACTAAAATGCTTGGCTTGGTAATTTCTAATCTTACTCAACTTTTGAGACGCAAATAAAGCACGAATATCATCATAGGCTTTAATGTACGTCACAGGATTAGATCGAGATGAACGTCCAATAGGATTTTGATCTACAAACTCAATATGTTTTATGTTGCTAAAATTGCCTTTTAGTTCAGTAAACTGACCTGGTTTATCGCCAAAATCGGTTAGCTTTTTCTGCAATGCAGGAAATAATATTTTTTTGACCAAAGTACTTTTGCCACTACCAGAAACTCCAGTGATTACTGTTAACATATCTAACGGAAAGACAACATCAATATTTTGAAGATTGTTTTCTCGTGCACCAATAATCTCTACTTGATATTTGGACGTTCTTCGCGTTTTTGGAATTTCAATTTCAAGTTTGCCATTTAAGTAATTCGAGGTAAGGGTTGATGATTTTAGGATGTCTTTAAATGTGCCTGTAGCAACAACTTCACCTCCAAAAGTACCAGCTTCAGGGCCAATGTCTATAATTTCATCTGCAGCTTGCATGATGTCTTCATCGTGTTCTACAACAATAACCGTATTTCCTAAGTCTCTCAACGATTTTAAGACTTTAATAAGTTTTTGTGTGTCCTTAGGGTGCAAACCAATACTAGGTTCGTCTAAAATATACATCGATCCAACCAAACTACTTCCAAGAGAAGTTGCTAAGTTAATGCGCTGACTTTCGCCACCTGAAAGCGTATTTGATTTTCGGTTGAGTGTTAAATAGTCAAGACCAACATTGGTAAGAAATGAAAGTCGATTTGTGATTTCTTTCAATAAGCGATTTGCAATACTTATATCATGATCGTTGAGTTCTAATTGGTTGAAGAAGTTCACTAATTTATGAAGCGGCATTTCAACTAAATCTGTTATTGTGGTTTGTCCAATCTTAACGTAATTTACTTCTTCTCTCAGGCGTTTACCATGACATACATTACATTTAGTTTTTCCTCTGTATCTAGAGAGCATTACACGATTTTGAATCTTGTAGGCTTTCGATTCTAATTCAGAGAAGAACGAATTAAGGCCTTCAAAATATTCGTTGCCTTCCCAAACAAGTTGTTTTTGTTCTGAAGTCAGCTCAAAATAAGGTTTATGAATAGGAAAATCAAATTTGTGTGAATTGTTAACTAATTGGTCACGATACCAACTCATACTTTCGCCTCGCCAAGGAAAAATGGCATTATCATAAATTGATAATCCAGTATTTGGAATAACTAGATCTTCATCAATACCAATAACATCTCCATAGCCTTCACATTTAGGACAGGCACCATAAGGATTATTAAAGCTGAATAAATGCACGTTTGGTTCGAGGAACGTCATGCCATCAAGTTCAAACTTGTTGTTGAATTCAGTACGCTTTTTGTCTGAAAGATTTTCTATATAGCAAGTGCCTTTGCCTTCAAAGAAAGCCGTTTCAATAGCATCGGCTAAACGATTGTAAAAATCTTCTTCGTGTTTAACCACAATTCGGTCAACGACCAGATTCAGATCTTTTTGAATGTTTTTTTCAATGGCCTCATCAATCCTCAATACTGCATCTTTGTGCTGCACTCTTGCATAACCTTGTTGATTAAGCACATTGAGTTTGTCTTCCATAGAACGACCTTCTTCAAGTAGGATAGGAGACAATAACAAAAGTTTAGATCTTTCATCAAATGACTTGACCAAGTCTAAAACATCTTTAGTACGATGTTTCTTTACTAAGTTACCTGAAATAGGAGAGTAGGTTTTTCCAATTCTAGCAAATAGTAATTTTAAATAATCATATATTTCAGTAGACGTACCAACAGTAGATCTAGGATTTGTTGAGTTTACCTTTTGTTCAATAGCGATAGCTGGAGCAATTCCTTTGATGAAATCTACTTTAGGTTTATTAAGCCTTCCCAGGAATTGCCTTGCATAACTTGACAAGCTTTCTACATAGCGTCGTTGTCCTTCAGCATACAACGTATCGAATGCTAAACTAGATTTTCCTGAGCCAGACAAACCAGTAATTACCACAAGTTTTTGTCTTGGTATAACAACATCAATATTTTTGAGATTGTGCAATTTAGCACCTTTAATAATGATGTTTTCTTTAGGATTTACATCTAAAATATTAGTATTCATAAGAGTTTCAGGAAAATAAGATGTGCAAAGATACTATAAGTATTTTAGCATTTAAAATAGATTTGTCTTCATAAAAATGTTAAAGTTTGGGTGTTTTTTTTGGAATTTCGGAATGATTGTTGTTATATTTGGTTTATAACTCATTAAAAAAGAGACGCCTATTACATAATATTACTTTATAAAGTTTAACCCCAAGCTAAGATTTATTCTTTGCAATAAAGTAATTATTATGAGACACGAACTTATCACAGACGCTGTTTTAGTGAGGAACTACATGGATGGAGACGAGAGTGCTTTATCGATTCTAATTCACAGACACAAACAAAGAATTTACAGTTTTATCTATTCTAAGGTATTTGATAAAGATATCACTGAAGACATTTTTCAAGACGCTTTTATTAAAGTTATCAAGAATTTAAAACTTGGTAAATACAATGAAGAAGGTAAATTTTTACCTTGGGTAATGCGTATTTCACACAATTTGGTTATTGATCATTTTAGAAAGAATAGCAGAATGCCGAAATTTGATAATACTGGAGAGTTTAGTATTTTTTCAGTGCTAGGTGATAGTGCTTTAAATGCTGAAAAACAAATCATTAAGGAGCAAGTAGAATGTGACTTACGTCGTATTATAGAAGAACTTCCAGAAGATCAAAAAGAAGTGTTATTGATGCGTATGTATAAAGATATGAGTTTCAAGGAAATCTCAGAACGTACAGGTGTAAGTATCAATACTGCATTAGGTAGAATGCGCTATGCACTCATTAATTTAAGAAAGGTGATTGATAAAAATAATATCATTTTAACCAATTGATACAATAAGTTAAGTTTTGCAACGTTATTGGGATACACAAACCAAAAAACCAAGAAATGGCAAAACTTTACTCTGAATGTTCACAAACAAATGAAACCCTAAATCCAAAAAAAGAAACCGTTGATTTTCTTTTAAATTATTCTAAGGCTTTAAGTGTTATACATTGTAATAATTTGAAGTTTGAAGCACTTCAAAACTAAATTGGAAAAATCCTGATTCGTTAGTCATCAGGATTTTTTTTTGTGTATAGATTTTTGTCTTATGTTATTCCGACCGAAACAGTGGAATCTATTTATTTCAAAGCAAAAGATTTCTCGACTGCGCTCGAAATGACAATTGAAGGAGAAATGATAGCTATTATTTTTTCTTCTTGTAATAATCATCAATCACAGACTTTCGTCCAATTGTTATAGTGATAATGTCTTTATCTAAATCCCATCCTCGTGCTGGTGAATACTCACGACCATACCAAATGATTTGAAGATGTAGATCATTCCATAACGCTTCAGGGAATAAACGTTTTGCATCTTTTTCAGTTTGAATCACATTTTTACCATTACTTAAATTCCATCTGTACATTAGTCGATGAATATGAGTATCAACAGGAAACGCAGGTATTCCGAAAGCTTGCGATAAAACCACAGCTGCAGTTTTATGACCAACAGCTGGTAAAGCTTCTAGGGCTTCGTAGGTTTGTGGTACTTTGCCATCATACTTATCAATTAGAATTTGAGATAAGCCATAAATGCCTTTACTTTTCATTGGTGATAAACCTACAGGTTTAATGATCTCTCTAATGTCTTCCACAGAAAGCTTTACCATATCATAAGGATTGTCGGCTTTCTCAAACAGCAAAGGTGTAATTTGATTGACACGCACATCTGTACTTTGTGCCGACATTAGTACAGCTACTAACAATGTGTAAGGATCTTTGTGATCTAAAGGAATTGGAATTGTAGGATAAAGCTCTTTTAACGTATTAATAACAAAATCTACTTTTTCTTGCTTGGTCATAAGTTGTATTTTTGCAACGCGTAAATTTACTAATTATGACACAATTAAAAGTAGGAGATAAAGCTCCGAATTTTTCAGCATTAGACGAACAAGGCAATACAATTTCCTTAGGGGATTACAAAGGTAAAAAGCTTGTGGTTTTCTTTTATCCAAAAGCGAGCACACCTGGTTGTACAGTTGAAGCTTGCAATTTAAACGATAATTTTGAGCGATTTCAATCATTGGGTTACGAAATTTTAGGCGTTAGTGCAGATAGTGCTAAAAGACAGTCTAATTTTAAAAATAAATACGGATTTAAATATCCGCTATTAGCAGATGAAGATAAATCTGTGATTAAAGCTTTCGATGTTTGGGGACCGAAAAAGTTTATGGGAAGAGTGTTTGATGGCATTCATAGAATCACCTTTGTAATTAATGAAAAAGGAATTATTGAAGATATCATCACTAAAGTTAAAACCAAAGATCATGCTAATCAAATATTAAACGACTAGTAGTATTTGTTATAAGTGAAAAAGCCGCTGCATTTTGAGAAACCTCAATGACCAGCGGCTTTTTATTTTTATGATAATCTGTTTAATCTCCTAAGTGGACTTGTTCAGATTCACATCCAAATAAACTTTTTTCTTTAATGAGTTTGGCAACACCTTGAGGAAGCATAGTTTCCCATTCATCATTACCCTCAGCAATCATTTTAAGTACTGTTCTAGAGAATATAGTTAAAATAGATTCGTCATAATCTGTAATGTCCACAACTTTTCCGTTGTACTTGAAGAATTTGTAAAGCTCCTTCATTCTTGGGTGTACTTTTAAGTTTTCACTTGTGGTTAATGTATCATCATCATTCTGCATTGGATATAAGTACACACGTAAATCTTTAAAGAATAATTTTCCGAAGGCTTCTAAAATACCACCACTTAAATGGCGATAATATTTTTCGTCAAAAATATCTACCAGATTGTTAACTCCCATAGCTAATCCCATTCTGCTCTTCGTATATTGAGAGAAATATTCAACGAGTTTGTAGTACTCTTGGAAATTAGAGATCAGTACGGTTTGACCTAGAGAACACAACAATCGTGCTCTATCCATAAAGTCTTGTTCGTCGATTTCTCCTTCTGCTCTTAGATTAGATAGCGTAATTTCAAAGATAACCTGAGTTTTATCAGCATCAACTTTATTCTCTTTAATGAACATATCATAAGATTTCTTATACATGTCCATATTCACTTTGGTTACTGGTCTGAAACTTCCACGTAAGGCTAAAATGTTCTTTTTGTATAAGACTCTAGCTGGTAGAACATTGTTTCCGTCTGGAGCAAACATGACAGCGTCTGTCATACCATTTTTAACCAATTGTAAACTCATCAAACGATTGTCTACATCTTTAAATATTGGACCAGAGAAATTAATAGTGTCTATTTCAACCTGATCCTTATGTAAATGATCGTATAGATATCTCAGTAATTTTTTAGGCTCATTGTATTTGTAAAACGCACCATAAATAAGATTAGTTCCTAAAACACCTAAGGTTTCTTGTTGTAATCTTGCATCATTTTCTTTGAAACGAATGTGAAGTACGATTTCGTTGTATTCTTCATTAGGATCAATTTGATATTTGATTCCAACCCAGCCATGACCTTTATATTTCTTTGCAAAGTCAATTGTAGCAACAGTATTGGCATAAGCAAAGAACATTTTATTTGGATGTGCATCTCTAGTAATTCGTTCTTCAACGAGATTAATTTCATGCTCCAACATTTTACGAAGTCTAGCTTCGGTAACGTAACGTTTGTCATCTTCAATACCATAAATGGCATCACTAAAAGCTTTGTCGTAAGCAGACATCGCTTTTGCGATTGTTCCTGAAGCGCCTCCAGCTCTAAAAAACTGACGTACAGTTTCTTGTCCTGCACCAATCTCAGCAAAGGTTCCGTAAATGTTCTCGTTGAGGTTAATTCTTAAGCATTTGGTTTTTAACGAAGGAATTTCGTCAAACTCTCTATCTCCTTTTAAGGTTATTTCCATTTCTAGTCTGGGTTTTGTCAACTTCACAAAGGTATTAAAAACGCAGGTATAACTAAAAAAATTAGTTTTATTTTTGTTCCAAACTTTCTTGCATTGAAAATAACATTTTTAGGAACAGGGACATCTCAAGGAATTCCAGTCATTGGAAGTGATCATCCTGTTTGTTTAAGTACAAATCCTAAAGATAAGCGCTTGCGTGTTTCAATTTTGGTTGAATGGGATAACTATACCTATGTTGTAGATTGTGGACCAGACTTTAGACAGCAGATGCTACGTGCTAACTGCAACGCCATAGATGGCATCTTGTTTACACATGAACATGCAGATCATACAGCTGGTATTGACGATATAAGACCGTTTTATTTTCGGCAAGGTGATATTCATTTTTATGCGCATGAGCGTGTGTTTGAGCAACTCAGACAGAGATTTCATTATATTTTCACTACAGAACCTAAATATCCTGGTGTTCCAAGTGTTATTAAAAATGAAATTAAAAATGAACCGTTTACTTTAGGGAATCTGAATATCATTCCTATAAATGGATTCCATCATAAACTTCAGGTGTTTGGTTTTAGGTTTGGAGATTTTGCATATTTAACAGATATGAAAACCATTCCTGAAGACGAAATATCTAAATTAAAAGGCTTAAAGGTTTTGGTTGTTAATGCTTTGCGTGAAGCTGAGCATATTTCACATTTTAATGTGACTGAAGCACTTGCGCTTATAGATATTGTAAAGCCTGAAACAGCTTATTTAACACATGTTAGTCATTATCTTGGATTTCATGATGAGGTACAACAAAACCTCCCAGAAAACGTTTTTTTAGCATACGATACTTTACAAATAACACTCTAAATATTCTACTATGAAACAACGCATCTTTATGTACTTATTTATTTTCACACTGTTACTTGTGATTTTTCAGTATATCAATTCAAAAAATATTATTGAAGACTATGATCAGAAGTTGACCAATTATATGGAGCATAATAACAAATTAAAAGATTCTATACAGCTTACACATGATAATTTAGTCACTGATATTTATACGTTCAATTTTGATACGAATGAAGATGCAATGATTTATTGGGAAAAGCAAGGATTTCGAATTTCTGAATTTGTGCCTTTTATAAAGGATGAACTAATGAATTTGAATATTTATGATACTGAAGATCATCCGTTAGTGCCTTATGCGTCTATGAGCGGACAAAAAATGTTGATTGATCAAATTCGTATGTTGAACCATAAATGGATCATTTGTAGTTTCACTGATGGAAAGTATTGGGGAGAAATGCTGTTGGAATACGACTTAGAAACAGTAAATGGTGAAAAGCAACTTAAGTTCAAAATTGTTGAGTCGACATTATATAAACCTAGGTAGATTAGATTTTATCAGCTAGCCAATCTCTGAATTCATAAAAATTTTGAGGAGCAACACCATGACCTACAGGAAACTCTGAATATTTGTGTCGGATATCAAGCTTATCAAGAAATAGTGGTGTTTTTCTAGCCCAATCTACTGGAATAACTTGATCTGCACTACCATGAGAGCAATAAAAGTTCAAATGAGAATAATCTTTTTCGGTAGAATTGTTTGCAATCATATCATCGCTGATATAACCACTTAGAGCAATAACATTCTTAACCTTTTCAGGATAACTCAATGTGACAGCGAAACTTAATATGGTGCCTTGGCTAAATCCTAGCAAAGTTACGTTCTCTTTGTTTACAGGATACGTTTCGCAAGCCTCATCAATAAACGCAGCAATCTTGTCACGAGACGCTGTAGCTTGTTCTACATCATTCCATTTGTTTTGTTGTGCATCAAAATTGATAGCATACCAAGCATTGCCAAAAGGTTGCATTGGATAAGGCGCTCGTAATGAAATGATAAATAATTCTTCTGGAAGCTCATTAGCAAACGAAAACAAATCATTTTCATCGCTGCCATAACCATGACACATAATGAGCAAAGGTGCATTTTTTTTAAGCGAAGAAGGTCGTGTAAGGTGGTATAACTCTGACTGCATTTTATTGTCCTATTGATGAAAACAATTTTTGAAAAAACGGACCTAACACTGGAACTTCATTATATTTTTTAGAAACTGCTCCAGAAATACCATAAATAAACAATACAATAAAGAATATCCAAAACGACATCGAGATCATCCAACTGTCAAAAGCACCTATAAAATACCCTAAGAACATCTGTAATAACCAAAGACCAAGCGCTTGTCTAACATGGAATGATACTAGCGGATTTCTATCATCTCTATTCATAAAGAAAGCGATAAGGGTTCCAATTAATGTGATATAAGCAACAATAGCTAAGCTGTCGTTTTTAGACGTGTTTTGCATAATTTATTTTGATATAATTAATTGATTGTTAGAAACAATGCCATACACAGTTCCTTTTAATTCAGCATCAAGAAACATAGAATTTTTAGACTTAGAACTGATGTGTGCTTCAGAAAACACATAAGCTTTATCTGGATTAAACAGTGTTAGATCTGCCTTCTCACCAACAGCAATTGGGTTTGAAGTAATTCCAAATCGTTGCTTACCTCTAGTTAGTAATTCTACAGTTTTCTTTGTGGTAAAGACAGAATTTAATGCACCAAAAGCACTTTCAAGTCCGATAGTTCCGTATTTAGCATGATCAAATTCTATTTTTTTATCTTCAATATCTATAGGATTATGATCTGAAGTAACCATATCAATAGTACCATCTTTTAGTCCGTCAATAAGCGCTTGCGCATCTTTTTTAGTTCTTAAAGGAGGAGCAACTTTAAAATTGGTATTGAACGTGGTTAGGTTGTCGTCAGTATAAATAAGATTGTGAATAGCGACACTACAAGTAACATCTAATTTCTTTTTCTTGGCTTCTCTGATAAGTTCAACCGATTTAGATGTAGATATTGTTGGAATATGGAGTTTCCCTTCAGTATATTCTAATATGAATAGATCTCTTGCAATTTGAAGCTCTTCAGCTAAAGCAGGATTGCCTTTTAAGCCTAAAGAAGTACTGGTGACATTTTCATTCATAACACCTAATCCGCTAATTTTAGATTCTTGCGGAAATGAACACACCAAACCATTGAAATTAGAAGCATATTGAAGTGCAAGCTTCATCAAGTTAGGGTTTGAGATAGGTTTTTGATAGTCGTAAAACGCAACTGCTCCAGCATTGGTCATATCAAAAAGTTCAGCTAAATCAACACTATCGCTATTTTTGGTTAATGCACCAATAGGATAGAGGTTAACGGCGTTTTTATCAGCCTTAGATTTCAGGAAGGCTATGTCTGCATTCGAGTCAATTATCGGATTTGTATTCGCGTTAACAGCAACAGCTGTAAACCCTGAATTTGCTGCTACTTTTAATCCGTTAGTAATGGTTTCGCGTTCTTCATAACCAGGCTCTCCAAAGGATACGCTGCTATCAAACCAACCTTGTGACACATGAAGGTTGTCTAACCTGATTTCTTTGTAATTCTTCGGATTGGTGATGCGCTTTGAAAGTTTTGAAATGCTGCCTTTTTCTATTAAAATGTCGACTACTTGATTATGAAAATCGCTTTTGGGATCAACAATAGTGGCAGATTTTAAAAGTGCATTCATTTTAGGAATTTTAAGATAAGCATTTCTATACACAAAAACACTAGTGCAAAAATAACAAACCATTTCCATAGCTCATTAACATTCGTGGCACTTTTTATATCGTTTAGTGTTTCTGATATCGAATCATATACATCTACATTAGCTATGTTAGAGGTATCATAATAGTTTAAGTCACTTTCAAGTCGGTTAAAATTAAAGCTAAGTGTCTTTAAGAATTGATCCTTATTTTGAACTGAAATGATCCCAGCATTATTAGGATATTCATTAGTGTTTAAGGTGACTTTGTTAGTAAAGGTTTGTTGAAGAGGAATAACTGAATTTTCACCATCAACTAAAGTTAAAATATCATCCTGCTGAAGCTTGGTTGCAATATCAATAGTGTTTTCTTGACCAATGTGGTAATACAATTCAGGAACTTTTAAACTTTGCTTTCCAATATTGTAAAGTACAGGAACGATTAAAGGAGAGTTTTTAAAGTTTGAGTTGTTTAAATTTAAAGCAGCTGAAAAAGTAAATGCATTTTGAGATTGTGATAGAAAAGATGTGCCATCTTCAAAACTTAAAATAGAGGTGCCTATTCGAGATAATGGATAATAGGAATTAACTTTTGGATATTGAAAATTTCTTATCTGTTTGTCAAAAACATTGGCTAATAAAGGGTGTGAAAAATTAATGGTTGTAATTTTCCTTTCTTGAGATATTGCTTCAGTAAAATTTGATAAATTATAATTTATAAATAATTGATTATAAGATAATATGTTTGTTTTATTTGAAGGAATGATTAAAACAAAACCACCATCATCGGTAAAGGCTTTTAAAGCAGTTATTAGTGACAAAGGTATCTCATTCAGTTCATTTAATATGATAAGATTTTGATCATCGATGAGGTTGTAATTTAAAGCATTAAATGCCGAAGCAGTGTAATTAAATTCGTCATTTGTATAAAGCTTTCTTAAGAAACTATCATCACTTTCATTAATAGCTAATACTTTTATTTTTTCGGTGGTATCAATATTAAAATACAAGCTATTATCATATTGAAGATTTGAATCTTCAATACTAATTTTTCCATTAAACAACGTATTTGCAGGAATTGTAAATACAGTTTTAGCATCGTTTTCTATTGAAACAGCACTTTTAGCAATAAGATTGTCATTATTAAAAAGAGACACAGGTAATGTTTCAATAGGATCACCTTGGTTTTTCAATACAACAGTAAGCTCAATGTTTTCTACAGTTGCTCTAGAAATGTAAACACTATCAATAGTAATATTGTTTTTATTGACAGGTTTAAGCGATACAAACTTGTTTGAAATCGTTGCATCTAATGGCAATTCTAAAGCGCCTTCTTTTTGTTGAAAATCTGAGATGAGCACTAAATTCTTAACTGAACTTTGATCACTTGAAAAGGCTTTTTGACCTTTCAAAATTGCGGCTTCATAAGCCATCTGATTAGGCGAGTGCTGTAATTGTATCAAATCATTTTTAATGGCTTTAATACTTGTATTATAGAAGTTAGCATCGTTAGTAAATAATGAGATGCTCTCATCTTCATCAACATAAGAGATGATATCTTGAATCGCACTGTTTAAAAGTGTTCCGTTTGAACCTTGTGCCTGTAAACTAAACGAATTGTCGAGATAGATAACTGTTTCGCTTTTGGTATTAAAACTTTCAGAATTAGAAATGTAAGGTTGCGCAAAAGCAATAATTATACTAGCTAAAAGGAGTAGTCTTGTGAGTAAAGTCAGCCATTTTTTTAGTTGCGAACTTTTTCGTGTTTGAATGGTAAGTTCTTTAAGAAACTTGACATTTGTAAAAGCAACTTTTTGAAACTTTCTAAGTTGAAAAAGGTGAACAATTATAGGAATGAGAAGCAGTATTAACGCGTAGAGGATTTCTGGGTGTTTGAACTGCATATGTTATAATTGTATTGCTAAGAATTCTAAGTCAAATATAGGAAACGTATACTGATTATCAAGTTTAGCTTTTGAGAAATTTAACGTTTCAAAGAGAAGTGCCCAGAAAAGGTTCTACCATCTATCAAAGTCGCTACAAACCAGTAGTCATCACTAGGAAGGTCTTGTCCGTTTAAGGAACCATCCCAACCAGGACTCGTATGATTGAGTTGTTTTAGAAGTTTCCCATAACGATTAAAGATTTTAATATCTATTCCAATATTGGTATCTCTATTAACAGCATAAGCATGCCAAGTATCGTTATAGGTGTCGCCATTTGGTGTGAAGAACTTTGGAAACCCTAATACTGAAATATCTTCTTGAATGATGCCACATCCATTACGATCTATCACAAATACAGTATGGAATCCTGGTGGTACATTTGTAAAAGTCGGATTCTCTTGGAACAAATCGCCTAATACATCAATACTGTACTCGTAAGTGCCTTCACCTGAAACTTCTATAGTAATGGTGTTATTACTTGAACCTTCATCAATAATGATGTTTTCAATAGTTGCAATATTTGAAGGGTTTACTGTTATAATTCTGCTTGATGAGCAGCCATTTGGATGTGTAACAACAACAGTGTAATCACCAATTGCATTGACGTCATAAGTACTCGTAAAAACACCTGTACTTACACCTTCAAAGAACCATTCATATGAATAATTAATACTACTATCTCCAGTAATACCAGCTTCAAGTGTAATCGTATCTGGAAAAGAATTTATACAATAGATAACAGATTCATTTTCAATCAAGGTAGGAGTAATGAGGACTTCCAAGTCTGCTGGACTAATTGAAAAGCACTGATTATTACTTTCAACTTTTACAAAAATAGTTTGATTAAATGGTATACTATTTTCGTATTGCACAGGAAGTTCGTTTGTACTCTGAAAGGCATCTATTTCAGTTTCATAAAAATTAACTAAAGCATTTGCAGGTATTTGAGTCTCTATAGCTGCTGTAATTTGAGATAAATCAAAAGTTGTAAATCCGTCAATAACATCACCTTCACAGCCTTTAATTGTTGGTATATTTAAGATATTGTTAGAAATTTGAAGTTCAATTGCTGATACATCAAAGCATCGTGCCTGATTTTCAACTCTGGCATAAACCGTTTGAGATGGAAATGAATTTTCAAAAATATTAGCACCAACTATGGCATTGGTATTTTGAATAGCCTCTGCTTCCGAAAGGAAAAAATCTGAAACAATCAGTGAACTATCATTGTTCGTGACATCGCTTTCAGCATTGTATAAATTATATAAGGTTATGCCATCTTGATCTTGATCACATTCTACCAATATCGTATCAAACGCTACTGGATTTTCAGAATATTCAATAACAATTTCACCATAGGAAATGCAATTATTGTCTAAGGTAACTTCAACATTATAAGTTCCTGCTTCAGTGACTGTGTAGGTGCTATTAAGTTCAGTTAGAAGTTCTACATCATCTTTAAACCATTTAAAACTATTACTGTTTTGTTGCGATGCATCTAAGACAAGTGTGTCATTTTCGCAAATGGCATTACCTGTTGATAATAAGCGATTTGGACCAAGATCTGTAGATAGTTGAAAGCTACCAGCTTCAAGAAATACAGCCGAATCATATCTAAAGTTTTGCTCGTCGGCAATTACTAACTTCACATGATAGGTTTCATCAGGAACTACATTGGCTGTTGCTGTTAAAATTTTAGTTTGGCCATTAAAATTAATAGGCACATTAGTACCATTCCAGCTATCAAAATAAAATTCGTTAATTGGCTCACAAGCGTTTGGGATCCCAGAATGTACTGTAGTCACTTTTACAGGTGTCTGTGTATTAGGAACTAGTGCAATGTTCGTGTATTGTTGTTCATCTATTGGGCGAATCAAAAAACCGAATAGATCTGAGAACTGACAAGTATTTGCGTTACCTTCTTGGTATTCTTCTGAAGCAAATAAGTATCTGAAGCTAATTTGTGAGGCAATGCTGGTAAAATCGAATTCAATAATCGTGGCATTAAGCGTATTGGTTTCATTAAGTGCTGTTTCTAGGTCTAGATCACCAGTCCAACCAGGAGCATCATCATCGCTTAAGGTTGAGTTTGGTCCAGGAACATTACTTAAACGTCCAGTACTGAGTACAATACCACTTTGAAAAGGGAAAGTCGTTCCGCTAGCATCAAAGTAACCATAGCTTTGATCGGAGCCATTAAAATTTCCACCAACCACGTTTGTCACTGAAACATTCTCAATACAATCACTATCAATTAAAACATCTTCAATAAGCTCTTGTGCAGAATAGGTTTGGCTATCTACTTGTATGCCTTGCGCACCAATAGATAAACCAACAAACAAATACACAAGTGTGATGAGGTTTTTCATATACAATTTTTCCTTTGCAAAGATACGTATCGATCCTCTTTAAAATATCAAAAAATTGTTAACATATATCAGGAAGTTAGAACGTCAATAGCGCAACGAAAAGTGTCCTTTAACATCAAAAGCAGTATTTCCTTTTCTAATTTTGGCGTAGAACCAATAATCTGTTGCAGGCATAAGGTTGCCGTTGTAATAACCATTCCATCCTTCAGAATCCCAACTAAGCGTTGTAATAAGTTTTCCGAAGCGATCAAACACATATACAATAGATCCTGTAAGCGTTTCTATTCCAGTAATGTGCCAGGTGTCAAAATAGCCATCATCATTTGGTGTAACAAACTTAGGTGCATCAATAACAACAATATCTTTTGTGACAGAGGTACAACCAAAAAGATCAATGATGGTTATGGTATGATAACCTAAACTCACATTTGTGAAAACATTTGATAATTGTGGGTCGCCATCATCAAGTTGATACATATAATTACCAATGCCACTTACCGTAACTACAATATTGTTTGGATCTGAAAAATCGACAGTTTCTGTAACGTCTATGGTTGCAGCTTCAGATTCTGTGACTTGAAATATTTCTGTGGTTTCACAGCCATCTGCTGAGGTTACTGTAACAGAATAGGTGCCTATTTCAGTTATTTCAATAGCTGGTGTGGTTTGATTGGTAGACCATAGATACGTGTCATTGGGATTATTGGTATCAGCAGACACCACTAAAGGCAAATTATCTAAGCATACCACTTGATTGCCAATATCTACAAAAGGTTGGTCATGAATGATGGTCTGAAACGATGTTGTTTCATAACAACCTGTAACACTATTTTCAACACGAATGAATATAACCTCGTTATTTGTAGATAGGTAAGGACTTTCCAAAGGATTTGTATTCTCATTAGCAGATTGCTGATCGTTGTGATAACTTACAAGAAAGATGTTTGGGTTTTGAGAACCTAATACTACAGCGTTTTGAACCGTTAGATCAAAAGGATAAAAGCTATCGTAATCGTCATCGCAAGCAATAAGATCATTGACTGGGTTTGCTATAGGAAGCTCATTTATTAGAATTTCAAACTCATGAATATAGTGACATCGCGTTGTAGTAAATTCAACACGAGCAAAAAGCGTGTCATTCAAACTTTGATAACTATACAGTTCATCAAGTGCATTGGTTTGGTTTGTGGCATCAATTTCTGAAGGATAATAAACCACCTGAACATTTGGAGTTTGTAGTAATAGTTCATCAGAAACTTGAGCGAGATCGACTGTATTAGTTTCAGTTGCACATAAATCAAATTGTTCAATAGGATCAATAGCAGGCGGTAAATTAACGATAAGGTTAATTGGAAGCGCTACATAACAATCTGAAATGGTATTGTTTATTTTTACATAAACCGTTTGCGGATTTGAAATATTGGCATATTGTTCTGGATTCTGAATGATCTCAGTGTGAGAGACAACGCCATCATACGAAGCATGGTACGTGATTTCAATATTATCTTGTCTAACATCTAGAATTTCTACTTCTATAGTTGTAAGATCAAAGGTGAGTACACCATCATAATCGTTATCACAATACTCTAAATCTGAAGGTGTATTCACTTCAGGAAGTTGGATCACATTAATATCAAAATCAACAATCGCTTGACAAAATGTGCCATTGTCTATCCGAACGAAAATTTGTTGCGGATTTGCACTATTGGTATAATTGAGTGGGACACTATTGGTATTTGTTTCAGCATCTTCGTAGCTTTCAAAAAAGGAAACGCTTAAGTTTTCTGGAGATCCAGAAACAATTTCGTTGAGCTTTTCATTTAAATCGAAATTTTCAATTCCGTCAGAACTGTCATCATCACACACAAAAATATCAGATGGTGTATTAAAGATAGGAAGCGAACCGACTACAAGTTCAAATGAATTCGTCACAAAACAATTAATATCAGTTAGATTCTCAATTCTTACGTATAGCGTTTGCGGACTAGACATATTTTGGTAAGCAATAGTTTTATCGATACTATTGGTTCTGTTAATCGCATCTTGTTCAGTTTCAAAGTACAGTACCTCTTTGTTGAATTGTCCATTAAGAATCTCTTCATCTTTGTTTATCAGAATGAAATCGGCAATTAGATTGGTATTTGTGTCACAATTTTCAAACGGGCTGATTGTGCTTGTTATTGGAGTTGTGTTGATGAACACATAAAAATCGATCACTGTTGAACAACCAGAAATTGCATCTTCAACTCTTACAAAAATGTGTTGTGTTGCAGTTGTAAAAGTTTCAGGGTTGTCAATAGGATTTGTATTATCTAAGGCATCATCGTAGTTGGTGAAAAATTTAAAGTTAAAATTGTTTGGGTTTGAAACAATTTCAGGAATCTTTGTCAGTAAATTTACTTCAGCTATTTGGTCATCGTCATCATCACAAACCTGAAGGTTAGAAGGGAACAGCACCTCTGGAATTGTAGTAACATTTACCGTTAAAGGTGCAGTATCTTCACAACTAGTTATAGAATTTTCAACCCTTACATAAACTGTAAAAGGGTTTGTTGTGTTCTCAAATTCTTCAGTAATGGCATTAATGTTTGCTTCGGCATCTTGAGGTGAGAAAAAATAACTCACAGAAGCACCATTGATACCTTCGCTTACATAGGCATTATAAATGTTTAGGTTAATTAATGTAATGCCATCATTATTACCATCTTCTTCACAATAATTTACAGTGCCTAAGTCTTCCAAATAAAATGGAGGGTTGACAATGAGTTCAATAATCACGTAGCGTGTACATAAATCACTAATAATAGTTACGTACACCTCATCTGAACCATTGACGTAATACAATTGCGATTTATCTAAGGCGTTAATCTCGTTATCTTGATCAAATTGGTTCTGGTAGAAAATAAAGGTGAAATCATTTTCGGTGTATTCATTAATCAAATTTGCTTCTACATCATTAAGATCAAAGCCTTCAACACCATCTTGTGAATCGTCATCACAGAGTTGGTAAGGCGAATCGTCAAATCCAGTTTCAACAACATCAGTATGCAATTCTATAGTAACAATACTCGAACATCCAGAAACGGGATCTGTAATTTTGACATAAACAAGTTGAAACTCAGGGATTATATTTTCATAATTGGTAATATCTGTAATAGGGTTTAGGTCATTAATGGCATCATTGTAATTTTCAAAAACACTAAAATCAGCATCAGGATGTATGGCTATGAGTTCGTTTAATTGATCGGTTAAATCAAAAATAGCATGATCTTGTTCAGGTTTACAAGCGTCAATCCATCGTATATCACTACCAACTTGAGGACCACTTAGCGCAATGTATGCTAAATACGTTACATTAGCACAACCCGTTGAAGGGTCGACAACTCTTATAAAAATTGCAGTAGTAGAATTTGACGGAATGTCTAAAGGAGGCGTTATTGGGTTTAACCCAATATTGGCATCTTCTTGTGTGGTATGATAGCTAATGATAAGATTTGGGTTACTCGCAAGTAGTTCAGCGGTTACGTCATCAAAATTATCTATCGTAAAAAACTCTTCAGTATTAATACCACAAAATACAGTGTCTTCTGGCTGAACAACTTCAGGAAGCTCATTTACAATGATATCAAACGTGCCATAGATCAAACAACCATTAGTAAGGTCTTCAATTCTAATGTAAATGGTTTGCGGACTCGTCGTGTTTTGATAGAATTGAGGTAGTTCGTTAGTGTCGTTTTGCGCATCTGTTTCAGAAGGATGAAAAGAAATTGAATATAATGCAGGAGGAATAAGTGGTGAGATTTCATCATACTTTGAAAAAAGATCAAAAAATTCAACACCATCATCTAATAGATCATCACACAGAACGTAATCTGTGAGAGGTTCTAGTACTTGTTGTGAATTTAATTCGATTTGGATTTCATCTTCAATGAGACACTCTACATTGCTCAGCTCAATAGCAACTTCAACGCGATACGTTCCTGAGGTTGTGGCAGTAAAAGTTGGATTAGTAGCACCAGGAATTAACGTGTTATCTAAAAACCAAGAGTAGGTTGCAAGGTTATTATCTATGTCAGCATCAAGATCAGCATTGTCAGCACAAGTAGTAATATCTGGACCTAAGTCAACCGAGGCATTAAAACTATTGCCTTCAATAAATACCGCAGAATCATAGTTTTCATCGGATTGATCTGCAATGATGAGTTTGATATGGTAGGTCGTGTTTGGTACAATGGATGCCGTTGCAGTTAATACTGTAGTTCGTCCATTGTAATTGGTGTCTCCAATATTGTAACCTTCAAAATATGCTTCATTTTCTGCTGGACAAAATCCTACGATTTCATCGTGAATGGTATTCGTGTTTACGGGAATATTTGTTCCTGGAATCACTGCGATATTTGTGTAAGGATTTGGCGTTCCTGCTTCTTTGATAAGAAAAGCAAATCCGTCTGAATACTGACAAGGGAAATTGGCATTGTATTCTTCAGAGGCTAATAGATAATTAAATTGAATTAGGTTAGCAGCAGAAACAAAATCGAACTCAATAGAAGTAGCATTTATAGTTTCCGAAATATTTAAGGCATTTTCAAGGTCAGGATCTGTTAACCAATTGGTGTCGCCTTCGTTTAAAATATTGGAAATCAATTCGTTTCCAGCCGAATCTATTTGACCAGTTGATAGGATGATGCCATTTTGAAACGGAAAGTTAGAATTGGCTTTTGAGAATGAACCATAGCTATCTATACCATTTACCTGGCCATTGGATGCACTTGAGATATTTGAGATCTCAACACAATTTTGCCCTAAATTAGTTTGTACAAGGGATTCAAGACTTAGGGTGTTATCTGTACTAATTTGCTGAGCAAAAAAGGTATAAAAAGACATGTATGTAATACACATACATACGTGTTTAACCAATTTCATATATAGCAATTTTATAGCTACAAGTTCGCGTTCAATGGAATAACGAATTTGTAATCAATTAAAGTACTAAAAATTAATGAGATATGCTAATTGCGTATTCGTATTTGTTGATCGTTTTAATAGCGAAGTGTGAAATGGCCTTTCACTTCAAAAGATTCTAACCCTCTTTTTACTTTAGCAACGAACCAATAATCTGAAGCAGGCATGAGATTGCCATTGTAATAGCCATTCCAACCAGGACTCTCAGAGGTTAACGTTTTTACTAGTTTTCCATAGCGATCAAATATGTAAATAATGGTACCTGGTAAGGTTTCAACTCCTGTAATATGCCAAGTATCAAAATGACCATCATCGTTTGGAGTCATAAATTTAGGCGTATCAATAACGACAATATCTTTGGTGGCTGAATCACAACCGTTTAAATCTAATATGGTAATGGTATGATATCCCAAACTTACATTTGTAAACACATTAGAGGTTTGGGGATCCAGATCGTCTAATTGATAGAGGTAATCTCCTATACCTTCAATGGTGACCACAATATTATTTGGGTCTGAAAAATCAATACTTTCAGCAACTACAATATTAGCAGATTGAGATTCTATCACTTCAAAGGTTTCTGTGTTTTCACAACCTTCAGAAGAGGTTACTGTTACCGAATAAGTACCAATGTTTGTGATTTCTATTTCAGCAGAAGTATCTCCAGTAGACCATAAGTAAGAATCACCAGAAACATTGGTTTCTGCACTTACAGTAAGAGGTAAATTATCAAGACAAACCACTTGGTTTCCAATATCTAAGTAAGGTATCGGACGAATTATTGTTTGAAAAGAAGTAATATCATAACAGCCTGTAATAATATGTTCAACTCTAATATAAATAGTTTGGTTGTGGTATGCTGAATAACTATTATTTAGAGCTCCATTACCATTTTCTGCCATTTGCAGATCATTATAGTAAGTTACTATAAAATCACCTGGGTTTTGAGCACCAAGTACTGTATTGTTTTGTACTGCCAAGTTAAAGGTAAAGAATCCGTCATAATCATCGTCACAAGTTTCTAAGTTATTAACAGGATTAGCAATAGGTAATGGGTTGACTAATAAAGAGAACTCATGAATGTGATAACAATGTGTTGTTGTAAACTCGATTCGTGCAAAAAGCATATCATTAAATGTTTGGTAGTTGTAGGAGTTATTCAACGTATTTGTTTGGTTTATCGCATCTAGCTCTGAAGGATAATATACAATTTGAGTGTTTATAGTTTGCAACAGTAGACTTTCAGTGATTTCTGATAGATCTACTATGCCAGTATCTGTTTCGCAAACTTCAAAAACAGGTTGTGCATCAATTGCAGGAGGAAGGTTTGCTTGTAATTCTAAAGGTACTGAAGTATAACAGTTAGCCACAGGATTAAACACTTTTATAAAAACCGTTTGCGGATTAGAAACGTTGTTATATAGTGTTGGATCACTAATATTATTTGTACCATTCTCTAAGTCAGCCATTGTTTCAAAATACGAGATACTATGGTCTGGATTTGCAGTTACAAATAGATCTGATTCAGCTAAGGTTAGATCAAATGTTGTCAAACCATCATAATCGTAATCACAATTTACTAAAGGTTCAGGTACAAAAGGATGCGGATTTACGATGAGCTCAAAGCTTGTAACTTCGTAACATCCAGTAATATTATTTTCAATACGTGCATAGATAGTCTGATTGTGTTGACCAGTAAAAAATTCGCCAAGAGGGTTAGAACCTGTTTCCGCATCTAAGCTGTTGACATAATAACTCACAGAAAATAAGTTTGGATCTTGGTTTCCTATAACTTGAGCAGATGCTAGCGGAAGATTAAATTGTGCAATTTGATCATTTGAGTCATCATCACATGCTTCAAGATCATCTGGTTGATTAGCTATTGGTAACGGATTAACAATAAGCTGGAATGGATACACATAAAAACATCCTGTAGTTTCATAGGCAACACGAACAAAAATAGCATCGCTAAAAGTAATGTAGGTGTAGTCTAAATTTAAAGGATTGCTATTGTTTTGAGCATCATCAAAAGTGCTGTGGTAACTAAATAAAACATCAGTGTCATCATTGACAGCTACAGTGTTTACGTCACCAAGATAAAAACTACTAGTCGCATTAAAGCAGATGTCATAGTTTATAAAATCATTAACAGGAGGTGGTAAATTTGCTGATAGATTTATTGGTTCGTAACTATAACAGTTTGAAAGTGTATTGGTAATTTTAATATAAACCGTTTGCGGATTTGAAATACTCATATAGTTTTCAGGATCCACTATAACTTCAGAATTGGTCTCAACACCATTTAAACTTTCATGGTAGGTTATTACAGTGTCATCAACTCTAACATCCAATACATCTGTTTCAACCTGAGTAATATCGAAAATGGTTAATCCGTCATAATCTTCATCACATTCAATGATATCTGGAGCAGGGTTGATCTCAGGAACTTGAACAATGTTTACTGTGAAATCAGCAACAGCAGGACAAAGAATGTCATTTTCTATTCTAACATAAATCAATTGAGGGTTTTCAGCATTAACATAACTTAAAGGCAATTCATTTAAGTCGTTATCAGCATCTTGAAAGCTGAGATGGAAAGAGATGTCAAGGTTGAGATTGATGCCATTTGAGATTTCCTGAATCTTCTCGCTTAAATTAAGTAGTTCAAATCCGTCATTAGAATTATCATCACAAATATCAATGTCATTAGGCTGATTAAAGGTCACAAATTGTGTTACTTTTATTTCAAAGGACGTCACATCAAAACAATCAATATCAGTTAGGTTTTCAACACGCGCATATATGATTTGCGGATTACTTAGGTTTTGATAAGCAGCAGTTTTATCAATTATGTTGGTTCTATCTATAGCGTCTTGCTGAGTTTCAAAGTAAAGAACATCTTTACCAAGTTGGCCATTTAAAATTTCATCATCTTTTACATTAAATATAAAATCACTGAAACCGTCGCCATCACTTTCGCAAGCTTCAAAAACTTCAATAGGAACAAACTGTGGCAAAGTATTCACAATAACATTGAGTTCAACAATACTATGACAGGTGGTTATCAAACTTTCTACTCTTACATGAATAGGTTTGGAGTTGGTGTTGAAATCTTCAGGATTTGGAATAGGGTTGGTTCCATTATCAGCATCATCATAACTCGTGTGAAAAGTAATTATTAGATCTGAAGGGTCAGCCACTATCTCAGGAATACTGTTGTTGAGGTTGATCTCGTAAAAACCATCAAAATCATTATCACAAATGATAATATCTGAAGGTTGAGAAACAATAGGAGGATCTATTACTAATATCTCTAAAGCAGAAATGTCAAAACATCGTGTTAGTGTATTTAAAACTCTTACATAAACGGTTACGGGATTTACTGCATTTGTATATCCTGAAGACGATAACGGATTGACGTTTGTTATTGCATCTTGTTCAGTTTCATAATAGGTAACCGCTGGAGAATCGATACCTTCACTAACATAATCGTTAAAGCTCGATAGTACAATAGATGTGATGCCATCAAAGTCGGTATCACAAAACTCAACAGTATCTAAAGGTTGTATTTCAATAGCAGGATGAATTACTAAATCAATGGTGTCGTATTGTGTACAATTGTCTAAGGTTGCCGAAAAATATAGAGTTGTAAGAATAGAGGTTGCTGTATAGTCGACACTTTTATCAATAGCATTAGTGTTACTTAATTGCTCCGCTTCAGTCTCAAAAAATTCGATTTCCCATTCGATGTATTGCAGTAACATATCAGATTCAACCTCATTCAAATCAAAATCAGCAATACCATCATTCGACTCGTCATCACAAATTCCAAAAGGATCAGTGTTGAATCCAGATTCAACCACATTGGTGTGTAATTCAATAGGCATAATTGAAGTACATCCAGTTGTATTATTAACAACTTTGATATAAACGAATTGAAAATATTGAACGATGTTTTGATAGGAAGACGGATTAGGGATTTGGTTAATACCTGCATTCGCATCCTCTATAGTTTCATAAAACTCAACTGTAACACCACCTAATCCTTGTAAAATGTCATCGGTAACACTTGTAATATCAAATAGTTCAAATCCGTCGTCATCCATTTCACAAGCATTGATCCATTGCACTTCAAGGTTTAAAACAGGATTTTCAAGCACTGTAATATCAAGTGTCAAAATATTTGAACAACTCGTGATACTATCATCTAATCGTATAAAAACCATATCAGACGCACCAGTTGTGGTATACGATGTTCCAATTGGGAACTCTCCAATTACTGCATCAGAGAGCGTAGTGTAATATGTAACTAAGTAATTCGGGTTAGCAGTTAATATAGTTTCTGTAATATGTTCAAAGCTAACCGTAGTTATGCCATCTGCTTGATTGTCATCGCAAACAATAATTTCTAAAAGGTCGGTATAATCTGGAGCCGGATTAACAATCAAATCAAAAGACGTGTATGCCAAGCAGCCAGTATCAGTATTTACAACTCTTACATAAATAGTTTGCGGATTTGATAAATTAGCCCAAGGAACTGTAATGGTTGACGTTTGCGTTACAGCTCCTGCTGCTGAAAGATGATAACTAACATTGTAATTACCTTCAGGCACTGCAGCAATGATCTCATCATCCATAGTGGTTAAATCGAAGATCTCTTGACCATCATTTGAAGGATCATCACAGAGCACAAAGTCTGAAATAGGAGCAACCTCTTGTTCAGAACTTAAGTTGATTACAATTTCGTCTTCTACCACACAAGACGTATTATTAATTGGTAAGGTAACTTCGATACGATAGGTTCCAGAAACAGCAGTTTGATACAGCGGATTTACAGCACCTGGAATAAGCATATCATCTCTATACCATTGGTACATCGCCAAATCATTTTGAACGGCTCCATTTAAAAGTACTGATTGTGCACAGAGGTCAATATCTGGTCCTAAGTCTAAGGAAGCAATTGTACTTGTATCTTCAATAAATACTGCAGAGTCATAATTTCCGTCGGTTTGATCTGCAATGATAAGTTTAACTCGATACAATACATTAGGCGTGATATCTGCTCTAGCTGTTAAAACCGTAGTACGACCATTATAGTTGGTATCTCCAATATTGTAGCCTTCAAAGAATTCTTCATTTTGACCATCACAAAACCCAACCACTTCTTCGTGAATCGTACTAGTGTTCACAGGTGTGTTAGAACCAGGTACAAGTGCAATATTTTCAAATATTTCAGGAGTATTTGCTTTCTTGATCAAAAATGCAAATCCATCAGAATACTGACAAGGGAAGTTGGTGTTGTATTCTTCAGAAGCTAAAATGTAATTAAAAGCGATTTGATCTGCAGCTGAGATAAAATCAAATTCAATAACAGTAGCATTGAGTGTGTTGGTTATTCCTAGGGTGTTTTCAAGATCGGCATCGGTAGTCCAATTACTGTTTCCTTCATTTAAACTACTTGTAATGACACTATTTCCAGCAGATTCTATACTTCCTGTAGATAAAATAATTCCATTTTGAAAAGGGAAATTAGAATCGGCTTTATCAAAAGTTCCATAACTGTTTATACCATTTGATAAACCGTTTACTGAAGATGACACATTACTAATCTCAACACAACCTTGCCCTAAACTAGATTGCACTAGCGACTCTAGGGAAGACGATGTGTCTGTGACGATTTGTTGCGCAGAAATATTGTAAACTGAACTACAACAGAGTAGAACAATCCACAACCACTTCAGATTATTCATTGATACGGTTAATAATAACAGATCAAGTTATGTAGGTAGATTTTTAGGGATTATGTAAAATCTTGAATCTGTTAAAATATAAAATATACTTTTTTTCCTGAATTTATATAGTGTAAGCGCTAATTTTTCGGATGAATGGCATTGTTTTTATCGTCTAAGTGAAAAATGACCTTTAACTTCAAACGAAATACTTCCTTTTTTCACTTTTGCTAAGAACCAATAATCGGTTGCAGGCATGTTATTTCCGTTGTATGTTCCGTCCCATCCATTTGATGATGAAGTTAACCTTGTAATGAGTTTACCATAACGATCATAAATAAAGACTTCAGTTCCAGGTAAGGTTTCAACACCAGTGATATGCCAAGTATCAAAATACCCATCGTTGTTAGGTGTTACAAACTTAGGCGCATCAATAACCACAATCTCTTTTGAAACTTCAGCACAGCCATTTAAATCAATAATTGTGATGGTATGGTAACCAAGACTTACATTTTCAAAAACATTAGATAATTGAGGTTCTTCATCATCTAGTTGGTACACATAGTTTCCAATTCCGCTAATTGTAACAATAATATTATTTGGATCAGAAAAATCGATAGATTCAGTAATTTCTATGGTAGCCATTTCAGATTCAGTAACATTAAAGACTCTGGTGGCTTCACAACCAAAAGGTGTTGTTACAGTTACAGAGTAGGTCCCAACTTCAGTGATTTCTATTTCTGGTGAAGTTTCATTAGTTGACCATAAGTAAGTATCTCCTGTTTGATTCGTGTTGGCACTCACTAACAATGGTAAATTATTTAAACAAATCACCTGATCGTCAATATCTACAATAGGTAACGGATTTATAATAGTTCTGAATTGCGTAACAGCATAACAACCTGTAGTGTTGTTCTCTATTCTTGCGTAAATAATTTGTTCGTCAAAAGCTAAGTAATCTGCAGGCAATATTTCAGTACCTTGGTTGGCAGATGATAAAGCATCGTGATATGTTATTGTAAATTGTGATGGACTTTGAGTGCCTAAAATAGTTGCGTTTTGTTGATTGAAATCAAAAGTTAAAAAACCATCATAATCATCATCACAGGCTTCCATATCTAAAGGTTGGTTTGCTTCTGGAGCAGGATTTACAATTAAATCAAACTCATGAATATAGAAACAACGTGTCGTTGAAAATTCTACTCTAGCAAATAAGGTTTCAACGCTAGATTGGTAGTTGTAATCTGAAGCTAAAGCATTAGTTAGATCTTCAGCATCTGCTAATGTTGCATGATAACTTACAATAACATTTGCGGTTTGCTGTAGTAATGATGTATTAATCTCATTTAGATTGATAATATTGTCAACGTTTTCACAAATGGTATATTCTTCAATAGGATTGATAGCAGGAGGTAAGTTGACATCCAAATCTAAAGGCAATGTTACAAAACAATCAGAGATTGTGTTAGTAACTCTTACAAATACAGTTTGTGGATTGCTTAGGTTGGTATAGTTTTCAGGATCTGAAATAGCATTTGCGTCTAAGAATGCATCTTCAACTGTTTCGTGATAAGAAATTTCAATATTGTCTTGTCTTACATCTAAAATATCAAGCTCTGATAAGGTTAAATCGAATGTCACAATACCATCATAATCATCATCACAAGCAACTTGAGGTTGTGGTGTATTAACATCAGGAGCAGCAATTATATTGAGTACAAAAGACGTATAGCTTTCACAAATCGTACCGTTGTTAATTCGCACATAAATTTGTTGCGGATTTACTGTGTTGCTGAAATTAAGCGGTAACGGATCGATGTTATTCTCAGCGTGTTGTGGAGTAGCATGGAAACTTACTTCTTCAATATCTGGATGTCCTTGAGTGATTTCAGCTATTTGAATATTGAAATCAAAATCTACAACACCATCATTTGAAATATCATCACAAACAAACAAGTCAGTAGGCTCATTAAATAATGGGTTTGTTCCAACTTCAATAGGAAATGAAGAGGTCGAATAACAACTTGGATCTGTGAGGTTTTCAACTCTCACAAAAATGGTTTGCGGATTAGTAATATTGACATAAATGTTATCCTTGTCAATAGGGTTTGTGTTGTTTTCAGCATCAAGCGCTGTTTCAAAATAGAATACTTCTTTTCCAGTTTGACCATTTAGGATTTCTGCATCTTGAGTAGAAAATATAAATTCTCCAAAACCATCATCTCCGAGTTCACAAAATTTGTATAAAGTAATTGAATTTATTACAGGTAAGGTATTGACGATTACTTCAAAGTTTTCGGTGCTGAAGCAACCCGTTGAAGCGTTCTCTACTCTAACATAAATACTTTCAGTAACGGCAGGATATGACGTAGATTGCGTAATTTGTGCTAACCCTGTGTTGGCATCTGTTTGGTTATGGTGAAATGAGATAATTCTGTTTGATGTATCAGGCACGATTTCAGAAATCTTAGCGGTTAGATCAATGATTGAAATTCCGTCTTGATCTGGATCACATATAATAATATCTGTTGGTTCATTCGTTTCAGGAGCAGGTAATACTTGAACTGTAAATGAATTGATATCGGCACATCCTGATAAATTGTATCGAATTCTTGTGAAAAATGTTTGCGGATTAGACACATTAGTATAGAATGTTGGTAATGCATTTGAATTCGCTTCAGCATCTTCCTGAGTGGCAAAATACGTCACTGAAAAATCAGGCTCATTATTCGTTACCAATGCATCAAAATCTGATAAGTCAAGTTGTGTAAATCCATCTTGATCATTATCACAAACTTGAATGGTACCAATTGGATCAAACTCAACAATTGGATCAATTATAATTTCTATTTCTGCAATTTCCTGACAAGTAGGACTTGTAATTGTCAAATACAAAAACATTGGTGTCTCGTCTGGTTCAAAAGGTTGTGTTGGATCAAGCGCATTAACTTGATTATCTCTGTCTTCTTCAGAAGTATAAAAATCGATAGTAATATCAATGTCTAAGACCAATTCTAAATCACTAATAATGATTTCTTCAATATTGATTAGATCAAAGGCTTCTTCACCATCATTACCAATATCACACAAACTGAAGTTTCTGAGGTTAGTACCAGTTAAGAGTAGATTGGTGTGAATCTCTACAGGGACTATACTAGCACAACCAGTAGATTGATTTTCGACACGAATAAATACAATTTGCTCATCTATAACGATATTGTCGTAATTGGTTTCGTTTGCAATGGCATTTACACCTAAATCAGCATCTTCCTGAGTTTCGTGAAATGTAATATTAACACCTGAAAGGTCATCGATAACGTCATCAATAATTTCTGTTAAGTCAAAGCTGGCAAATCCGTCATGATCAGAATCACAAGCATCCATATAAAATGGACCAGGATTAACCACAGGGTTATCTAAAACTTCTAAATCTAAAGTAGTCGTTATGCTACAACCCGTTATTGTATCTCTAACGTTTACAAAAAGTGTTTCAGTTACATTTGTGTTTACATACGGAAGCGGAATAGCATTTGTTCCATTTGTAGCATCATTTTGCGTTAAATGATAGGTTACAGCTAAGTCGAAATTTCCACCAGTAATTTCATCATCTTTTTGAGAGAGATCAATAGTTGTAAATCCGTCTGCAGTATTATCATCACATACAATTAATGGTGTTGGCTGATTGATAGTTGGTTTAGGATTAACAATTAGGTTAAAACTCTGAAATGCAAGACAGCCATTAATGTCATCTTCAATTCTAACAAAAATAGGTTGCGGATTTATGATGTTTTGAATTGGAGTAGTAATAGGATTGATTTGATTTTGAGCATCGACTAAAGTGTAGTGATACGAAATTGAATATGTTGAAGCTGGAACAGCTGCAATAACCTCTGAATCTTTAGTTGTTAGATCAAAAGTTTCTACCTGATCTGCGCTATCATCATCACATAATTCATAGTCAGATATTAAATCGGCAGATTGCGTAGAACTCAACTGAACATTTACAGTGTCTTCAATTACACACGTAGAATTAGTCAAAGGAATTTCAATAGAAACTGTGTAATTACCAGAGAAATTCACATTTAATGTTGGTTGATTTTCACCAGGAATAACAATATCGTTAAATAACCATGTGTAGGTTGCTTGCGGATTATCTATATTACCATCAAGGGTTACATCACTAGCACAAGTTTGAATATCTTCACCTAAATCTACATTTGCATTAAAGCTATTTCCTTCAATGAATACTGCTGAATCGTAGTTTTTATCTGTTTGGTCAGCAATAACAATTTTAATATGATATTCTGTGTTAGGAACGATATTAGCGGTTGCGGTTAATACTGATGTACGACCATTGTAATTGGTGTCGCCTAAATTATAACCCTCAAAGAATTCTTCGTTTGAAGCTGCACAAAACCCAACAATTTCATCGTGAATGGTATTGGTGTTTACTGGAATACTCGTTCCAGGAATTACAGCAATGTTAGTATAAGGATCAGATGAACCAGCCTCTCTGATAAGAAAAGCAAAACCATCTGAATATTCACAAGGAAAATTCCCAAAGTACTCTTCAGATGCTAGTATATAGTTAAACGAAATCTGATTTGACACCGAAATAAAATCGAATTCAATAGAAGTCGCGTTAAGTGTATTTGTAATCCCTAAAGCAGCTTCAAGATCGGCATCTGTATCCCAGTCATTTTCACCTTCGTTTAAAACCTCATTGTTTAAGGTGTTACCACCAGACATTGGATTACCTGTTGATAACATGATTCCGTTTTCAAATGGAAAGTTAGAACTCGCTTTTTCAAAATAGGCAAAACTATTGAAGCCATTAACGCTTCCGTTAACAGGTGAATTAATGTTTGAGGTTTCAACACAACCTTGAATAAGATTGTTCTCAATAAGTTCTTGTTCTGAAAATGAATTGTTTACACTTATTTGTTGTGCATAAGTAAAGCTGAAGCATAAGCTCAGCAAAAACGTGAGGGTAGGTTTTAAAACGTTCATTATTAAGCGGTTAAGTTTATGGTTTGCACCATAAAACATGGGACTTTGGGGTTGTTGAACACTTTCAACAGGCGAAATATAGAACTGTATTAGATGAAATGCAAAAAATTACGATGAAATACACAAAATTTTAACATTTCGCTTTTTTAAGCGAAACATATTTAGATGCTTTTTCTAGAATAACTTTTCGTTCTTTAGGTCTGAAGATGAAAAGATAAATCATAACGTAAACCATACGATTAGGCTTAAAATAATTTTAGTTTTAAGTAAGGTCTATTAATTTCTATGTGGCAAGAGGGATTAATAGCAGTAGAAATTAAAGTCTTTAAAATTAGACTTTCAAAGGATATGAACCAAAAAAATAGGATGAACGACACAAAACTTTAACATTCTTAATAGTTAACATATACCCAACCAGCTTCAGGTTCATAGTTTGAGTCGTTAAATTCTATAATGTAGAAATAAGTACCAACAGGAACTAATTTACCACGATTATTGATGCCTCTGTTTGTATAGCCTCGCCAAGGCTTATTGTTGTCGCCTTCAAAAATAAGTGTACCATAGCGATTGAATATTTTGAGTTTGTGGTGTTCAAAAATATTGTAGAGGCCTTGTATATTAAACCAGTCATTAATATTGTCGTCATTTGGAGAGAAGCCTTCGGGAATAATTGGAGGGCAATTTTCAACTTCTAAGTCAAATTCATACACACTATAGCAAGGTGAAGTTTCAACACGAGCATAGATAATCTGCGGACTAGTTTCGTTGTTAAAATTACTTGGGTTGTTGATCTCGTTGGTTATGGCTTCTAACTCTTCTAGACTTCTATAAAATTCAACATTGATGCTAGTGTCAATACCATTGTCTTGTAATATCTGAAATAAATTAAATTGAGCCGAATTAAAACTGATATCACATAATAAACTTGCAGGTAATGTTTCAATTGGAGGAGAACTCAATAAATTGATAACAGAGGTTGTACTATTGTTGATTTCATTTAATTCTGTTACAGTACCTTGTCCAGTACCATCATCATCTACAATGATAATGAGTTGAAAAGCATCATTGACACTCTCAGGAATAATCAAGTCTAGAGTTCCTGACTCAGCATCGTTTATGTCTATAATACTTTGCGTAGCACTTTGACCAACGAGAATACCATCAGCATAAAATGCAATAGGTGTATTTGCAGGTAATGGGTCTGTGCTATTAGTATTAAATACCGTATAGTCAATAGTAACGCGTCTGTCATTACAGCGAACATCAAAACCATCTAAGGTTATTGTAGCATCAGGAAGTTGACTATTTAACACAGTGATGATATTATTGATCATTACAAAATCTTGCCCTGAAGTTAATTCTATAGTAGCACTTGTATCTCCAACAGAAATATTATTTTGAATATTATACACATCAATATCCATATTATAAAGGTCTGATGCTCCTGTAAATGTATTGGTGCCATTGAAAGCATTGTTTAATGGATTCAATGGAATATTTCCAATAACATTTCCATTGATTGTGAGTTGTTCATTAACAGCAAGTGAAGCATCACCTTCCCAAGCAACAAATCCAATTTTTGCACCTACATTATCGAGAACGTTCAAATTTTCTAAAGTTATTGTAAGTTCAGTAGGTACACTTTGTAGACCATCATAAACATTTAATTGATTTAACGGAAGACTCTCATCTTGATAAATTACAGTAATAGCCCAACCACCAAAGTTGGTTCCAGTTGGACAAAAAGGCGCAATAACATTTGTGAGGTCAAATTCAGAAATAGTATAATTTGTGCTTCCTTCTGTTTGAACAATGGTTGTAATATCAGCAAATGCTGCAAAAAATACACGTACATCATCTAATGCATCACTAAAAGTACGTTCAGCAGTAATAGGAATTCCATTTACTTCAATATCAAAATCGCCTGTTCCAGAACCAGCCCAATATAAATATGCAGCTACAATATCCTGACTTGGATCTAAGTTTAGCGATGCCGAAGATGATGTAAGAATATCACAAGTGACATTTGGGCCGTTTTCAATAATATTAAGCGTGTTTCCTAGTGCTGTATAATCATATCTGCCATTAAACTGTTGAAATAAATCAATATCCTGTGCGTGGGAAAGTAATGTTACAATGCAAGTCGTGATTATGGTTAGCGTTCTAAATTGCATATACTTTGATTTCCCTTACAATTTACACAAATTATTATCGCTTTAGAGTAAAATGACTTTTAAAAACACGTCCATCTTGAAGTGTTACAGCAAACCAATAATCACTGCTAGGCATGTTAAATCCGTTGTAAGTGCCATCCCAACCAGGACCGAGTGGATCAATTTCAGCTAATAATTTTCCGTAGCGATCATAGATAATGATTTCTGTATTAGGTTGAAATTGTTCAGAAATACCTTTCACTTGCCAATATTGGTTGTAAGGGTCTCCATTTGGCGTAAAGAATTTTGGAAATCCAATGACGGAAACATCTTCATCTACAATACCACAATCATTTTCAATATCTCTTACATAGACTGTGTGAAAACCATATTCGACATCTGTAAAAATATTACTTTCTTGATAAGGACCATTTATGTCATCTAATGCGTATTCGTAAACCCCTTCACCAGTCACAAAAACCGAAATGGTATTGTTAGAGGACGCATCAGTAATTTGAATGTCAGTAATAGTTGCTATATCTGAAGGCAATACGGTAATTGTACGATCTTTAAAACAACCTTCAGTACTGGTAACTCTTACAGTATAGGTTCCTGGTTGGTTGACTTCAATTTCGACCATATTTTCACCAGTTGACCATTCAAAATAGTAATTGTTTGGAACATCGTCAATAAGTCCGCCATCTAAAACAATCGTTTCAGGAAAATCATTCAAACAATACAATAGTTCTTCTTCGATGTCGATGTTTGGTAATTCAAAAACGGTTAATTCTATGGCACTTATTCCAAAACAGTTATTATCATTTTCAACACGAGCATAGACCGTTTGATTATACGGAATGGTATTGGTGAAATTGCTACTTATTGGATTATCTTCAATTAAAGCATCTTCATAAGTTTCGTAAAACACCAGATCTAAATCAGGAGAGAGTCCGTTTAAAATGACAGTACTGGCTTCAGTTAGATTGAAATTAAAAAATCCATCTTCAGTACCATCATCATCACAAGCTTCTAAAAATGTATCTATTGTAGATGTAGCGCTCGCTTCAAGTGTGATTTCGGCAATATTGGTACAATTTGTCACAGTATCTGTGACCAAAGCATATATTGTTTGCGGATTTAAATAATTTTCGAAAGCATCTGCATTAATCTCATCTTCATTGTTTTCTAGGTCTTCTAACGACACAAAAAAGTTAATACTTCTGTTAGGTTCATTATTGGTGATGTCGTCAAACACTTGATTAAGATCAAAGGTTGTGAATCCTTCGGGAATACCATCTTCATCACATTGAAGGATTGTAGTATCAATGGCTTCTGGTGCATTGTTTACATTTAAAATGAACGAATCCGTAGAAAAGCAATCGGTATTGTTGTTGTTTTCAATGCGCACAAAAATCTCTTCCATATTGGCTATGGTATTCGTGTAAGTATTTGGATGCGGATTGATATTATTAGTAGCATCATCTTGTGTAGGATGGTAAGAGATGGTATAAAGGTTTTCGTCTTGATTACCTAGAATCGCATCGTTAAAATTTAAGAGCTCTAACGTTGTAAGTCCATCCATACTATTACCATTAAAATCGGTATCACAGACAGTAAAATCTTGTAAATTATCGATTACAGGAATTATGAATACTTCAAGATTAAAACTATTTGTATCATAACAATTTGGATTATTAGTATTTTCGACACGCACATAAATGGTTTGCGGATTTTCAGTATTGTTAAACTCTCCAATAATTTCATTGTCTCCTGAATCAGCATCTTCCTGGCTTACAAAATAACGAACCGTATAATCGTCTGGGCTTTGAGTATCTAAGGCTTGACCGTTTTGAGTTGAAAAATCAAAGGATGATATTTCGGTAGCATCACAAACAATTATATCGTCAGGTTGGTTGGCTACAGGATAATCAAACACACCAACAACAGCTTCACCTTCAATTGGACATTCACCGTTATTCTGCTCTATAAAGACTTCATAAAATCCAGGAGAATCTACTGGTAATTGAAAGGTGGCTTCAGCTAAAGGATTTCCATCTTTGGTCCAAGAATAAGTTGCTCCAGGAATATCTTCAGCTGTAAGTGTATAAGTATCTCCAGTACACAATTTTAATTCAGTAGTACTGATGCCATTCTGAATAATATCGATTTGCGAATTAAAAAGCGATTGAATAAAAGGTGGCAAACCAATGCGTCCTGTGTTTTGAGATCCACCATTAATATCAAGTTCTACAGCAGTTTCGTCATAACCAGCCATAGCACCTGTAGCTTCAGGATTGAGAATAGCTCCAATAAATCGGCCATTATTGGCCACGTTAGCAAAACTAAATTGTGCTCTATAAATTCTACGATCAATACCAAGTTGCAGAGCACCAGCATTCAGAGTAGACGAAGTGTGCACGATTTGTTGCGACGCAGGAATATTGGCAGCTTCTAAATCCCATTGCACAATGCTACTTGAGCCATTTCCAGCGGCTCCATCACCAATTGATGCATATACTTTTTTGTTTTCTGCAGAAAATTCAACACCATAAGGACTGTCTCCAAAAGCAGGTGGATACAATTCAATCTCATTAGATACAATTCCAGTATCGTTATCGAAATCAAAAAGATAAACACCTCCAGGAGCATTAGCAGCAGTAGTTGTTGCAAAACCATAATGCGCTACAACAATTTTTGAACCATCAGGAGATGCCTTAATGTATCCAAGTGAGTTTCTTCTGTAGCCTTCAATAGGGACTACAGGTCCAACAGTAGAAATGACAGGAGTAGGATCTACACCAACTTCATCAACTTTAAACGCATAGAATTTATCTACAAAATGTGTAATTACCCAAAAAGAATAACAATCATCAGCTTTTACAGCTGTAATTTTTTCAGAACACTTAAACGAACTTTGAGCAACACTCGTCTCATCATAGGTTACCAATGGAACATTTTGTTCAGTGGTTACAACATCTCCTAAACCACCATTCAAGGTCATATCAACAAGCGAGTAGTGTAAGCCATTGTTAAAACCGTCATCTTGTAGCGGAACGCTTCCACCACTATCGTAGTTTCCTGTAAATTGGTTTGGATATACACTCGCATTATCATGATGCGGCTCATCAACTGTAAAAATATAGAATTGTGTTAGATCTTGAGGTTTAGGGACAATTAGTCCAGATGATGTACTTGATGGATCTCCTAAAAGTCCAGTACCACCTGCATAATTACCATTTGCCATTATTTGATGTAATCTATTCCAAACGGTTTGTCCATCTGTGTAAAATAAAAGATTACCATCTTCATCAGAAATAGATGTACAGCCTTCTAAGGTGTTAATTTGACCATTAGTAACAGCAGTAACAGTTCCAGAAGTTGCATTAAATCGTAAGCCTGCATTTTGACCAAAATACCAATATGAGGCTTCCTGTTGCGCGTAGTTAAATAAAACGCATAGGAGGCTAGTATAAAATAGAACTAACTTCTTTTTCATTTTTGTAATAGCAATTAAAGAATCAGACACACATATATAACAACTTAGTTCCTGAAAATACTCACAAAAAATAAAGATTTTTTACAACTAAGTAGTTTAGTCTGGCTGATTCTATAAAGATATTACAAATCTCTCTTTTTTAATAATCTGTACGATAAAAAGATAAAAATGGCTGTCCACGTCGCAGCAATCAAAAGTTCGTGCCAATACAAAGAAAAATCATGATCAATCGGAATTTCTTCAGGACTGAGTCGTTGACCATATCTTATAAATGGTTGTTCGATAAGATTGTACATAGACATTAATGGAAAGAATTGCGAAATGTTTTCAACGGCATTATAAGCGCCTTCTTCTGTTAAATCTCTAAAGGTTTCCCATCTCAGATAACTGTATAAAATCCATTCTACAGCACTGAGGATTACCAAAAGCCCAATTGTGAAAATAGAGCGTTTCACAAGCATGGTAAGAAATAAACACAACGAAAAGAAAGCCACCAGTTTTACAAAATAGGCTAATAGGTATGAGATGTCTCTAATAATTATTGAGAATTCATCATAACTACTGTAAATGGAACCTATAATTAATGTCATTATCAAAACACCAACTGTAGAAATAAACGAGTAGGTAAGAATGACATAAAACTTAGATAAAATCACTTCTTTTTTGCTAAGTCCGTCAATTAGATTTTGTTTTAAGGTTCTGTAATTATATTCATTGGCCACCATTGAAATTGCAACAAGCGCAAAAAATAATTTGAATACAGAGGCAAAGTAAGTATTCCAATGCCAGATGAATGGAAAGTTAAAAATGCCATACTGACTAGGATCTAATTTTACAAAACCAAGATCTATTTTTATGGAGGTAATAAATGCGATGGTAAACGGTAAAACAAATGATAAAATAATCAAGACCTTACTCGCTCTATTATTCCAAAGTTTTATGAATTCTATTGATAATAAACGTAACATGATTGAATGATTGATTGATGATTAGTTGTTGTCTGTTAATTGAAGGAACTGTTCTTCAAGGCTCTCTTTACGTTTGACCAGATGTGATAATACAATTCCTTTTTCAAACATAAGTTTGTTAAAAGCCTGTGCATCCATAGGTTCATTTAAAAATGCTGTAATGAGTTGGTCTTCAACCTTAATATTTTTAAATGTGGAATTGCTTTCTAAAAGTGAGACAAGCTCATTGTGCTTTTCAGATTTAAGTTCAAAAAAGCCATGACTAGAAATCATTTCATCAACACGACCAGAATACAGTTTTTCTCCTTTTCTCAATACCACAACATGAGAGCAGACTTTTTCAACCTCGTCCAAAAGGTGAGAGGCTAATAAAATGGTAGTGCCTTGGCTGGCAATATCTTTTATAATGGCTCTAATTTGATGAATCCCTTGCGGATCTAGACCATTGGTTGGCTCGTCTAAAATTAAAATTTCAGGATCATTTAATAGTGCTGAAGCAATCGCTAAACGTTGTTTCATGCCTAGTGAGTAGGTTTTGAATTTATCATGCATGCGATCTTGTAAGCCTACAACTTCGAGTTTTTCTACAATTTTGTCTTCTGAAACGCCTTTTATTTTGCAAACTAATTTTAAGTTTTGCTCAGCAGACATATAAGGATAGAAATTTGGTCGCTCGATGATAGCACCAACTTTTTTTAAAGCGTCATGTGTTGAGGTATTGCCATCAAACCAGTGAAAATCACCTGATGTTTTATTGACCACATTTAAAACTATTCCAAGGGTTGTAGATTTACCACTTCCATTGGGTCCAAGAATGCCATAAACATTTCCTTTGTTAATCGTAAAAGATAAATCTTTAACAGCAGTTAAGTAACCAAATTTTTTGGTGAGATTGTTAATGGTTAGAATTGATTCCAAGATTTTGATTGATTTTTATACAAGTAAAAATACACCTGTAATGGTTGATTATAAAGGTAAGACGATTGAGGTGTAAAATTGTTACAGAAAAATTAACCAGACCTTAATTCCAGTTTTCATCAAAATCTAGATTGTTGTAATCATCAACATCAATATCATCATCAAATTCATTGAAATCATCAAAATCATCAGCTTCAAATATTTTTTCTGGAGCATTATCAGGAATTTGTCCATGAACAAACATTAGGTTAGGGTAGTCTGTGCCATCAGCTTCTTCAACAATTTCAGCCAATTCAACCAAAAACGTCCACATGCTTAAAAAATCATAGACATAAATCAATTTGGTTTGTTCTTTATGAACAACATCATTAAGTATAGTTTCATTCATAAGACGAATAGACGTATGACCTTCACTCACATCAAACATTGATATTTCTTCGCCTTGTTCCCAATCATCATTACTCACATAAAACGATGCCATTTCTAATCCGTCAAAACCAAATGATTGCGTAATGGCATTATGAAGGTCTTCTAAAGAATCTGTTTCACGAATTTCTATATCGCGAAATACATCTTCTTCAGTATCATTATCGAGAATTACTCTAAATCTATAAATCATACTACAAAAGTAATTTATTTACTAAAACGATGCAATGTAAAAGTCATTGCAGTCAATAAGAAAAACGCTCCCACCTGATGCACAACACCAAGCCAAACAGGAACTGCATAAATAATGGTCAATACACCCAATATAAATTGAACAGCAACCATAATAAGTAACGCGTTTATTCCATAGAGCTGATAATTTGTTAATATCAATCGTTTAGATCTCAACCATATTAAACCAATGATGGCTACAACAAAATAAGCGAGTATTCTATGCACAAACTGAACACCACTTTTGCCTTCAATAAAATTCTTATAAAGTGGGTCTTGTTCAATATAAACAGTTTCATGCATAAATTTTCCATCGCTCATCAAAGGCCAATGGTTATGAATAAATCCAGCGTCTAAACCAGCCACAAAAGCACCATAAATAATTTGTAATAGTAACAGTCCGAGTCCAAAACGAATTAGGTTTCTAAAACCTTGGTTGACTTCTTTTTTATTTGGAAACATCAAATCTAAAGCAACCCAAAAGGTGTAAGCAAAAGTGATAAAAGCCGTAGTTAAATGCATTGCTAATCTGTAATGACTCACATCAGGATTATCTACTAATCCACTTTTAACCATATACCAACCTAAAAACCCTTGAAAACCACCTAAAAAGAGAAGAACTATCGATTTTTTAATGGTAGCTCTGCGTAGCTGTTTTCTAATTATAAAATACAAAAACGGAATAACAAAGACCAGACCTATAAAGCGACCAATAACACGATGAATCCACTCCCAAAAATAAATGTCCTTGAAGTCTTCAAGCGTAAAATGTGTGTTTAATTTTTGATATTCAGGGTATTGTTTATAAAGGTCGAAAGCTTCTTGCCATTCTACCTCATTCATTGGTGGAATCGTACCAGAGATCAATTTGTAGTTAGAAATAGAGAGTCCAGAATGTGTCAATCTTGTGATGCCGCCAACAATAACCATTATAAATATAAGTGCGCATCCAATAAGTAACCAGTAAATCACATATTTATTATCCTTTTTCATAGTCTTTTCATTAGCATTCTTTTTGAATGGTATTAGGGTTTTATTTTTTTCAAGATATGTCTAGCTCTTGCTTTAAAACCTGAGCTTTGCATTTGGTAATCGCGTTCAAGAATCATCACTAACTCAGGATGGATCCAATCGATCTCATTGCCGAGTAAGTATAGCACGTTCATTGAATAAGCCTTAGGTGCAATTTTTTCATCGTTGATCATCCAGTCAAAGCAAGCTTCAACAATCCGTTCTTTGTGCATCTGTGTTAATACTTCTTTGATGGGATGTTCAGTTTTAGAATAGTAAGCCGTAACTAGGTATTCACAAACTTTCGCTACAGGTCGAACAGCCGAATCTAAATGTACTTTATGAATTTGTTCTGTAAAGGTGTCGAGATGAGGTATAATGGCTTCCAATTGTTCACCACACATAAACTCAAAAACCCAAGCTGCTCGACAAGAAATTTTGTCATCCACTCTAAAAAGTATCTCTAATAATTTAGGAACAAGTTCTGGTTTTGAAATGACCAAATTGGCGTAATATAGACGTTTTTCACGCGAATGGTTGACGTAATTTAATTCGTTGTAAAGTTCTGCTGTTGTCAATCCTTTTTTTGTACTTTTAAGCTATACAAAAATAATCAAAATGAAACTCATAAAAAAGATACTTTTAGCTTTACTTATTGTAGGTGTCATAGCACAATTTTTTGGTCCTGAAAAGAATGAAGGTAGTTATGCCTCAATTGATGCGTTTCTCTCTGAAACCAAGCCTTCTCCTCAAGTTACTGAAATTTTAAAGGAAACTTGCTTTGATTGTCATAGTGAGGTTACTAGATATCCTTGGTACAGTCAGATCACACCTGTTAATTATTGGATGGCTGATCACGTTGAACATGGTAAAGGACATTTTGATGTTTCACGTTGGAGTGACTACAGTTTAAAAAAGAAAGATCATAAGTTAGACGAACTTATCGAAATGGTTGAGGCTAAAGAAATGCCATTAAAATCCTACACTTGGGCACATTCAGAAGCTAATCTTACAGAGGCGCAAATTAAAAGTCTTGTAGATTGGGCTCAAGGCTTGCGTACAAGTTATGAAGCACAACTTTCTAAGGAATAAGATATCGCGTGCAACCTAAACTTCTAATCATTGGTTTTGTTTGGCCTGAACCTCATAGTTCTGCTGCTGGTAGTAGAATGATGCAGTTAATACAACTATTCAGGTCTGAAAACTATCGTATTACTTTTGCTTCTGCAGCAGCGAGGTCTGAACGCGCAGCCGACTTAGAAACTCTTGACATAACGAGTGTTTCTATCACATTAAATTGCTCAAGTTTTGATGATTTCATCATTAAGTTGCAACCAGATGTGGTGTTGTTCGATCGGTTTATGATCGAAGAACAATTTGGATGGCGTGTTGCAGAACATTGTCCAGATGCTCTTCGTGTTTTGGATACCGAAGATTTACATTGTCTCAGAAAGGCAAGGCAAGAGGCTTTTAAAAAAGGTGTGCCTTTTGAAAATTCCTATTTATACAATGACGTTGCAAAGCGTGAAATAGCGAGTATATATCGATGTGATTTGAGCATTATGATTTCTGAAGCTGAAATGGATATCATGACGCAAGTGTTTAAAGTCAACCCATCACTCTTGTATTACCTGCCTTTTTTGTTAGAACCCATTTCCAAAGAGACAAAAGTGAAGTTTCCAGATTTTAGCTCGCGTGCACATTTTATAACAATTGGTAATTTCTTGCATCCACCAAACTACCAATCTGTATTGTATTTAAAGCAGCATCTTTGGCCATTGATTCGGAAACAACTTCCTGATGCCGAATTGCATATTTATGGTGCATATCCTTCAGAAAAAGTCATGCAATTAAATGATCAAAGACAAGGGTTTCATATACTAGGTGTTGCTAAAGATGTTTCAGAAGTGATGCAAAGCGCAAGAGTGTGTTTAGCACCTTTGCAATTTGGAGCTGGTTTAAAAGGAAAATTGATTGATGCTATGCAAAATGGTACGCCTTGTGTCATGAGCTCTATAGCTGCTGAAGGTATGTTTGGTGATTGTCAAGCTAACGGATTTATCGCAGATCAAGCTACCGAATTTGTTAATTCTGCGGTAGCATTATATACTAACGAAGCCTTATGGTCTGGAACTAGTGCTAACGGATTTCAAGTGCTAACAACTCGCTTCCAAAGATTAGATTTTCAATCTGATTTTTTAGAACTTATTCATGATCTAAGATCTATTTTAAAAGCGCATCGACAAGAGAATTTTATCGGACAATTATTGCAACATCATTTGCTAAAAAGTACAACCTATATGAGCAAATGGATTGAAGAAAAGGAAAAATCTAAGAAAGATTGATGACATCTTAAAAAGGTTTCGATGTAAGGTTGTAATCTTAAAACAACATTATGAAAACCTTATTTAAACTTTGTCTTTTAGTCTTTTTATCAAGTTTCTTTTCGTGTTCCTCTGATGATGATAGTATTAGCGGTAACACAGTAACTGTTGAAGGAACTTGGACGCTCAGTGCATTGCGTGTTGAAAGCTCATTTGATTTTAATAATGATGGAGTGGCTAGTCGAAATTTATTCGAAGAAACACCTTGTTATGACAATGACTTCATAAATTTTAATTCAGATGGTAGTGTTAATATTGATACAGCATTAACCGAAATTACAATTGAAGTCATGAGTTCTACGGAATATATGCATGTTTATGAGTGCCTTGACGGATTTCAGCAAAGCTCAACGTGGACTAAAAATGGAAATACAATTATTGTTGAAAATGGTTCTCAAGATCTGGTTGGTACCATCTCAGGAAATAAGTTGACGGTTGTTATTGAAGACTTTTTTCAGATTGAAATGTACGATGGTATGAATTTTAGTTACCCAGAAGAAGATGTTCAGTTGGTGTATACCAAACAGTAACTTATTTTGTAACAATCGCATCGATCTCTAAGCCTAACACTAATAGCTTATGAAAGGTTGGTAATTGCGCTCCAGTTGTTGTAGTTGTCCAGTCTGACCAACTTGCTTCTAAACCATCAATTGGTAAGATGTCAACCCACATTTGAAAGCTAATAGGTTTTCCATTGTCATCAAAATGCCATAAGTACGAATCGCCAGGTGTAGTGCCTCCAGAGGTATAGGTGACTAAAAGTGCTTTTTTGTTGTTTTCTGTTGTCACTAACCGACGTTCAACTCCTGGATCAAAAACTTTGTAAGGTGCAACTAACCAAAACGTGTCGTTATTAAAATAGGTTTCAGCTTTTTGAATGATATCAGATGTGTTCGAACTATCATAGCGTTCTTCATTGATATAGACTGAAGAACTATCAATTTGGTCAAGATCCAAGTCTACTTTAATGTTTTTCCAAAAGACTTCACATGTGTTTTCAGCTTTATTCCATTTAAAATGGTGTCTCTTTTTAAAGGTAAACTCTATGTAATCTGTAGCTTTATAGGCATCATGATCTAAAACATTCAACATTCTAGTTGCCAATACATCTGCTTCTTGACCTAATTCTCCAGAAGGTAAATCTTCATTGTATTTTATATACATAAACCCGAAAAACAGAAGTGTAGGCAAGGTTAAAAAAACGATGCTACCAATAATAAAACGGATGATTTTTCTTGATCGTGATGTTTTAGCCATAATAATTTTAAAGGTTGGTCAATCGTTTTTGTATTCCATTTGCCAGTAACTTCGCAGCTTCAGGATGGAGTCTGAACCACAATTCGGGTTCAATTAATTCTAACTCAGATAAGGCAATTTCACCATCATTATCTTCAAAGATATCAACTCGTGCATAAATTGGCAATTCATCGCAAGCTTGTACAGTGGTCTCAGCAAAAATGATTTCCTCTTGGGTTGGTTGATACTGATGTACACTTCCGCCAAAATCATCCTGCACTCTAAAATCACCAGCTTTAGCTTTTTTTAATACAGCATGCGTGAATTGTCCGTTAAAAACCATCATAGAGATTTCACCCTGACTAACGATTTTGTGCTGAAACGGTTGTAACATCATCGCTTCGTTAGCGATCAATTCTTGGAATAAGGTTTCATGCGTTTCAATTGTTTCAGGATGCAAATGATAGGTATGTCTTGCCGAACCCGAAATACAAGGTTTTAAAACGGTTTCATTCCAGTCTAAAATATCGTGAAGCTGTTCAAGACTAACCTGAGCACCTTGTTCAATAAAATGACTTTCAGCAATGTGAACGCCATTATTTTGAAGATCTAATAGATAATGTTTATCAATATTCCAACGAATCAAAGCTTCAGAATTAAGAAGCGTGGTTTGCTTAGACACCAATTCAAGCCATTCAGAAAATTCGGCAAATCGATCAAAATAATCCCATGTGGTTCGAAACAATACCGACTTGGTACTGGACCAATCAAAAAAGGCATCATCCCAGGCGAGTCGGAGTGTTTTTAATCCAAGTTCTTCTAGAGCGTGATACACTAAACGGTCTTCAAAATACACATTGTGCTTATACGTATCCGTTTTTGAATCGTTTAAATAACGTTGGTCAGTTAATATTACACAATCGTATAAGGTCATTATAGCTTCAATTAAAATCCAATAGCAGTATCATCACCACGATAATCTGCGCCACCTTCATAGCGACCATCTTCGAGCACTAAAATCGCTTCAACACGAGCAGTAATAGGCGCAGAGGCTTCATTAATATCGTAGCCTTTTGCTTCGATAGCTTGCTTTAAATCTTCGGAAAACAAATCAACTTCCATTCTAATAGTATCAGGTAACCATTGGTGATGTAATCGAGGTGCATCTACAGCTTCTTGCATCGTCATATCAAATTCAACCACATTTAAGATCACTTGCAAAACAGAAGTAATAATTGTGCTACCACCAGGAGTTCCAAGCACCATAAATAATTCATCATCTTTTTCTACAATTGTAGGTGTCATAGCACTTAACATGCGTTTTTGAGGAGCAATGCTATTGGCTTCACCACCAATCAAACCATAAATGTTTGGTACACCAGGCTTACTGCTAAAATCGTCCATTTCGTTATTTAAGAAAAAGCCGAGTTCGTCGGCATAGAGCTTTGAACCATATGCACTGTTAAGTGTTGTGGTGACAGAAACAGCATTCCCATAAGAATCAACAATAGAGTAGTGTGTGGTTTCTTCACTTTCATAACTTGGAATTTCACCATAAGATATCGTTGAAGATGGTGTAGGTTGGTCAAACGAAAAATCAGCCATTCGCTCTTTTAGATAGGTATCACTCAATAGCGTTTCCGTTGGAATATCCACAAAATCAGGATCACCTAAAAAATAACTTCTGTCTGCATAAGCACGTCGTTCAGCTTCAACCATCACCTGAATACTTTCCAAGGAATTATGTCCGAATGATTTCAGATCATAAGGTTCCATCATTTTCATAATCTGCGCTAAACAAATGCCACCACTTGAAGGTGGAGACATAGAAATAATAGTGTAGTCCTTATAGTTAAATCGAATAGGATCACGCCATTTTGGTCTGTATAAAGCTAAATCTTCCATCGTCATTGTACTGCCATGACTTTGAAGAAAGTCAATGAGTTGTCTGCCAGTTTCTCCTCTGTAAAAATCAACTTTACCATGCTTGGCAATACGTTTTAATGTGTTTGCAAGCGCTAAATTTTTTATGGTGTCTTTTGGTTTAATAGCTTTGCTAAACAAAATATTTTTACCATTTACAGCTTTAAAAATACTATCGTAATGCGTTAATTTTTTATGTTGTTTTTCGGTGACCGCAAAACCCTTTTCAGCAAGTGCGATCACAGGCGCTAGAATGTCTTTAGGATGAAGTGTACCAAAGCGTTCATGTGCATTGAAAATTCCAGCAATTGTTCCTGGAACTCCTATAGAGTGAATACCAACAGAACTCATATCTTTAATAACTTGACCTTCCTCGTCCAAATACATGTCTTTATGCGCAGATAAAGGTGCTTTTTCACGATAATCTAAAGCACCAGTTTCGCCATCAGCCAAACGAAACACCATAAATCCGCCACCACCTAAGTTTCCAGCGTAAGGATATACAACAGCAAGTGCCATTTCGGTGGCAAGCATAGCATCAAAAGCATTGCCTCCTTTTTTTAGAATTTCAGCGCCAATTTCTGAAGCTTCTTTGCGTGCTGTTACCACCATAGCATGTTCTGTGACTAGTCCGCGTTTTGGAGGATTTGTTTTTTGATCCTTTTTACATGACACGAGTGTAATTAAAATTACGATTGCAACGAGATATTTCATAACTCGAATTGTTTTATAAGTTCAGAGCGTTTAGAATACGATGTTTCTATCAATTCTTCAAAGAACATGGTAAATTCATGTTCAAATTCATCATAGTAAGCTTTAAGCTCATTGGTAGCAGCATGCATTCCAGATTTATAATCTGTGCGACGATTCATTCCATCTAAAACCCGTTGGATGCCTTCAATTTCAGCATAACTCAATAACCAATTATCGGCAATCATAAACGGCATCATACGTTGAAACCGCTTCGGTAATTTATCAAAATGTGTTTTTAATGAAGTGTAGAAATCATCCACATAAACATCTAGAGGGATTTCAGAATAGCGACTCCAGTTTTTTGCAAGAAAGTGATCGTATAAAATATCGACAATGACACCACTGTAATGACTGTAATTTTTGTGCAAGCGTTTGGTGCTTTGTCTTACCGTTGGATGCGCATCTGTAAAAGTGTCTATATGACGATGAAGTAGGATGCCAACCTGAAGTTCGGGTAACATTTTTTGATAAGATTTACCTCTAATTGCGTCCGCAACAAAGTTCCCAATAGTGATTAATTCGTTATTTCCAGAAAGGTAAATATGTGCCAAAAAATTCATTGGTGTAATTTACGAATTGTGTGTTAAGATTTACGATTTTGAAATAGTATATTTGCTGAAAATATTAACAAGGTATGACACTTATAAAATCAATTTCTGGAATTAGAGGAACCATTGGAGGACCAGTTGGAGAAAATTTAACACCAATTGATGCAGTAAAATTTGCTTCAGCTTATGGCACGTGGATCAAGCAACAACGAGATAAAAAGGACTATCGTGTGGTTGTTGGTCGTGATGCAAGATTGTCAGGAGAAATGATTCAGAATTTGGTGATGAATACCTTAGTTGGTCTAGGAATTCATGTTATTGATCTTGGCTTATCGACGACACCAACTGTGGAAGTTGCTGTGCCAATGGAACATGCAGATGGTGGCATTATTCTTACGGCTAGTCATAATCCGAAGCAATGGAATGCTCTAAAATTATTGGATGAGAAAGGTGAGTTTTTGAATGCAGAAGAAGGTGCCAAGATTTTAAAGATTGCAGAATCTGATGCCATGGATTTTGCAGATGTGGATAGTTTAGGAAAGATTACATTAAATCAAGCTTACATAGATTTACATATTGATGAGGTCTTAGATCTTCCATTAGTGAATGTAGATGCTATTAAAGCTGCAAAATTTAAAGTAGTTGTTGATGGTGTTAATTCTACTGGAGGAATTGCGATTCCGTTGTTGTTAGAACGTTTAGGTGTTCATCCTGTGGAATTGTTTTGTGAGCCTAATGGGCATTTTCCGCATAATCCAGAACCTTTAAAAGAACATTTAACCGATTTATCTAAGGCTGTGGTTAAGGAACATGCTGATTTTGGTATTGTGGTCGATCCAGATGTAGATCGTTTAGCATTTATGGATGAAAATGGAGAGATGTTTGGAGAAGAATACACGCTTGTTGCTTGCGCTGATTATGTATTGAGTCAGACTCCAGGAAACACCGTTAGCAATATGAGCTCAACCAGAGCCTTACGCGATGTTACTGAAAAACATGGAGGCACTTACCAAGCCAGTGCAGTTGGTGAAGTAAATGTTGTGGCTTTGATGAAAAAAAATAAGGCTGTCATTGGAGGCGAAGGTAATGGAGGTATCATTTATCCTGAATTACATTATGGTCGTGATGCCTTAGTTGGAGTGGCTTTGTTTTTAAGTCTACTAGCAGAAAAGAGTATATCTGTAAGTGAATTGAGAGCTTCATATCCCAATTATTTTATGAGTAAAAAGAAAATTCAGCTCACACCTGGTTTGGATGTGGATGGCATTCTGAAAGCTATGGAAGCAAAATACAGTCATGAAAACTTAACAACCATTGATGGTGTAAAGATCGATTTTGCTGAGTCATGGGTTCACCTTAGAAAAAGTAATACAGAGCCAATTATCAGAATCTACACTGAAGCACCTTCGCAACAAGAAGCAGATGCTCTAGCAGACCGAATTATTGGTGAAATTAAAGCTGTTGCAAATATTTAGTATCTTTAAGTAATTCTATAGTTATGTTATCTACCGAAAAAAGTACTGAACTAAATTCTGAACTAGAGGTCTACTTTAGTAGATTTAGACATCATATTATTGGAATAGATCAAGAGTTTGAATCGCCTTTCGGAAGACAAAAAATCATTTACACCGATTGGACCGCTTCAGGTCGTCTCTATAGACCTATTGAAGAAAAATTGTGTAATGAATTCGGACCTTTTGTAGCGAATACACACACTGAAACTACTGTGTCTGGTACAGCAATGACCAAAGCTTACCACGAAGCAAAACATATCATAAAGCATCATGTAAACTGCAATGATGAAGATGTATTGATTGTTTGCGGAAATGGAATGACAGGTGTTGTTAATAAATTTCAAAGAATTTTAGGCTTAAAAGTGCCAGAGAACCTTCAGAAATACGCCGAGATTCCTGATGAAATTCGTCCAGTGGTGTTTATCTCTCACATGGAACATCATTCTAATCAAACGTCTTGGCTTGAAACTATTGCTAAAGTAGAAGTTGTTCCGCCTAATGCCGATGGCTTATTTTGTTTAGAAAACCTTGAAAAGTTACTTGATCAATATAAAGATCGTACACTTAAAATAGCTTCAGTTGTTGGAGGTTCTAATGTTACTGGTATTCAAACACCCTATCATGACATTGCTGAAATGATGCATAAACATGGTGGTGTCTGTTTTGTTGACTTTGCTTGTTCGGCACCTTATGTAGATATTAATATGCATCCTGAAAATGAAGATCAAGCCTTAGATGCTATTTTCTTTTCGCCTCATAAATTTTTAGGAGGTCCTGGAACTTCAGGAGTGCTTGTGTTTAATAAAAAGCTCTACCATAACATGATTCCAGATTGTCCTGGAGGTGGAACAGTAAGTTGGACAAATCCTTGGGGAGAACATAAATACATTGATAATATTGAAGATCGAGAAGATGGTGGTACACCTGGCTTTCTTCAAACTATTAAAACAGCACTTGCAGTAAAGTTGAAAGAACAAATGGGAGTGGATAATATCCTCAAACGTGAACATGAGTTATTAGATATTGTTTTTAAGTCCTTGTCGCCAATAAGCAATATCAATATACTTGCTGGTCAGCATCAAGAGCGACTAGGTGTTGTATCATTCTATATTGATGACTTGCATTACAACCTTGGGGTAAAATTATTAAATGATCGTTTCGGTATTCAAACTCGAGGTGGTTGTAGTTGTGCTGGAACTTATGGGCATTTCTTATTGCATGTAGATCAGCAAACGAGTAGAGCGTTGACTTCTGAAATTTCAATAGGTGATTTGGTAAGAAAACCAGGTTGGATTAGAATGTCTATTCATCCTACAACCACAAATGAAGAAATGCAGTTTGTTTGTAATGCTATTATTGACTTGGCTAAACACCATCAAGAATGGTCTAAAGACTATGAATACATAGGCTCAAACAATGAGTTTGTTCATAAATCTGTAAAAGCGGACACTACTCAGGATTCTGAAGTTAAATCTTGGTTTACACTCTAATTAAGAGAACCTTATTTCCTTATTCTTGTCAGAATAGAGTATCAGTGATTATTGAAATTCGGCAGGAACATCATTTCTGTACTTCCAGCGTTTATGCGTCCATAAATAATATTCTGGAGCTTCATATATTTGTTGTTCAACAAGCTTTAAGAAAATATCTGTGATTTCGTAATCCTTATAATCATTTGGAGTGGTAGTAATGGTCTTGAAAGTCGTTTCATAATAGCCACGTTTCACCTTTTTTACACTAAAGAACATCACAGCCATATCTAACTTTTTGGCCAGCATTTCTGCGCCAGTATGCACAGGAACTTTAATATTCATAAACTCTTTCCAATACAAGGCTTTTCTGCGTCGAGGTGACTGATCTGAAATAAAACCATTAAGGGTTAACTCTCCATTTTCTTTGGCTTCAATTAATCTCGGAATTGCTTCTTTTGTTGTAATTAAATAGCTATCGTATTTCGCTCTAATGCGTTTCACTAAACGATCAAAGTATTTGTTTTCAATACGTTTATAGATACCATAGCCTTTAGATTTTACATAGGTTTGAAGAATAAAGATCCATTCCCAACTTCCGTAGTGGGCGCACATCATAACAATGCTTTGGTTTTGATTTTCAACTTTATGTACTTCTTCAACATTTGTGAATTTAAAACGTTTTTTCATTTCCTCTTCAGAAATACTAAGCGACTTTATAGATTCTACAACCATATCACTCAAGTGATGAAAGAACGTTTTAGTGATGCGTTTGATGTCTGCTTCAGACTTTTCAGGAAACACGAGTTCTAAATTTTCACGAACCACTTTTTTTCGATACCCAATAATGTAGTACAATATGAAGAACAAAACATCAGAGACCATGTAAAGAAGTCTAAATGGTAATCTTGAAACCAGCCATAAAATGGGATAAATTATAATGTAAGCTAGAAGTTGCATTTATAAATCTTAGATTTGTAGCGCAAATATATGTATAATAAATACGTTTACCTTCTATGGACAACTTAAGTTTAGTGACTATTGTCATTATTGCAGCCAATGTGATTATTTCTTATAAAGGATTTGAAGATTATGGCTTTTTTGAACGCTATAAGTTTAATGTAGGCGCAGTAAGACGTGGTGAGCAGTTTAGAATGTTTAGTTCTGGATTTTTACATGCAGATACAACTCATTTATTAATGAATATGCTGACCTTGTACTTCTTTGCAGATGGTGTTATTGATTCAGTTGGCGATGTGAATTTTGTAATTATTTATGTACTGAGCTTACTTTTAGGGAGCTTATTCTCGTTGTACTTCCATCAAAATGAATATCAGTATAGTGCCATAGGAGCTAGTGGTGCTGTAACTGGAGTCCTTTATGCTGCAATATTATTAGATCCAAGTATGAGTTTAATGCTGTTCTTTATACCAATTCCTATTCCTGCATATGTATTTGGAATAGGGTATTTATTGTATTCAATCTATGGTATGAAAAATAAAGTAGGAAATATTGGCCATGATGCACATTTTGGAGGCGCAATTGGCGGCTTGGTAGTGACATTAATTATGGTGCCTATTTTATTTAAAACAGATTTGTTAATGATTGGATTATTATTAATTCCAATCATTATTCTGTTTGTGATGCATAAAATGGGTAAATTATAATTACTCTACGTTGAGTAATTCTTTCAGTTTATTTTCTAATGAATTCCCTGTAAGGTTTTTAGCAATAATTTTGCCTTCACCATCTAAAAGAAAGGATGCAGGTAGTGTTTTTACATTATAAGTTTTGGCGATGGTATCTTTAAAATAATTAAGATTAGACACTTGAGGCCAAATTAAATTATCATTTTTAATAGCATCTTTCCAATCCTGACGTGGATTTTTTTGTCGCTCACTACCATCTAGAGATACACCAATAATCTCTAAACCATTATCGTGATACTTCTCATAAACTTTAGTCAAACGCTCATTTTCACGTCTGCTAGCCTTGTACCAAGAGGACCAAAAATGAATTAAGGTTGCTTTACCTTTAACATCGTCAAGCGAAATGCGTTTTCCTTGAGGTGATTTAGCAGAAAAGGCAGGCGCAATTTCACCAATATGTGTCAACGAAATAATAGCATATTCATGTCTTATTTTAGGCATACTTTTAGAAATACGCTTCCCTAAATTTGAATTTTTAAACCGATTAGGAAACTGGTCGTATGCCTCAACAAGCTTTCCACGATCTCCTGTATTGCGTCTTAGCATATTATTAAACAAGACCAATCCATAAGGATTATCTGTATTCGTCTTCATAAATTGAAACGGAAGATCAGCGATCTCATCTTTCAATGCTTGGATGTGTTCAGACATCCCATCAACATTTTTCTTTTCTACAAGTCGTTTTCTGTAAGTGTTACTCGTTGTTTCTAACGAATCTGATAATTGATTTAAACGATTATTATAAGCTTCGATTGTATCATTAAAAGGCGTGCCATTAATACTAGAATTTGTAAGATCATCTTTGTCAATGTCAATCCTAATAGAAGCATTATCTATTACAAAAGGAAAAGAACCATCTAAACTATTTACTTCAAGCGCCCAAGCTTCTGTAGAATCAACTTTACCATCAAAGTAAAATCGTTCGTTCATTATAATTGCAGTGTCCTTACTTTTCAAATAGCCTTTTTCATCAGTCGCCAAGAGATAAGCTCTAAGTCCGTTAACAAGACCTTCAGCATTTCCAGAAACAGTGTATCCATCTTTTTTTACAGGAGCAGTAGGAGGCGTTTCATTTTTTTTGCATGAACAAAAAGCAAAACAAACAAAAAGTAGTATGTAGATTCGAGCAGTCATAATATTTATTTTAAATGTTCAGCTACTGCTTTTTCAAGCGCATCTCCTCGTAAATTTTTTGCGACAATTGTTCCGTTTTCGTCAAGTAAAAATGTAGCAGGAATAGATTTTATATTATAGGATCTAGCAACAGGATCATTAAAGTATTGAAGGTTTGAAACATGATTCCATGTAAGTTTGTCATCTTCAATAGCTTTTAACCAAGCAGCTTTAGGATCTTTTTGACTTCTGGTGCCATCAAGTGAAACACTTATAATTTCTAAACCGTCTTTATGATATTTGTTGTAGACTTTAACCACATTTGGGTTTTCTTTTCTACATGGTCTACACCACGATGCCCAAAAATCAATTAATGTTAGTTTGCCTTTAACATCGTCTAATGCTAATAATTTACCATCGGGAGCTGGAGCCGAAAATTTTGGAGCAATAGCACCTATTTGTGTTGCTGCAATTGCGTTGTTTTCAATTTTTTTGGTTTGAATATTGGTCTTCAGAATGGTAGCAGGAATTGAAGTTTTGTTTGCATCACTTAACGTATTCAAAGTACTTTCAATTCTATCAAAGTCAGCATTTTTAGATTCAGAAAGTCGTTTAAGTAAAAGAACAGAGAAAATATTGTCTTTGTTTTCAGCAATAAACTTAAAAGGATAATCTTTCATTTCATTAGTTAAATCAGATAAAGCAGATTCTAATTCACCAACATTAATGTTTTGATCTTCTTTATTAACCGAACGTAATTGTCTGCTAATCCCGAAGCGTTTTTCAGTAAGTTCATTAGACTTATCATTATAAAGATTGAGCGCTTTATTGGCTTCAGTGCCAATTACTTTTGAGCCTTGAATATTTTTTGCATCCACAAGATCAACAGTCATAGCTTTGTTTTCAAGAACGAAAGAAATTTCACCTCTAGCACTATTGACTTTAAGAGTCACCATTTCAGGGTAATCTGTCTTGCCTTCAAAAACAAATTTTTCATTCATTACAATAGCAGTATCCAAAGCTATTTTACGTCCGCGATCTGTTGGGACTTCCAAATAAGCTCTGATACCATTATAAACACCAGGAGCATTTCCTTCAATAATATAACCATCCCTTTCAGGTGTTTGTTTTTGTTCAGATTTACATGCAGAAAACAAAATACTTAGTAGGAGTATAGAAATTATTTTTCTCATAATTAGGACTGTTTTAAGTACTACAAATATAAAAAGTTATGTTATATAGCCTTGAAATTACACTATAATTAAGTATAAAGATGGCTGTTTGGATGTGCGATTTAATTTAATTGCAATACTTTTGCGGAAACAACTAACGAATGATAAAACAAGATACAATAGTCGCTTTAGCAACAGCTTCAGGAAGTGGAGCTATTGCCATAATACGATTATCTGGTGATGACGCAATCGCTATTGTTGATGCTCATTTTAAATCGGTTACATCTTCTAAATCTCTTATAAAGCAGAAAACACATACTATACATCTTGGTCATATTGTTGATGGAAAGAAGGAAATTGATGAAGTTTTGGTATCGGTATTTAAAAATCCGAGTTCTTACACAGGAGAAGATGTAGTTGAAATTTCATGTCATGGATCTAGTTATATTCAGCAAGAGATCATTCAATTGTTTTTAAGAAATGGATGTAGAATGGCAAATGCAGGTGAGTTTACCTTACGTGCTTTTTTAAATGGAAAGCTTGATCTATCGCAAGCAGAAGCTGTTGCAGACTTGATTGCTAGTGACAATGAAGCGTCTCATCAAATTGCCATGCAACAAATGCGTGGCGGATTTTCATCTGAAATCGCCAAGTTGCGCTCGGAGTTATTGAATTTTGCATCGCTTATTGAATTAGAATTAGATTTCTCTGAAGAAGATGTCGAGTTTGCTGATCGCAGTCAGTTTAAGTCACTTGTCGATCGCATTATTCTTGTTCTGAAGCGCTTAATAGATTCTTTTGCAGTTGGAAATGTCATCAAAAATGGAATTCCTGTCGCAATAGTAGGTGAGCCTAATGTTGGAAAGTCAACTTTACTTAATGCCTTGCTCAATGAAGAAAGAGCGATTGTTAGTGATATTGCAGGTACAACTCGCGATGCCATTGAAGATGAAATTTCAATTGGTGGAATAGGATTTCGATTTATAGACACAGCAGGAATACGAGATACAGAAGATGTTGTTGAATCTATTGGAATCAAAAAGACTTTTGAAAAGATAGAGCAGTCGCAAGTCACCATTTACCTCTTTGATGCTTCTGTCATTTCGAACACAGTAGAGAAATCTGAATCGGTTAAACAGGAACTTGAAAAAATCAAAAATAAATATCCGCAAAAGCCCTTATTGATTATCGCCAATAAGATCGATACTCTCAATGACATACAATTGGCAGCGTTGCAAAACCAAATTGAAGGCGTACAATTACTTTCAGCCAAAACAGGGTTTGGAGTGGAGCAGCTTACCAATTCATTATTGAATTTGATCAATACAGGTGCTTTGCGCAATAATGAAACCATAGTTACCAACTCAAGACATTATGATGCACTGTTAAAGGCATTTGAAGAGATTCAAAAAGTTAAGTATGGTTTAGATACAGGCCTTTCAGGTGATTTGTTAGCTATAGATATTCGTCAGGCTTTATACCACTTTGGAGAAATTACAGGCGAGATCACTAATGATGATTTACTAGGTAATATTTTTGCTAATTTCTGTATCGGGAAGTAGCTTACTTTCTTTTATTTGTTAATCCTTTGTTATTGTTGGTTTTATAGTGTTTTATCTTCTTTTATTTGTTGCTTATTTACTCTTTTTTGATTAAATTTGTTGTATATCTGTTGCCTTAAATATGGAT
>JAUIFO010000017.1 GCA_030430385.1 Bacteroidia bacterium
CCTCTTTCTCCGCAAACAAGCGCAAGGCTTGAAATAAAAAAACCACCAAGTTTACTTGAGTGGTTTTTTGTTTTTTAAGGCTTAGGCATTTGCAAAATGCTGTTTGAGGGTTGTCCAACAATCCCTCTTTCTCCGCAAAAGAAACCCGCAACGAGAGTTGCGGGTTTTGTGTTTTTAGGAGGTGTTAAAAAAAGCTTGCTTTAATAAACAGATAAAGTTCAAAACCTAATAAACATAGTTTGTTTGTGGTTTTAATTTTAATGAAGAAAGAGGTTAGTTGTCAACACCTTATCCTTATTTAGAATATCATTAATTTGAGAAACACATTCTTTTATATTAGTTGCTTGAGTGTTAATTGCAAAACTTCCATTGCCATAAGGTTTGTATTTCTCTATTTTTGTTTTGGAAAACAACCCTATCGTTGTTGTCTTAGTAGAACTAGCCAAATGCATTATTCCACTATCAGCGCCAACAAATACAACCGAATTTGCTATAACACTCCCTATTTTTCTGATATCATTACTGTAAAAAGTCTTCGCTTGAAAATCAATTTGAGAGATATTTTCAACAGGTAAAATCTCTAATATATTATAATCTATAAACGTAGTTTTTAATAGAGTATAAAATTTATTCCACCAGGACTTAGTATAACATTTGCTTCCAGTGGCATAAGTAAAGATGCTAATAGTTTTGTTTTCATTATTAAAAGTATCTTTTAGAATATTAGCTCCATAGGATAGTTCACTAGCTTTAAGTTTTATATCTAATGAAGCTATCTCTTTATTATCCCTGTTTATCCCTATAACAGAAAGGTATTCCCTAAGATTATAAATAGGATTCTTTGCGATATGATAATTATCTGAAGTCTTATCGATAACCTCATCTTCAATTTCACCAAAAACTTTATATCTCGAATTAGAAATTTTGGTTAATAATTTACCTGATGACGATCCTTTAACTGCATTAATAACTAAATCATATTTTCTATTCTTTACCTTTAACCAGACCAAGCAATATTTTATTAATTCACTGAATGGTTTTCTTGGCAGAAGAATAAAATCTTTAATATTCTCATATTCCCTAAATACAATAGGTGCAACTCTTCCTTTTGCTAAAAGATCAATTTCACAATTTGGAAATGTATCTATAACTTCTTGGATTAAAGGTGTTGTTAATATCATATTCCCTAACCTATGATTTGGTCTAACAATCAAAATCTTACTAATTTTTATATCAGTCGCTACACTCGAAAACTTATTAATATGTGATTTACCTACGTTTTTTGTTAAAAAACTCATTACTTTTCTACGATGAGCGTTTACGCATTTTGAAAACCTAGCTTTCTTACTTTTAACCTTGATATTGTTGGATGTTTCCATAACTAAAACTGCAAAACTGCTGTTAGACCAATAGTCTGATTAAAATAGGTTGGTGCTATATTAAATGTTGTCAAACTCTCAACACCATTATTCTTCTTTCTGAATGGATTCCAATCAAACAGATAGTCAAAATGGTATACCAGTTTTGTAATAAGGATTCCCAAACCTGCTCCTGCTAATACATCAGACAAATAATGTTCGTTATTCGCTATTCTTAACAATCCAGTAGTTGAAGCAAAAACATAACCACTATAAGCCAGCCAAGGATTGGTATCTTTAAATTCTTCATATAGAATAGTTGCTGAAGTGAAAGCCTTTGAAGTATGTCCTGATGGAAATGATACATTGTTATAGCCATTGGGCCTTTCTTTCCCAAATAAATTCTTAAGACCTCTAGTGGCATGTTTATTAATTGTATGTGCAATGAACGCATTTTTTGATTGGTCGAACCAATGATTTTTTGATTTCACTCCTAATAAATCAGCTGTATACATTTCAGCTAAAGGCACATACCACAAATAGTCATCAACATTTGTGGCAAAATCATTACCAACCATCTTTCTAACATCTCGTTGAATACCATTTTCTAGAGCTGTTCCCGTAAGGATAAGACCAGAACCAATTAAAATTCTAGGTACGGTTGTTTGTTTTAAAAATGTCTTTTCAGTCTTTATTTTTTTTAGACTATCATTTTCAAACTCTAATGTTTGAGATTCAACTGAGAAAACACAAAAAAGTAAAAAGCAAGTGAATATCTTCATAATCAAGTATTAAAAGTTCGTTTATACTTCTAATACATGTAAAAGATGCTTCACCCTATTTTTTTATGAAATATTTTAGAACTTTAATTACTTTTGACTTTCATTAATAAAATAATGCTTGAAAAAGAACCATCTGTATGTGAAGAAAAAACATATAACGAATTGTTTCGTAAGTACTATCAACCTGCCACTAAATATATTTATTATAAATGTGGTAATTTAGAACAGGCGGAAGACATCGTACAAAATGTGTTTATAAAAATTTGGAAACTATGCGATACCATAATTTATTCTAAAGCTAAATCGTATATTTATTCTGCATGTAATAATTCTTTTTTGAATGAAGTTGCTCATAAGAAAGTTGTACTTAAACATCAAAAAGCAGCTAAAGACAACACAAATTACGAAAGCCCTGATTATTTAATTGAAGTTGATGAGTTTAGAATACAACTAAAGCAAGCTATTAGTGACCTTAATGTTAAAGAGAGAGAAGTTTTTTTGCTAAGTAGAATTGAGAATAAAACTTATAAGGAAATTGCAGAGATCACAGGGTTAACTATAAAAGCTATTGAACGAAGAATGAGCAAGGCTTTAAAAGAATTAAGAGAAAAACTTGGAGCACATATAAAATTATAATAGGGTATAATTGTTTTTAAATGTATTATTATAAACACATAGCATATGATGAAAAATTACGATACAGATGATACATTTCTAGGACGTTGGTTAGCTGGAGAACTCTCGGAAGAAGAATTGATTCAGTTTAAAAAAACAGATGCCTACAAACAGTTCAAACTAATCAATGATGAATCGCAACTCTTAAGTGGCCCAGATATTAACGTTGAAGCTGCGCTTCAAAATGTAAAGAAAAGAACACAATCTAAAGCTGCTAAACCAAAAACTTTTCGTCTTTGGTTCTCTGTTGGTATGGCTGCAATATTAGTCTTATCATTAGGTTACTATATGAATTCTTCTAAAACCATAAACAATGGGATTGGTAGCACTCAAACTATTGTGCTTGAGGATGGTTCAAAAATAAATTTAAATGCAAACTCAAGTATTACTTATAAACGGTTCTTTTGGAAGAACAACAAATCTGTAACCTTAAATGGTGAGGCTTATTTTACCATTAGTAAAGGTGATGGATTTAAAGTTGAAACTTCAAAAGGTACAGTTAATGTTTTGGGTACGCAATTTAATATAAAGGACAGAACAACTTTTGAATTAAAATGTTTTGAAGGGAAAGTTGAGTTTTTGCAAAAAAACAAATCTTCTTCTCCAAAAGTTTTAACTAAAGGGATGCACATAAAAATAAAAAAAGATCGCATTGAAGATTATATGTTTCAAGATAATGTCCCAAACTGGACAAGAGGATTCTCAACATTTGATGAAGAACCAATACAATTAGTTCTAGAAGAGTTAACGCAATATTTTGATATTACCTTTGATACTGGAAATATAAATACTGATCGATTATTTTCAGGACGTTTCAAACACGACAATTTAGATCTTGCACTAAAGTCTACTTTGATTCCTATGGGAATTGAATACGAATTAAAGGGAAACAATATAATCCTATCAGAATAATAACATAAATTTAATAGTATTTCTAAGGTATTTGTGATTTATGAAGCCTTTTTATTTTCTTATTTTCTTCTTAATCATTGCTACTTGTAATGCACAAAAATCTCAAAGCTATAACTTTAATAATACTAGCTTAAATGAAGTTATTAAACATTTGGAAAAACAACATAACGTCACGTTTTCTTATGCATTAGATGTTATAAAAGACAAACAAATCACATTAAATATAGAAAATATTGAATTTAGTGAATTGCTCGACCTACTTGAGTCTCAAACTAGTTTAAAATTCGATATAATTTCTAAAGATGTAATCATTATTGCTCCAAAAAGTTTGAATAATAAAATCTGCGGCTATATTTTAGATTATGATACAAACTTACCTATACCGTATGCTTTGATCACTTCAACAACTGGAGACAAAGTAGCTAGTGATGTAAATGGTTTTTTCTCAATACATACAAATGACAACAATAGTTATTCTGTTAGTAGTGCAGGCTATATTGATGAAATGTTCAATGGGAATAAAAATTGTCAACAAATTTATTTAACCAGAAGTAATGAGTTACTTGATGAAGTTATTATCTCTGGTTATGTAACTTCTGGAATTGACCGAAAAAGAGATGGGTCAATAGATGTCAACAGTAACGCTTTGGGTATCCTTCCTGGACTTGTTTCTCCAGATTTATTGCAAAGTATACAAATAATTCCAGGTATAAATAGCCTAGACGAATCTGCTTCAGGCATTCAAATTAGAGGTGGCACGCCTGACCAAAACCTCATCTTATTTGATGATATCAAATTATTTAATATTGGTCATTTTTATGGAATGTTTTCAACATTAAATCCCTATGCTACCCAAAAAGCAAGCATATTTAAATCTGGCACAAGTGCAGTATATGGAGATCGTATTTCTGGTATAATAGATATTACTTCAGGAGAAAAAATTCCAGATAAAACTGAATTTGGTTTTGGAATAGACGGATTAAGTATAGATGGATTTGTCAAAACACCCTTATCAAATAAACTTGCCTTTTACGTTTTCGGAAGACGTTCCTATACTGACCTTCACAGAAGTGCTACTTATGAAAGTTATGCAGATAAAATTTTCAGAAATACTGGAACCGTTAGAAATGAAAACGGTGATATTATAAATGTACCCAGTGATGATGAATATACAGAAGACTCAAGTTCTGATAGCTTTTCATTTCATGATATCAATACTAAACTCATTTTTAAACCAAACTCAAATAATACTTTTATTTTAAGTGGTTTAACCACTAGAAACGCCATAGATTTTTCATTTTCTGACGATGGAGAAACTAAGGTTGATGATCTAATTACTACCAATATCGGATTAAGCTTCAAATGGAAACATCAAACATCTCAATCAAAAACTGAAAATATTTCTCTTTATTTTTCTAATTATGAGTCAACTTATTTTAACAAATCATTAATAGGTTCAGAACTTGATGAGCGAAATACAAGGAATAATTTCATTACTGATGTTGGACTTAATTTAAAAATTGATAGACGTATAAACCAACTTCAAAATATAACTTTTGGTTATCAAATTTCTAATAGTATAGTTGGTATTGAAGTTTTACAAGAGGAACTAATCGATACCATAGACAACATAGATAATTCAACTAATACAGAAAATCTTAAAAATGCCTTATTCGTAGAATATAATTACAATTCAAAAAAATCAAGTGTGGTTGGTTTAGGGTTACGTACAGTACATTATAGTAGTCTAGGCGATATATTTTTAGAACCAAGAATAAATACAGAATGGAACTTGATAAAAGGATTATGGATAAAAGGAAGTATTGAAAGAAGACACCAACCCATTTCACAAATAATAGAGTTTGATCAAGGGGAATTAAGATTAGAAAATAGTACTTGGAGACTATCCAATAAATCTGATAGCCCTATACTAAGAAGTGATCAAATTAGTACAGGTATTTTATTTGATAAAAACAATTGGACCATAGATCTAGATCTTTATTATAAAGAATTAACAGGCCTAACAACTTTTACCAATGGATTTGGTAATCCTGAAGGAAAATTTGATGATGGAGAAAGCATTGTCAGAGGTATTGATGTTTTAATAAAAAAACGAATTAATAATTACAGAGTTTGGGCAGGATATACCTACAATAACATTCGTTTTGATTTTCCAAATATTCAAGTAGGTGATTTTCCAGGAAATAACGATATTTCTCATAGTTTCAGAGTTTCAAACACATTTCATTTAAATAATTTTGAAATCTCTTTAGCATGGCAGTACCGAACTGGAGCACCTTATACTCCAATAAGAAGTTTTGATGAAGAAACATCTTTAGTAAGTTATGGAAAAATTAATAGTGCCCGATTGAAAGATTATCACCGAATGGATGCTTCAGCAATTTATAACTTCAAGATTAATAAATCTAAGAATATAAGAGCGCAATTGGGTTTATCAATCTTAAACTTATACAATAGAAAAATTCCTATTTCTTATACTTATATAACTGAAGATGAAGGTGAAGGCTCAGAGTTACAGCAAGTTATTCAAAGATTTTCATTAGGATTAACACCAAATGCTTCATTTAGAGTATTTTTCTAGATTACATTCTAAATCTATCAGCATTCTAGAAATAAAACATTATAATGAATTTGACAACTTACTTGTTGTATCTTTACAAAAAAGAAAATGTCTAAAAAGAAAAAGCCTGATCAAGTTGTGTTTAATGAGACGTCTAAATCCTATGATGCCTCATTAAAACCTTATGCTACAAATGTTGGTGCGCCTTCTATAGAGGTTACCGATACCACTACTTGGAAAAACAAAAACATCTACAAAGCCAATAAGCAACTTCATGCCAGATATCAAGACATCAAAGCTGCTTACGATAAAATGATCGAAGAACTAGAATACAACAATCTTGTTTACAGTGCGCGTTTTAATTTTGAACCTATTGTTGGAGAGACCTACCATTTATACAAAGACAAAACCGAACAGCCCTTCCTTTCAATCATAGCACCTCACGATTGTAATTTTAATCATATTGGTAGTTTTTATTTGAATAGTGAGTTACTATGGAAAAAAGTGGAGGATCATTAAAATTGAACATCCTAAAATCTTAAATCTTAAGATTCAGTCGTTATTATTTAATTTTGTTGTAGGCTCTTATAACTATAATAGCCCAAATAATGACGCATACAGACACAACAATTGAAAACCAAAAAACAATTTCGTTAGCGTCCATTGGTAATTTGTTTTATGAAGATTACAACACAAAGAAGTGTTGGTGCCCAGAGTCCTATAAAAATAGCATGAATTTCATCACCTCTTAGAAATAGGTACTCTGCTACAATAATAATAATGGCACAGAGTAGTAACATAAATAGGTTTGCAGCGCCTATTTTTTTTAAAAAAACTCATATTTGATGGTTATTTACATTGACTAAGATATGAAAATTATCGTGCTATAATTAAGATAAACTTTATTGAATTGAAATAAGTGACGTCTAAATGACATTCATTATTTTAGAAAATTAAAAAACAACCTTACTTTTGGCATAATGTATGTACCTAATACATCGTTATTATTTAACTTATCATCATTTATGAAATATATTTTCCTACTTAGTTTTTTGTGTATCACAAGTTTTATCTCAGCTCAAAATACTGCCATTGGGTCAAATGAACAGTTAACCTTTAGTGCGTCGTATAACATGTCTGGTTTATTAACAGAACTTGCCGAAGTAAAAATGGAAACCAGCGAAGTAAAAACGGCCAAGTCTACATTACTCCGATTAAAATGTACAGCAGCTACTTACAGCAAATGGGATAACTTTTTTAAAATTAGAGATCTATACGAAAGTTATGTGAGTCCAAAATACCTCACGCCATATCTATATAAAAGAGATATCAATGAAGGGGGTTACGAAAAATTCATGCAATATAAGTTCAAACGAAAAACAAGTAATGCTGAAAGCATCAAACGCAAAAAACGTAGAGATGGCACAACTTGGGAAGAAAAGAAAACCTTAAAAATCAATAGTGATACTAGAGATATTATTTCGACCATGTATCACATTCGAAATCTTGATATTGCAAAAGCAAATCCTGGCGATAGCCAAACATTTAAAGTTTTATTTGACAACACCGAATTTTCTGTGAATGTTAAGTTTCTCAAAAAGGAAACATTAGCAACGCAAATAGGTTCTAAAGAATGTTATAAGTTAGCCATCTCAGTCAATAATAGTGCTATTTTAAAAGGTAATAATGATAACCTTTTGTGGCTCACTGCAGATGCTAATAAAATTCCTGTGTACGCGAAATTTAAAATTCCTGTTGGCAATGGTGAACTAAAAATTAAATCGGCTACAGGCCTAAAACACTAAAACTATGAAAAAAGTTGTCATCTTACTCGCTTTTATCTCAGCTATTGTTGCTGTAATTTTAGCCGTTACGCCTTTATCAAAATTAGCTTACATTCCCGGGATCTGCTCCCTTATTTTTGGCATTTTAGGTTTATATCTTTCTAAAGGTGAAAAAAGCTCAAAAAGAACCTTACAATTAGTCTTTTTAATGACTATTATAGCCTTAGGCCTAACAACGTATAAGGCTATTTTTAATACAGTTGAAGTTGGTGACACCCAAGAACTGCAAGATAAAGAAGCCGAATCTGAAGAAGCTGCTATAGATGAGCTTAACGATTTGGACATAGAGGATTAAGTCTTTAAAAAAACTTCTGAGTGTTGTTTTTTTTCACGTTATTTGCTTGACAATTAGAATTCTAAATAAAACCAATTGATTAAGCTTTAAATGAAAGTTCTTGCTATAGCTTCTGCCCTCACACTTGTTGGTTCCTGTGCTACTTTAAGTCATAAAGAAAAATTACAAAACATCAAGGATAGCGTTGTATTCAATGACACTGAACTCATTGCTAAATACAGTAAAACCATTACTTCTGAAGAAATAAATGAGCATGTGTATCGTTTTTCTTCTGATGAATTCTTAGGTCGCAAAGCTGGTGAAATTGGTCATAATAAAGCGGTTAATTACCTAAAAGACTATTACATCGCACAGCAAATTCCTTCGCCTTTAGGTAACGACAATTATTTTCAACAAGTGCCTAGTGAGGTGTTTCCCGATGGCTACAAAAGTTCTCAAAATGTATTGGCTTTTATAGAAGGTTCTGAATATCCTGATGAGATTTTAGTAATTTCTGGTCATTCCGATCATGAAGGCCATACAGAGGAAGTGATCTTTAATGGTGCTGATGATAACGGTTCAGGAACAGCTGCAATGTTAGAAATTGCGCAAGCATTCCAAATTGCAAAAACAAACGGCCATGGTCCTAAACGCAGTATTTTATTTCTTCATTTTACTGGTGAAGAAGTCGGACTTATTGGTTCTAGGTATTACACAAATCATCCAATATTCTCGCTTAAAAATACAGTTGCAAATCTAAACACAGATATGATTGGTCGTGTTGATGATGCGCATGAAGACAATCCAAATTACATTTATCTCATTGGTTCTGACCGATTGAGTACCGAATTGCACTTTATTTCTGAAACCGCTAATGATGAATTTGTTAATCTTGAGCTAGACTACAGGTACAATAGCGTAAACGACCCAAACCAGTTTTACAGTCGCTCCGATCATTATAATTTTGCGCAAAAAGGTGTTCCTGTTATTTTTTATTTTAGTGGAACACATGACGATTACAACCAACCTACAGATACTGCAGAAAAAATCAATTACCCTGTGCTTACCAAACGCACAAAGCTAATCTTCATTACTGCGTGGTATTTGGCAAACAATGATACTCGTGTTGCGGTTGACCTAGACTCGTAGCGCTGTTAAAGTTTGTTAAAGAATTTCCTGCTTGATCTAAGACGTTTTAGATTTTTGTAATATCGCAAAATACACTAAACATCTATGATTAAGAATTTATTAATTGGCGTTTTTACAATAACGTCTGTTGCTTGTGCTCAAGCACCTGCAGATCCTACTGTTTATGGAAACAGTATCACTTCCGAAGAACTTAAAGAATTGTTATACACCTATGCTTCAGATGAATTTGAAGGTCGCGAAACTGGAGAACCTGGACAAAAGAAAGCGGTACAATATCTCAAAGATCAATATGTAGCTATGAATGTGGCGTCTGCCTATGGTAATGATAATTACTTTCAAGAGATTCCGTTTGAACGTCAAAAACTTGCGGAAGCGACCTTAACCATAAATGGCAAAGAAGCTACCATTTATGAGGATTATATTCCACCTCGAAACGTAACCGTTGATGAAACCATTACCGAAATTATTTATGTTGGATATGGCATTGATGCTGATAATTATTCAGACTATACCAACCTTGACGTTAAAGATAAAGTAGTCATTATAAAGTCTGGCGAACCTCAAAACGAAGATGGTACGTATGTGACTTCTGGAACTAAAGAAAAAACGCAATGGACTTCTGGTAGACGTGCAAGACGTTTAAAAATTGATACAGCGCATAAGTTAGGTGCAAAAGTAGTCTTTATTGTAGACGATTTAGGCCATAACTACTATTCAAAAGCCTATATGAAAATTGATCCAGAGACCTATGAAGGTCGTATTTCTGAATTTAGCGAAGAAGGTGCGCCTTACTATTTCATGACAAATACTGAATTTGCCAAAACAATAGTTCCAGACATTACAACCAATCACACACCAAAAACGGTAACTACAAATATCAGTTACAGTATTAAAAAAGACATAGAACTTCTGAGTTCTGAAAATGTAGTCGCTTATATTGAAGGTAGTGAAAAACCAGATGAGCTTATCATTATTTCAGCGCATCTCGATCATTTAGGGATTGAAAATGGCGAAGTAGCCAATGGCGCAGACGACGATGGCTCCGGAACGGTTGCGATGTTAGAAATAGCTGAAGCATTTCAACAAGCTATTAAAGATGGATATCCTCCAAAGCGCTCTATTTTATTTTTACATCTTACTGGTGAAGAAAAAGGCCTTCTAGGTTCAAAGTATTATGCCGATAAGGATCCTATTTTCCCGCTTGAAAACACGGTTGCTAACCTCAACATTGATATGATTGGTCGTGTCGATAAATACCACAAAGACGATAGAAATTACGTCTATGTTATTGGTGCCGATATGTTAAGTTCTGAGCTGTATCAAATTAATGAAAAAGCCAACAAGACTTATACTAATATCAATTTAGACTACAAATACAATAACGAAACAGATCCTAATCGCTATTATTACAGATCTGACCATTACAACTTTGCAAAACACAATATTCCTGTAGCGTTTTATTTTAATGGCACGCACGAAGATTATCACAAAGTCACCGACACACCTGATAAAATCCAATATGATTTACTAGAAAAAAGAACGCGATTGGTGTTTTACACCGCTTGGGAACTCGTTAACAGAGCGCAACGTATTGTTGTAGATAAAGCGAAGTAGTGTTTTTATTTGGGTGTACCTCTACCACGCAAAGCGTCGTAGAGTCGCGCTTTCAATAGTCGCTTTCTCTAAAGCAAAACATACTTTTGAGAAGAGCTCCAACATATATTTCAATCGCTTACACAAAAAAACTCCTTAGAAAGAACTAAGGAGTTTATTTTTTGGGTGGAAGATGGGACTCGAACCCACGACATCTGGTACCACAAACCAGCGCTCTAACCAACTGAGCTACAACCACCATTTTAAATTGGATTGCAAATGTAATTCATTTACATTGTTCTTCAAAGTGTTTTTTGCACTTATTTTATATCAAATAACGAATCTACTGCTACATAGCGTTCTACAGTGAATCCTTCAGCATAGGCAACACCTGTGAGCCTTCCTAGATCTCTAGCACGATACTTGATACTATCGGTAAAATTCTTACTTGAAATTGGTGTTTGTGGCTCGTTACTGTTGGGATCGTAAAATTGTGTCTTATAAGCTAAAACCGATGCCATTTTTACATCCATATATTCAGAAATGTCTACCACAAAATCTGGTTCTAAAGATTTCCATTGAATGTAATGGTATACATGGCTAGGTCGCCATTTGTCTTGAACTTCACCGTCTAATTCTGTTTCTATTTTTAGCAATCCGCTCAAAAAACAAGCATCACTTACCAACTTGCTGCCTTTACCATGATCAATATGCCGATCATCAATAGCATTACATAACACAATATCGGGTTGGTATTTTCGAATCATTTTTATGATCTCAAGTTGATGTGTTTTATCATTTATGAAAAATCCATCGGCAAAACCAAGATTCTCTCTAACCGTCACACCCAATATTTTTGAAGATGCTTTAGCTTCAGCATCTCTAGTTTCAGCAGTACCACGTGTTCCTAACTCGCCACGTGTTAGATCTACAATTCCAACGCTTTTACCTTTAGCAATTTCAGAAGCAATCGTTCCACCGCATCCCAACTCAACATCATCTGGATGCGCACCAAAAGCCAATATATCTAATTTCATTGTATGTATAATTTATTACAAAGCTAGCACTTATTATCTTAAGATATCCAATTCTTTTGTTCGTCATCTGTAAGAAAGGTCCAAGCCACTACTCTACTTATTTTATTAGCAGTATTCAGTTCCAAAACTTTAATCTGCTTAGCACCAAGTTTCTTTAATGAACGTTTCATATCTTTTAGCAATTCTTTTTTTGACACCAAACTCGTAAACCATAAGCACTGCGACTTGAATTGTGAACTTTCAAACAAGTAATTATGTAGAAATGCTTTTTCGCCGCCTTGATACCAAAGCTCATTAGAAGTGCCACTAAAATTTCTAATCAACTCTTTTTCTGATTGTCCTAAACCTTTTAATTTCTTTAGCGTATTGGCTTCAGCATCTTTTTGACTTTTATAAAAAGGCGGATTACACATTGTGGCTGTAATCTTGTCGGAAATAGTCACAACACCTTTTAGAATATGTCTAGAATCGTTTTGAAAACGCAGCTCTATCATTTTACTTAATCCGTTTTTATCAATAATTTGTTGGGCATTGTGTAAGGCTTTCGAATCCATTTCAGAAGCCATAAATTTCCAATCATAAACGACATTTCCCAAAATGGGATAAATACAAGTTGCTCCTGTTCCAATATCTAAAATAGTACTATCAGGTCTCACGTTTGAATCATCGAGTAAATCCTTCAAAAGGTGAATGTAATCTACGCGTCCTGGAATTGGCGGACACAAATGCGCTTCTGGAAATTCCCAATATGTGATGCCGTAGTGATGCTTCAAAAGTGCTGTATTTAAAGCCTTAACTGCTTTAGGGTCAGAAAAATTTAGCGTTTGTTTTTGATACGTATTGGTAAAAACAAAAGCTTCTAATTGCGGATAAGAGGCAATTAGTGCATTGAGATCATAACCATTGGCATGTAAATTACGTTTATGCAAGAGAGGCGACTTTCAATTTAGACAAAGCGTGTTCGATATCGCGTTTTAAATCTTTATAGGATTCAATCCCAACCGAAAACCGAATTAAGTTATTACTGATCCCTACAGCATCACGCTCATCTTGAGTAAGAAGCGCATGAGACGTTTCAGAAGGTAAGAGCATCGTACTTTCAACACCTGCCAAACTCATCGATGGTTTAATAAGCTTAAGCTCTTTCTGAAATGCCTTTGCGTCAATACCTTCGTTCAATTCAAAAGATAACATTGCGCCAAAACCTTTCATTTGTAGTTTCGCTAATTTATGCTCAGGATGTGATGGCAAGCCTGGATAATACACCTTAGCGATATGATTGTTATCATCTAAAAAACGAGCCAACTTATTCGCATTTTTAGTTTGCGCCTTCACGCGTAAGCCTAAGGTTTTCATACTACGCTCAAGCATCCAAACGGTAAAATCACTTAAACTTCCTCCGAGATTTATTCCAACATTCCAAATATCTTGAATATGCGATTTTGAGCCAGCAACTGTTCCTGCAAGAATATCACTATGACCACCAAGATATTTAGTAGCAGAATGCATTACTAAGTCGACACCTAATGCTATTGGATTTTGATTTACAGGACTCGCAAAGGTATTATCGATGGTCGTTAAAATCCCTTTTGATTGTGCCAAGTCGGTTACAGCTTTAATATCTGTAATGGTCAACAACGGATTTGAAGGTGTTTCCATATGAATAAGCTTCGTATTGTCTTGTATAGCAGCTTCAAAATCGGAAACAGCATAACCATTGGTAAAGGTATAAGCGATACCATACTTAGGACATTCTCCTTTTATAAAGTTTCGAGTGCCACCATACAAGGTGTTTTGTACTACGATATGGTCACCTTTCTTTAAAAACGCCAAAAACATATGACTAATTGCTGCCATTCCGCTACCAAATAGCAGTGCATCTTCAGCACCTTCCAAAGCAGCAATTTTTTTGACTAAATGTTCTTGATTTGGTGTATTAAAATAGCGTGGATAACGCTTCACATCTACATTATCATACGCATAAGACGTCGATAAATAAATTGGAGAAATAGCACCTTTAAACTGTGAGTCCTTGATCTCTCCTACGTGTGTACAAATTGAATTTAGACCTAACTTCTTTTTTGACATAACTTTTTTTGTTGAATAAAGTTACAAAAAGAAGTGTTATAATTAGATCAGATACTTCGTAACATTTTATTTAATGACCGTTTTAACATTAATAGATGTCTCGATGGTGTTAACTCTTATTATATAAGCTGCTTCAGCAATAGTTGGTAATGGAATTCTAATGGCACCATTAGAAATGTATTGGTCTAAGTTGTCGTAAGACAATACTTCCTGTCCTATTAAGTTGATAACAGACACTCTTGAAACGGTATTGATATTAGATGTTTTCACAAATATTTCTTTAGAATCGTTAAGGTAATTCACTACAGTATTCTGAGTTGAGACCTCTGGAGTAGACAATACATCTTCAGAACCTGTAAAAGTGACATAAAAACGATCTAAATAATGACCTTCATCTAAAGCAATAACAAACGGTTCAGAATTAAAGTTATGATAACTATCTAATAAAGCATCGTAAATAAATACATCTACATCTTCATCAAAATTTTCAAGATCTTTCAATGATATCTCATAATCTCCTGAGCTTCCAGCGTAAAGATTCAGCAAGTACATGTTAGTTTCATTAAAGTCGCCTACGCCTTGAGTTGAATAATCTTTATCATCAATATTCCAAAACATATCACTTAAAAATGCAGCATCAGAATTTTCAGCATCATAACCATAATCAAATCCATCTGTTGCATTATTATTAGGAACAAAAGCTAACAGAAGTGGTCTAACAGCACCATCAGTAGTTTTAAAATCTATTCTAACACGTTGGATCTCATCGACATCATTTTCTTGGTTGTTAGTATTATATGAACTTGACGCCCTTATGAATTGAGATCCTGTATCTATTTCTTTAACAAAAACACGCTGACTATTCTTAAACTGTATGGCTCCTCCAGTAGTATTTGATGTCACAAAAAATCCTTGAGAAACAGGAATATATCGTCCAGGTAATTTTGATGGTGTACCATTACCACTAACTAATGGCGGAGAAACCGCTGCATTAGCTCCAGATAAATTGTAAGTCGCATAACCACCTTCGTAATCTTCTAAATAATGTGTAAGATTAGACGTGTAATGTTCCCAAAAATATAGAGTTCCGTCAATGCTTTGAGTAGATCCTGAATTTGCTTGAATACCAGTTATGTTGTCCTTAATAAATTGGTCTGCATCTATAGCAGAGGCATAAGGATTACCAACTAAGGCTTGGTTTCCTGGAGTTACAGGAGTCGTAATTGTACCATTATTTGGCTTTCCGACAAACACATAATTTTGAACGTCTAGTATAGGATTACCTGCACCACTACCCTTCATTGTAAATCCAAGACCAGTATTTAAATTATCAACTTCAGATAGTGCGCGCCAAGACGCATAAGAATCTTCAGGATAATTTTCGTAAGCATACAACCAACGACTTGATAATGTAATTGGTGTGGTTGTTCCTATAGCATCGTGAGCATTTGTCCATAACAAATTTTGTGGATTTGACGATGTTGTACCATCTTTGAGCATATCTCCAATGCTATAAGGTGTATTATTTGAACTTGTATTAATTGTACTAACAGGTGAACTCCAATAATTATAATTATATAAGTTTGTTGTACCTTGTTGATCTCTTTCTAACTTACCAGAACTTGAGACATCTAGAACACTTCCTTCATCTTGAAGTAATTGCGATTCTCCAAATAAATCTATATTACCATCTAACTTCAAATAGTGCGTAATTCTCAATAATTGTCCTTCATTGGTTTCATCTTGAGTGGTTAACGGATCTGTAATATTTAGTGTTTTATTAACAGTATCTGAAACCAACCCAAGAACTGTAATGTCCTTATTTCCAGAATCAATATCATGCGAAATTTGAACAATATTCCAATCAATTGGAGTCACGCCATCTACTCCCAAACTATTAGGAATATCCCAAACATTAAAATTAGTCCATGTAGTATCATCTGTCCAATCTTGTCCGTCAATTCTTGAAGTATATGGTAATGGCGCTGTTTCTTGCTGACTAGAATTCATATTTCTTAATTGTCCCCTAACACTTCCAGCATTAGGTAATAAATAACCACAATTAACATCCATTCTATAATAACCATCCAAATCTGACCAAGTTAGGCCTGGTATATCTAATGGGATGACCACACCTCTAACTGAAGTATTATTTTGAATTTCTTGATTCATCATTTGATGAATTTGAGCTACACTTAAAGCTTTATTCCAAACACGAAGCTCATCAATCCATCCATCAAAATAACTTGTTGGTCTATTATTACCACTTCCTGTTTGGTCCATTGCTCCTAAGACACTTCTCATAGCATTACCTGAAGGTGATGTACCTGAAACTGGATTACTAACCTCAATTCCATCAATATAAATTTGGTACGTTCCATTTGAATTAGTTACTGCAATATGATACCATCTGTTCGTAGTTATAGGATAATTAGATTGAATCAATCCATTTGCGTTCCATCTAAACTGAACTATATTATTTGACAAACGTAAATCATAACCAGAATTCAAATTTGTAGCATCTCTCTTAGAAAACACTGTTGCTGTTCCTGATAATGTTTCAGGTTTTATCCATGCTTCAATACTAAATTCATTAGAAAGACTAAAATTATCTTCAAAAGTGATATAATCGTTTACACCATCAAAATCAATAGTAGGACAGCTTTCAATAGTTACTTGAATTGTATCTGAACAACCAATACTTGGAATTGTCCATGTGAGTTCATAAGTACCTGGTTCGGCATTAAAAGTGGATCTAGGACTTCCAATATCAGAAAAGGTATAATTACCACCACATCCAGAAATCAAATTTGCAGACCAAACTCCAGCGGCTTGCGTTCCTGGATAAGTTCCAGTAGTAAATACAGCAGGATCTGAAACACCATTTACAATGTTTTGAGCAGCGGTTAAGTTATTATCATAAGCATTTAACACCACATCTTCACCACATTCACCTATGATTTGGGTAATATCTTCGCCTGCATAAGCCAAACTAGCATCAACAGAAATGAATTCAGTTCCTTCATTACCAACAGCTCTACATCCATTTATTAAAGACGTTACACCATAAGTTTGTATCCCTGGTGTAACAGGTGAAATTGTAGTTGTAGAACCTGTAGTAACAACTGTTCCTGTACCATCTTCCCATTCAATCACTTCATCTACTGGTGCTTGAGGAATCGTAATATTTTCAAGTGCCCAAACACTATTAGTCGTACCTGAGTACGTAAATTTTATTCTTAAATTGGTTAAACCAATGTAGCTTTGTAAATCGATTATCACATGATTATCTACTAAAGTTCCAGGATTATTTCTACACTGTCCAGTAAATCCAATGCTTTGACCATTTACAAATCCTGTATCACTTGGACCTGTATAATTATAAGCACCTCCTGGATCTAATGTTATTGGATACGTTGCGCCTCCATCTAATGAAAGTTCAATTGAAATCCAAGCTCCAGCTTCTAAAAAATAAGCTTGATCAAATTCTAAGGTAGCTGTTGACAATCCTAAAGTATTAAACGTAGATGTTTCAAGTGTTGATAATGGTGTAATTGTATGATCAGGGTTACTGTATGGTGGAATCCCACTAACTACGGCAAATTTATTTCCATCTGGAGAATCAAAGCATCGACCATTAAACTTTTTCGGTCCATTAGTTAATTTCCAATACGTATTATTCGTATTGTTTCCTCCTGCTGACATTTCAGCAGCACCATCAACCGTCCAACCTAAATTATTTAGATTGGCTTCATTAAACATTCCTCCATTATTAAAATCAGGGTTAATTCCAAACTCACTTTGAGCCTCAACAGTTATCGTCTCACCTAGACATGTTGTAAATGAACTTGGTCCTATTATTGTTGGAGGAATATCTGGTGGAATTACAGATACAATAACAATAGACGAAGACACTCCAGGACATGAACCTGCCTGAATAACTGCTCTAACTAAAGTTGTCTCTAAAATGTTTGGCAAGTAAAATGTATTTGTTGTATTAGCGATATCAACCCAAGTTAAACCTCCATCAATAGACGTTTGCCAATGAGCAACATTACCTGTTTGACCACTAAGTGTAAATGTTGCATTTTGCGGTTCATCAGGACATGCTGTAACTTCAACTAAATTATCAGCGTCTGCTGGGACTTCTGTATTATTCAAATATCCAATTACAGTTCCGCCTGAAATACTAGGACTCGTTACTGTAACAAAAGAAGTACATGATGCAGAGTTTCCATGACCATCATTAACTGTAAAAACAATGATATTGGTTCCAATATTTGTACAGTCGAAATCACTTTTTGATAAGCTAAAATTCACAGTACCACAATTATCTGTTGATCCATTATCAATTTGTGCTGCAGTGATACTAGCAGTTCCTGTATTGACATCTAGTTGAATGGTAATATCCTGACACACTGGTACAGGGGCTATTGTGTCGTCAACTAAAACATTTTGAACAATATCTATTGAATTGCCATTCCCATCATCAAAATTCCAAGTTACGGCATAAGCACCTTGCGTATTGTAAACTAAAGGATCAGATGTTGTACCTGTAATAGAACCTGAGCAATTATCTGAAATTGTTGGAACTGGTACTGTTGCAGAACATTGTCCTGTAACTATTGGAAGCACAATTGTATTTGGATTCGTATTATCCTGAACATCTACTGTTGCTGTACATGTTGATACATTTCCATTATTATCCGTTACAGTTAAAGTTACGGTGTTGTTTCCTATGTCGTTACAATCAAAGCTGGTCTGATCTAAACTAAGTGAAGCAATACCACATGCATCATTAGAACCATTGTCTATGTCTGATGTTGTTATACTTCCATTTCCTAGTGCATCCAATACAACTGTGGCATTCTGACAAATCGCTGTTGGATTTGTATTGTCTTGAACATCTACTGTTGCTGTACATGTTGATACATTTCCATTATTATCTGTTACGGTTAAGGTTACGGTGTTGTTTCCTATATCGTTACAATCAAAGCTGGTCTGATCTAAACTAAGTGAAGCAATACCACATGCATCATTAGAGCCATTGTCTATATCTGATGTGGTTATACTTCCATTTCCTAATCCATCCAATACAACTGTTGCATTCTGACAAATCGCTGTTGGATTTGTATTGTCTTGAACATCTACGGTTGCTGTACACGTTGATACATTTCCATTGTTATCTGTTACGGTTAAAGTTACGTTGTTGTTTCCTATATCGTTACAATCAAAGCTGGTCTGATCTAAACTAAGTGAAGCAATACCACATGCATCATTAGAACCATTGTCTATGTCTGATGTTGTTATACTTCCATTTCCTAATCCATCCAATACAACTGTTGCATTCTGACAAATCGCTGTTGGATTTGTATTGTCTTGAACATCTACGGTTGCTGTACACGTTGATACATTTCCATTGTTATCTGTTACGGTTAAAGTTACGTTGTTGTTTCCTATATCGTTACAATCAAAGCTGGTCTGATCTAAACTAAGTGAAGCAATACCACATGCATCATTAGAACCATTGTCTATGTCTGATGTTGTTATACTTCCATTTCCTAGTGCATCCAATACAACTGTGGCATTCTGACAAATCGCTGTTGGATTTGTATTGTCTTGAACATCTACTGTTGCTGTACATGTTGATACATTTCCATTATTATCCGTTACAGTTAAAGTTACGGTGTTGTTTCCTATGTCGTTACAATCAAAGCTGGTCTGATCTAAACTAAGTGAAGCAATAC
>JAUIFO010000019.1 GCA_030430385.1 Bacteroidia bacterium
TCTGTTTTTTTCCAACATTTTGAAAGTGATAGCCGATCTACTACCGATATTAATTTTAAATATCGAAAATACAACCGAAAGGAAGATTATTATTGGATAGGTGCATCTTATCGTTTTTTAAATGACCAACCTTTCAAACCTTTAAACATTGGTCCAATGGCCGGTATTATGAAATCAAAGTTTTATTTTGCCTATTCATACCAAATAACCATGAACGACTTGGCAGGATATAACTCTGGAACACACATGATTACAATTGGCGTGGATTTCCTTCAAGGATTAAGTAATTGTATCTGTACGGATACCAACTAACCTTAAAACAGAAGTAATAAGAAAAAACTACCTTAAATCTTTAGGAAACAAGGTCAAAACAGTTTCTCCTTTGTTCAACTTTTGCCAATTGGTTATGTTAAACTGCATAACAACTACACCACTTGTAGGAACGTTATCAATATATTTACTTCCAAAGCTATTTACAATATTGGTCAAAGCATAGTTATGTCCAAAAATCATAAGAGTTTCTATATGCAATGGTGTGCTTTTAACAACTTCCAATACATTTTGACCTGAAAAATCATACAGACTATGATTTAAGACAATACTATCCTCAGGAAAATTCAGGGTTTCAACAAAAATTTCTGCTGTAGTCATAGCCCTTACTGCATCACTGGAAAGAACCATATCTATCTTAAAATCAAACTCTAAAAGCTTACTAGATACTATTTTAGCATCTTTATAGCCTCTTTCCTTCAAAGGCCTGTTTATATCGCTTAAATCGTACTCCCATGAAGATTTAGCGTGTCTAACAAAAATTATTTTTTTCATATGCAATCGATTAAACGCAAAATATATCGATAAAGTGTTTGATAATTCAGACAAATAACATATATTGCTCCCGATAAATTAAATGCATTATTAATATTAACCAAATCTAGCGTTTTAAAATTAATCTATGGTAACACCCTGTATTTTAGACTTCAAAAAAGTCACCCGTTAAATTATCTCAATAATCCGATGAAAGGTTTTTCGCATACTTTTTATCGAATTTATGAGTTATTTGACATTTTTATTTGATTGGAAAACAATATCACTATTTATTTGTGTCGTAAGCTATTAATAAATTTATGATCCCAAATCAAATGAAATATCTTAATCCATTGGCATTATTATGTAATGCTCTTCCCTCTAAAACATTTTTGAACATTAATGATTGTCTAGGTATTATATACCCAGTCAGCAGCTAGTCTAGGCCTAATAATTAATTTATTAGACTTTTAGTTTTAGTTTTTTAATTAAAGTTAATTGAGAATTATTAACGTAAAGTATTATGAAATACAATTTTAACAAATTAGTAGTGAGTCTCGTGCTGGCTCTTACTTTCACGCTCTTGAACTCAAATAGTGTTTTGGCGCAAGAGAATTCCATTTACAGACTGTACGATGGAGATAACAATTCAGGTTCTCAACAAAGAGCATCTTCAAATGTCAATGTACCTGAAAACTTGTTGCATGGTAAAAACCCTACCATATATATCAAGAATGCTTCAATATTGAATGTAACCGGAGAAGAAAGTCCTAAAGTCTTAAAGCTGCTTGACACAGCATCTTTTAATATTCTCCAAAATTCAAATGCTTTATATAACAATGTTGAAGTTATTACCATAACCCTTGAAAGAGCTTCTGACCTGAACAACAGATTAGATGTTTCCCGTCTCAATGGTTTTAATGCTTTAAGATACATTTATGTTAAATGTTTATTTGAATGCAATGAGAGACAAATAAGTGGTTATTTGATGAATACAGAAAACATAACAACAATATTTTACAAAGTTGTTAATCCGTCCTAAATAAATAATAATGTAATTATTATAAAGATGAAAAATTTATACGCTATTAAAAACCAATCATCAAAGCTAATATTATTAGCCCTTTTGTTAATAGGTGCTAGCTTTATAGGCTACAGTCAGGTTAGGGTCCCTTTTTCTCCGAGAGAATCTGATTTTACACCTGGTACCACAGTTTACAATATCAAGGGTGATTTTACCATGGTTGGTAACTCCAACTTGACATTGGTAAACTATGGTGATAATACTAACAATAGTAATAATGACATGGAGTATGTTGATGTTGATGGTGATCCAACAACAAACAACTCATCCTCTGCAACATTGACTTTCTCACAAGAAAATGGTGCTATTCCAGGATGTTCAAACATTATTTATGCTGGATTATACTGGTCTGGCAGACACAATCAAGGTAATTTTACCGACCTTCAAAGAAGAACAATCAAGTTTAAAGGCCCAGGCCAATCTTATCAAACTTTGGTTGCCGATGCAAACGACATTAGGTACCCAGGTGATGTAGGAATGTTTGCTGGTTACAAAGAAGTAACTACTTTGGTCAGAGAAGGTGGATTAGGCGAGTATTTTGTAGCTGACATTGCCCTTTCTGAAGGTGATGGTGGTGGAACCGGTTACTATGGTGGCTGGGGAATGGTAATAGTATATGAAAACTCTAAAATGGATTGGAGAAACGTAACTGTCTTTGATGGTTATGCTTATGTTCAAGGTAGTACAACTATTAGTCACACGCTTGATGTATCTGGCTTTAACGCTGTGCAAAATGGCGATGTGAATATCAAGTTAGGTATGATGGCAGGTGAAGGTGATGTTGCTATTTCTGGAGATTATTTCCAAATACAAAGACAATCAGATAATCAATATCAAAGTTTAAGTCATTCAGGGAATAGTACGACAAACTTCTTTAATTCCTCAATCCAAACTGGTGGAAATTCAAGAAACCTGAATAGGCAAAATAATACTGGGTTAGATATTAGTATGTTTGATGTTCCAAACCCAAACAATAACATAATTGATAATAACCAAACATCTACTAGGTTTAGATACGGTTCTACACAAGACACCTACATTATTTATAATATCACTTTTGCTGTAGATGCTTATATTCCTGAAACAGAAGGGGTTGTAACTACCGCTTCAATTAACAACATGCCAAACCCAAATCCTTTGGAAGTTTTTCCTGGAGATGTTATTGAGTATGGAATAGAAATAAAGAATAAAGGTACTGAAGCCACCAATAATACGGTGATAACATTACCAATACCCTATACGTCGTCTTATGAAGACTTAAGTATTAACTATGCCGTGTACTCCCCTTTAACTACTACGGCAGTACCATACTATGATCCAAATGCTGGTGCAACTGGTTCCATAATATGGGAAATAGGTAATTTACCTGTACCCGCTAATCCCGATGACGTTTTAGCCGAGCTATCTTTCGAATTAAGAGCTACTACAGATTGTGCTTTATTAGTCAATTCAAATTGTGGAAGTAATGTCTCATTAAGTGGTTCTATCACTGGTGTAGGTAATACTTCAGGAACGGTTTTTGACCAGGAGCTT
>JAUIFO010000013.1 GCA_030430385.1 Bacteroidia bacterium
CTTGAGCAACAAATCCAAATCCGTCATCTTTAAAGTGAGCAAAGTATTCGAAATCTGTTCCACCAGTTCCAATTGGAGCACCTGGATCTTGAACGATCATATCAAATGCGAAATATAAATTACCAGGCACTGAAGCAAAAGGTAAATTAATATCTTCACTTGGTGTACCATGTTGTACTAAAGCTTGACCAGAAACTACTAATAAATCGTCTGGACCACCACTATGATTTGTCCATTGACTGTTTCCAACTAAAGGACCATCAGCATAAGAGAAATCGTCATATAATGGTAGTGTTAACGCAGGATCACAATCAGGGCTATCAATATCTCTAGTAAAGTCACAGCTACTGTTAGAAGGGTTTCCTAAGAACGTTACTACAAAATCAGTTCCTTCAGTAATATCTGTAATCATTATAGTTCCATCAGCAACGTTAGTTGGATCATCACCACCAACTGTTCCAACACCACCAGTATCGATAGTATAAGTTGTTGTAGCACCTCCAGTATAATCAATAGTTACTGTGTATGTATCGTCTGTTGCAGGAGTAATATCATCACAAGTTGTAGTGATAGTTCCTACTTGAATGTCACATGGGAAAGCAATATCAAAGTTTACTGAATCTGATGAAAGCACACCTCCATCTACTAATTCAACAGTAACATTAAATGAATCACCATCTGATGTAGGTGTAATTGTAAACGGACTTGTAACATTATTACTTACAACAGGAGCTCCACCATTTGTAATTACTGAAATATTAACTACTGCGCCACCTGGAGCGTTTTCAGTATTGAAAACAACATCTACAGAAGTTGTTCCTGAAGGTTCAGAAGTACCATTACCAGGAGACGTAATTGTGATTGACGGACTAGTATCACATCCTACAAAAGCACCTATTGTATCCCAACCTGAGTCGATATCACCTACCAACCATTCAGAATCTGCAGCATCTGTACCAAATGATGCTAATGGTACTGGATTAGGACTACATACTGAAGCTTTTCTAGTAAGCGTTGCATTTTGAGTTCCATTATTAATACCAGCAACTGCCCAACCTGAACCTGGATCATCTCCCATATCACCTAAAATATCAATAATAGTATAGGTGTTTGCTGTAGCTCCAGCTAGCGTTAATGCATAGGCATCATCACCATTACTTAAGAATCCAAAAGTAACATCTGTTTCATCAGCAATTTCCATTGCAGCATCAGGATCAGAGATAACATATACATCACCATTCGCTAAAATAGTTCCAGGTGCAAATGTGATGTTATCAGGAAAATCAAATTCTCCGTTTATATCACATCCATTTGAACAACTAGAGATAGAATAGTTTCCTAAATCAATATCAGATCCAGTTCCATTGTAAATTTCAAGAAATTTATTGTCACCAGAGCCTTCACCATACTTACTAATAAGTAAGTCTGTAGTCTGCGCAAATGAGAATGAAGCAACTAAAAAAGCTGCCATTAAAAAGTAAAGTTTTTTCATAATTATCGAAATTAAAATTTGCAGCACAAATATAGAAAGATTTGAGGGCTTACACTAATATTTGCTTAGATAAAGTGTGATTTTACAATATGATAATATTAGTAAATAACTACTTCACAATCAGTTTTCTAACGGCTGTGATGTTGTTTTCGGTAATTTTTATAATGTAAATACCAGGAGATAATCTTGAAATATTGAGTTCGTTTCCTAAAATGGATGCTGCTATGATACGCTTGCCAAGTACATCAAAAATTTCAACAGCTTTAGAATGGTTGTTTTGAGTAGTAATAAAAAGCTTTCCATTACGAACGGGATTCGGATAAATATGTAATCCTTCAATGTCTACCTTTTGAAGATTTGTTTCAGTAGTAGCCTGACCATACATTGAAATGCTAAGCCCCAAAAATAGAACAGTAAAAAAGTGTACAAATGGTTTCATTTCGATGCGATTACTTTTTAAGTATAAACGGATATCATTCAAATTTTGTACCAAAATGTGCTATATTGTTGGTAAAGTCTAAGTTGATGTGTTTTTTAAGTTAACTTAACGTTATTAATATTATTGTTTCAATAAGGTTTTGTTATTAATTCTATCTTTACACGAATTAAAATAAAATTGAGTTTCTGTCTGAATTATGAAAAAAAGAGATATCAAAATTTTACTGGTTGATGACGAACCAGATATTTTGGAAATTGTAGGATACAATCTTTCTACAGAAGGTTACCAAGTTATTACTGCCGAAAATGGTGTTGAAGCTGTTAAAAAAGCAAAAAAAGAAAAACCACAACTGATCATTTTAGATGTTATGATGCCAGAAATGGATGGCATTGAAGCTTGTGAACAAATTAGGAAAATTCCTGAACTCACAGATACTATTATAACATTTCTTACTGCAAGAGGTGAAGATTATTCTCAAATGGCTGGTTTTGATGCAGGAGCCGATGACTATATTACAAAGCCAATCAAACCAAAAGTTCTAGTAAGTAAAGTAAAAGCACTTTTAAGACGATTAAAAGAAGAAGATGCTTCAGATAGTGTTCTAAAAATCGGAAGTTTAATCATTAATCGCGAAGAATATAAGATCTCTTATAAAGGCGAAGAAATAATCTTACCACGTAAAGAGTTTGAATTGTTATCTTTGTTAGCAACCAAACCAGGCAAAGTTTTCAAAAGAGAAGAAATCCTAGATAAAGTTTGGGGAAATGAAGTCGTAGTTGGCGGTAGAACCATAGATGTTCATATTAGAAAACTTCGCGAAAAAATAGGAGACAAAAGCTTTAAAACCGTTAAAGGTGTTGGTTATAAGTTTGTAGATTGATGCAAAACAAATTAAAAAAAACGTACAAGTTCGCTTTAAGAACATCACTGTACATTACTATTTTTTTAACGCTCTTATCGAGTGTTTTTTTGTATGCATTAGATTCTGTTAATGTGTTATATATTACATTGTTTGCATTACTTACCTATATTTTTTCGTTTACCATTATTCAATATCGTGTTGAACGTTTTATTTACAAACGTGTTAAAAAAATATATGACGATTTAACTTTATTAGAATCGTCTTCACTCAGGAAGCAGCCTATTACGACAGATATGGCTACGTTAACTGAAGAGATAGACAAGTATGCTAAAGACAAGAAGTTAGAGATTGAAACACTAAAGGTTAGGGAAGAATACAGAAAGGAGTTTTTAGGAAACGTGTCTCACGAATTGAAAACGCCACTATTTACAGTGCAAGGCTATTTATTAACCTTAATTGATGGTGCCATCGATGATAAAAAGGTTAGTGAAAAATACCTCAATAGAGCCAATAAAGGTTTAGAGCGTTTGATATATATCGTTAAAGATCTTGATATGATCACGAAGTTGGAAGTGGGTGATTTACGACTCAATATTGAAACTTTTGATATTGTTGAACTCGTAGAAAGTGTTTTTGACCTCTTAGAAATGAAAGCGGCTAAGAAGAAAATCACGCTTACGTTCGATATGGATTATGACACGCCTATTTTTGTGACTGCAGATAAAGAACGTATTCAGCAAGTACTCTCAAACCTAGTTGTGAATTCTATAAAGTACGGTAGAGAAAAAGGAACGACCGAAGTAAGCATTGAAAACCTGATCAAAAACAAAGTTATTGTCAGGGTTACTGATAACGGAGAAGGTATTTCTAGAGAAAACTTAACACGATTGTTTGAACGCTTTTTTAGAGTTGATAAAAGTGGTTCTAGAAAAGAAGGTGGCTCAGGTCTTGGATTGTCAATTGTTAAGCACATCATTGAAGCACACGACGAAAAAATTTATGTTGAAAGTGAGCTAGGCGTAGGAAGTGAGTTCTCATTTACCCTAGAAAAGACTGAATAACTTTTTATAGTTAGTAGCATATTCCATCGCGCTTAAACCTTTAAAATCATCTATGGTTTTTAAATGTTCTATAGTAAATTCAGATTGTTTACAACTGGCCACTAAACCCAATTTGGTAAAACGCTCGGCTAAATATTCTTGTTCAAATTGACCAGGTGTTGGAATAAAAAAAGCGTTCTTATTCAACTTTGCTAAATCCATTACTGTAGTATAACCAGATCGCGAAAGAACATACCTGCTTTCATTGAGCGCCTCTTCAAGTGCTGCGCTAGTCATAAAATTATAGATGTCTATATGATGATTTTTTTTCACAGCAATCTTTTCTTCAACCACACCACGAACAAAAAGAACACGTCCATCAAACAGTTGTAATTCCTTTAAAAGCCTTTGTTCTAGTAGTGTTCGCTGAGGTTCAGGTCCAGATAACAATACTAGCAAGTCGTATTTTAAATCGGTTGTTTTTTTTGAAAAGCGACTCAGCGGACCAATATATTTTATTGGAATTTCAGGAATGTCTGTATGTCCAAGCTTACCACTTAAATTGTCTTCACCTAAATTGTCTGGAACCCAGCACTCATCAAAACGTTTGATGATTTTTTGGTGCATTTTAGTGCTCAGCCAAGTAGTATTTCCGCTTAAAACCTGTAGTTGATGTGTAATAAAGACAGATGGAATATGTTTGCTATAGACACCTAATCTGTTATCTGAAATAATACCATCTATATGATGTGTAGCAATAAGTGACTTCACAGCTTTCCGTTCGGCCTTAATCGCTTTGACTAGTTTAGGAGAGTTTTGAAGCATTTTAAACTTAAAAAACTGTCCTTTTTTGGCATAGGTAATGCCATAGGATGGAAGCGTAACAGTATCAAGATCAGGGAACTCTTTTTGTAATAGCTCTAAAGCTGTTCCATCACTTGCCAGTAAGGGTTCAAAACCACGAGTTTTTAGTGCGTTGATTATTGGAATGCAACGTGTAGCATGTCCTAATCCCCAATTTAATGGCGCGACTAAAATTCGTTTTTTATATTCCATAAGAAACAAAGATAAAACTAATATGTTTCCTTAATTTTGCCTAAAGATTAAATTTATTGTGGGAAGTAAAAACAAATTAAAACGCTTTAAAGAAAACGAAACATTCAAAAATGTCATTCAACCAAAACGCGATGAATTACTTGATGGGACTTTCGAATTAAAAGGTCACTGGAATGACAAGTTTTTTAAAAATAACCATCCTATTGTCTTAGAATTAGGCTGTGGAAAAGGAGAGTATTCTGTAGCAATGGCTCAAAAATTTCCTGATAAAAATTTTGTAGGTGTCGATATTAAAGGTGCTCGATTTTGGAGAGGTGCAAAAACAGCAATAGAAGAACAAATTCAAAATGTTGGTTTTTTACGAATGCAGATCGAACTTATAACTCAAGCTTTTGTAAAAGATGAAGTCGATGAGATTTGGATTACCTTTCCTGACCCTCAAATTAAATACAAGCGTACTAAGCACAGAATGACCAACCTCACGTTTTTAGAGAGTTATAAAAACATCTTAAAGCCTGAAGGTACTGTAAATTTAAAAACAGATAGTGAGTTTATGCATGGTTACACACTTGGTTTGTTACACGGACAAGGTTATGAGGTCTTGTATGCCAATCATAATGTTTACAAACTCGAAGGAAGTCCAGAAGAGGTAACGAGCATTCAAACCTTTTATGAAAAGCAATATTTAGAGCAAAACAAACCAATTACGTATATTAGGTTTAAATTAAAGTAGGTTTGAGCATTACAGTTATTTTTTTTCTAGGTTTAATTATTGCACTTATTGGTGTAATTCCTCCTGGATTATTAAATATGACCGCTGCAAAAATTAGTTTAAAGGATGGCTACAATAAAGGTATTGCATTTTCAATAGGTGTTTGTATTGTGGTGTTTCTTCAAACTTACATCGCAGCTATGTTTGCGAGATATTTGAGTAATCATCAAGATGTGGTTGAAATATTACAGCGTGTTGCTTTTGTAATCTTTGTTTTGATCACGATTTACTTTTTATTACTAGCCAAAACAGAAAACAAACCTGATATCGATTCACACACCAAGAGTCATCAAAGTCGGTTTTTTCAAGGAATGTTTCTGTCGGCAATCAATGTGTTCCCAATTCCTTATCAAGCCTATATGACCATTACCATAGCGTCTTTTGGTTGGTTTACTTTCGAAAAGATTAATATTATAACCTATGTTACAGGTGCTGCTATGGGAACCTTTGTAATGCTTTATGTGTATATATTCTTTTTTGATAAAATTAAAGACAAGAAGTTTACTTCTCAAAAAGGAATGAATAAAATGATTGGTGCCATCACAGGAATTGTCGCAGCAATTACATTGATCAATATTTTAATGGAATTATAAATGAAACCTGAAACACTTAATTTTTTCGACAGGGTTTATGAGGTAGCACGTTTAATTCCTTACGGAAGAGTTACAAGTTATGGTGCTATTGCTAACTTTTTAGGTGCAAAGCGAAGTGCTAGAATGGTAGGTTATGCCATGAACGGTTCTGTTGGAAAAGATGTACCAGCGCATCGTGTTGTCAATAGAAAAGGACTCCTCACAGGGAAGCATCATTTTGAAGGGACAAACTTGATGCAGCAACTTTTAGAAAGTGAAGGAATTATTGTTGTTGATAATCAAATACAAGATTTTGAAAAGGTGTTTTGGGATCCAAATATACAGCATTAACCTGTAAAATAATCTGGCTAAATCTAACCATTTGAATTAGCTATTTCATTCCCTTAAAAACTAAGCTTTATTGAGTATCTTTGCATTTAGAAAGATTCTTAAAGAATTACTACAAATAGAAGCTATGAAATTAAATAAACAAGATATACTCAAAGCTCTTGAAACGATTACTGTGCCTGGTGAAGGTCAAAATATGGTTGAGAGTGGTGCTGTAACCAATGTCGTAACTTTTGCCGATGAGGTTATTGTAGACATTACAATAAAGAATCCTAGTCTTCAAGCAAAAAAGAAAACTGAGGTTGAAATCTTAAAAACTATTCATAATAAAGTTTATGAAAAAGCTAAGATTACCGTAAATGTTAAAGTTGATGCTCCAAAAAAAGCAGAAACCAATGTTATAAAAGGTAAGCCAATTCCTGGTATTCAAAACATTATTGCAGTAGCTTCAGGTAAAGGTGGTGTTGGGAAGTCAACAGTAACAGCAAACCTAGGTGTAACTCTTGCTAAAATGGGATTTAAAGTCGGTATTTTAGATGCTGATATTTACGGTCCGTCAATGCCAATTATGTATGATGTTGAGTTGGAGCGACCTATAGCAGTTAATATCGATGGGAAATCAAAAATGCAACCCGTGGAAAGTTACGGTGTTAAGATTTTATCTATTGGGTTTTTTACTAAACCTGACCAAGCTGTTGTTTGGAGAGGACCAATGGCAGCAAAAGCATTGAATCAAATGATCTTTGATGCGCATTGGGACGAATTAGATTTTTTACTGTTAGATCTGCCACCTGGTACTGGAGATATTCATTTAAGTATCATGCAGTCTTTACCAATAACAGGAGCTGTTGTTGTGAGTACACCTCAAAATGTAGCCTTAGCTGATGCTAAAAAAGGCGTGGCGATGTTTCAACAAGACAGTATTAATGTTCCTGTGTTAGGTATCATTGAAAATATGGCGTACTTTACACCAGATGAGCTTCCTGAAAACAAATATTATATCTTTGGAAAAGAAGGTGCTAAGCATTTGGCTGAAGATTTAAAAGTACCGTTTTTAGGAGAATTGCCAATTGTTCAAAGTATACGAGAAGCTGGTGATGTTGGTCGACCTGCAGCCTTACAAACTGCAACTCCATTAGAGTGCGCTTTTGAAACATTAACACAAAATGTTGTTCAGGAAGTGGTACGAAGAAATAAAAATTTACCACCAACTGAAGCTATAAAAATAACCACAATGGCTGGTTGTTCAGCAGTAAATAAAAAGTAATATGAGTACACAAGAACTTAGAGATAACGTGGAGAAAGCCCTAGAGGAAATTCGTCCTTTTTTACAAAGTGATGGTGGTGACATCTCATTATTATCGATTGAAGATGGTAAGTTGGTTAAAGTCCAATTACAAGGTGCTTGCGTTGGATGTAGTGTCAATCAAATGACCTTAAAGTCTGGTGTTGAAATGACGATAAAAAAATATGCACCTCAAATTGAGCAAGTCATCAATATTGAAATTTAAAAGCTAACATTTATCATATAACAAATCTTGCATTTCAATTAAATTTACTACCTGAAATTTTTCGCAATGATTAAGACAGATATACTTATTATTGGAGCTGGACCTACTGGATTATTTACAGTTTTTGAAGCTGGTCTACTCAAATTAAAATGCCATCTTATTGATGCTTTGCCACAACCTGGCGGACAATGCTCTGAAATTTATCCAAAAAAACCCATCTATGATATACCTGCCTATCCAGAAATTTTAGCAGGCGATCTTACCGATAAACTTTTAGAACAATGTAAACAGTTTGAACCTGGTTTTACTCTAGGAGAACGTGCTGAAACTATTGATAAACAAGACGATGGTACATTTATTGTAACTACCAATAAAGGCACCAAACATCATGCGCCTGTAGTTGCTATTGCTAGTGGTTTGGGAAGCTTTGAGCCTCGAAAGCCTTTAATTCATAACATTAGCGATTTTGAAGATAAAGGCGTTGAATATATCATTAAAGATCCTGAACTATACAGAGATAAAAAAGTGGTTATTGCAGGCGGAGGTGATTCGGCTTTAGATTGGAGTATCTTTTTAAGTGATGTGGCTTCTGAAGTGACTTTAATTCATAGACGAAATGAATTTAGAGGCCATCTAGATTCAGTAGAAAAGGTTCAGGAACTAAAGAACAAAGGGAAGGTTAATTTAATTACTCCAGCTGAGGTTATAGGTATTTTAGGTGCTAGAAAAGTAAAAGGAGTCGTTGTAAAACAAACCCAACATATTGAAAAAGAATTTGAAATTGAATGCGATCATTTTGTGCCGCTTTTTGGGTTATCTCCAAAACTCGGTCCAATAGCAAATTGGGGGCTTGAGATTGAAAAGAACGCTATTAAAGTAAACAATGCCTTAGATTATCAAACCAATATTCCTGGAATTTTCGCCATTGGAGATGGTAATACCTATCCAGGTAAATTAAAACTGATTCTTTGTGGTTTTCATGAAGCAACGCTAATGTGTCAAGCGGCTTATCAAATTATTAATCCAGGAAAGCGTTATGTGTTAAAATACACGACTGTAAGTGGAATTGATGGTTTTGACGGAACCCGAAAAGAAGCACCAAAAGCTGTTGTGAAAAAAATTGAGTAATTAAATGTCACCTTGAGCGCAGTCGAAAGGTATTTTCAATGGAACAAGATATTAACATAACAATTATTGATCGTGATGGTGTTGCTCATAACATTCAAGCGCCAACAGATATGGCTATGAATCTTATGGAGGTTGTACGATCTTATGAATTGGCTCCTGAGGGTACCATTGGTATTTGTGGTGGTATGGCGATGTGTGCGTCTTGTCAATGTTATGTAAATTCTAATCATGAATTACCTGAAATGCAAGATGATGAAGAGGCTATGTTGAGTGAAGCATTTAATGTTAAAGAAAATTCTCGCTTGGGTTGTCAGATTCAAATGACACCTGCTATGGAAGGTTTGGAAGTAGAATTGGCTCCTGAAAGTTAATGTGATGTCATTCAGCATATAGCTAGAACTTTCCAGATTACTCAATCACTTTGCTTATTGAAAAATGACAGATTATTTATTCCGTTTTATAATCGATCAAAGGTGTTGGACCTTCTAGCAAAACCCTAACTATTTTTAAGGTACCATCATCTGTGGTTGCAATTTGCCACTTGATCAAAGAAATGGCTCCATTTTCAATTTCAAGTCCAGTAATACTTCTTGGATGCACGCAACTTCCATCATTAAAAAAGGCAATATCTCCAGGTTCAGGAAAACGTGGTCTGTGTGTATGACCTGCAATAGTAATGAGATTGTTGTTTTCTGCAATCCATTTTTTAGTGCGACGTTCGATCTTAATGAGTTCTTTGTAGTTCTTGGCAGGACTAGTTGGATCTGCAATTCCCATAACATTTAATGGTTTCCAAAGAATACGAACCATAAAACGACTCCATTTCCAAAATAAATAATTCCACCAATCAGCTTGATGACCATGCAATAAGAAAAGCTCTTGAGTAGTCTCTGAATGTTTTAATATCACAGCTTCATGGTAGACAATATCACAGAACAACGCTACGTCTTCACCAATTTTAGGATCAAAATAGGAAGATAAATGTTTTTCGACATACTTAGGATCGCGATAAACCATATCATGATTTCCCCAAATCATATGTAGTCGGTTTTGCTCATGAAACAATTTCAAAAGCATATATACATTTTTATGTGCATTCAATATTGAATCAAAAGAAAGATTTTCCCAAAGTTCATCACCATCACCTAATTCACAGTAACTGAACCCTTCTGCATAATAATGTTTTAAGGCATGAAAATAGATGTTTCTGTTGTTCGCAAAATCATCAGCAAAACTATTATCGCCACGATGACAATCACTAAATAAAACAAACTTGCTAGTATTGTCAAATGAGACCACCTTAGCATTCTTGTAAGCTCTGTCTAATCTTTTCTTAGCGGAAAACATACAGTAAAAGTAACTAAAAAAAGGACAGCTATTCTATTTTTTCCAAAGCGAAAGGAAGCAAACGTTCTACAAATTTGGAGTATGCTAATGTTGAAGGATGTAAGCCATCTGAAGCAACAAGCTGAGGTTGCTCAAGTCCGAGTCGCGTAATATCAGTGATGTAGACATAGGTGATTTCTTGTGCATTACAGTAAGATTCGGCATAATCATTATACAAGTCTATTTCTTGTGTTGTTACTTCTGGATTTCCAGTGTTTTGACCGAAGACAGTATAGGCGTAATCGGGAATTGAAATCACAATGACTTTATCTTTCATACCATTTGCTTTTGAAATGGCAGTTTCAATAAGTTCAGGAAATTCACTTTGGTAAACAGAAAAAGGAACATTTTGATATTGATTGTTGACACCAATCAATAAGGTGACCAAATCGTATTCGGAATCAAGTTCTTCGTTGTCGATAGCCTCTATCAAATCAAAAGTTGTCCAGCCGGTTTGTGCAACGATGTCGACTTCAACATTGTAAGATGAAGTATTTTGAATACTATCTTTAAGTTGTATTGGGAAACGACAGGTTTCACATACGCTTTGACCAATAGTGTAGCTATCGCCTAAAGACAATATACGTCTTGAATTATAAGTCGAGTTATCATTCGTGTTTTCGTTACTATCATCATCAGTATTGTCTGTAGTGTCTACAAGATCAAAAGGACCACCATCAATAGAATCATCTACAGCACTGCACGATAAGAATCCAGTAACAATTAATACAAAAAGGAGTTTCAATGTCTTCATATGTATAAAATATACGAAAAATGACAGACAAAGGTTTAAACTCTTACACGATAGTGTTTATCTCGTTTTGAATTGCATTGCAATTTTGAATTCTAGAGTCTTATTTAAAAGCATTTAAGCCAGTAACATCTAATCCTGTAATTAATAAATGAATATCATGTGTGCCTTCATAAGTAATCACGCTTTCTAGATTCATAGAATGGCGCATGATACTATATTCTCCAGTAATACCCATGCCACCAAGCATTTGTCTTGCTTCTCTGGCAATGTTGATCGCCATTTCTACATTGTTACGTTTTGCCATAGATATTTGAGCAGAAGTAGCACGTCCTTCATTTCGTAATACACCAAGTCGCCAAGTAAGCATTTGCGCTTTAGTGATTTCGGTGATCATTTCAGCGAGCTTCTTTTGTTGTAATTGAAATTGTCCAATAGGTTTCCCAAATTGAATACGCTCTTTACTATAACGTAAGGCAGTATCGTAACAATCCATTGCAGCTCCAATAGCTCCCCAAGCAATACCATATCTTGCTGAATCTAGACAGCCAAGTGGTGCTCCAAGTCCAGATTTATTAGGAAGTAAATTTTCCTTCGGAACTTTCACGTTGTCAAAGATCAATTCTCCTGTTGCGCTTGCACGAAGCGACCATTTGTTATGGGTTTCAGGAGTAGAGAATCCTTCCATACCACGCTCAACTATAAGTCCGTGAATACGACCTTCTTCATTTTTTGCCCACACGACTGCTACCTGACAAAACGGAGCATTGGAAATCCACATTTTAGCACCATTTAATAGGTAATGGTCTCCCATGTCTTTAAAGTTTGTGGTCATTCCTCCAGGATTACTACCATGATCTGGTTCTGTAAGTCCGAAAGATCCCATCCATTCACCAGAAGCTAACTTAGGCAAAAACTTTTGACGTTGTTCCTCAGTTCCATACTTCCAGATTGGATACATCACCAAAGACGATTGTACAGAAGCAGTACTTCTTACTCCAGAATCACCACGCTCAATTTCTTGCATAATCAATCCGTAAGAAATTTGATCAAGTCCAGCACCTCCATATTCAACAGGAATGTAAGGTCCAAAAGCACCAATTTCTGCAAGACCACTAATGATTTGGTTTGGGAATTCTGCTTTTTGAGCGTATTCTTCAATAATTGGAGAAACATCACGCTTTACCCATTCTCTGGCAGCGTCACGTACTAATTTATGTTCTTCAGAAAGTAAATCGTCAAGATTATAATAATCAGGAGCTTCAAATAAATCTGGCTTCATTATATAATATGTTTAAGTAGTTTTATTAAGAGGTCTTGAGTAAATTCAATTTTTGAAATACCCTTTATGGGTCAAAAATAACGAAAACGTTTTCTTAAAACTACATTTTCAAATAAAAATCCTTAGTCAATTCGATGTACTCACTTGTATATTGATGGCGTGAGGTTTCTATAATAAGTTCTGAGGTTTCAAGTTCAGCATTTTGAAAAGAAAAGGCTATTAGACTTCTTTTGATTACTGAAGTTGGCGTGCCTTTGATGTGTGTGATTCTCTTCGGAAAAAGGCGAGCAGCTTCGGCAATCTTAATAAGGTTTTCTTCTTCAGAAAACGGAATGATTACCGCAAAAAGACCATCTTTAGAAAGTAAAGTAGTCACAGATGCTATTAGATGCTGAAACGGCATAGCATCTTGGAAACGAGCTAAGTCACGTTGTTGGTTTTGTGTTTTATAATCTTCTGAATAGAACGGAGGATTACAAACAATGAGGTCATAAGTGTCATCAATTTCTTCAGCAAATTCTTCAAGCGAAGCGTGAAAACAAAATAAGCGATCGTTCCAAGGTGATTGTTCAAAATTTTCAACACATTGTTCGTAAGCACTATCATCAATTTCTAAGGCTTCTATCACTTCAGCATGACTTCGTTGCGCTAGCATTAATGCAATAATTCCTGTGCCAGCACCAATGTCTAAAATAGAAAAAGGGTTGTGAGCAATAGGTGCCCAAGCGCCAAGCAGTACACCATCAGTACCAATTTTCATAGCACATTGGTCTTGATTGACCGTAAATTGTTTGAACTGAAAAGGGTTACTCATTTTTTTTGTCATCCTGAACTTGATTCAGGATCTCATAATTTATGATATACTACTGAAATTTATTTAATAGAATATAAAATTAATCTTCTAGGTACAAATCGATAAGTCCTTCTGGAGTGTCAACAAAAATGGTCTTATTGGGTTTATCTACTTTTGAGATGAATTCGTCATTCATCGGAATTAAAATTTCAATACCATCACGATCGATCTCAAATAACGATTGCGCTGTTGAATCATTTACAGCAGTAATTATTCCAACATCTCCAAAGGTGTTATCGACAACTTTAAATCCGATAATTTCATGATAATAAAACTTGTCATCGTCTAATTTCGGTAAGAATTCTAAAGGGAGATATAAATCAGATTTTATAAGAGCATCTGCATCACCTTCGGTGTCTACATCTTCAAATTTGATACGTAAAAGTTCAGATTTATGTAATTGCGATGATTCTATAAAAAAAGGCACAAGATGATTACGAACTTCCACAAATACAGATTCCATATGCTCATACAAATGCGGTTCGTCAGTATCAAGTTTAGCGAGTACTTCTCCTTTGTAACTGTATTTTTTAACAATCTTTCCTAAGAAAAAACAATCTGCTTTATTCATAGACCTCTCTAATTTAATTCTGATATATTAGATTTAATACATAAAAAAACTCCGACACATGGTATCGGAGTTTAAAAGTATAAAAATAATGTTTTATTCTTCTTCGTTTGAAGCCGTTACTTCACCTTCAGCTTGAGCTTCTTCAGTAGCATCTTCTTCAACTACAGGTTCTGCTGCAGCAATTCTTGCTTCGTTTACAGCTTTTTCAGCAGCTAAAGCTTCAGCTTTCGCTTTTGCTTTTGCTTCAGATAAACCATCTGCTTTAGCTTGTATTTTAGATGCTTTTTCATCTAACCAAGCGTTGAATTTTTCTTCAGCTTGCTCTTCAGTTAAAGCTCCTTTTTTAACACCACCAGCTAAATGGTTTTTTAATAAGGCACCTTTGTAAGATAAAAGTGCTCTAGCAGTATCTGTAGGTTGCGCTCCATTTTGTAACCATTGTACTGCACCATCAACATTTAAATCAATTGTTGCTGGATTTGTGTTTGGATTGTAAGACCCTAATTTCTCTAGGTATTTACCATCTCTTTTTGCTCGTGCGTCTGCTGCAACGATCCAATAATAAGGTTTCCCTTTTTTACCGTGTCTTTGTAATCTAATTTTAACTGACATATGTAATTAATTAGTGAGGTTCTCGACCTCTGTTATTAATGAGAGCGCAAAGATAATACAAATATTTAATTATGAGCATTTTATTTTAAATTAAGTAATATTGAAATTTTATTATACTTTTGGTAGCCTGAAAACGTTATATTTACCCTAAATTGCACTTCAAAATATTTTTGAAGAGGAAGAAAATTAAAATAATGAGACGATTAACACTACTGTTTATAACTATCCTAACCTTTGCTAGTTGTGGTGATGAAGTTGAGTTTAACTCACCAACAATTCAAGGGAATTTGAATTATCAACTCTGGAGGGCAGAATATTTTAATGCTGATATTGATGTTAATGGGTTTTTAACCATTAAAGGAGGAAACAATGTTGAAACCTTAGAATTGAGAATTCCATCTGTTGCTGTTGGAAGATATATATTAGGTGATGTGGATTCTATGGAAGCAAGATTCACTGCTGCTGATGGAACCGTGTATTCTACCAATAATAGACCTGATGAATCAGTAACTATTTATCCAGAATATGGTGAGATTATTTTAGATGAAATTATCGATAATACCTTTACAGGAACCTTTGGGTTTAACGCTTTTGATGCAAGTGGTACTCGAGTGATTAACTTTGGAGGTGTCACAACCCAAAATCCTGATACACCTACCGATGATCCTATTACAGGAGGAATATTTTATCGTGTGCCTTTAACTTCAGGATCTTTTCCAGCAGTTGTGTTTACTTGTGCTGATGCTGAAGAAGCTACAGATTTAGCTCAAGCAGCTTTTGATGCGACGACTTCTAGTGATTTGATATACATTAATAGCGACGATTACATTACAGCTTGTAACAATTTATCATTGGCTCTTGAAACTGAAAGAACTTATTGTGGTGATCTTAACCAATCACTTATGAATAGAATTCTTCAATTAAACGAATGCGTTTTTCCATGTAGTCTAGCTACACAAAATAGAAATACTGCACAAACAACTTTTGAAGGTGCAATTATCACAAATTATATTGATTTGTGTACAGAATATCAGTTTTATTTACAACAACAAATTGATTTCTGTGGTGATGCTGATGGAAGCATTCAAGCAATTTTAGATGATCTAGATTGTGGCGATGATGATTTAGATGGTATTCCAAATGCATACGAAGATTTTAATGGTGATGGTAACTTAGATAACGATGATACTGATGGTGATACGATACCAAATTACCTAGACGATGATGATGATGGCGATGGTGTGCTTACCATAAATGAAGCTGTAGATGATGATGGACTTCCGTTAGATACAGATGGTGATCTTGCATTTGATTATTTAGATAATGATGATGATGGTGATGGGATTCTTACACAATTTGAATCTGGTGATACGGATGGTGATGGCATTTTAAATTATTTAGATGATGATGACGATGGCGATATGATTTTAACTGCTGATGAAAACCCAGATGTTAATGGTGATGGTGATCCAACTGATGCTGTTGATACAGATGGTGATGGGATTCCAGATTATCTTGATGATATGTAATTTAGAAAATTTAGATATAGTAAAAGTCAGCTTTTTAAAGCTGACTTTTTTGTTAAAGACTTTTTAAAGCATGTTAAAGATGTTAAAACCTTCTCCTTTTTGTAAGAAAAAAGCTATATTAATTAATGTGATGTGAAACAATACGCATCTTTAAAAAAAGTATTGAAATTTTAAAAATGTAAACGATATAATGAAGTATTCAGAAGAAATTTCAAACAAATTAAATGAATTATTAATAAAGAATTATGATGCTGAAAAAGGCTATCTTAATGCTATTGAAAATGTGGATGGAGATAGATTAAAAATGTTTTTTAAGCGAAGAGCTAACGAGCGTAGTGAATTTGCAAAAGAATTAAGAACAGAAATCTTACAATATGGAGAAGTCCCTGTAGACTCTGGAAGTTTCAAAGGAACAGTGCACAGAAACTGGATGACTTTAAAATCATTATTCAGTTCTAATAATGAAGAAGCTATTCTTGAAGAAGCAATTCGTGGTGAAGAAACTAGTTTAGAAGAGTATAACGAACTAATTACAGCGCCTAATCTTCCACCAAGTATAGATAGATTGATTTTAAAGCATAGAAATGCAATTCAATCTGCTATAAATAGTGCGAAAGTAAAAGAAGAATTAGTGTCATAATTATGCACTTAAAATATGTTAAAAGTCAGCTCAAAAGAGCTGACTTTTTTGTTTACAACTGTTCATAACTTCATTTCTAAAAAGAAGTGTTTATTCGTAATTTTATGCACTTACTTCTGAAGTAATGTTTCTTCAGAAAGGCACTAATAGCTCAATAGATTTTACATGTACTTAATTTTTGATACCGAAACCACAGGACTACCTAAACGTTGGGATGCACCAATTACAGATGTGGATAATTGGCCACGTTGTGTGCAAATTGCTTGGCAATTACACGATGGTATGGGAAACTGTATTGACCATCAAGATTATTTAATTCAACCTGATGGTTTTAATATTCCTTATGACTCAGAAAAGGTACATGGTATTTCTACCGAGTTAGCTCAAGAGCAAGGTGTTCCGATGCAAGAGGTTTTAGATAAGTTTAATGCAGTACTGTCTAAAACAAAATTTGTTGTTGGTCAAAATGTAACCTTTGACCTCAATATTATGGGAGCTGAATTTGTAAGAGCTGATTTAGCGAACCAACTTCAAGAACTTCCAATTTTAGATACCTGTACAGAACATACAGCCGAACTATGTAAAATTCCTGGAGGTCGTGGTGGAAAATTTAAACTTCCAACACTTACAGAGCTGCATCAGTTTTTGTTTGATGTGCCTTTTGCTGAAGCGCATAATGCTACTGCAGATGTTGAGGCAACAACACGGTGTTTTCTTGAACTCATTCGTCTTGGTGAATATACCAAAGAAGAATTAGATGTTCAACCTGATTATTTTCAGAAATTTAAGGAGGCCAACCCTCAAACCATTCAGTTAATTGGACTTAAACACATTAATCTTAAACGAGAAAGTGCTAAGATCAATGAACGTTTACAAGAGCAACAAACCGATGGTATTTCTGAAGCTGAGATTAAAGAAAATCTGTCTGGACTTGCCGACGTTGATTTTGTGCATCTCCATAACCATTCACAGTTTTCAGTATTACAATCAACAATGAGTGTTGCGCAATTGGTTGCTGCTGCTGCAGAGCATCATATGCCTTCTGTTGCGTTAACAGATCATGCCAATATGATGGGTGCCTTTCATTTTGTGAAAGCCGTAAATAATCATAATAAATCTGTTAAGGCTAAAATAGCTGAAGCTGAAGAAAACGGCGAAACAACAGACCTAAAAGAGATCAAACCTATCATTGGTTGTGAGTTTTTTGTTTGTGAAAACCATACGGACAAAACACGGAAAGATAATGGCTATCAAATTGTATTGCTTGCTAAAAATAAAAACGGTTATCATAATTTAGCGAAGCTATCTTCGCACGCTTTTGTTGACGGATTCTATTATTTACCAAGAATTGACAAACAACTGATTAAGCAGTATAAAGATGATCTTATTTGTTTAACAGGAAACCTTTATGGTGAAGTTCCTAGTAAGGTGTTAAACGTAGGAGAGAACCAAGCTGAAGAAGCTTTACTTTGGTGGAAAGAGACTTTTCAAGATGATTTGTATATCGAAATCATGCGTCATAATCAAGAAGACGAAAATCGCGTTAACCAAGTCTTGATTAAGTTAGCCCAACAACACAATGTGAAACTTGTGGCTACAAATAACACCTATTATCGCAATCAAAATGATGCTAATGCTCACGATATTTTATTGTGTGTGAAAGATGGTGAAAAGCAAGCGACTCCAATTGGTAGAGGAAGAGGCTATCGTTACGGATTACCTAATCAAGAATATTACTTTAAGTCATCTGAAGAGATGAAAGCCTTGTTTAGAGATATTCCTGAAGCGATCTTAAACATTCAAGAGGTCGTAGATAAAGTTGAAGCTTTTCAATTGGCACGTGATGTCCTTCTTCCTGCGTTTGATATTCCTGACGAATTTAAAGATGAAGCAGACCGTTCTGATGGCGGAAAACGAGGTGAAAATGCTTACCTAAGACATTTGACTTATGAAGGTGCAAAAAAGCGTTATGGCGAAACCCTTTCCGAAGATGTCATTGAACGCTTAGATTTTGAATTAAGCGTTATTGAAAATACAGGATATCCTGGTTATTTTTTAATTGTAGAAGACTTCATTCGTGAAGCACGAAAGATGAATGTGTCTGTCGGACCTGGACGTGGTTCGGCTGCTGGATCGGTTGTTGCCTATTGTTTGTGGATTACCAATATTGATCCTTTAAAGTACGATTTACTTTTTGAGCGTTTCCTAAATCCTGACCGAATTAGCATGCCTGATATCGACATCGATTTTGATGATGAAGGACGAAGTCGTGTTATGGATTATGTGATTGAAAAGTATGGCGCGAATCAGGTGGCTCAAATTATCACCTACGGAACAATGGCTGCTAAATCGTCAATTCGAGATACTGCTAGAGTTTTAGATTTACCGCTTTTTGATGCCGATCGCATTGCTAAGCTGATTCCTACGATGTCTAAATTGAATAAGATTTTTGGTCTAGATGAAAAGGAATTGTCTAAAAAATTTAGAGCCGAAGATCTTGATAAAGTGAATCAGTTGCTCAATATTGCTGATGGTGACGATCTAGAATCTGAAACAGTAAACCTTGCTAGAACCTTGGAAGGTTCGGTTCGTAATACAGGAATTCATGCCTGTGGTGTGATTATTACTCCAGATGATATTACAAAGTTTGTGCCTGTTGCTACTGCTAAAGATTCGGATCTCTATGTGACACAATTTGACAACTCTGTGGTTGAAGATGCAGGCCTCTTAAAAATGGATTTTTTAGGGCTGAAAACATTAACACTTATTAAGGATACCGTTAAGATTGTTAAAGCGAAACATGGTATAGAGCTAGATCCTGAGAACTTTCCTCTAGATGATCAAAAAACGTATGAGTTATTCCAAAGAGGTGAAACCGTTGGTGTGTTTCAGTATGAATCTCCTGGAATGCAAAAGCACTTACGTGAATTAAAACCTACAGTGTTTGAAGATCTTATTGCAATGAATGCCTTATATCGTCCTGGACCAATGGAATACATTCCTAGTTTTACCAGACGAAAGCATGGTGATGAAGAGATCGCATACGATCTGCCAGCTATGGAAGAGTATCTCAAAGAAACCTATGGTATTACAGTATACCAAGAGCAGGTGATGTTGTTGTCTCAAAAGTTAGCCGACTTTACTAAAGGTGAAGCTGACGTTCTTCGTAAAGCTATGGGAAAAAAACAGATTGCTGTTCTTGATAAAATGAAACCAAAGTTTATTGAACAGGCTGCTGCAAATGGTCATGACGCTAAGGTTTTAGAGAAAGTTTGGAAAGATTGGGAAGCATTTGCTAGTTATGCATTTAATAAATCGCATTCCACATGTTATGCTTGGATTGCCTATCAGACCGCTTATTTAAAAGCACATTATCCAGCAGAGTATATGGCTGCTGTGTTATCTAATAATATGAATGACATTAAACAAGTCACCTTCTTTATGGAAGAATGTAAACGCATGCGTTTGGAAGTTCTTGGTCCAGATGTCAATGAATCGTATTACAAGTTTTCGGTAAATCAAGATGGTGCTGTTCGCTTCGGAATGGGAGCGATTAAAGGTGTTGGTCATGGTGCAGTAAAAACCATAGTTGAGCACAGAAAAAAAGATGGACATTATGCTTCTATTTTTGACTTGGCAAAACGTATAGATTTGCGTGCTGCTAATAAAAAAGCGTTTGAGAATTTAGCCTTGGCAGGAGGTTTTGATGGCTTTGGAAACACGCATCGTGCACAGTATTTTCACGATGAAGGCGATGGGATTACATTTCTTGAAAAAGCTATAAAATATGGTGCCAGACATCAGGAAAATGAAAACTCAGCGCAAGTGAGTTTGTTTGGTGCTTCTAGTGATGTTCAAATTGCTGAACCTCAAATTCCACCTTGTGAAGAATGGGGAACTTTAGGGAAACTAAAGCGCGAGAAAGAAGTGGTAGGAATTTATATTTCTGGACATCCTTTAGATGATTTTAAAGTTGAAATGCGCACATTCTGTAATGCTAATTTAGGAATGTTACAAGATTTGAATCCTTATGTGAATCGTGAGTTGACTTTTGGTGGTGTGGTGTCTGATGTTCAACATCGTGTTAGTAAACAAGGCAAAGATTGGGCTATTTTCACTTTGGAAGATTACACCGATAGTTATGAATTTAGAATTTTTGGTGAAGAATGTTTGAAGTTCAGACATTTCCTCATTGTGAATAGGTTTCTGTACATTAAAATCTTTGTTAGAGAAGGATGGGTTAATCGCGAAACAGGAAAGAAGAGTGACCCTAGAATTCAGTTTAATAGCTTTCAACTGCTTCACGATGTTATGGATACTTATGCTAAGAAATTATCTATTCAGCTTAATATTAATGACATTAAAGCATCAAAGATTACCCAGCTACAAGAGATGTTAAGGACGCATGAAGGCAACCATGCTCTTAATTTTGTCATCTATGATAATGAAGAAGAGATCAAACTGAATTTACCCAGCCGAAAACAAAAAGTAAAAATCTCTCAAGAACTTCTTCAAGAGTTAGAACAGAATGACGTGTTTTACAAATTAAACTAGTGTAACATTTTAAAATAAAACACTACATATCTTTAAACCATAACCATTTGAGATATGAAAACAACACGATATATTTTGTTAGTGATAGGTGTTGCAGGATTAGTTGCTGCTGTATTCGGACTCATAAAAGGTGATGCCTTTACAGATCAAGTTATGACGATTGTGTGTGGCGCATGTTTAATTTATGGTTACTTTCAGTTAAAGAACTATCAGGAAATGGAAGGTTAGTTTAGGTGTTTGACTGAAGATGATTTCTTAATTTTTCAGTAATAAACATATCCCAAGTTTTGGAACAGACTTCATAACAATTCACTTTAGGTGTTAGACCTATTTGATGAAAATTGATTTCCAGTTCAGTGTCTTTTTTTATAAGCTCCCATTGTAAGATATGCCCAATCCATTCTTTATTAAAATCGGGTTCACCATCAATACATTCCCATACGATTTTCTTATATGGTGTAAATTCTAAAATATTGAAGGTCCACCAATATCCATTATCAAATTGAATCGTGAATTGACCTCCCTTTTTTTGATCAGATTTACTCGTGCTTGACCACCATTTATGAATGTTTTTAGTCAAGGCAATAAAAGCCTTTTTTGCGTCTACTTTTACGACTATTTGTGTATTATAGTTCATGTTTATTACATCATCCATGTTTTGACGAATTTAAATATGTGTCTAAATTATCAAGAGAATTATCCCAGAATTGCTCATAAAATTTTAACCATTTATTTAGGTCTTGAAGCGGTTTTGCATTAGCGCTACAGAAACGTTCTCTACCTTGGTTTTTAAGATGAATGAGTCCAGCACCTTCTAAAGTTTTTATATGTTTTGTGACGCCTTGCCGACTAATATCAAACTGGTTTGCAATTTGTGTGATCGATAATGCTGAACTTGCAATTACTAAGGCGTGAAATATCTCACGCCTTGTTGGATCTGCGATGGCTTTAAATAGTTGTGTGATTTTATCGTGCATTTACCTGTGGCTTTAAGTAGTGGATCAATCCGTTTATACAATTATCCCAACCTCCATTAAAACTTTCAAACATAGCAATTGCTGTGTCTCCAGAATAGTTAGCAATACCAGAATGTTCTAAATAGAGTTTTGTGCCTTTATTAGTAGGTTCTAAAATCCATTTTACAGTTGTTTCAATAGGCGTGTCTTTAACAATCCACGTATAGATTAAAGTGTAAGGACTAGCCGATTTAACTTCGCCAATAATGGCTGAACATTCGTCCTCTTTAGAGTTAAAAGTGTAGTGGTAACCTACTTCAGCCTTGAAATCGGCCTCTAAGAACCAATTTGAAATTTCGTTAGCATTTGTAATGGCATTCCACACACTATCAATAGGATGATTAAGGACTTTTTCTTTAATAATGGTATCTCTCATAGTTGTTAGATCTTTGATTAATATGCAACTTAACGGTTGCTAAATTATATAAAGTAATTTTAATACGCAACTTTATGGTTGCTTTTTTGGTGTTTTGCGCAAAGGATTGCAGCGACATCCTTTTTGCTTGAGGGTTGAAGTTGCTCGATGCCAAGCAAAAAGATATAGCGGAAAGCCTGACCCTCTGTAACTTTAGTGAAAGAGGGATGCGCCCAAAGTAACAGTATATAAGCACTCAATATCTTTATAATGAAAACAAATACTTTGATTGTAAGGTTTGGCAAAATTTTTGACTAATTTTGTGTATTAAATTGAAGTTAAACACATTTATAATAGATAATTATGGCATTAGAAATAACAGATGCAACGTTTGAAGAAACAGTATTAAAAAGTGATAAACCAGTAATGGTTGATTTTTGGGCAGCTTGGTGTGGACCATGTAGAATGGTTGGCCCAATCATAGATGAAATTAGCACAGAATATGATGGAAAAGCTGTAGTAGGTAAAGTTGATGTAGATGCAAATCAGGAATTTGCTGCTAAGTATGGCGTGAGAAATATTCCAACAGTATTGGTATTTCAAAACGGAGAAGTTGTAGGACGTCAAGTTGGTGTAGCTCCAAAAAATGCTTACACAGACGCTATCGATTCTTTATTATAAAAGATATTCTAAAAGAAATGATAAAAGGTTTGCCATTATGGTGAACCTTTTTTTATTTTTAGATATTAATATGAATTTAAAAAACGATGAGCAAACAAGCAAAAACTCAAGATAAAATAGATAATAAATTATTAGAAGATCGTAAAGTGTTTCTTTGGGGCATGGTAGACGACAAATCGGCGAAGCATGTCATTGACAGATTGATGTATTTAGACGCTTTAGAAACTAAAGACATTCATTTGTACATCAACAGTCCAGGTGGTTATGTAACATCTGGATTTGCGATCTATGATTGTATTCAGTCTTTAAACAGTGACGTATCTACCATTTGTACTGGATTGGCAGCATCTATGGGTTCCATCTTATTATCTGTTGGAACCAAAGGAAAACGTTTTATTCAGCCGCATGCTCGTGTGATGATTCATCAACCAAGTGGAGGCGCAAGAGGTCAAGCTAGTGATATTGAAATTACAGCTCAAGAAATCTTAAAGACCAAGGAGTTAAGCGCAAAAATTCTTGCAGATAACTGTGGTCAAGACTTTGACAAAGTGATGAAAGATTTTAATCGTGATCATTGGATGGGAGCTGAGGAATCTGTTGCTTACGGAATTGTAGATAAAATGATCTAATGAATTTACAGGCAGAACTTAATAAAGCAGGCGGTTTTAAAAATTTAGAATTGTTGGCAAAACAAGTCGTGGAAGGCTTTATTGCTGGGATGCATAAAAGTCCGTTTCATGGATTTTCTGCTGAATTTGCCGAACATAAGATTTATAATAATGGCGAAAGTACGCGTCATATTGATTGGAAGTTATTTGCAAAGACCGATAAGCTTTACACGAAGCGTTATGATGATGAAACCAACTTACGTTGCCACTTAATTGTTGACAATAGTAGTTCGATGCATTATCCAGAACGTCGCGATTTTAATATTTCTAATTTGAATAAAATTGCATTCTCTGCCTTAGCTTCTGCCTCATTAATGCACATTTTAAAAAAACAACGGGATGCTGTTGGGTTAAGCATTTATAGTGATGCTTATGATTACTATGCGCCAGAAAAAGGAAGCGAAAGACATCATCAGATGCTTTTGAATCAGTTGAGTGCGACAGTAATCAACAAGCCTGTAAATAAAGCTACTGAAACGTATACCTATTTGCATCAAATTGCTGAAAACATTCATAGGCGCTCTCTTATCTTTTTGTTTACCGATTTGTTTCAAACAACAACAGATGATGTTAAACTTTTTGAAGCCTTACGACATTTGAAGCACAATAAACATGAGGTGATCTTATTTCATGTGATAGACAAAAGCAAAGAAGTGAAGTTTGATTTTAATAATACACCTAAGCGCTTTATAGATGTTGAAACCAATGAATACATTAATTTATATCCTCATACGATAAAGGACAATTATGAGGCTGCTGTAGACGACTATTTTAAATCTATTAGATTAAAGTGTGGTCAATATCAAATCAAATATGTCGAAGCCGATATTAATAAGCCTTTTGACAAGATTTTGACGACTTATATGGTCGAGCGTCAACGATTTATTTAAAAAAAATAAAAATTTCAATAAAAAGATTTGAGAAATTAAAAATCGAGTGTATATTTGCCCTCGCAATAATGCAACGGTCTGGTAGTTCAGTTGGTTAGAATATCTGCCTGTCACGCAGGGGGTCGCGGGTTCGAGTCCCGTCCAGACCGCAAAAAAATTGCAAAATTAAAGCTCTAAAATTTTAGGGCTTTTTTTAAGCAATAAATGATAGTTGTGTTGTTCTAGGAGCAATCCTAGAGTTGTAAGTCTCTTATTAAGAGCTTACCGATGAGAAGCTTTCCTTTTTTCTTAACAGAAAATCGGGATGCTTTTTTGTTTTAAGTGTGTTGTGATGACATTTTTAAACCAGTTCGATGGTATAAAAAACACACACTATGAAAGCATTTAAATTTATTCTTCTTTTAGCAATTATTGCTCTACTATTTGCGTGCAGCAAAAGTGATGACGAAAGTTCTGATGACAATATTCCAAATAATAACGGCTTAACTTTAGTTAGTGACGTGTCTATTGGAGGTGTTGGCGATGAATTTGGAATCGATATGGTCCAACATCCTGACGGGTTTATTATTTGTGGGATTAATGACCAAGAACGTCCCTACATTGTAAGTGTTGATGATAATTTTAATGTTCTTTGGGATCTTAACCTAGGTGTTTCAGGGGTTGGTGGTTTTGAAAAAATAATTGCTACTCAAGATGGTGGTTTTGTGGCAGCAGGATTTACCGAATTTGGTTCGACAGAATTTGATATGGACTTATACCTAGTTAAGGTAAGTTCTCAAGGCAATGTGTTGTGGAGTACGACTTTAGGATTACACTATGTTACTGATACAACTGTTGATTTAAAGGAGACTTCCAATGGCGATTTGATTATTGCAGGCACCAAACTTACAGAACCGTTACCAGACAATTTTTTAAATACAACCACAGATGTCGTTGTTGCTAGAGTTTCTGAAAGCGGAAATCTTTTATGGACCAATACCTATGGTGATGTTGGAAATGAAACATTAAGTTCAATTATTGAAATGGATAATGGCGAATTATTGATTGGTGGATCATTAGTTGATGTGGAATTAGACACTAATGGAAATGTTGATAATTACCTTCCTGGTGATATTTGGATTTTTAAAATCAATGCAAATGGAGGATGGATTGAAGATAGAACCTTTGGCTCTCCAGAATCTGATGGCGCTCCATTAATTCAAAAACTACATAATGGGAACCTCGTGGTATTAGCTAATATTAATGGAACAGGAGACGATGTAACAAGTGGTGGTTTTGGAGAAACCGATGTTTGGTTATTTACTTTAAATAATGCGCTTAATATAAGCTCTCAAGTTAGTTTAGGAGGAGCTGGATATGATATTGCAAAAGCCTTAGTAGAAATACCTAATTCTGGATTTTATATTGTTGGCGATTCTAATTCTAATATATACTCCTCTAGTAATATTATAAACAGAACCGATTATTGGATTGTTAAGCTGTCTTCTAATTTTGCTGAAGTAGACGAGTTGTATGTTGGTGGAAGTGAATCTGAAGGTGCTTCAGATGTGGTTGCTCTAGACAATCGTCTTTTCGTTATCGGAAGCTCTAATTCAAATGATGGCGATATATCTAATAGCAATGGTTCTTGGGATATTTGGTTAACTGTTATTGAAGACAATTAAGAAAGATTAAACCCTTAACGATGACATTTCTGTTTTGTCACGATGTATTATAAACACGATAATTCAATCCTTATGAAAACTATTAATCGCATACTTTTATTCACATTTATTACAGTATTATGCTCATGTAGTAAAGATGATGACGATAACAACAATCAACAAAACATTCAGCAGTTTGTTTCTACTATTTGTCCTGAGATTTCTGGAGCGACAGCTGTATATTGGGATGGTTCGCATAATTTACCTACACCTTTAACGCAAATACCAACTATTTCAAATCCTGGTCAGCAGTTCATTCATCCGCAACATCCAGCCTTAGGGTTTACAATGCCTCAAGGATATACTGCAGAACAAATTACCGATTTTCAATCTGGAACCATTGGAGTAAATGTCTTTAGAAATGATAATAACGCGGTTTGGCATTATATTCCTTCATCGCCATTTGTTGGTCAAGTTGCTATTGGTGATATTGTTAATTTTGAAATTACTCAGATCAAATCATTTCACGGTGTGACCCAACAAGGTACAATTGTTTGTGCAGAAGATGCCGTGTCAAACGAGTTTGGATTTCCAATCAGCTTCTCCTCACGTTTGATAGAATTTGGAAACTTTACAGCTCAAGTTATTGTGCAAACGCATTTTATGCAAAGCTTAGGAAATACATTTGTTTCTGTAACTATGGCCTCTGGTCCAACAGCTGAATTTGACAATTTAGTGATGAATACCTATTTGCCTATACATTGGCAGTTGCAGGTGATTTCGGATGATGTTAGAGATTCTGATTTAGATGGCACTCCAGACAATCAAGATCCTGCACCTTTTAATCCAAATATTAACTAATTTGAACTGAAGTTATTAACAAGAAATGAACATAAATAGACGCTGAAACTACACTTAATCGATAAAAATATACATTTCATCGTCTTTTTTTATGATTTAGATGTAAAAAGTAGTATGTTTACAGTCCTTCATAAGCCCCAAAATCACTTATCAAGGAATTTTTATTAATCCATTTATCATTTTGATGCTTTGTTGCGTCTTAATATTCCCTCATTATTTAGGCTACGCCTTTATAGTTAATAATCCATTCTTCCCTCGACTGGCATTTTTAATGCTAGAATTTTATTGACAATATTGAATATTAAAAACCCTAAATGATAAAACTATGAAGACCCTAAAAATTACTTTGTTATTAGTAGCAGTTGTATGTTTAACAGTATCTTTTACAAGTACTAAAACTAGTACTAAAGATGATGTTACTACAATGCAAAAAGATACATCAAGTTATGACAAGCTTGTTGTAAATCAAAAGAAAAAGAAAGCTATCCAACAAGGATAGATAATTCTAAAATATAGTTTAGCCCTAATGTAATTCTTTTACATTAGGGCTTTATTTGTTTAAATTATTCTAAATTTGAGAAGACTTAATGTTCTTAAATTTTGAAATTAAAAACAGCTTTACTTTTACTTTTTGTAATTTCCTTTAATGTCGTTGTTTCTCAAGAGCAAACAAATTCAAAAGTTTTAGACAGTATCTTCAAATTACGTGAGCTGTCCCTTGATGAACGTTTTTCTTCTGAAGAGCAAATTGCCTTTGGTGAGACAGCATTTCAATTATCTAAAGACCTAAAACAAGATTCTACTGTTCTTAAAAGCGGAAGGAATTTATCTCTTGTATATTATAATTCTGAGAAAGATAGCTTATATCTTAAAATAAATCATGACAACTTAAGGCTTGCTCGAAAACTTAAAGATTCTTCATCGTTAACCATAGTCAACTCAAATCTTGGTTCTTTTTTCCATGTAAAAGAATTAAATGATAGCGCTTTCTACTACTATTCAAAAGCTCTAAAATTATATAATAAGGCAAAGGATTTACAAGGAGAGTCAAGAATTCTACTCAACATTGCAGATATACAAGAAACTGAAAAAGACTATATAGGTGCCGAAGAAAATGCTGTTAAAGCAATAAGACTTTTAAATACATTACCCTTAAATGAAGATAATCGTGAGAACCTTTGGATCTTAAATAACTTAATAGGTATTGTATCTCTTAAGCTTAAAAGCTATGATAAAGCACTTGAATATCACAATATCGCTCAGGAGATTGCGCAGACTATGGATTATGGCTATTACAATAACCTATATTCAATAAATAACAAAGCCATTGTTTATAGAGAGAAAGGCGACATCAATACGTCTATTAATCTGTATGAACGTGTGATTTCTGAAGATAGTCTTGATTATTATGATCCTTCATTTTATGCGATAACATTAGGGAATCTTGCTTATACAAAATCATTTAAAGAAGATAGAGATATTGCAGATGTAAAACGAACCTTTAAATTAGGTGAACGCATCAGTGATACTATTGATGATCCGCTTGCAAAGCTTGGTATTGCTATAGATTTTTCTAAATTTTATTTAGATATAAATGAAAGGGATTCAGCGTTATTTTATGCTAATAGAAGTTATAGAATCTCTAATGAAATTTCTAATAATGAATTAAAATTACAATCCCTAGAGTTACTTGCCGAACTTAATGAAGGTGAAGTAGCAAAAAGTTATCTAAAGGAACATATTAAATTAAGCGATAGCCTTCTCACTGTAGAGCGAAATGTAAGAAACAAATTTGCAAGAATTGAGCTAGAAACAGACAAGCTTGAAGCCGAAAATGAACGCATATCGCAACAACGTATGTGGTTGTTGATTGCCTCTGCTGTATTACTAGTAACCCTATTTTTACTGTATATAATTATTACGCAACGTAGTAAGAATAAAGAGCTTCAGTTTGAAAAAGACCAGCAAAAGGCCAATGAAGAGATTTACAACCTTATGTTAACGCAACAAGATAAAGTAGATGAAGCTCGAGCTAATGAAAAGAAACGTATCTCTCAAGAAATGCACGATGGTATTTTAGGGCGACTTTTTGGAACGAGACTTAGCTTAGATAGCTTGAATTTTTCCGAAGGCAAAGACGCCATCCAAAGTCGCTCTAACTATATTAATGAACTCAAAACTATTGAAGACGATATTCGTAAGATTTCGCACGACCTGAATACAGATTTTGTTGCAGGCTCTGGGTTTATGGATATTTTGTCTGAACTTATTGAAAAGCAAACCACTGCATACCAACTTAAGTATACGTTTGATTATACAGACGATATTAGTTGGGAGTCTGTTTCTAATAAAGATAAGATCAATATTTACAGAATCATTCAGGAATCAATGCAAAATATCTACAAGCATGCCGAAGCAACTGAAGTAAAAATTAGCATTGCTACAAAAAATAATGTAATTTTATTAGCTATTGTTGATGACGGAAAAGGCTTTGATGTTAATAAGAGTAAAAAAGGTATCGGACTCAAAAATATCAATGCTAGAGTTAAGGATCTCGATGGTACTGTAAGCTTTGAATCTGAAATCAATAACGGTACAACTATTAATATTCAAATACCCTATAAAACTGACCAATAATGGAACACATTCATATTTTAATGGTTGATGATCATCCAATTATAATTGAAGGTTACCAAAATACATTAATGGCTACAAAAAAGGAGAATCAAACCTTGGTCATTGATACAGCAAACACTTGTGATGCTGCTAATATGCTCATGCAACGTTCGGCAAATGAACGTCCTTATGATGTGTGTTTTTTTGATATAAGTTTGCCACCTTCTTCAGATGGAAAAATAACGTCTGGTGAAGATTTGGCTAAAATTGCACGAACCATACTTCCTAATGCCAAGATTATTATTCTCACTATGTTTAATGAATCGTATCGCATTCATAGTATTGTTAAAGAAATTAATCCTGATGGCTTTTTAATTAAAAGTGATTTGACCTCTAGTGAACTTGCTGAAGCTTTTCATCATATTCTTCAAGATCCACCTTATTACAGTAGCACAGTCACCAATTTTTTAAATAAATCGGTGATTAATGAAATCTATGTGGATGAGATCAATCGAAAAATTCTTCATTTATTGGCACAAGGAATGAAAACTAGAAGTCTTCCTGAGCATATTAACTTGTCTATGAGTGCTATAGAAAAACGTAAAAAACAACTGAAATTACTGTTTTCAATTTCAGATGGAAAGGACGAATCACTCATCATGGAAGCTCGAAAAAAAGGATTTTTATAATTAAACGACATTTTTTTTACGGTTTTTTCTTCTGTTTAACCCTCTTGAAACCCTTATAAAACTTACAAAGTACGGTTTTTCCGCATCAAGTTTACGGTTTTTCCGTAACAAAAAGTGCGTTTCATAATCTATATTTGAAATGTCAACAAAATTAATTAATCCCTCTAAGTAATTTGTTGAATTAATAGCAAAGAAAAACCTAACAACGTCTCTCATTGGTTGTTAGGTTTTATCTTTTTATACAGGTTTCTTAAAATAAGACGTCGTTAAATTCTACAACCTTTACTATAAATAAACCTAAGAATATTAAGGCTACTACAAACTTGATAAAGGTTGAGGCTAAGAATCCTAAAAATGAGCCAAAAGCAGCTTTTATTGCCTTATCCATTTCACTTTTATTCATTAATTCACCAATTAAAGCCCCAAAGAATGGTCCAATAATAATACCTCCAGGAATAGGTGATAGGAGCCCAACAATAAGTCCGATAGTCGTGCCTATCATTCCAGCTCTACTGCCACCAAAGCGTTTGGTTCCCATAGCAGGAATAATATAATCTAAAATCCAAATGCCTAAAGCAATAACAAACGTAATAACGAGGAAGGTCCAATTCATTGGCACTACATCAGTAAGGTGAAAAATAAGTAAGCCAATCCAACTGGTTAACGGACCAGGTAAGACAGGCAAAAAGCTACCAACGATTCCAAGAATCATAAAAAAGGCAGCAAGTGTAATTAAAAATATATCCATTAAATAGGTTTAAAGTTCTACTATTTAGACGTATTAAAAATCAATTTGTTACATTTTTAAACTAAAAACTTAGTTGAAACTAAAAATTTAGTTATATTTGACAATCTAATTCGGTTACTTATGAAACAACTTACCAAAGCAGAGGAGGAAATAATGCAAGTTTTATGGTCTATTGAAAAAGGAAATGTGAAGGACATTATTCATGTATTACCTGAACCTAAACCTGCTTACAATACCGTGTCTACAATTGTTAGAATACTAGAAAGTAAAGGTTTTGTTGATTATGAAAAGCAAGGGAAAGGTCACATCTATTTTCCTTTAGTTCAAAAACAGGATTACTCTAATCAATCTATCAATACGTTGGTGGATAATTATTTTCAAGGGTCTTTTAAAAGTATGGTATCTTTTTTTGTTAAAAAGAATGATGTTGATTTAAAAGATATGGAAGCTATTCTAAAAGAGATTAATAAAAAAGACGCGTAGTATGTTACATTATATTTTACAGGTCGTTGCTTTTCAATTGATTTTCCTGATCTTTTTTGATCTATTCTTAAGGAAGGAAACGTTTTTTAACATCAATAGAGCTTATTTGGTTTTAACTGGAATACTTGCTGTATGCATGCCGTTTATAAAGTTTAAACAGATCAAGGCCATAGTTCCTGATGACTTTGTAATTCACTTGCCTCAAGTCATTATTGGTAATGTGTCTCAAAGTACGTCACTTTCATCAAGTATTATTGAAATGGCTGGAATCTCTTCAGAAACTCCTTCAATACCTATATGGAAAATCATTTTAATAACAGGTATGATCGTAGCTGCGCTTATGTTTTGTGCTAAAGTTTATACATTAATACGCTTGGTTTACAAAAATCCGAAACGCTGGAAGTCTAATATTTTGATTATAAAATTATTGAATAGTGCTTCAGCATTTTCATTTTTTCATTACGTGTTTTTAGGCGATAAGTTAAGTCCTGAAAACCGTGAATCTATTCTGCTACATGAGATGGTTCATGTCAACCAAAAACATAGTGTCGATCTGTTACTTTTCGAAATATTCCGTATTGTATTTTGGTTCAATCCTTTAGTGTACATCTATCAAAATCGCATTGCAGAACTTCATGAGTTTATTGCAGATGACAAAGCGGTTAAGTATCAAAACAAATGTCAATTTTACAATCAGTTATTATTACAAGTTTTTGATACCAAACAAGTGTCTTTTGTAAATCCATTCTTCAAACAATCATTAATTAAAAAACGAATTTCTATGTTAAGCAAAGCCAAATCAAAGCAAATCTGTATGTTAAAATATGCATTACTAGTTCCAATGGTATGTGTGATGCTTATTTATACGTCTTCGTATGCGCAAGAAAGCGTTCAAACTTTATCTGAAACCATACAAGTTGAAGATTCTGATATGAGTCATGATGACCTTTTGAAAAAGTACTTAGATATAATTTTAGAAATGAAAGCCAATGGTGCAACATTCAAAGAGATCAATGACTATGTTATGCCAGACACCAATAAGTACCTAAATACGAAAACGGAGTATTATAAGTTCACAGCTTACATCCATTATATTATGGATGCTTCCAAAAAAAGAACACATGAAAATGATGGGATTTCTGAAGCGCAAAGCAAATTATCAGAGTCTATGGCTTCAAAAATGAATCGTACGTATGACGAATATGTTGCTTGGAAACAAACAGACGACGCTAAAGCCATTTGGGAAAACAACAGTAGAGATGGTGTGTTGAGGCTTATTGTTGAAGACGCTGGAAATATGACTGAAAGCGAAAAGCAAAAAATGAATCATAAATTGGATATGATTGAACGCGATGCGTATTTCAAAAAATTGCTCATCGTTTCTATGGATGGACGAACAAAGGTAATTTTAGAAGACCCACAATCTGTTACCAAATCTGAGCCACTTGAAGTTATTGAAGTTGAACAAGACATAGAAGTGCCTTTTGCTGTTGTAGAGGAAGTTCCAATTATGTTGTCATGTCAGGATTTGCAAACCAATCTTGAACGTAAAACCTGTCTGTCTCAAAACGTAGCTAAACATGTAAATAAACATTTCAATACTGGTATTGCCAAAACTTTAGGGCTACAAGGGAAACAACGCATTTCGGTTATTTTTAAAATTAATAAAAAAGGAAATGTTGTTGAAGCAAAAGCTAGAGCACCTCACCCTGAACTAGAAAAAGAAGCCATTCGTGTGATTGAATTACTACCACAGTTTAAACCAGGTCTTCATAAAGGAAAACCAGTAACTGTGCCTTATAGTCTACCTATTTTATTTCAAGTAAATGGTAATGGCGAGGTGAATGAAACACCTGAAGATTCCAAGCAAAATCTATTTGATAAAGTAAGAGAAACTGTTTTAGAGCGTGGTGAAGTTCCGTTTGCAATTGTTGATGAAATTCCTGTATTCGTCTCATGTCAGTCTTACAAAACTGAAGCTGAATTAAAAAGCTGTACGAATACTCAAATAGCATCTGTGATCAATAAAAATTTTAATGTAAAGTTAGCAAGTAAGTTAGGCTTAACGGGTAATCAAAGAATTTCTGTTGCATTTAAAATTGATAAGGATGGTAGCATATTTGATGTTAAGGCTAGAGCACCACATCCTGAGTTAGAAGCCGAAGCCATTAGAGTTGTAAAGCTGCTCCCAAAGTTTATTCCTGGTAAGCATAAAGGCGAAGTGACCGTTGTTCCATATAGTCTTCCGATACTTTTTAATGTGGCAGCAAAAGACGAGAAGAATTAAACTAAATGAAGTACGATTATTTGAATAAGGATTTATAGGTTTTTTAATTTCTCTTTTTTTAAGCTTTGCCAAAGAACGTCTTTCAGAATTGAAACAAGAAAAGTTCTTGAAGCATAAGGAGTAAATGATGTAATCCCGAAAAAAATTGTACTTTTCGCTTTAAGTAAACAATTATGAAGCGAATTTTATCCTTCCTTTTGCTTTTAAGCGTTCTGTCTTGTGAGTATTTCGGCAAGGAAAAAGTCTATTCTGAAGATTTACTAGAAGAAGAATTAAAGACCTTCTCTTGGAATGATGTTGATGAATACCCTTCATTTGCTTCTTGCGATTCTACTTCGGGAAAAGCTGAAAAGAAGCAATGCTTTGAACAGACCCTTCTCGATATTCTGAATAAGAATCTATCAGAGCAACAGATTGTTGTTTCAGGACCCATTGATGATACTGTAAACTTAAAAATTACTATTAATAGTAAAGGGGATTTTGCCATCACAGATATTCAAAGTAAACCTTTAACGAAACAAGAAATTCCTCAGCTTGATAGTTTATTAAGAGTGAGTTTACAATCTTTACCTAAAATATATCCTGCGATAAAGCGAAGTCAGCAAGTCACTACACAATTTAATTTGCCAGTCATCATTAAAATCGAATAGCTAATTTTTGCATTAGCCTTAAAACTTCAACATATAACCATATAAGTGTTGCAAGAAGTCCCCAAGTTGCCAGCCACTCTTTATATTTTGGAGCCTTATTTTTAAAGCGTTCTATGTAATCAAAATCGAGAAGCAAAGCAAAAGAAGCGACAATTGCTGCAATACAATTAAAAATAATAGCAAACCAAGAAGTGCCCCAAATGTAAGATTCAATCCCGAAAAAACTAAGGATCAATGAAATGATGTAAACCACCATAATGCTTACAGCTGATGTTATGATAACACTTCTAAGCTTTTTTGTAACCACAATGATTCTGAGTTGGTATAACAACAGCATTACAAAAAAAGTTACGATGGTCACACCAATGGCTTGATATGGCAATTCTGGGTAGTTCCTATGAGCAAAAGACGAGAAGCCTCCTAAGAAAAGTCCTTTAGCAATGGTATATAAAGGCACTAAAAATGGAGCCCAATGATGTCTTACAGAGATAACGACACTAATAATAATGGCAGCAAGCATACTTCCAAGAGTCAACCATTTTACTGGCATTCCATCTTCATTGAGTTTCCAAACATATGCTGTTATACCAGCAATAGCAATAATACAGAGTAGCGATTTTGTAAAAATCCCTAAAACGGTCATTTTGTTTGCTGAATGCTTCTGATTGTCCCAAAAGAAACCAGAAAACACTGGATTATTGGTTTTATAATTTGAGAAACGCATTACAAATTGAACTTATAGCCTATAGCAAAAGTTTTCGAAAAGTTGTCTGGACTATCTAAAAACAGAGCAATTAATTCATCGTACGATAAGGTTATGAAACTGTTTTCAGAAACATTAATATCTGCTCCAATGCCAAGTATAAATGGCACATCAAATGCTGTTTCGCTTAGGTCTTCGGTAGTGGTCATACCATTATCAACAGTTGTAACTGTAGCATTTGATAGATTTAATGTTGCAAATTTACAGTTAGCATATAAACTAAATTTTGATTGATTGATAACTCTAAATCTGTAACCAAGTGAAAGTTCTGTAGTAGAATATTTGATATCATCATATTCTAAAACATGCTTAGCTTGCATAAAAACGGCATGGCGTGAGACACGATTTGCATCTAAAACTTCAAATTCGCCACCAAATAAAGGTGTTGTTTTATTATCAGGATTTGAAATAAAAGGACTGTTTGTAATACCTCCAAAAACACCTAGTCTAAATTGAAGTTTATTTCGACTGGTTTGAGATTCATAGCTCGTGTCTACAGATGAATTATAAGCATCAATAAATTCTTTTAAACTGAAAAGCGTTAATCTTAAGCGCTTTGTAGGTAAGGCTTGATTGGTTAAATTATCTAAAATAGATTTGTATTCTTCTTGATATTTACCATCCGTTTTGGTATTGGTCAATTCGGTAATAGTATTATCTTCTGTTCTAACAAAGTAACGGTATTTACCATCAATTATATTCCAAAGCAAATCTAACTTGCCGTCAACTTCAGTTTTTAACTCTAAAGTTTCGCCATTAATGGTGTAGGATTCTTGTGCTTGAACTAAGGAAACACAAAAAATAAAACTTAGTAGAATGATTAGTTTTTTCATCAGGACATCATGTTGTTGTTCTGGTAAATCTAACAAAAATAAATGAGAAAAACGCCTATTTTGAGTAGCTTCTGCCTTTCCATTTGAATCCTTTAAAAATGGAAACAAACATGATAAAAACCGAAAATATTGGATATAAAATACTTGAGATTATGTAGGACGGTAAATAGTGTTCCTGATTGTAGAAACGAGCGGTTTTGAAGAGCAGTAAGAAGTCAATACAAAACTTAACAACAAAGAGATACATTAAAAATTTAGCACTCACAAAACCAGCAAGAACTAATAAAGGTGTACAGACCAAGTAGCCATTCATTAAGAAAACAATTAAGGCTATTAATTTTCCAAAAAGACTATTATAACTAGATGTTTTAGCAGCCCAACGCACACGCTGAGACACCAAGTCTTTAAAACTTTGCTGTGGATGTGTAGTGACAATAGCGTGTTTGTTTTTTAAATAGTGAACCTGATTTTTATTACGTTGCACCACTTTTTGCAGTAGGAAAATATCGTCACCACTTGAAATATGACTATTGCCTTCAAAGCCATTTAATTGTTGAAAAAGTTGTTTTTTATAACAGAAGTTTGCACCATTACATAAAAAGGGTTTTCTAATTCCAAAACCTCCTATGGTTGCTCCTTGCAGACTTAAAAAATCAAGTAATTGAAAGCGCTTTAAAAACGAATCTGTGTTTTCATAAGTTACAGGGCCAGCGATACATTGTGCCTTGTTGTGTTGGATATAATTATCAAATGCATCTAACCAATATTTCGGTAAATGGCAATCTGCATCTGTAGTGATGATCCAGTCGAATGCTGCTGTATTTATGGCCGAAGTAATGGCATCTTTTTTTGGAGCACTACTTTGCTTAATATTCTTAATGATGCGATAGTTAAACATTGTATTTTGAAAAATACGTTTGATGATTTCTACCGAATTGTCTTCAGAAGTATCGTCAACAAAAATGATTTCAAAGTGCGATTCAGGGTAGTTTAAAGCTGAAATAGATTCTAGCAAAACAGGAAGGTGTTCCGCTTCATTTCTAAAAGGAATGATGACACTAAATTTTGTTTGAACTGTTGTGTCATCAAGATGAGAGATTGAAACCTTATCAAATCCGTAGATCAAACTTCCAATAGTGATGAGGTACAATAACAAGATTGTAATAGAGAGTAATGCCATTAGGAGTTATTGTATTTAGGAAGGTTAAAATTAAGGACATAGTAGCTGCCAAACACACTAGGAATTACAAAATTGAGTAACCACATTAACGTGACAATGCTCAGTGTTGTAAAGTCGTTAACACCAACAATAGAAAACAAATACACAGCGACACTACTTTTGATAACCACATCAAAAATGAATATTGTTGGAATGATGGAGGCTAAGAGGTACATTGATGAAATAACAATCATAGCATTGTAATAACTCACCTGAACGCCAAAAATTTTTAACAAGCAGAAGAATTGAAATGAAAAGACAAAATACCTCAAAATTGAAAGCAAAATCCCTGTTGTAATGATTCTAGCAGACATCGTTTTGTAGAATTTAATAATAGTTTCAATAGAGAATCCCTTTACTTTAAAACGCGTTTGTTTGAGACCGAATACAGTAAAAATAGTCACAACGATAATGATTCCTAAAAAGCGAAACGACTTCATGTAATTGATTGGAATATCGTATTTTGAATTCAGAAGCATAAGACCAACACAACCAAATAGAAGGGTTGTTCCCATTTGCATCATATTGCCTAACAGGTTTGTTAGTACAACCTTTTTTCTAAAACCACTCACATAATATATTGCTTTAGCGCCATATTCGCCAATTCTATTTGGTGTGAATAAAGACGCTGTTAAGGAACCTAAACTTTGTTCCATGGCATTTTTAAACGTAATTGTTGTAAATGAACGTGTCAATTCTTTCCATTTTAAAATTTCTAAAAACCAGTTAAAAAAGCTTAAAAACAATAAAAAAAGGATGGTTTTTGACGAAAATGAGTCGTTTTCTTTTAAAAATTGAAGAAAATCATAAATATTTAAGTCGGCGTTTGTCGTGAGTTTTTCATAAATAAAATAAAAAGCACCAACAACAATACTTAATTTAATAAGTACAAGAAAGAATTGTTTAGTTTTGTAAGGAACACCACCAAAATGCATAACGCAAAATAAACCAAATTAACGATATGATTTTGAATTTAATCACTCAAAAACAGAAATTAGCACTACTTGTTTTGTTGATTTCGGTATCTGCTTTTGCTCAGAAAAGCACTAATAAATGGAAAGCCCAAGTAGCGCTTGGTGTCAATAGTCCGTCTGCTTCAGGTTTTGTAGAAGGGTTTGAATCAAAATCTATCAATTTTCCAACAGTTAATGCTGGGATTCAACACATGTTTAAACGACAATTTGGTGCTAAGCTGGATTTTGGTTTTAACCGATTTTCAAATGAAGATAATTCGCCAGAGTTTAAAATTAATTACACTAGAATTAATGCGCAGTTTGTTTATGATCCTACTGAAGATCTTGGATTTCTGCCACAACGAATAGGATTAGTTGCACATGCTGGTCCTGGTTATTCGTTTGTAAAACCTTTGGGAGATTTTTCAGATAATAATGTGTCCTTTCTTAATGTGATGGGTGGATTGGAAATTCATTACGGAATTAGTCAGCGAATGTCGGTGTATACAGATGTGTCATATATTCTTGGCTTCGGAAGCGATTTTGATCCAATTACAGAAGGTTTCGGATCTTTTAATGGAAATTTAATGACCATAACCTTCGGAATAACATTCTCCATAAGTGGTTGTCGTTATTGTTAATAGATGCAAAAAGAAAAAATCATATTAGGGATTGATCCAGGAACAACCATTATGGGTTTTGGACTCATTAAAGTTGAAGGCAAACAGATGAAATTCTTGCAGCTTAACGAATTGAATCTCAAAAAATACACCGATCATTATTTAAAATTAAAGCTCATTTTTGAACGTACCATAGAGTTAATAGATACACATCATCCTGATGAAATAGCTATTGAAGCTCCTTTTTTTGGGAAAAACGTACAAAGTATGTTAAAGTTAGGACGCGCTCAAGGTGTTGCTATGGCTGCTGGACTTTCTCGTGAAGTGCCAATCACTGAATATTCTCCTAAAAAAATTAAAATGGCCATCACAGGAAATGGAAATGCAAGTAAGGAGCAAGTTGCTAAAATGTTGCAAAGTGTTTTAGGTTTGAAATCACTTCCAAAAAATTTAGATGCTACAGATGGCTTGGCTGCTGCAGTATGTCATTTTTATAATGAAGGTCGCGTAGAAGTAGGAAAGAGTTATTCGGGTTGGGCAAGTTTTGTAAAGCAAAATGAAAGCCGCGTAAAAAAGTAAAAATCTACGATTTATTAGGAATACTCTTTCAATTTTTACATATTCGTAAAAACTCTAAAGACTTTATAATGAAAAATTACATCACACTTTTATTTGTGTCGTTATCACTTATACTTACTAGTTGTTCTTCTTCAGACGATAGTAACGACATGGAAACTCAACTTCCTACAGAGAACTCTTTTTCTGTAACTATAGATGGTCAACTTTATACCTTTGATACATTTATAGCACTTAAAGTATTTGACAATTATGAAGTGTTAGGATCAAACAGTAATCAAGAAAATTTTTATTTGAGATTTAATCAAAATGGTGTTTTAGATCGTGCAAATTTTTATGTTATAGATGGCTCATTTGATAACGACTATAATTCTGCATTTTATAATCCAGATTTCAATTTAACTAATCTCACATTTGATATGTCTCAAAATATTGTTAGTGCCAGTTTTAATGGAAATATATATCAAGATGATTTGGATATCACTAGTACCAGTAGAACGGTAGAAAGCGGAAGTTTTAACTTAACTTTTACTGTAAATCAAGCAGATCCTAATTTAGATGAATTCATTAATGCAACCATAAATGGTCAGTCATATGAAACCATAAAGCATGGGACTACAGGAGGAGCTGCAGGTAGTACAATAGTAGGGAATTTTGGAATTTCTGACGGAACAATAACAACTACTATTTATGTTGATGCTTCAAATATTCAAACAGGAACATTTAATTTTACCGAAGGGTCGGCGATAAATAAAGTAAGTTTTGAATATGTCAATCCATTTGATGATGATAATGATTATGAAGAATTAGATGCCTCAGGAACTTTAATAATCGACACCATTATAGAAGGCGCTTTGTTTGATTTAATTCAAGGAACATTCACAGCAACAGCTACAAGCACTTCGGGAGAAACGTATGTAGTAGAAAATGGTACGTTTAACGTAAGCATTAGTTTATAATTTTAGTAACACAATAAGATTTTATCTAGGCTTCTTATTTTTAAGGAGCCTTTTTTGGTAAGTAATGTCAGGAATCTATATTCACATACCATTTTGTAAACAAGCATGTCATTATTGCGATTTTCATTTTTCAACCTCTTTGAAAAAGCGCGATGCTATGGTAATGGCTTTAATTAAAGAATTAGAGCTGCGAAAACATGAGTTTAATGATATTACTGTAGAAACCATTTACTTTGGAGGCGGAACACCAAGTCTGTTGAGTTTGATTGAAATTCAATCAATAATTGATGCCGTTTATAAGCATTATCAGGTTGGCAATCGTCCTGAAATTACATTAGAGGCAAACCCAGATGACCTTTCTGATGATGTTATAAAGCAATTAGCAAATTCTCAAATCAACAGATTGTCAATTGGGATTCAATCTTTCAGGGAAGCTGATTTAACATTAATGAATCGTGCTCATAATGCCGAGGAAGCTAAACAATGTTTGAGTACTGCAATGACCTATTTTGATAATGTTTCGGTGGACTTGATCTACGGAATTCCTGGATTGTCAAATTCAGATTGGAAACAAAATATTGAAACTGCTTTAGCATTTAAAGTCCCTCATATTTCCAGTTATGCCTTAACTGTTGAACCCAAAACAGCCTTAGAACAATTTATTGCTAAAGGCATAGTTCCTGATGTTAATGATGATGATGCTCACGAGCAGTTTCATATGTTGGTAGACATCCTCAATACTCATGATTTTGTGCATTACGAATTGTCAAATTTTGGAAAGGAAGGGTTTTTTAGTAAGAATAATTCTGCTTACTGGCAAGGGAAATCCTATATTGGAATAGGTCCTTCAGCGCATTCTTTTAACGGAACCCAACGCGGATGGAATGTGAGAAATAATTCAAAATACATAAAGTCTATCGAAGCAGAAGTTTTACCTATTCAACTAGAGACCTTGACCACAACCGATCGCTATAACGAATATGTGATGACTGGTTTACGTACTATTTGGGGTGTCTCCTTAAAAAAAATTGGAATAGATTTTGGTGAATCCTATAAAACTTATATCATGCAGCAAGCGCAACCTTATTTAAACCAACATTTATTGTATATTGATGATGAAAAGTTATTGGTAACAAAAAAAGGTAAATTTTTAAGTGATGGTATCGCTTCAGACCTTTTTAAAATTAATTTATAGTGTTAGCGACAGTACAATACAACTCAAGAAAATTACATATCAATTTAAAACAACCCTTAGATATTTCCATTCCAATGAGCGCGTCTCCATCTAATGTCAATGCATGGTACATTGATGCGCCAAAGATTGAACCTGTTCAGTTAGATAATTGGATTGGAAGTGTGGCTCAAGGAGGCGACGTTAACTTCAATAACATTCAATTTAATCCTCATGCACATGGCACGCATACCGAATGTGTTGGTCATATTACTGAAGATTTTTATTCTGTTAATAAACAGCTCAAACAGTTTTTCTTTTTAGCTGAAGTCGTTTCAGTAGCTGCTGAACAATCTGGTGAGGGTACAGTGATTTCTAAAAAACAACTTCAGTTTGCTCTAGGTAATAAAAAGCGAGATGCAATTATTATTCGAACCTTACCTAATATGAAAGATAAATTGTCGTACCAATACTCAAAAACCAATTGGACCTATTTGGATGAAGAGGCTGTGGCCTATTTGGTAAAAAAAGGGATCAAACATTTACTTTATGATTTGCCAAGTGTTGATCGTGAAGAAGATGGAGGTGCTTTAAAAGCACACAGGGCTTTTTGGAATGTTGATGGAAAAATTAGAAAGAATTGTACCATCACAGAGTTGATTTTTGTGCCTAATACTATTGAAGATGGTGAGTACTTGTTGAATTTACAAATCGCACCTTTTGAAAATGATGCAACACCAAGTAAACCTGTGTTGTACAAAGTTCTTAATAACATAAATGTGTCGTTGTAGACTCTAAAATATTAAGATTACAAACGTTCTATGGAAACATTTTTTATTATCATAATCAGCATATTGGTGACCTTAGGAATCGTCACCATTATAAGACAGTTTAAACTTAAAAAGCGCACTAATTCGCAATCTATAATTTTATTAGATCGTATCAAAAAAGTGTGTAAGTTCATCACTGTTGAAGGCGATTTTGCCGAAATTTATCATTATGAAGACGTTAAAGAGCGCTTTTTAAAATTGGTCACAAGTAAAAAGAAAGCTCTAGTTGTTGTAAATGCGAAAGCTCATGTTGGATTTGACCTGTCTAAAATCCAAATGGAATCTGATACGAAATCCAAAACGGTTAAACTGTTTCATTTTCCACAACCTGAAGTGTTATCTATAGAAACCGATCTTAATTATTACGACAAAAAAGATGGGATGTTTAACAAATTTGAAGCTTCAGATTTGACCGAATTACACAATGAAGCCAAAAATCATATTATGAATAAAGTTCCTGAAAGTGGCTTATATGAGATTGCCAAAAAGGAAGCTTTAGAATCCATTTTACTTATCCAGAATATTGTAGAAACTATTGGTTGGAGCTTAGATTATTCAGCATTACAAATTGAAGATAAAGATCACAAACTTTTAGAATGAACATCGAAGACTACAGGAATTATTGTATGGCCAAAAAAGCCGTCACAGAACATTTTCCATTTGACCAAGACACGTTAGTGTTTAAGGTCTTAGGTAAGATGTTTGCTCTAGCATCTCTTGAACGATGGGAAAATGGCGAAGCATTTATCAACCTTAAATGTGATCCAGAATATGCTCAAGAACTTCGTGAACAATACGAAAGCATTCAGCCAGGCTACCATATGCACAAGCAACAATGGAATAGTGTTTATATTCATACTGGAGAACTGCCAGTACAACTCATTCAAGAGCTAATTGATCATTCCTATGAGATGGTTGTAAAAGGAATGCCGAAGAAAAAACAAACTGAATTAGAAAATCTTTAAAACCATTCGTCGACACTTTTTTGCCATCCGTCGACACTTAATTTCGTTCAACCGAATTATAAATTTCAATGTAGCAGATTGAGCTATATTGACCAATCTAATCTTAAGTCAAAATGAAAACCCTAAACATATTACTCATTGAGGACGATATGATTGAAGTGATGAAATTGAGCCGAGCTACAACATCATTACAACTCAATCACAATATCATAGAAGCCAATAATGGTGAGGAAGCTCTAGCTTTATTAGAGCAAAAAGATCAATTACCAGATATTATTCTGTTGGATTTAAATATGCCCAAAATTAATGGTATAGAATTCCTTAAAATTTTAAAGGCAGATGATCGACTAAAATATATTCCTACAATTATTTTAACCACATCTAATAATCAACGTGATCTTTTAGAGTGCTATAAAATTGGAATTGCTGGCTATGTTTTAAAGCCATTGAAATACGAAGATTATGTTTCTAAAATTGAAAAATTATTAGGATATTGGAGCGTCAACGAATTAATTACGGCCTAAACACCAAAATAAAAAACACCTATGAAAGGGATTATTTTTACTGAATTTTTAGAACTTGTAGAAGAAAAGTTTGGTTTAGCAATGGTTGATAAAATCATTAATCAGTCTAATTTAGAATCTGATGGAGTATATACAGCAGTTGGAACTTATGAATTTTCAGAAATGTTACAACTCATTTCACATTTAAGTGAAAATACAGATATTGCTATTGATGATTTATTATTGGTATATGCCGAACACCTCTTTAAAGCGCTTATAAAAACACATCCTAACTTGGTAGAACATTACAAAGATCCAATGAATTTGCTGGCCTCCATTGAAAATCATATTCATGTTGAGGTTCAAAAAATTTATCCTGATGCGCAGTTACCAACCTTCGAATTAGAGGAAAAAACAGATGATTCAATGGTAATGGTGTACAAATCAGACAAGGCGCTTTACATGCTAGGAAAAGGGCTAATGTTAGAAACGTTTAAGCTCTATGGTGTATCTGCCGATATTGAAATTGAAAAGTTGAACGAACAGGGAACTGAAGTTAGATTTTTTATAAACAAAGCCTAAGATGAGCCAAGAAGAAGTCGATATTCTCAAAAGAGCACTAGCTCGAGAACGTGCTTCACGAAAGGCAGCTGAAGAAATTCTTGAGGCTAAATCTGCTGAATTATTTGAGCTTAACCAAAAATTAGAAGCTTCACACAAAGAGCTCGAAACCTTGTACTCAAAAACCAATTCTCAACTACAGGGTGTTTTCGAAACCATCGCAGATGCGTATGTTGTTGCAGATGTAAATGGAGATATCATAAAAATGAATGAGGCAACACTTCCTTTGTTAGGTATTCAAACTATAAATGATAGTTGTAACTTAATGGAGTTGGTTAAGCCTTCAGAATATGATCGTGTATACAAGGCATTCAATAAGCTATATAGAGAAGGTGGTAATATTTCAGACCTTAGAGTTAATATCACTACTATAGATAAAAGAGACATATTTGTGCAAATAAATGCTAGCGTTATTTATGATAAAGAACGACCAATAGCTACTCAAGGTATAGTAAGAGATATTACTTTAGAGAATAAATATCAGCAGGCACTTGTAGCTGAGAAGCAAAAATATAGTAACATCATTGCTAATATGAATCTTGGTCTCGTTGAAGTAAACAATGATGATGAGATTTTGATGGTCAACCACAGTTTTGAAAAAATTTCAGGTTATACCGAATCAGAACTCATTGGAAAGAAAGGTGGCGTTGTTTTTCAAGTAGATCAAGAAAATGACATTATTAAAACTGAAAACGAAAAGCGACAGCAAGGTGAATCAAATTCTTATGAATTAAAAGTAAAAAATAAGGCTGGAGAAATTCGTTATTGGCTCATTAGTGGTGGCCCTAATTACGATTTAAAAGGTAATGTAATTGGCTCCATTGGGATTCATCTAGACATCACTGAGCTTAAAAGTTTAGAATTTCAAAAAGAAAAACTACTTCAGAGATTAGAGAAAAGTAACGATGAGCTACAAGAGTATGCACATATCGTTTCTCATGATTTAAAATCACCTTTACGAAGTATAGACGCCTTAGTAAGTTGGTTAAAAGATGATAATAAAGATAAGCTAGACGATACGAGTCTTCAAAATATAGATTTAATTCAGACGACCTTAGTAAAAATGGAGCAACTAATTTCAGATGTTCTCAATTATTCTAGTGTGTCTTCAGATAATAGCGAAATACAGTCTGTCGATATCCAATTATTGGTTGAAGATCTGTTGAAAATGCTTTACATACCTGAACATATTGAGGTCAAGTGTATGCGTCAATTACCAGTATTATGTGGTGATAAGACTAAGCTTCAGCAAGTATTTCAAAATCTAATTGGTAATGCGGTTAAATTTAATGACAAGGATAAAGGTCTTATAGAAATTGATGTTGAAGATCAAAAAGACTATTATAAGTTCTCAATTAAAGATAATGGTATTGGAATTGAGCCTCAATTTCATGAAAAGATTTTTAAGATCTTCCATTCCTTGAATAAAAGTAAAGATTCAACTGGTATTGGATTATCTTTAGTAAAAAAGATTGTAAACCTGCACGAAGGCAAAATTTGGCTGGAGAGTGCACCTAATATCGGTACTACTTTTTTCTTCACACTAAAAAAATGATATGAAAACGATACAATTAATTAGACAAAATAACAATGATTGGCAGTATGTATCGCCAAAATTAGATTTAAAAAAACCTTTGGTTTTAGTATTCGGAAATAGATTTGCTTTAGAAGAACCATCACTCTATGATGATGTAAGAGCTTTGTTTCCAGATGGTGAAATTATTTTTGGTTCGGCTTGTGCTGAAATTTCATCCAATACAGTTAATGAAAACAGTATTACAATCACAGCTATTGAGTTTGAAAAGAGTCATTTTTTGGTGAAAAACAGCAATATTTTGTCAAAAGATATGGACAGTCTCGAGACAGGGAAAGACCTAATAAATCAGTTTCCTACTGAAGGTTTAAAATATGTGTTTGTGGTTTCTGAAGGCAGCTTTGTTAACGGAAGTCAGCTCACGAAAGGGATGAATATTGCAATAGATGAAAACATTATTATAACAGGAGGTTTGTGTGGAGATGATGAACGATTTGAAAAAACCATTGCTGGTTATAATGAAAATCCGAAACCAGGGGAAATTATTGCTATCGGATTTTATGGAGACACTTTAGATATTTCGTTTTCAATTTATGGAGGATGGACACCTTTTGGTCCTGAACGCATTGTCACGAAATCTGAAGGTAATACCTTATACGAGCTTGATGGGAAGCCAGCACTAGATTTATACAAATCGTATTTAGGAGATAAAGCAAAAGATCTTCCTGGTGCAGCTTTACTGTATCCTTTAAATGTCACTTCAGAGCATGAAAATCAATCTATAGTACGTTCCATTTTAAATATTGATGAAGCAAATAATGCTGTGATTCTGGCAGGTGATATTGCAGAAAATGCTAAAGTACAGCTTATGATGACTAATGTAGATAACATTGCAAATGCTTCAGAGAGAGCAGCGCAACAAGCACTTGATTTGAGAACTACAAAACCTGAATTAGCAATGTTGGTGAGTTGTATAGGAAGAAAATTGGTGTTAGATCAGAGAGTAGAAGAAGAAATAGAAGAAGTAATCGAAGTTCTAGGTAAGGATACTACCATATCAGGCTTTTATTCATACGGAGAAATTGCGCCATTTCATGGTGAGGTGAGTTGCCAGTTGCATAATCAAACCATGACAATTACACTAATTAGTGAATAGATGAATTCATTACTCAAAAGACAAATACGTAAGTTTCTTAGTGATGAGCTAAAAGATAATAAAGATTTGAAGGCTTTTTTGGAAGCTGTTGATTTGTCTTACAATAATTTTGACGAACAGTTTGCAATGACGCAAAGAGCTATGAAAATTAGTTCTGAAGAATTGTTTGATGCCAATCGCAAACTTCATCAAGAAGCCAAGGAACAAAAAGAATTAATAGATAAACTCAAAAAAGTAATCAATAGATTAAAGGTCTTTGATAAAAATTCTAGCAATAGTGAAGATATTGAACTAAGTGAACTTGAACTTGTTGCATTTATTGAAGATCAAGCAAACGAAATCATTAAAATGAACAAACAACGTGAAATTTTAATGAAAGAACTTGAATATCAAAACCAAGAACTTAGTGATTATGCGCATATGGTTTCTCATGATTTAAAATCGCCATTGCGAAGTATAGATACTTTAGCCGCTTGGCTGGTTGAAGACAATAAAGATCGCCTTGATGAGCATTGTAGCACACAATTAAATTTAATTCGGACTAATGTTGAAAAAATGGATGCTTTGATTAATGGTATTCTAGATTATTCTACTATTGGAAAAGATCGAGAAGAAGTCTACCCTGTAGATTTAAATGTGCTTATGCAAGAGGTGTTGAAAATGATTGATATTCCAAATCATTTTAAAATTACAATTTCTGATTTACCTAAGGTTCTAGGTGATAAATACCGTTTGCAGCAACTATTTCAAAACTTGTTGAGTAATGCTATAAAATACAATGATAAACCAAAAGGACTTGTTGAAATTGGTTATCAAGAGCTAGATGAGTTTTGGGAGTTTTATGTCAAAGACAATGGAAAAGGCATTGATGAAAAATATTTCGATAAAATATTTAAAGTTTTTGAGAAATTAGAAAACACAAAAGGTTCAACAGGTGTTGGTTTATCTATAGTTAAAAAAATTGTAGACGTTTATGGCGGAAACATTTGGTTAACTTCAATACCAGATGAAGGAACAACCTTTTTCTTTACTTTAAAAAAGCAACAAAATGGAGCAGCCTAACTTATCTTACATTCATAGCATGTCAGGAGGCGATAAAGCTTTTGAAGAAAAGCTTCTTGATATTATTAAGAATGAATTTCCTCTAGAAAAACAAGTGTATTGCACAAATTTTGAAGCAGGACATTTTAAAGCTACAGCAGAATGCGTTCATAAACTTAAACATAAAATTAGTATTTTAGGCCTTGAAAAAAGTTATGAACTTGCTCAGGCTTACGAAGCAAATCTTCTCGAAAGTAATACGAAAGGTCATTTAGAATTCGAAGCAGTACTAAAGGTCATAACTGATTATTTAGAACAGTTATAGCACGTATTTATGAATTGTATTATTATTGATGATGAAGCAGCTGCAAGGGCAATTATTGGTCAGTTGTGTACTAACGTAGAAGGCTTAGATGTAATTGAAGAATTTCCAAATGCAATTCAGGCTATAAAGTATCTCAACCAAAACGAGGTTGATCTTATTTTCTTAGACATTCATATGCCAGATTTTACAGGTTTCGATTTTATTGAAACCATAAAAAATCCACCTAAAATTATTTTAACAACATCAGATTCTAAGTTTGCTATACAGGCTTTCGAGTATGACTGTATTGTAGATTATTTAGTGAAACCAATTACACTAGAACGATTTCAAAAGGCCATAAAAAAAGCCAAATCAAAGTCAGTTTCCAAACAAGAATCGCAGCAATCCGAAAAGGTTGCATCAAGTTCAGGGAATGATCTCTATGTAAATATTGATAGACGCCTTATCAAAATCGATATCCCAAGTATTTATCTAGTGGAAGCCAAAGGAGATTACATTCATGTAAAAACTGAAACACAAAACTATACGGTTCATTCAACTCTTAAAAAAATTGAAGAGAAATTACCAAACGATTTGTTCTTGAAAGTACATCGCTCTTACATTATTAATGTTGATAAAATCATTGATATTGAAGATAATAGCGTCTTGATCAAGAAAGATGTTATTCCTGTTAGTCGTTCAAATAGACCTGAACTTATGAAACGACTCAACTTACTCTAATACCATTCGTCTATACTTTTTTACCATCGGTCGCTGTCTTGCTCTAAGCCAACGAAAATTCCTTTTTTTCATGTGAGTAACCAATAGATTTGTCATCAAATTAAAACTCTAGATGATGGATCAACTCAGTAAATTTAAACTGAAATTATTACTCTACGTTGTACTCTTTACAACCATAGTAGCTCAAGCACAAGACATACCATTTAATTGTGATTACAATGCCTATTTGTTTCAATACAATGATGTATACGCTATCGATTTAGCCTCTGGTAGCTCCTATCAGGTTGCACAAGATGTAACGCCTGGTAATATTAATGCAGCAGCTTATAATCCTGCAGATGGGTTTATTTGGGGTTCACTAAGTTCTCCAGCAAAATCGATTGTTAGAATAGGTAAAAATTTCACCACTACTACATTTTATATAGACGAATTACCAACTAATAATCGCTATGTAGGTGATATTAACAATGAGGGTATTTACTTCTTAAAAGGAGGAGGGACTACGTATTATAAAATTGATTTAAACCCGAATTCAGCTAATTACACATTACACGAGTCTACAGAAACATTATCTCAAAATATCAATGTGCACGACTGGGCTTTTAATGCTGTTGATGGCCAATTGTATACCGTTGAAAAAGGGTCTAACATCCTATATCGTATTAACCCATTAAACGGTTCAGTTCAAGCTCTTGGATTAGTGCCAATTCTTTCAGGTTTAAATTATACCTATGGAGCAGTTTATTTTGATGCTGACGGTAGATTTTATGTTTCTGCAAACCAAACAGGAACGATATACGTGATTCAAAGTGTACAAAATTTAAATGCTGGTGATACTATAGATTCTAATCTTTTTGCTTTTGGTCCATCAAGTGCTAGTAATGATGGTGCACGTTGTCCAACAGCTCCTGTTCCTCAAGAAATTTGTGACAATGGTATTGATGACGATGGTGATGGTTTAATTGATTGTGAAGATCCTTCTTGCTCAGGTTTTGGTGAATGTGCTGTGATTGTACCTCCTACATCTGCAGCCAATGATGGCGGACTAGAAAGTAATAATAGATTGTCTGAACAAATCAATCAAAGAAATTTTAACCGCGCCAAAACAGGCTATAAATTTAATTTTAGTCAAGCGCAACGTCTTCAAAAATCTACAAGTTATTTGCAGCGTAATGCTTACTCAAGCTTTACATTAGAAGATTTTATTCCATTTGATATCATTAACGAAGATGAGGTGATAGAATCTACACCTTCAGATTTATTGCAAATCACAAATGCTTCAGAAATCTACGCAGTGGATTACTTAAAAAATAATATACCATTTGCTTCTATTCTAGCATTAAAAACCGACAATGGAGTGTATGAACATACAAAATACATTTGTGATCGATTGTTAGGTGCCGAATTAATTTCTGTATCAACGATAGCCATTAATGAGCAATCGTTTATAAAATCTATTATCAAAAACGTAGATGGCACTTTTGAATATGTGTTGAGTTTTTCAGCTAAAACAGTTAATAATGACGAAAACTTCGCAATTGAAAGCCATTGGAATTTAGATCAATATGAAGCAAATGTTACTTTTTACAACTTTCAAATTTGGACGAATTCTGTTGATGACTTATTTCAACTCGGACAAGAAGTCTTGAATTTATTAGATGTACAAAAGTCAATTTCAGATTATAATAATTCAACACCTCCAACCGTATTTGTGAGAAAAGGAAGCTATACAAATGGCGCATTAGATTTACAAATTATTAATACAAATGCATCAGATACAGTGGCTTTTGATGCAGGATATCGAACAACTGAAACTTCAGAATTTGATTCTATGAACTCTACAATCAATTTAAATTCTGAATACATTACCAATTTACAAATTGAGACAGGAAATCTATTTGATATTGGCTTTAGAATTGGTGATGGTATAGCAACACCAGATGACTTATTTATGTCTGATGGTCCTTGGGGAATTGATGATTCTCAGCCAGATTCTGAGGTAATCACATATGAAGTAAGTGAAAATACAGAAACCTTTGATGTATCAGAATTTCCAGTAGAACGCAATGTGCAATTGCAAGCCAACACAAGTACTTATGTTGCTGCTTACAGAGCATTAACACCAAGATTCAAACCTGTAAACCTAACAGCTTATAATAGTTTGCAATTTGAAGCTCAAGGAACAGGTACTTTAGAGGTAGCACTTTTAAAGGCTAGTATTTCAAATTGGGAGGATCAATATAAAATGACGATTGATTTAACTGAAACCTTACAAGAGTTCACACTTCCTATTTCTAGTTTTGAATCAAATACAGGAACTGGTTTAGAGCTTAACGATATTGTAACTGTAGTTTTTACAATGGTTTCAGATACAGGAACATTGGAGTCAAAATCGATGACACTTCAGCAATTGCGTTTTTCAAAAGAAGATACACTCTCTGTTGAAGATTTAGATGAAACAACAAATGACCTTAGAGCTTTCCCTAATCCTATTACAAGTAAAACCAACATTCAATTTACAACAAATCAAGCTGAAACTGTACAACTTGTCATTTATGATCAACTAGGTAAAGCTGTACTAAAAAAATCAATTACTGTTAGCGCTGGGAAAAATCAAATTGCTCTAGATGTTAATCTATCAAGTGGTTTGTACATAGCAAAGGTACTTAGTAAACATAACATTTATAATCCCTTAAAATTAATAGCTAGATAATCCCTATGCTAATTACTTAGTTCACCAACAAATGAAGGTGTCTTAAGGTAAAGGCAAAAGCGAAAGCTTTTGCCTTTTGATTTTTGTATTGGTATATTTAGAAAAAATAAAGTTATGCGACTCAAAAACAGTAAGATAATTATTCCTTCGGATGGACATGATCCATTTGTCAATTGCAAATTGGATAGAAAAAAATACGCTGAAATTCTGACGAGCATTGTTGAAAACTACAAAGACGGATTTGTTCTTGCCATCGATAACAAGTGGGGAACAGGTAAGACAACTTTTATCCAAATGTGGAGACAATACTTAATAAATAAAGAGTTTAATACTCTTTATTTCAATGCTTGGGAAAATGATTTTCAAGAGGACGTAATAATTGCCTTACTTTCGGAGCTAGAAGAGTTTAAGTATAAAGAAGAAAGAACTTTCAAGAAACTTGTAGAAAAATCCGCTACCTTTTTAAAGAGAGTATTTCCTGCTATTGTTAAGGGAGTCGCTAACAAGGCAATTGGAGAACAAGGTGTTTCGGAAGTTGCTGAGGCAATGACTGAATTTACTTCTGAGGAAGTAGAGAATCAAATGAAATACTTTAACGAAAAGAAACATGGCATAAAGGAGTTTAGGAAAATATTAGAGGAGTTTGTTGACTATGTTGATCAAAGTAAGCCTTTGATATTTATTATTGATGAACTAGATAGATGTAGACCAAAGTATTCAGTTGAAATTTTAGAACAGATTAAACATCTATTTAATGTACCAGGAATTGTATTTGTTTTATCCATTGATAAAATTCAATTAGGAAATGCAGTTAGAGGATTTTATGGAAGTGATATGATAGATGCGGACGAATATTTAAGACGGTTTATTGATTTAGAGTATAGGATTCCAGAACCAAATCCAGAGTTATTTATATCTTACTTATATGACTTTTTTGAGTTCGGTAGTTTTTTAAATTTAAGTGAAAGACAGAACGTACGTGATTTTCAAGAAGATCGTAATAGATTTATTCAATACTCATTGGTTCTATATTCCAAAGGTTTTAGCCTGAGACAAATTGAAAAAGCTTTTGCTCGAATAAGATTAACGCTAAGATTTTTTAGTATTAAACAATATGTATTTCCAGAAATCATCGTAATAGTTTCATTCCTTGATTTAAAGCATTCTTCTACTTTGTATAAAATTCGAAAATTTGAATATAGTTTACAAGGTTTAGTCGATGAACTAGATAAAATTTTCTTGCCATTAATCAATGAAAGAAATAATAGAAGAGTTAGGTTTATGTTTGGGTCTTTTTTATGTAGATATGAAAATTTCCATTTGGATAAATACGGACAACTAAAAAATGGATTGGTTGAAAAAGATGAGTCAAATAATTCAAAACTTTCAATAACATCGAGATTAGAGAACGATAATGGCGAACTACTTCATGCAATTGAATATTATAAAAGACACTTTTATACTGACAATATAAGTTTAGATTACATTTTAAAAAAATATGACTTGACAGAGTTTATTAATAACTAATTTCTGAAAATAGGTTGGTTGAAGAGATTCCATTTAAAGCGTAGTCCTATTTCAGTAAATGTAAAACCTGCTGCTGTAGCCGAAGCAATATTACTATGCGTTCCATAAATATTAAGAAGTGCGCGTTTTGAAAATTTATAACCTAGTTTTCCTTGAAATCTGTATGTTGTTTGACTGTCATTGTCTTTAATATTTTGAATTCCAGTGGCTGCAGTAAGCTCATAAAACCAAGACTTAGGTTTTACAATGTTTTCATCCTTAATTATGTTTATAAAAACCTCACCAGCATTAAATTGTTTTGGACTGAAATAGATTTCAGGAACTTGATTTTTAAACCCAATGAATTGATAGTTCAATCCGACTTTTAATGAAGGGTTACGCAATAGATTGTAATAAAGCGACGTGAATAATAACTGTCTGGTATTGCCATCATTTTGAGATGTATATATTAGCTGTGTATACCATCCTAAATTAATATTAGTTGCTAAATTGTAATTTAAATAATAATTATTCTGAACAATTTCACGATCTAGTAGATCTGCATTAAAGCTTTGTAGATCTCGTTTATATCCAATATCTAATGTTTGAAGTTTAAAAGGCTTAATATTAACACTGAGGTCTGTTAATAATTGTGTGAAATTATTATTCTCTGCTGAAGCGCTTGTCACTCCAACATTGCCTTTAAGTGTAATATTATTTTTAATTCGATAAGAAGTTCCAATTGAAAAATCATTAGAGCTTGCCATATCATCAGTTTCTGAATTAGAAGTGCTTCTATAATTGTATTGTCCCGTAAAACTCAGTTTGGTAGAAACAGGAATAGTGATACTGCTATTCGCATAATAAGCGATGTTATTTCCATTATCAAAACTATAAGCAGCTTTGGTATGTAATGAAGGTGAAAAGCTCTCGTCTAGCTTTGATATAAATTGTACGGCATCTTTCTGTTTATTGTAGAACTGAAGCGTTTGTGCCGCAGCAAGATAGGCGTCTTCATAATTACCTAAGGCTTTAAGTGTATTTGCTTTTCCAAGATTCCCATCAAAAGAAGTGCTGTCATTGGCTAAAATCTTATTGTAGTCTTCTAAACTTTTATCAAAGTCGCTTTTATAGATATGAAGTGTTGCACGTAATGCCAAAACCCAATTTTCGTTTGAAAAACTTGTCATAAGTTGGTCAATTTGAGATTGAGCATCTTTAAACTTACGATTCCAAATTAAAGCTTGAATATAACGTTCAGAGGCATTTTTATTATTATCAGTTGTACTAGAATCTAATGCGCGTTTACTGAGGTCTAAAGCTTGTTTGTCTTTTCCGTTCAAATGTGCAACCAAAGCTAATCCAATTTTTGCTTCCGTGTTAAAACTCGTGTTTTGATCTAGTTGGTTATAAGTCGCTTCAGCCTTATTAAAGTCTTCTTTAATGATATACAGATTCGCAAGGTTTAAAAGGATGTCTTTGTCATTATTTAATAATTCTAAAGCTTCTAATAATAAGGTTTCAGCGTGTTCTAAGTTTTGAGCTTGCTGATTTTGATATGCATACCCTAAGTAAATGTATTTTTTTGAGGTTAAGGCATTCAAGTTTCCAGGTGAAACGATTAAAGCCTTATTTACCATCTCTAGCGCTTGAGGATAGTTTTTTAAATTTGATAAAGTATTGGCATATCCCAACAAAGCAGGAAAACTTTTTGAATCTTCTATAACTAAGGCTTTATAATAGGATTGGGCTTTTGAGAACTTACGATTCCAAAGTAATGCTTCACCATAATTAAGCTTAATCTCAAAGTCGTTTGGGTATACTTCTAATAATTCGGTAAAGAGGGTTAACGCTTTTTCTGGGTTACCATTTAATCCAACGGCTCTTCCATAACATAATGTTGCTGTTCTCTGATTAGGATACTGTTCTAAGATCTGTTTGAAATAATCTTCAGCTTCAGCATATGCACCAGTCTCGAGTAGATTGAATCCTTCATCCATTTGTTGGGAATAATTCCAATTAAAAATGAATAGGATACCGATAATTATAATAGATTTTAAAGTCTTCATAGTCATTAAATTAATCTATTTGCAAGTTACGGACGAATACCACTTCATTCATCTACAGCAAACTGCCATCCGTCGAAATCAAACGTGATTACATAGAGTTTGTTAAGATATTAGCGTCAGATTTAAACAAACAAATACTTAAAAATTAAAGATTATGGCTTTACAAATTTTAGAAAAAAACGGAACATTTGAATTAAAAGGAAGTTTAACATCTCACACAACAAAATCCTTTGTGAATCATTTCGAGCACCTCATAAAGGCTCTAAACGATGTTACAGTTAATATCGATCGTGTTGATGTAATCGACGTTAGAGGCGTTGAGGCTTTAAAAGGACTTTTAAATTTCGCATTAATATCTAACAATGCCTTTTCTATTATTGGAGATGGTTGTAAAGATATTTACGACGATTATAGAACTTCATTAGCAGCCTAACAGCAAAAAAAGAACATTATGCAATTTATTTCAGTATTAAAAACCAAACGTTTAACACCAGAGCAATTATTTATGCTTAGCGTGATCTTGGTCAATGGAGGAAATTATCTTTATAATCTCATTCTTGGACGAATTCTTGGACCAGCAGAATTTGCAGATGCAGCCATTTTAATTACGTTTTTGTTGGTACTGTCTTTTATTGCCATGACCTATCAATTGGTGACAGCCAAATTCTCGGTACTTTTTGAAGGAGAATTGTTTAACGGATTTATATCTAAAATCTTCAAGAATGCCTTCGTTATAGGATTAATTTTAGGTGCAATTATAATAGGGTTTTCGAAGCAGCTTCAAGAACTATTTAGAACCTCAAGTTCTGAGATGTTTGTGGTGTTTGGAATTGGTGTGCCTATCTATTTTTTAATGAGTGTCAATAGAGGGATTTATCAAGGGCATCAATCTTATAAGTGGCTTTCGTTAACCTATCAAGCAGAAATGCTAAGCAGATTGCTTCTTACTTTAGGACTTTTATTTGTTTTAAATAATAATTCATCCTTGATCATTTCAATAGGAATTTTAATTTCTTTCGGCTTTGGATTAGTGCCTTTTGAATGGCGTTACCTTAAATTAAAAGCTCCATTTACGTTAAGTAAAACTCAATCATTACAGGTAAAACGCTTTTTTTTGATTACCGCATTTTATGAATGTACGCAAATTGTCATCAACAATAGTGATATTTTATTAGTGAAACACTATTTTGAATCTTATGATGCTGGATTATATGCGTCTCTTGCTTTAATTGGACGTGTTGTGTATTTCATCGCATGGATGTTTGTCATGTTGTTATTGCCAAAAGTTGTTCAACTGAAGAAAGAAGGCAAACAAACAACAACAGTATTGTTTAAATATGTCTTGTACATTGTGGCAATAGCCTTTATTATTGTTTTTTGCTGTGCATGCTTTCCTGAATTAGCCATTCAATTACTTTTTGGATCTGATTATCTCTCAATGGCACCATTACTATGGAAATATGCAACTGCCACAGGATTGTTTGCTGTCGCTAATCTATTTGCCTACTATTACTTGTCTTTAGATCGATACATTCCTGTAGTGATTTCTGGATTATTTGGACTATTACAAGTAGCACTAGTTATTGTATTTCATTCAAGTTTAGAAGAAGTAGTACTTGTTCAAATTTGGGCAATGACCTCACTGTTAGTTCTGCAAATTGGGTATTTTATTATTGACTCAAGACAAACTAAAAGTCATATCTAAAGAAATCAACCATTCGTCTACAGCTATTGGTAGCCTATCTATAATCAACCTTTTTCAGAAGAATTATCAATCATCTTTGTAATATAATTAAAACATTAAATCATGAAACTCGCAATTGTAACAGCTTATCCACCAAGTAAAGTAACCTTGAATGAATATGCATACCACTTAGTTAAACACTTCAGAATGATGGATGACATTACTGAAATTGTATTGTTAACAGATAAAACAAATACACCTAAAGATATAACTTTTGAAGCCGAAGGCTGTAAAATTTCGGTAGAGGAATGTTGGTCATTCAATAGTTACAAAAATTTGTTTTCTGTGACTAAGGCGCTTTCCAAAGTTAATCCAGATGTCGTACTTTTTAATCTTCAGTTTATGAAGTTTGGCGACAAGAAAGTGGCTGCGGCATTAGGTTTAATGTTACCTTTAGTTTGTAAGTTAAAGAAGCTCCCAAATGTGGTCTTGCTTCATAATATTATGGAAGAAGTAGATTTAGGTTCTGCTGGCTTTACATCAAATAAACTCATGCAAAAACTCTATGGATTTATTGGTGCTACTTTAACACGCTTAATTCTTCAAGCTGATACTGTAGCAGTCACCATGCAAAAATATGTTACGGTTTTAGAACAAAAATACAAAGCTAAAAACGTGACGTTAATTCCACATGGTACCTTTGAAATTACCGAACAAGAACCAACGTATACTATTCCTGAAGGACCATTACAAGTCATGACATTTGGTAAATTTGGAACTTATAAAAAGGTTGAAGGAATGATTGAAGCTGTTGAAATCGTTAGAGCGCGTACAGGATTAGATCTTGAAATTGTCGTAGCTGGAACAGACAACCCAAATGTTCCTGGATACTTAGATAGTGTTAAAGCGCAATATCATCAAGTCCCTCAAATGAGATTTACAGGTTATGTAGAAGAGTCTGATGTACCAAGACTCTTTAATGAAAGTGCTGTTGTTGTGTTTCCATATACATCCACAACTGGAAGTTCTGGTGTTTTACATCAGGCTGGTAGCTATGGTAAAGCTGTAGTTATGCCAGATATTGGAGACTTAGCACTACTAGTTAAAGATGAAGGTTATAATGGTGAGTTTTTTGATCCAACTTCGGTTGAAAGTTTAGCTGATGCTATTGAAGCTATTGTTACAAATGACAAATACAGAGTGTTATTAGGAAAGCTCAATTTTGCTGCCGCAAACGCATTTCCAATGTCAAAAATTACTGCGTTGTATGTGGAGACTTTTAAGGAGATTCAATTATCAAAAAATAAGGTGTCTGCTCAATTAGAAACTACTCTGAACTAATATATTCGAAACTTGGTTTTGGGTTTCCTTCTTGATCGAGAAACCCAAAATACTTTTGATTTTGTTGTCGCCAAGGCAAACTTCCCACAACAGCTTCAGGAATAGTTTCAAAATCGTAAAGCGTCCAAGACATTGCATTCAAATCAAGATTTGAAATGATGTTTTGGGCTTTTTTATGGTATTCGGCTTGGTCGTCTTCATCACTACCCATAGGATTCCAAAAGCCATCAAAGGATGACAATCCAAATTCTCCTAGAATCAGTGGTTTCTCCCCAATTTCAGATTTTAAATTATTGACATTTGAAGCAAGTTCGTTGAGATCGTTGTAATAATGAAATGTAATAAGATCTAATTCCTCTTTTAGAATTGTGGCACTTGATGGATTTGACCATCCAATTGTAATTGGATGCACGGAATCAAGTGTTTTAATGTGTTGCGCCATTTGTTTCAACCAAGAGGTGACATTAAATTCGCCACGAGATTCAAAATCAAGATCAGGCTCATTTTTAATGTCCCAACCTAACAGCGCTTTATGAGATTTTAAGGCATTCACAATGGTTTCTGCATGTTGTCGTGTCAAAGTCCAATCAGAGACTTCATAATTTCCATAAAAATCAAATAGCGTTATAAATACTTTCAAATTTGCTTCATATGCAGCGTCTAATGTTTCCTGAACACGTTGTAATTTGTTTAAGTCAACATTAGCGCTTCCAAAGGCTTCATATTGAATAAAAAGTCTTACAGTATTAAGGCCAGAATCTTTTATAATATTAAAATCTTGTGCAATTGTATCTTTAGAAAATTGATCGCCAAACATATTCCAAGGTGATGCTTTAGGATAATAATTAATGCCTTTAATTTTATCTCGATAGGCAATTGGATCTTTTTGTTTCTCAGACTGTAACTTTTGAGCCGTTTTAACCAAATGTCTAATGCGCCAAAATCCATCTTCTAACAGTAAAATTATTTGGTACGTTGATGCTTCTTCATATGCTTTTAGTAAGGTGTTATTTGCAAACACTCTCTTATATTCAACAACATTGTGATCGGTTAGTACTGCTAGTTGTCCGTCTTCACTAAAAAATTCTAATTTCGGATGATGTTCTAGAGTTGTTGCTTCAATGGTAATGTTTTCTGATGTGTTTTGAGCAATAATTTTAGTTAGATTTTCTCGAGCGCTTTCAGTGTAATAGTCTGCTATTCCTGAAGTGCTATTTGTTTTGAATGCAACGTGTTTTACATACCATGCGTCTAAGTAATCATCTTTAATCTGATTAAGATTTTCTGAGTCTATAATTCGCCCTTCATTTGGAGTGTCATCCCAAATAAATGTAGGTGTATAATGTTCAATTTTTTGAATTTCAGTATTAAGCATATTGCTTCTGTCTGCTCCAGAGTTTAAGTAAGCAAAAAGTACACTAATACCATATATTATAAATGTGATAATCATAATGTATGAACTTATAAGAAGAATGCGTAGTATATGTTTATTGAGGTTTACCATACCGAAACGTGAGTGACTTGTTTTTTAATTCCAGCAGCTTCAATCTCTATATCATAGTAGTCTTTTGGTACAATGTCTTCTTGTAGCGTAAAGCTTACATAACCATCCTTACTGGCTTTTAGTTCTTGCAAAATAGAAGTGTTGTTTAAACTTAATCGCAATGTAACTTCCAATCCGTCAGGAATTAATTGATTCATAAAGCTTTTAAATGGACCTACAGTTACAGTTCTTCCATTGTTACTTACACTAAATTGGAAGTCCGAAATTACTGGTTGGTACTTTAATCGTATCTCATTACTATCTGCGATACCTTCTATAAATGCTTTTACAATCCAAGAACTTTGTCTGTCTGGATGAATCATTTGCGCCTTAGCAATACCATTAACGGTTAATCCAGAAGTCTGTAGCATTCTATGGTCATGAGTTTCAATATAGAATTGCACATAAGTGCCATCACTAACCACATTATTATTTTTGTCTTTAATGACTGAAGTTTCAAAACTTGTAATTTGATTTCCATCAGCAAAATCATGAGGGCGATCTGCCTGAATTGTAAACTGTGAAGGAATTGCAGGACTCACCATAATGGTGTGTTCTTTAGAATTTAATCCCAGACATTCTGAAGCAACTAAAAGACGTCCACTTTCTTGTTTTGAATAGATCGTATTATAGGCAATCATATTTCGAACCTCAATACTTTCTGTTGTAATAGTACTTAAGAACTGCTCCGAACATTGTACTGATGTGCCATCGGTTAACGGATTGTCAAAAGGGTCGGTTGGAATACTAACTAACATCGCAAAATCGGCACCTCCAGCTTCGATGCTTGGAGGTCCAATATAATTTTCAATAGACGAAGCAAGATCTGAAGGTGAGATGTATAATTGGCCATTTAATGTTGAGGTATCGGTAAGCAATTCCCAATTTAAAATTCCTGACTTTGAGCAAAACAACTCTGGGATTTTAAATAAAAGGATAGATGTTTCAGTTTGCGATTTGATAACGGTTGTGCCATAGCTATTAGTACAAATCAAATTGGCTTCAATAGGTTTAGATACTGAAAATTCTAAGAAAATAGACGCGCCAGCAACAAAAGCGGTTTTTGATGTTTTTAGTACAATGCTGTTTTGGGTTGTGCTATTGTTGTTTTCTGAAGGATTGTTAAAAACAACCATCAAAAAAAAGAATATGTATATGTGTTTAAAAGTCATTAGTTTGGGTTTCCAATATATGAATTAGTTTCAATTTTAATGTATTCAAAATTTGAATTATCCAAGGCTTGTAATTGTTTATTTGAATGATTTTGAATGCGCTCAGGAACAATCTTATCTGAGATTTCCATATTTGGAAGACCATTTACAAAAACGTGTTCCATATTGCTATTTATAACTTTTACAGAGGCGTCTTCTTCGAGTTGATATTCGAATGACTGCTTTCGTTGCTGTCTAATTCCTTCTTTAATAAATTGATGGTCAACCCAAAGAAGCTCTTTTTCAGTATTGTAGTAAGCAATTAATAATTGCGGAATTGTAATTTCTTTGATGCCAGTATTTAACAAAGTTCCTGTTAATTTAGAATCATCTTGTTCGAGATGACTTATGGCAATGTCTTTATAAATTTCAGAACCAGATACATTTCCAGCGGCATGAAGATCAAATTTAGATGGAATGTCTTCTAGGTTGACAGGTGTAAATTCGTCTGGATTGAAACTATCAGGAATTGAATCCTTTGTGCTGGACCAAGCGATACCTTCAAAGTCTATTCTAAACATGGTCGACTCTTTAGGCATTAGTTTATGTTTCATGTGGTACTTAGCATTGTATGTTGCTAATGCTTTATTTGCTTTGCTATATAATGATGCTTTAAGGACAACATCAGAAGGTACATTGTCTATATTTTGAACCTCTCCAATAATAGAGTACTTTCCTTTATACTGAATTAGTTTTGCATGTAAGACCTCAAGAACAGGTTGTTTTAAGACATCTTCATGATGCGTTTGTTCTGTTGTTATGCGTCGTCTACCTTGATTAAAAAAACTCGGTTGACTTTTACTGTACAGTTGGTCTGGAGGTAAATCTGTGTCAAGTACTTCAGGTACAATAAACCATTGTCCATCAATTTTTGTCAGTGATTTGATCTCTTCCTTTTCAAGGCGTTCTAAAGGTGTTATCCAATTGGAAGTTACAAGTATGGTCACCTTATCAAACGATTGTTTTATAATTTTGGTTTCTAAAGCATCTAATTTTGCATAACTGCTTAACAATCCATCTGTAACTGAAACTTCAAGCATGTATTGATCTAAAGATAAATCACTACTTGGATCAATAAAACTGAAGGCTTTTTCAAATGCTTTAAAATCTAAAGCATCATAGTAGGATATAAGAACATCTTCAGGATCATTTTGGGTATTTGTTTTAAGGTACAAATGATAAATGCTAGTAAATATAATTACAAAGAGTATTAGATTCCATAGGTGCGAAAGCTTTATTAAAGCTGAAGAAAATCCGTCATAAGTTGATTTAAATTTCATGTAGACACTTTCAGATTTAGTCGGGATTTTCAATGCTCTTATCCAAATCATTTGAATGTTTAACATAAATGCGATTAGGATTGTAGAGATTGGAATAATTCCCCAGAGTAATTTCTGCCATTTAGGGACATCATTTTTGGGAAGAATAGACGAAATAGGAGGTACGTTAAGTCGTTCCCACACCATAATTCCGTTTTCTAATTGTTGCAAGCGTTGCCAACCACAATAAAACAAAATTGGGTCATAAAACTTATCGTTAGAAAAGATATATTTCAGATTATACTTTTCAGGTGTTGTTAGAAACTGCTGTAATGAGCCAATGCCAGCCACACCTTTAAATTTAGAGTTTTCTAAGCGCTCAATAGGTCTTGTAGTGAGTTCTGGTAATCGTCTTGCGGAATGGTAATTGCCATCAACAGTTAATGCTTTTGTTTGTGTACTTAGCCAAGCCATTTGATCCCCAAATCCAAGGGTTAAAAATCGCCATTTATCATGATCATCCTGATTTAGGAAGTTTACAATAGGGAGCATTTTAATAGTTTCAGGTTGAGCAGGTCTAAAGTAACTCAGACTAATCGTAAAAGCAGTCATGAATAAAAATAAGGTTGCTAAAGCTCCTCCGAGAATTCTATGGTATATGGTTCCTAACGATGCTTGAATTTTTGATTTTAAATCGGTTTCAACCAATCTATATGTGAATTCACCAAACATTGGTAAGGCCATAATGGAAGCCCAAAGTGTAAATCGATCTAGTGTAAGAATATTAAAGGCGGTTTCACCTAAAACTAGTCTTGGTATTGGTGTTGTACCACCTGTACCTAAAATAGTTAAGATGGTAAATGATAAGCCAAAAAATAAATAACGTTTACTATAGAATCTGTAAAATAAATAAGGAAGAAGACATAATAATATTCCCCAAGGAATCACAAAAAATACTAGTCCTGATGAGGTGATTTCCATAAAATTGTCTCGAGAGCCATGTGGAATTGGAACTTGCGTGATTGGATTGTTTTTTGAGTTGATCCAATAAGGTAATATGCATGTTATGATTATGAATAATGACGAAAGCCCAAATAGGATTATTCGTGAAAAAAGGGTAGTAAAACTTTTAATAAAAACTTTAAAGGTAACGGCTTTATAGGAACCGACCTTTTCCTTTGCATGATCCATTAGTACCATCCCTATTAACGGGAAAATAAAAAATACCATTCCAAAAATTGGCGTCACATGATGAGACGTCACTGTAACTGCTATTAAAGACAAAGAAGTGATCAAGTACCAGATTTTACCTGTTTTTAACCACGTATATATTTCTGGTAACGCATGCATCAATATCGATATTCCTACGATGCTTGGAAGTTGTCCAAATAGATGTAAAGTCTCTACAAATGATGATGAGAAGACTGCCAATAAAGCGGCATATCCAGCAATATTTCTATTAGAAGTTATTAATAATGAGAATCTATAAACTCCTGTGATAAATAAGATTATAGAAATTAAAGCCACCGTAAAAAGTCCAAATTTGAGTCCTCCAATAAATGATAATAGTGCCATAGATTGATGCACTAGAGGCGGATAACTCAATACTGAAAATCCAGTGTACCATTTGTAGTTCCAAGGTTCGAACCAACTAGACGAATAATGTTCTGCAAAGAATAAATGTATAAGTGCGTCGTAGGTGGTTTCTAATGTAAAAAATATGGCACTACCATGAAATACTAGTCCAATTAGTAGCGCAGTAATTAAATATTTATTTGAGGTTTCTTTCATAATTCAATATATATGAATTTGATATTGTAAAGATATAGAATATCGAAAGTCAGGCAGTTATTACTCGTCTACACAAATTTACCATTCATCTACACTAATGGTTGTGTAAACTAAAATCGGTTTTTTTCGACAGCAATCGAAGTACTTTTGGAGTGCAAAACATTTAAAAACAATAGTCATGAAAGTATTAGCAATAGATGATCAACAATTAGTTTTATTACCACTTCAAAAACGATTAATTGAATTAGGATATCAAGTAAAGATTGAAACAGATGCCATTAAAGGATTAGAATTATTTGATACGTTTCAACCAGATTTAGTAATCGTAGATATTAATATGCCTGTTTTTTCAGGATTAGATATTGTAAAGCATATTCGTGCTATTGAAACTAAACATGTTCCAATAATGGTGTTGTCTGGTAATACTCAAGATACCACCATTACTGAAGGATTCGAATTAGGAATTGACGATTACATGAAAAAGCCTTTAAGCTTAAACGAAATATGCACACGTGTAAAAAAATTAATTGGTGCGCCTTTGGTTGATACAGCAATTACCTCTAATAACGTATTAATTCAAGACCGATGTGTTGGTGTGGTAATTCCATGTTATAATGAAGAAGAACGTTTATTAAGTACTGAGTTTTTAAGTTTTATAGACAAACACTCAGGATATCATTTGTGTTTTGTAAATGATGGAAGTAAAGATCGTACACTAGATGTTTTATATGATTTACAAAAAGGAAGGGAAGATTATATTACAGTGTATAACTGTAAGAAAAATGGAGGTAAAGCCGAAGCAGTTCGACTAGGAATGTTGCACATGTCTAAACGTATGGATCTAGACTATATTGGATTTTTAGATGCTGATTTGTCTACAGATCTTACAGATTTTGACGAGTTAGTAAAAACGATTGAAAGTTCAGACTTTAAAATTGTTAGTGGTTCGAGAATTAATAGAATGGGTGCTAATATCACAAAGGAATCTGCTCGTAAAGTTATTAGCTTGACTATCAATTTTATTATTAGAAAAATCTTATCAATGGATTTTAAAGACACACAATGTGGTGCTAAAATTTTTAGTAAAGACATTATACCTGTAGCATTTAACAAGCCCTTTGTAACACAATGGATTTTTGATGTTGAAATCTTTAAAAGAGTCTCTCTACAATATGGACTCTCCAAAGCAAAGTCGATGTTGTGTGAGCAACCACTGAAGCGTTGGATTCATGCCGATGGTTCAAAATTATCAATGAAAGATTCTATAAAGATTGTCATGCAATTAGCACAAATTGCATGGGTATATAGAACCAAGAAATCGACACATGAAATAGAAACTCAAACGCAATTGAACATTGTAAAAATTTAAAAAGCTTCAATGAAAACAGGAATTATTACAGTGTTTCATAACTACGAACGACAACTTAATAAAGCTGTATTTATAAAACAGATTCAAGAATTAGAGGATACCCAAATTTGTTTGGTTAATAACGAAAGTAAGGACAACACTTATGAATTATTAAAAGACATTAAAGAATCATGTTCAAATGTGTCTGTTGTAAACATAAAAAAATTCAAGTCAGATGTAGTTGCAGTTAAAGCTGGAGCACGCTATCTCTTTAGCCAGAAGAAATTAAAACGATTAGGTTATATCAATACAAATCTAATACATAACAGTATCGGAATTCATTACTACTTTGATCAGCTTATCACACATAAAAACCAAATATTCGATGTTGATGAATATAAATATTTAACTCAACAACGCTTATTTAAAAGTTCATTTTCAATTATAGAAAGTATTAACAAATTAAAATTTACAAGTTCTTAAATATAAACGCGATGTATACATATCCAATTAAATTTACACCAATTTTAAAAGACAAAATTTGGGGAGGAAACAAATTAAAGAATCAATTATACAAAAACACAACATCTAACAACGTGGGAGAAAGCTGGGAGATTTCTGGTGTTGAAGGACATATTTCAGTTGTAAGTAATGGAATTTATAAAGGTAAAACACTTAAGCATTTACTAAGTAATTACAAATCGGCACTTTTAGGTAAAGCTAACTATACTGTCTTTGGAAACGAGTTTCCATTATTGATTAAATTTTTAGATGCTAGAACTAATCTGTCGGTTCAAGTTCATCCCGATGATACAATGGCAAAGTCTTATCATAATAGTTTTGGAAAAACAGAAATGTGGTATATTATGGATAGTGATGAGAATGCAGAAATTATTTTAGGATTAAATGATAAACAGAATGGTGTTGAACAATTACACAATATTCATTCTGATAATGTCTATCAAATCTTCAACAGAAAAAAAGTAAAAAAAGGGGAAAGCTATTTTATTCCTGCAGGAAAAGTTCACGCTATTGGTGCTGGAGTATTAGCGGCAGAAATTCAACAAACATCAGATATAACTTACCGTATTTATGATTGGGATAGAACAGATAGTGATGGGAATCAAAGAGAATTGCATACCGACTTAGCCATTGAGGCTTCGAAAACGTCAACAGATATTTTTAAAACCAATGCCGATTTCAAATCTCAACAGGAATCTGTGGTGTTTGAGACAGATTTTTTTTCAACGAATAGAATACACGTAGAAGGTACACTTATCAAAGATTATACTGCATTAGATTCTTTTGTGATTTATATGTGTGTCGAAGGAACTTCAGAAATTACAATTAATGGGTATACTGAGTTTCTAAAAACAGGAGAAACCATATTAATACCTGCAAATACTGAAGCGGTTAAAATGTCATCCAAATCGGCAAAACTTTTAGAAGTTTATATTCATACAAAAATGATGTCTGATTTGAAAACTGCACTATAAAATAGGTGTAAATAAAACCAATTCCTTAACTTGTAGTGCCTAATTAAGGCGTCTTAAATCCTCTAAAATAATTTGATGTTAGACATTAGACCAACCTGTGAGCATTGCAATACAGCATTACCATTTGATTCTGATGAGGCAATGATTTGTACTTTTGAATGCACCTTTTGCAAACAATGTGTTGAGACAATCTTAAATCATATTTGTCCAAACTGTGGTGGAGGTTTTGAAAAGCGACCAATTAGACCTGAAGCATTACTCGAAAAATATCCTGTATCAACCAAAGTCGTTCACAAACCTGTAGATGTTTCCAAACATCTTGAGCGAATCAAAAACCAATAGTTTTATGTTATTTGTTAAACGTATTTTATTCGTTTTTCTGTTATGTCTGATGGCTTGTCAGAGCAAACAAGATTCTAAATCGTCATCAGAATTATTACAGCACATTATTGACGATTATGAAAGTCATGAAGGCTATGATAGTAATATGTTTCCTTTAGGAGATTTTTCAGAAGAGTATTATGCTTCTGAAGCTGAATTTGCAGAATCTCAACTTGAACAACTAAAGCAAGTTGATGCCGAAACGTTATCTGAAACAGAGCAGATATCCCTAACACTTTTGAAGTTTGTACTGCAAGATCAAATTGATTTTTATGAATTTGAAAGCTATTTGAATCCTTTATTGTCAGACACAGGGTTTCATACTAATCTTACTTATGAAGTTCGGCCATTAACTAATTACAAGCAGGTTAAGGATTACTTGATGAAATTGAATGCGATTCCAACCTTTGTTGATCAAAATCTAATTCATTTGAGAGCAGGTTTAAAAAAAGGGGTATCTCAACCTCGAGTGATTTTTAAAGGTTATGAATCTACTTACGACACACATATTGTTGCGAATTTTGAAGACAGTTATTATTACACGCCATTCAAAAATCTGCCAACCGATTTAAATAATGTTCAGAAAGATTCGGTATTAAAAGCAGCTAAACAAGCTATTGAAACTAATGTAATACCACAATTTAAGCGTATTAAAACCTTTTTCGAAACAGAATATTTTCCGAAAACAAGAACTACACTAGGTGTTTCTGAAACACCAAATGGAGCTGCCTATTATCAAAACAGAATCAATTTTTATACCACAAGTACGCAGTATACAGCAGATGATATTCATCAAATTGGTTTAAAGGAAGTGGCTAGAATTAAAGCCGAAATGGAAACCATTATTGACGATTTGAATTTTGAAGGAAGCTTTGAAGATTTTTTTCACTTCTTAAGAACAGATCCACAATTTTATGCTGAAACACCAGACGAACTTTTAATGATTGCAAGAGATATGGCAAAACGTGCAGATGCACAACTTCCAAGATTTTTTAAAACCTTACCTCGAAAACCTTATGGTGTTGCGCCTGTTCCTGATGCTATAGCTCCAAAATATACAACAGGACGTTACATTGGAACGTCTAAAGAAAGTACAGATCCTGGTTATTATTGGGTAAACACCTACGATTTGCCAAGTAGAACCTTATACACAATGCCTGCTTTAACCGTTCATGAAGCTGTGCCTGGTCATCATCTTCAAGGCAGTTTAAACAATGAATTAGGTGATAGTATTCCTAACTTTAGGAAAGACTTATACTTGTCTGCTTATGGTGAAGGTTGGGGATTGTATTGTGAATATTTAGCTGAAGATATGGGAATGTATACCACGCCTTATGAACAATTTGGAAAGCTTACTTACGAAATGTGGCGTGCCTGCCGATTAGTGGTTGATACTGGTATACATGCTAAAGGATGGACAAGACAACAGGTGGTCGATTTTATGGCTTCAAATACCGCTTTGTCTTTACATGAGATTAATACAGAGACCGATCGCTATATTTCCTGGCCAGGACAAGCCTTATCTTATAAAATAGGAGAACTCAAAATACGAGAGTTAAGAACAAAAGCTGAAGCAGCCTTAGGTCCTAAATTTGATATTAGAGAATTTCATGAAGTGATTTTAAATCAAGGAACAGTGACATTGTCTGTTTTAGAGAACAGGATTGATGCCTATATTTCGAAGCAGAGTAGTTAAAAGTGTGTCTAACTATATAATTACCTGTTGTTTATCGGTAAAAAAATACCATTTATAATACTTATCTACCCAATCATACATTTAGTCGATATTATGTTATGGCATCGTATTAAATTTAGATATTTATAATACGATTAATTGATTTCTAGCACCAAATTTTACTTGAATAATAACCCAAAACTACAAGTTATGGATTTAGAAATTACACACTCCAATAATTTTTTTAGAGTGAAAGGTTCACTCCAAAGAAATAATATTCATGTCTTTAAAAGACAATTCAGAAACATTTTTGAAAAAGTCAATGCCATTACCATTAGCATTGAAGACTTAAGAAGTATTGATCGCTATGGTGTAAACGCCATTGCTCAACTTCATAATGAATCGATCGTAAAACAAAAGCAACTCTCTATTATTGGTTTAGGATGCCAGGAAGTATACACGCATTTTAAGTCAAAAGAAGCTAATACAGCGGCCTAATTAAAGCGCATTTTTCTGATGATTAAAAAAGGCATCAGCTTGTAATTGCATTAATTCCCTAGCTTTTTTACGCTTGTAAGTATAAAGCTCATCTTCGTCTGCAATATCATTATAGATTTTGTTGTTGAGTGCTTGATCAGTTTTTAAAAGAACTTTACGTTCACTAACTTTTTGTTCTACCCAAGTTTTAACCGCAGTTTCAGCATCTTCTAATTTGAAATCATATTCTCCTTTAGGTGATAATAGTTTTGCAAAAATTGGCGAGGTTTCAATCGCTAGAAACAACAATAAAATAAAAAATGATGGGAGCCAAGGTAATTCACCAAGTGCATTTACACGTGCCATTAAACCATCAAAACCATCTATAATAGGTTGAGAAGTTTCTACGGTTTGATCATAATCAGATTTTAACTGAACGATTTGATTTTCAAGTGCGACAATTTTTGCACGATTGTCGGTTTTCAATTGTTGTAATTCAACTAACGCAGCATCATGCTTTTCTCTTTTTTCTTTGTAAACAGGACCTTTTCCTAATAATTTTGTGCCTGCAGTGCCTTCAGCTTCTGAAATATAGGTGTCATATAACGCATTAACTTCCGTTTCTTTAGTGTCAATTTCCGTTTGCAGTGCAGTAATATCGTTTTTTAAAGCTTCAATGTTAGGTGAGAATTGTTCAGCAATTTGATTCTTATTGGCTAAAGTCAATTCATTTTTTTGCTCGAGAAGTACTTGATTGATTTCTTTTTCGAAGATTTTCAATTCTAAAGGTTTCGAAATAACAATGGCAATAATAACAGCTAGGATCAATCTAGGCGAAGCTTGAATGATTTCGTCAATAATATTGTCTCTTTTTTTGATAGTAGACACAATGAAACGATCTAAATTGAAGATCAATAAACCCCAAACAAACCCGAAACTGACGGCAGCAATAGGATTGTCAAAAACAGTGTAAAGGGCATAAGAACAGGCAATAAACGCCATTACAGCTGTAAAAAAAACAGTGGCACCAATTCCTGCAAATTTGTTTTGTTCTCCAATAGAACAGGTGTCTAAAATGTCAGTATCTGAACCAGAGCAGATAATAAAGAACTTCTTAAGCATGATGATTTGATTTTGATTGATACATCGACTGCGCTCAGCACAGGTTGTCTATTAGAACGTAGAAAAAGTATATTTGTTACACTTTTTAGAATGAAATTTAAATGCCTTACACCTAATTTGAAAGCTTATTTTAACAAAATCTAGTATATTTGAAGCAATAAAAAGAAAAATTGCCCACAATGAAATCTTTTATAACTACTATTTTATGCTTGTTAGTTTGTGTGTGTGTGTCTTCAGCGCAATCGATACAAGATATTATTGATCAAGTCGACTTTAATGAACTTAGCTTAACCGTTCAAGAGTTTTCAGGTGAACAATCTACAGTCGTAGATGGCAATACAGTTACAATACTAAATAGACAACAGGCTAATAATGATCTGGCTGCAGATTATCTTGTGCAACGGTTTGAAGCACTTGATAACATCACCATTACAGATCAAGCATTCAATTCTAATGGACGCAATATTATCGCTACGCAAACAGGATTGACCAATCCGAATGATATTTATATTGTTTGTGCCCATTATGATACTGTTGCCGATTTTTGTGCTGATGATAATGCTACAGGTACAGCTGCTGTTCTCGAAATTGCTCGACTTTTATCAACCCAGTGTTTAGATAATACTGTTGTATATGCGCTTTGGGATGAAGAAGAGACTAGTTTGGGAGGTTCTGAATTTTATGCTGATCAAGCCGCAACGAATGGAGATAACATTTTAGGCGTTATCAATCTGGATATGATTGGTTATGATGGTGATGCTTCAGGGCAACCAGGTGATAATGAATTTGATATAGATGTTAGAGATGTTGCTAATTCATTGGCATTAAAAGATGATATCATAACGGTCTTAAATAGTTACACTTTTGATTTATCTGTGATTACGGTTCAGCCAGGGACATTCTTTAGTGATCATGCAAGTTTTTGGGTAAATGGATATTCGGCAGTGTTGCTTGGAGAATCTTGGGAAACCAACGATCAAACTCCTTTTTATCATACTTCTGGAGATCAATTTAGTACACTTGATCTTCAGTACTTTCATGAAATGACCAAATTAACAGCAGCTTGCATGGCAACTTTTGGAGGTTTAGTGAATTTAGATAATACAGTAACGCAAACCGCTACGATGTTAACCTCTAATCAAAGTTCGGCAACGTATCAATGGATTAACTGTAATACAGATACACCAATTTCTGGAGCAGTCGGACAATCCTATACGCCTTCAGCTAATGGCAATTATGCAGTAGAGGTGACTTCTGGATCGTGTACAGAAATAAGTGAGTGTATCGTATTCGATACCTTAGAACTTGAAGCCTTTTCAGTTTCTGAAGTCAATTTGTTTCCAAATCCTGTTAGTTCCAAATTAACCATTGAAGTCTCAGGAGATGATGATACTTTGGATATTGACCTATTTGATGTAGGCGGAAAGTTATTGCTTCAAAATACACTTACTGAAAACAACACACTTGATATGTCAAGCTTGTCTAGCGGAATTTACTTTCTGAAAGTTTCGTCTTCAGACAAAACTGGAACTTACAAAGTTGTTAAAGAGTAGAAACTTTATTTACTAAGTTCAGTAAAGTACTTGTAAAACAAAGGAATAGTTTCAATACCTTTAAAATAATTCCACACACCATAATGTTCGTTTGGAGAGTGAATAGCATCGCTATTTAATCCAAACCCCATTAATATGGTTTTACTTTTTAATTCTTCTTCAAAAAGTGATACAATAGGAATACTTCCACCACTGCGTTGCGGAATAGGTGTTTTTCCAAACGTATCTTCATAAGCTTTTGAAGCAGCTTTGTAGCCAACACTATCAATAGGAGTTACATAGCCTTGTCCGCCATGATGAGGTTTAACTACAACTTTTACACCTTTAGGTGCAATACTTTCAAAATGTGTTTTAAATAATTGTGTAATGTCTTGCCAATTTTGATGCGGAACTAAGCGCATTGAGATTTTAGCGTAGGCTTTACTTGCAATAACCGTTTTAGCACCTTCACCAATATAACCTCCCCAAATACCATTGACATCTAGAGTTGGTCTAATAGAATTACGCTCATTTGTAGAATAGCCTTTTTCACCATAAACGGCATCAATATCTAAGGCATCTTTGTAGGCTTCTAATGAGAAAGGCGCTTTAGCCATTTCAGCACGTTCAGCATCTGAAAGTTCTTCAACCTTATCATAAAAACCAGGTATTGTAATGTGATTGTTCTCATCGTGTAGCGACGCAATCATTTTAGTTAAGACGTTAATTGGATTTGCAACAGCACCTCCATAAAGTCCTGAATGTAGGTCTCTATTCGGACCTGTTACTTCAACTTCAACATAACTCAAACCTCTTAATCCAGTGGTGATTGAAGGAACATCTTTAGCAATCATTCCAGTATCAGAAATGAGAATGACATCATTTTTGAGTTTTTCATGATTGTGTTTAACAAACTCAGAAAGATTAACACTACCCACTTCTTCTTCACCTTCAATCATAAATTTAACATTGCAAGGCAACTGATCTGTATTGGTCATAAACTCAAGCGCTTTAACATGCATATACATTTGACCTTTGTCATCACAAGCACCTCTTGCGAAAATAGCGCCTTCAGGATGTTTATCAGTTGGTTTGATAACAGGTTCATAAGGCGGAGAATCCCATAATTCTAAAGGGTCGGCAGGTTGTACATCATAATGACCATACACAAGAACAGTAGGCAATTGAGGATCAATTATTTTTTCACCATAAACAATTGGAAAACCTTCAGTCTCACATATTTCAGCATGATCACATCCAGCATCTAATAGACTTTGTTTAATCACTTCTGCTGTTTTAAATACATGGTCTTTAAAGGCAGGATCTGCACTTACAGAGGGAATTCGTAGTAATTCTAGAAGTTCATTTAGAAATCGATCTTTATGTTCTGAAATATAGGATTGAATATTTTGCATGATGTAATTTTTGAATACTTCAAAAATACAAAAATTGACTACGTTTTTTAGTAATTAAAGTTATTTGAATATTGAAACTATTGTTTATATTTGCATCCCAATAATAATTGGAAGTTGCGGGCGTGGTGGAATTGGTAGACACGCTAGACTTAGGATCTAGTGCCGCGAGGTGTGCGAGTTCGAGTCTCGCCGCCCGCACAAAAACAAAGCTAACCTTTTAGGGTTGGCTTTTTTTATTGATAAAACATTATATAAAGAGAAAGAGACGAGAAGTTTATCCTGAGGGAAGTCGAAGGGAGTCTCGCCGCCCGCACAAAAACAAAGCTGACCTTTAGGGTTGGCTTTTTTTATTGATAAACATTATATAAAGAGAAAGAGACGAGAAGTTTATCCTGAGGGAAGTCGAAGGGAGTCTCGCCGCCCGCACAAAAACAAAGCTGACCTTTTAGGGTTGGCTTTTTTTATTTGTAAAAAAAAAGCTTTCTAAATAATTAGAAAGCTTTTTCAGGCTAATTCAAATTGCTACAAAATCAATTTAAAGTTTTAAGATTTTTGACGTCAAAGTTTGACCGTCCTTGTTTTCAATTTTAATTAAATACAAACTTGGTGATAAGTCAGAGATATCGTAGTTGTCTTCTTTAGAGAAGTCACCTTTAAAAGACTTAACTAGTTTTCCTGTTATATCATATATCTGAAGGGTTTCAAAAGACTTATTAGTTTTAAATGATGTGTTTACTGGATTAGGGTAGATACTAAAAGAGTTGTCTAAAGCAAAGCTGCCATCACTCAATGTACTTGGTGGCTGGTTACCAAATATTCTAAACTGCCCAGCAGGAATATTAATAGTAGCAGCACTGTAAGTTGTATTTCCAGTAGGATCCATTAAATCATACCATGCTCCTCCAGTTGGAAAATTTGTATTGATAGTTTGATCACTTACATTAAAGTTAGCTAAAACAATCACATTGCGAAGTTCTGTTGATGGGATACTCGTATCAAAAATATCAATTCTAGGTGTTAGATTTCCTGAGGTTATAGCATAGTCACCTTCAAACACAGGCTCATTTATTTTCAACTTATTTAATCGCGCCCAATCATCATATATTTGTCTTCTATTAGCATTATTTAACCAGTCATCAGTCCATTGCGGTTGAGGCTTAGTATCTAATTTACAACCATCATCATCAACAGAACCATCAGGACAAGTAAAAATAGAATTTTCCATTCCTAAAGCACCAAAATGCCAAATCATTTTTGGACCAGGAATTGTAAGTGAAACAGCTCCTAAGGCTGACATTCTTGATAATGCCGTATTAAGATCTCTTACATTATGCGAACCATTAGTGTCATTTCCGAAGGTAACATTCTTATACATTAAACGCTCTTCATCATGACTTTCAGGATAACCCATTAAACGCGGTGCATTAAAACCACGACTATTATGACCCATTCTATTAATGTTAGCATTACTATTGAATCCCATAGTTAATTGGTTGTATTGATCTGTCATTTTTCCCCACATCATAATACCTTTGCTAACGGCGTCATTTATTCTATAATTGGCCCATTGTTGTTCTTCATTGTCATTCCCTAAATGTTCAAAAATCACATAATGCGTTTCATCTAAAGACCATGAATAATCTGCATAGGTTCTTAAAATATCAACTCTATCTTGTTGATATACATTGGTACAACCAAAATTACCATCAAAAGTTCCGTTACCACAATTTTGAGTAAACCCTTTTGTTAAATCCCAACGGAAGCCATCAATTTTATATTCTTCAATCCAGTGTTTTACCACACGTCTTGTATATTCCTGTGTAAGCGGTTGCTGATGATTAAAATCGTTACCTACATTAAAAGAGTGCGCAGGAAATTGATTAAAGTATGGGCTATCAGACGCTGGTCCACCCCAACCATCACCATCAGGATCATCCATCCACATACGTACCATTGGACTTCTACCAAATACATGATTTAATGCTACATCTAGAATTACGGCAATACCATTTTGATGGCATAAATCAATAAATTCTTTAAGCTTATCAGGAGTGCCGTAATACTTATCAGGTGCCATATGGAAAGCAGTATTATAACCCCAACTTTCGTTCCCTTCATATTCCATAATTGGCATTAGTTCTATAGCATTTACGTTCAGATTCTTGAAGTAATCAATACGATCAATTAAATTTTGGTAGTTACGATCGGTGTCAAAATCTCTAATTAAGACTTCATAGACTACTAAATCTTCTTTTTTAGGCTTTTGAAAATTAGTCACTTGCCAAGGATATGGCGTTTGTCCTGTTTGTAATACTGTTACTTCACGTTGTTGACCTGCAGGATATTCATATGCTTGTCCAGCTCCCAATCCTGGAAAGGATGATGAAGGAACATAAGGGTCATCAAAAGGCGATAACACTAAAGTTGAGAATGGATCAGCAGTTTTAACTAAACCAGGAGATCCTGATATAGGATTTGTATCAAACACCCAATATTGATAGGTTTCAACTTGACCAGGAGTAAGCCCTGAGATTTCTAGCCAATATTTCCCAGTAATTGGATCACGTTTCATAACGTCTGAACTTCCAGGAGTATAATTATTGAAACTACCAGCAACCTGAATAAATTCTTTTCCGGGAGCATTTAATACTAAAGTTGCTTTGGTTGGATCTGCGCCATAATTAACACCATCTTCAACACCAGCAGGTAGTGCTTGTTCGGTAACATTAGTGACTACAAAAACTTCAAAGCTGAGTTCTCCTGTATCAGGAGTACTGGTTGGAGAACCAACAAACCTTACAATACCATTCTCTGTAATATTAGGAATGGTTGTTGAACAACTAGGAAATCCACAAGTACCTGTCGCTACTGAAATATTATTGTAAAATACTTCGAAGCTACCCTGAACAGTTGTTGAGCCTTGAAAAGAAATTGTTGCACTCACTGATAGATCATCACCAGAATTTACAACCACAGGGAAACTAGATGGATTAGTAATAGTGATACTCACACTTCCAACAGGGAAAATGTAATCATTACAGCCATCGCCTTTTAGTTCTTGAGTTCCATCTTCATTTCTAAACACCATTCCAATTTGAGTAGCAGCATTGGCTTCAGCAGTGGATAAACCGTAATACATTTCAGGAGTGATAGTAATACTATAAGTACCATCACCATTGTGCGTCATCTGTCCAACACCATCATCCTGTCCCCAATTTCCAATGACACTAAAACCAAAAGGATTCGAATTATCACCAATTCCAGAGTGCATATACACTTTATTAGGATTCATAAATCCATTACAATCAGTATCAGTTGTATTATTTGTATCTACTGTAATTGTCACTGCTTCATCTACTTCAATAGTGCCAACACTAAGTGTTACAACTTGCGAATAAGACATTGAAGCGATAAAAAATAGAAGTAATAGTAAACGTTTTGTCATAGCAGTACTATTTTTTTAAAAAAGGCTATGTTGCAAAAACACCATAGCCTTTTGTGTTATATAAGAGCTAAACTAACTGGTTTAGTTTAACGTAATTGTTAAATTATTGGTGTCAATAGTGATTGTATATGTGCCATCAGTTCCAACAAAACCGAAATTATTATCATCATCCATTGCATCTACTAGGTTAGAATCAATGGTGTATCCAGCATCAGCATAAAATGGATAATTCTGACCAGTTGCCCAATCATCTAATACTGTAAAGAATCTGAAGTTGTTGTTGTCAGTTGTGCTTTGTAAAGCTACTGTACCAGAGTAAACACCGTTACTTATACATTCGAAAACTGCCGGATTATCCCAACTCCATCCTGTATCAACAAGTCCAGCACCAACTCCATATAACTGATCGAATTCACAAGATGCCTCGGCAGCAGTTAAAGAGATAGTTAGGTTATTTGTATTTATAGTAATAGTATAAGTTCCATTAGTACCAACGAAACCAAAATTACTATCGTCATCCATAGCATTCACTAATTCAGAGTCTATCGTATAACCAGCATCAGCATAAAACGGATAGTTTTGACCTGAAGCCCAATCGTCCAATACTGTAAAGAATCTGAAGTTATTGTTGTCAGGAGTATTTTGAAGATTTACTGTTCCTGAATAAATACCATCAGAAATACAACTGAATACAGCTGGATTAGCCCAGTCCCATCCAGTATCGGTTAATCCAGCACCTACACCATATAATTGATCAAACTCACAAGTACCACCATCGCCTTGAGGAGGACCTAATGTGATGGTTAAGTTGTTTGAATCAATGGTTAAGAAATAAAGACCATCAGTTCCAACAAAACCAAAATTATTGTCATCATCCATCGCATCTACAAAGTTTGCATCGATAGTATATCCGGCATCAACAAACCATGGGTAATTTCTTCCAGAAGCCCAGTCATCTAATACTGTAAAGAATCTGAAGTTATTGTTGTCAGGAGTACTTTGGAATTCAACGTTTCCAGACCAAACACCATCAGCAGAACACATTAATTCAACAGGATTACCCCAATCCCAACCAGCAGTTGGTAATCCAGCACCAACACCGTAAAGAATATCGACTTCACAAGTTCCACCTTGCATTACGCCAGACTCTTGTAATTCAACATTTAGACCTTGAACTGCAGACAATGTTGGTAAACTTCCATCTCCTACAGTAGCCATTAATCTGAAATATAAAGTTCCTGTGTTATCTGGTGCTGTGTTTACAAGACCAGCAGCTTCAGCAAGCATTATCATTTGTCCTACGGTTACAGGTATTTCGTTGCCAGTAGTATTACCTAGATTGTATAATCCTTCACCTTCAACATAGTCACTGAAATCCTGCATTGTAGCTGCTTGTAAGCTGTAAGTAACCACAGTAGGAGCGTCAAAGTCTGCATCATCCCAAGTGAATCGTTCAGCAAGCGATCCGCTTACAGAAGCATTAAGTAGATAGTTATCTAGAAACGTAGTATTAAATGCTAGATCTGTTGGTTCACTAGCAACAAAATCTAAATCGTCATCTTCTTTACATGCTGTAAAGGATAATACAGCAATCATAGTTAGTAATATAAATTTTAAATTTTTCATCGTGTTATATTTATTAGAATCCTGGGTTTTGAGTTAAATTAGGGTTAGCATCTAAAGCTGATTGAGGTATTGGAAACAATCTGTATGTATCAGGAATTGATGTTCCGTTCACAACGTTTCCTTTCCATGGCCATAAGTAACTACCTCCTGTAAACATTCCAAAGCGAATTAAGTCGGTTCTTCTATGACCTTCTAGGTTTAATTCACGTCCTCTTTCGTCAATAATAAAATCTAAATCTAATTCTGACATCATTATTGAATCTGCATTTGAACGATTTCTGACCATATTAACATAGTCTAAGGCTTCACTCATAGTTGTATTTGAAGCACCTCTTAATGCACATTCTGCATACATTAGATAAACATCTGCTAATCTGTATAGAGGGAAATCAGTTCCAGAAAAAGCTGTTCCAGAAGTTGGGGTTTCATTAAAATTATTATTTCTAAATTTAATAGAAGGGTACCCATCTGTCCATGTTCTGTAATCAGTCATTGTATAGTTATGTCCATCTGTCCAAAATAAGCTGGCTCTAGAGTCATTTGAGGTATCTAAGTCTCCAAATAAACCATACCATGCTTCAGTTGCTCTATGACCTTGCCATCCTTCAGCAGCACCAAATTCTAAAATAGGTATGGTGTCTGGACTTAAACTTCCGTTTACGATATAAGTTGTATTTCCAAAGCTTTGGCTATTTACGGCATCAGCAATTAAAGGGTAAATGATTTCTGTAGAAATATCATTATCACCAGAAAAATTTTGAACAAAATTATCTTCTAATTCATAACCACCTTCGTTAATTATTTTATTGATATAAGTAGCAGCTTCGCTATATTTTGGACTTCCGATATATACTTCAGCATTGATGTATAATTTCGCCAATAGCATATCAACAACATATGTATTTGCTCTACCATAACCATTATCATTACCTATTGTAGGTTCAATTGCTAGTAATTCTGCTTCAACAAAATTAAATAGTTCTTCTCTAGATGCTTCAGGTAAAAAATCTGGAGTTCCTGAGTTTTCTTCAGTCACTAATACACCTTTTCCAAAAGTATCAATAAGGTAATAGTATGCAAGTGCTCTTAAAAAGCGAACTTCACTTTGTATAGACTCTGGTATTTCTACACCAGCATTTGGTAACACAGTTAGTAAGTTGTTACATTGAGGTATCGTGTAGTACGCTCTGTTATATAAATACCTAAAGAATTTGTTGTTACTTGTCCATTCAGAGGTTGTAGTTAACTGGTCTAATCCATCATCTCCCCAACGGTTTTTCATACCATCTGCGGTGAAATCTTGTAAATTGATAATCCCTCTTAAAAAAGGAGATTCTCCTGGATCATCAGATATATCTGAACTTCCTGGTCCGTTTGGTCCGGATAATGCAAATGAAGCATATAATCTTGATAATAAGCCTTCAACTGCGCTAGGGTCTTGATCTAAAAGCTGTTGTAGTGTTAATTCTACTTTAGGTTCTGTGTCTAGATCATTAACACATGACGATACTATTGTAAATAGCGCCAACCCAAAAAATGTTAATATTATTTTTTTCATAGTCATATTTTTTAAAAATCTAAGTTTACACCAAATGTATAAGCTGTTGGTCGCGGATAAAAAGCACCATCAATACCACCAAACTGCTCTGGATCTTGCCCATCATAATTAGTAATTATAAATGGATTATTTACAGAGGCATAAAATCTCATGTTAGTATTTTTAATAAAATTATTTGGTAAGCTATATCCAACTACAATATTTTCACATCTCATAAATGCAGCGTCTTTTAAGAAATAATCAGAAAATTGAATATTTCCATTTGCATTTTCGAATACTGGATTAGCTGCACCATTGTAAAAATTTAAGACATTAGAGATGCTGGTGTTGTTATTTGGTTCAGCACTTTCAGTAAACCCATATCTTAGTTCATTTAAATCAAAAACTTTACCGTCTAACTGACCTCTAAAACTTGCGCTAAAATCCCATCTTTTGTAATTGAAGTTTACTCCAAAACCGAAATTCCAATTAGGTCTTAAAGATGTGTAATATTTGTCTTCTTCGGTAATTTGATTATCACCATTTAAGTCAACAAAAGCATTTGGAATAGGATTACCATTACTGTCATATACTTGTTTAAAGACACCAGCTTGATAAGGTTCTTTACCTACTATATTAAACAATAGGTTAGATCCAGTTCCTAATAATTGACCACCAATATTTAGTCTATTAAGTCCTCCTAAATCTGTAACTTCAGTTTTAGCATATGATAGATTTCCATTAAAACTAAGTCCGATATTATCCTTATTTATTGGATTTAAGTTTAAATTAAGTTCAAAACCTTTACTATCAGTATTACCAACATTTTTTACAAAACTATCAGTAAGTGCTTGTCCAGGAGGTAAACTTACTTCAGATAGTAAATCTGTTGTCTCTCTTTGGAACACATCAAAACTACCTGTTAAAAATCTATTTTTAAATAACTCAAAGTCAATTCCAGCGTTTAGAGTAGTTGTTTTTTCCCACGTTAATCCAGTTTGGAATGGATTTGCTGAATATAAATTAAAACCAGGTAAATACTGGCTATTTTGACTACCAATAGAGAACAATGGACTCGTAGGATAAAAACCAGAAACACCAGTAATATTCTGTTGACCAGTTTTACCCCAGCCTAATCTTAATTTAAGGTTGTTTACAAAATCAACATTTTTCAAGAAAGCTTCTTCTTTTACTTTCCAAGCTAAAGCCGCCGAAGGGAATAGGCCCCAAACATTGTCATCCCAAACATCATCAAATACAAATAGTGATGATGCATCAGCTCTTAATGATAAGGTTAATAAGTATTTGTTTTTTATACTAATATTAGAACGAGCAAAAAAGGATTGTAAGTTCTGTGTATTAAAATATCTGTTATTAGGATTGTTAGGGTCAATTACTAAATAACGTTCTCCAATACCTACACCATTATTATCCACCTCTTCTTGAGTAGACGCGTAGTTGTATATTTCTTTATAACCATCTGTTTTAAAATTTTGATAAGCATAGCCTAATTGAATATCGTAATTATCTACAAAAGAATCTTCAATGCTTTTGCCATATCTTAAATAAGCGTCAAAAGTAGTATTAGTAATGTGTTGATCTTCTGAATAATTTAAACCAGGATTAAATATGCCTTGACCATTTTCATCCAATCTGTATGTTGCTAATGATCCATCTGTGAATGTTTCTCTAATTTTTGCTCGAGAAGCATCAAGTCCAATATTCACTACTGCTTTTAATTCAGGTAAAAATGGCATCGTGTAATCTAATTCAATATTACCCAAAAAGCGGAATGCTTTTTCAGGTCTGTCTCGCTGTTCTAATAAGGCAAGAGGGTTAAATTGACCATCTATTAAATTAGGGTTATTTTCATTTAAATTTGTGTAAAAGCCACCAAATATACCAGAGGAATTATAAACCGGTTTAGTTGGATCAAAAACTAAAGCACCACCCAAAGCACCACCAGCATCAGCAGTTCTTTTATTTGCCCAAGTCAATTTAGCATTTGAGTCTACTTTCAAATTATCATTTAACAATTTTGGAGATACTCTGAAAGCCGCACTAAATCTTTCGTAATCATCTGTTTTAACAACACCTTGAGCATTATTGTAACCAATAGAACCTCTAAAAGGAACTTTTCCTCCTAGATTTGCTCGAGCAGAAAAATTAGTGTTAGAGGTAATTGCAGTTCTTGTTACAGCATCTCTCCAATCAGTATCATATATTGCTCTGTTTCCATTATCTGTGCTAATGATTTGGCTAATTGTTTCGGTAGTGGTAACCGAACCGATAGGTACACCTAACTGGCCTACATATTGAGGATGATACTCTTGAATGAATCTCACATAGTCACTGCTTCCCATCATGTCAATACCATCTCCAGCTTTACTTACCGAAACAGATGATGAAAAATTAAATTGAGGTGCTCCAGAGGTTCCCTTTTTTGTGGTAATAATGATAACACCATTAGATGCTCTTGAACCATAGATTGCTGTGGCTGATGCATCTTTTAAAATAGTGAAACTTTCTACATCATTTGGGTTTACTAAAGACAATGGGTTGCTTACACCAGCAGGATTTTGAGTTCCAATAGGTATTCCATCAATAACGATCAAAGGGCTACTATCGGCATTTAAGGATGCTCCTCCTCTAATTCTAATATTAGGAGCAGAGTCTGGTGATCCACCATTATCTGTAATTCTAACACCTGCTGCCTTACCTTGTAATAATTGATCGGTTGATACAATAGCTCCCTTGTTAAAATCTTCAGAAGAAACAACATCAACAGAACCTGTTGCGTCTTCCTTCTTTACAGATCCATATCCAATAATCACAATTTCATCAAGCTGAGCTGCGTCTTCAACGAGAGCAACATCAATAGTGGTTTGTCCTGTATAAGTTATCTCTTGTGTAACATATCCTAGGTAAGAAAATACAAGTACTTCGCCATCGCTTATATTAATGGTGTAATTACCATCAAAGTCTGTTGAAGCTCCAGTAGTTGTACCCTTTACAAGGATGTTTACTCCTGGTAAAGGTGATGCGTCAGCTTGATCTGTAACATTTCCAGAAACCGTAGCTTGACCAAATAGGGATACGGGAACTAAAAATGCGATTAAAAACAAGCTATTTAAAAATGTTTTCATACACTATTTTTAAGTTAATTTCTAGTTAATTTGTTGATTATATTTTCACTTCTTGCGTTAAAACTATGTAAATTTTGTGTAAAATCTCTGTACACAGATTTTAATTACAAAGCGAAAACGTTTTCGTGTTAAAAACTTTTGTCAATTTAACAGAAACCATTAAAAAACATGCTAAAATTATAGATTCTACAATAAAGTAATATCTTTATTGCCATATCAAAACCTAATGATGCAACTTTTTTTATTTAAAAATACTTAAAAACTTATTAAAAGTCAACCGATTCCATAAAAATAACTTTGAACTCATATGAAACGAAAAGTAACTTTAAAGCAAATCGCTAAAGAGTTAGATGTGTCCATTTCGACAGTTTCTAAAGCTTTAAGAAACAGTATCGAAATTAGTGAAGATACACGGCAAAAAGTTCAAGCATTTGCTAAATTATACAATTACAGGCCCAATAATATTGCTTTAAGTTTAAAAAATAGAAAAACAAAAACGATTGGTATTATCATCCCTGAGATAGTGCATCATTTCTTTTCAAAAGTAATTACAGGAATCGAACTTGTTGCTAATAAAAGAGGCTATAACGTAATCGTTGGATTATCTAATGAGTCTTTTGATAAGGAGGTTATCAACATGCAAATGCTTGCTAATGGTAGTATTGATGGTTTTATTTTATCTATTGCCAAAGAAACCTTACAACAGCAGGATTACCATCACTTCACGGAAACCATCAATCAAGGGATGCCTATTGTAATGTTTGATCGTGTGGCAGATAACATTCCTTGTGATAAAGTTATCGTTGATGATATTAAAGGCGCCAAAAAAGCTGTCGAAAAGCTCATCCATAATGGTTGCAAGAACATTGCTATAATCACTACTAGAGACTACGTTAGCGTTGGAAAATTACGTACGCAAGGATATTTAGAAGCTTTAGAAGAGCATAAAATCGATCCTAAAGGGTCACTGATTTTAAAAATTGAAGATAAATTACTCTCAGATGAAGATTTAGATAAGCTAGAAAAAGAAATAGAGTTGCTGTTCAAATCTAATAAAGTAGTCGATGGTATTTTTGCTGTGAATGAATTATATGCTGTTACTGCTATAAAAGTTGCTAGAAAGCTCGGATTAGAAATTCCGAAATCACTTCAAGTCGTTAGTTTTACTGATGGTGTATTGTCTAAACATTCAACACCTAGCTTAACAACGGTTAGTCAACACGGACAAGAAATTGGGGAGAAAGCTGCACAATTACTTATTGATAGATTAGAGCTAGATGATGAAGAATACAATGAAGAAGAACAATACGAAACAGTCGTAATTGAGACCGAACTTATTGAAAGAGAATCAACCAAATCGTAAATTTAACATCAACAAATAAAAAACTTTACTATCTTTATCGCCTAATCAAAACTTATATTTTCACTTCTGCATTTAAGTTTTGATAAGTTTTATCGCTTGTCAATAGTATTAATCTAAACATACTATAGATGAAAAAGCGCATTCTAGGTTTCTGGGAAATTTGGAACATGAGTTTCGGTTTTTTAGGAATACAATTCGGATTTGCCTTACAAGGTGGCTTTATGTCACGAATATTTCAAACACTTGGAGCAGATAAGCATGACATTCCATTACTTTGGATTGCTGCACCCTTAACTGGACTTCTTGTACAACCCATTATTGGTTATATGAGCGACAGGACATGGCATTCGAAATGGGGACGACGACGACCTTATTTTCTTATCGGTGCAGTTTTAAGCTCACTAGCTTTGTTCTTTGTGCCTTACTCACCTGCATTATGGATTGCAGCTGGATTTTTATGGATTCTTGATGCTTCTATCAATATTTCAATGGAACCATTTAGAGCATTAGTGGCTGATAAATTAGATGAATCTCAGAGAACGTACGGATTTGTAATGCAAACCTTGATTATTGGAATTGGGACTTGGGTTGCAAGTAATTTGCCTTGGCTGGTTTCTAAAATGGGTGTTAGCGATTCTGCAGATTTAGGTGTCGTTCCAGATTCGGTAAAAGTAGCCTTTGCTGTGGGAGCTTTTGTGTTTTTAGTAAGTATCTTATATACTGTATTTACAACAACTGAATATCCTCCAGAAGATATGGAAGCCTTTGAAAGAGAGAAAAAACAGAAAAGTAGTTTTATCTCTGATATTGTTTCTAATATTGGAAATATGCCAACCACAATGAAAAAACTTGGTGTGATTCAATTTTTTAGTTGGTTTGCCTTTTTTACAATGTGGAGTTTGGCGAATCCTGCTTTAACTGAACATGTGTTTAAAACACCAGCACCTGTTGAAGCGAATTACGATATGAGTTTGGCTGAAGACAAAGAAGCCTTCGATCTTGCAAATACCTCATTTCAAAAATCTTCTAATCTCGTAGGCTCAGCAATGGGAGTATACGGACTCTCTTCAATGGCATTTGCCTTGCTTTTGGTACTGTACACTTCTAAAAGGAGAATTAACAGAAAATATGTGCACATGTTTTCTTTGTTTATTGGTGGAGCAGGTTTCCTACTTATGAATATTGTGACTCCAGATCAATTAAAATATTGCTTCATTTTAATTGGAATTGCTTGGGGAAGTATACTGTCTATGCCTTATGCTATGTTGTCAAGTTCTGTAAACCCAAAGAAAATGGGAATGTTTATGGGAATCTTCAATATGTTTATTGTAATACCGCAAATTATAGCAGCGCTTGGAGGTATTAATTTTGTGTCTAGTTTACTAGGCGAGGAAGCCATACATGCCATGACCATCGCAGGAATTAGCCTTGTTATTGCAGGCTTATCAAATTTATTAATTACAAATAAATCAGCTATTACTTATCAGAAGAAAATAGCCTAAAGACATTTAAATGACTAAAAAAGGATTCATATTTGATTTAGATGGTGTCATTGTAGATACAGCAAAATATCATTTTTTAGCTTGGAAAAAATTAGCACATAGTATTGGTGTTGATTTTACTGAAACACAAAACGAACAGCTCAAAGGTGTAAGTAGAGTACGTTCATTAGAGAAAATCTTAGAATGGGGAAATACCTCACTCTCTGAAGCTGAGTTTCAAAATTTGATGGCAAAAAAGAATGAAGATTACTTAAGCTATATCAACAAAATGGATGCTTCAGAAATACTACCTCATGTATCTCAGACGCTTGATTTTCTAATTGAATGTAACCAATCAATAGCTTTAGGTTCAGCAAGTAAAAATGCGAGACCAATTCTTGAAAAAGTAAATCTTCATTCAAAATTTGATGCTATTGTTGACGGTAACGATGTATCGAAAGCAAAACCAGATCCAGAAGTATTTCTCAACGGAGCAAAAGCTCTAGGCTTAGAACCAAAAGATTGTATTGTGTTTGAAGATTCAGTAGCTGGAATTCAAGCAGCAAATACAGCAGATATGATTTCCATAGGTATTGGAGATCAAAATGTACTGCATGAAGCAGATTTTATTTTTAAAGATTTTACCGAAATGTCTCAAGAATTTATCCTTGATATCATTTCTGGAACAATAGATAAACAAACTAAAAATACGTCGATTTAATATTGATTTATAACGATAATGAATAAGAATTATATCATAGCCGATAATTGGTCGATCATTGAAGAAGGATTCGATCCAAAACACATTAAATCTACAGAAAGTTTAATGAGTTTGGGTAATGGTGCCATGGGACAGCGTGCTAATTTTGAAGAACAGTATTCTGGAAGTACTTTTCAAGGAAGTTATGTAGCTGGAGTGTACTATCCTGATAAAACAAGAGTAGGATGGTGGAAGAATGGTTATCCTGAATATTTTGCAAAAGTGCTTAATGCTCCAAATTGGATTGGAATTAACGTAACAATTAATGGCGAAGCTTTAGATCTCGCAAAGTGTAATAAAGTTGAAGCGTTTAAAAGAGAACTCAACATGAAAGAAGGTTGGTTGTCAAGAAGCTTCATCGCTACACTGCAAAACTTTATCGAAATAAAAGTCGAAACAAAACGATTTCTTAGTCTTGCCGAAGATGAAGTTGGAGCTATTGAATACCATGTTACACCTTTAAATAACGATGCTCAAATTAATTTCTCACCATATCTTGATAATGGGATTACTAATGAAGACTCGAATTGGGATGATAAGTTTTGGGATGTCTTAAGTGTTAACCATGAGAACGAACAAGCCTTCATCGTTTCAAAAACAATGAAGACACATTTTTATGTGTGTACTGCTATGCAAACTCAAGTGTCAATTAATGGACAAACTATAGAACAGGATAAGACCATAAATGATGCTATTGATAAGATTGAGTTTGTTTATCAAAATCAGGTGAGTAAAGGTGACACAATCACACTTACAAAATTTGGTGGTTATACCACAGATAGAAATCACGATAAAAATGAACTGATTTCTGTTGCGAAGAAAACATTAAATAAGGTTTCCGACATGGGATTTGAAGCCTTATTGGAAACCCAAAAACAAGCTTGGGCTCAAATTTGGGATATGGCAGATATCACTATTGAAGGTGACGTTGCCGCACAACAAGGGATTCGATTCAATATTTTTCACCTCAATCAAACCTATTTAGGTACTGATGCTAGGTTAAATATTGGTCCTAAAGGATTTACTGGAGAGAAATATGGCGGAAGTACTTATTGGGATACCGAAGCGTATTGCATTCCATTCTACATGGCTACTAAAGATCAAAATGTTGCTAGGAGCTTATTAGAATACAGATATAATCATTTGGAAAGAGCTATAGAAAACGCTGAAAAGTTAGGCTTTTCTAACGGAGCAGCTTTGTATCCAATGGTAACTATGAATGGTGAAGAATGCCACAATGAATGGGAAATTACTTTTGAAGAAATTCATAGAAATGGCGCTATAGCGTTCGCCATTTTTAATTACCATCGCTATACAGGTGATTACAGCTACATTCCAGAAAAAGGACTCGAAGTGCTTATTGGTATTGCGAGATTCTGGCACCAACGTGCTAGTTTTTCAACACATAGAAATCAATATGTCATCTTAGGTGTTACTGGTCCTAATGAGTATGAAAACAACGTCAATAATAACTGGTATACCAACTACATTGCTAAGTGGTGTATCGATTATGCTTTGGAAAATATTTCCTTGATCGAAAGTGATTATAGCTCAGATTATGCGAGAATCATGAATAAGGTGAAATTGTCTAAAGCAGAAATGGCCGATTGGAAATCGGTTGCAGATAACATGTACTTTCCTTTTGATAAAGAGCAAAATGTTTATTTACAGCAGGATGGTTTCCTTGATAAGGAATTAATAACGGTTTCAGACTTGCCTAAAAGTGAACGACCTATAAACCAAAAATGGTCTTGGGATCGCATTTTGAGATCGCCTTACATAAAACAAGCAGATACGCTTCAAGGGTTCTATTTCTTTGAAGATCATTTTAGTTTAGAGGCATTAGAACGTCATTTCGATTTTTATGAACCATTTACGGTTCATGAGAGTTCATTATCACCCTGTGTACACAGTATTCAAGCTGCAAAATTAAATAGAATGCAGCAAGCCTATGAATTTTATTTGCGTACCTCTCGATTGGATTTAGATGATTACAATCATGAAGTGGAAGAAGGCCTACACATCACTTCTATGGCTGGTACCTGGATGAGTATTGTTGAAGGGTTTGGTGGTATGCGCGTTATTGATGGCACATTGTCTTTTGAGCCTAAGATTCCAGAACAATGGGAAGCGTATTCGTTTAAAGTGAATTTCAGACATCAAATTCTAAAAGTTAATGTGAAACAAGGTCATACGCACTTTGAACTTACTGGAGATAAAGAATTAGACATTATTGTTAATGGTCAATCAATCACGATTAGCCCTAATAATTTAGTAACTGTATAAAATGAGAACACAATTAGATCATAGCATTTTAAAAAAAATCACCTTTTTGGGTATCGTCTGCTTAATGATTTTAAGTGTGTCTTGCAAGGAACAGACTTCAGTTGATATTAATACCAGTGATTCAAATTCAGAAGTCATAAATCAAAATGATATTCAACGTATCGAACCACCACATTGGTGGATTGGTTTTGAATCGGAAGAATTGCAATTACTAGTGCATCATCCTGAGATTAGCAACTATACACCTCTTATAGACTACAAAGGTGTTTCTATTGATAAAGTTTCAAAAGGGAACAATAGTGAGAACTATTTATTTATCGATTTGATTATTTCTGAAAGTGCCTCTGCAGGGAAATTCAATATCAAATTTCAAAATAATAATGAGGATGAGTTCATAGCAACTTACGAATTAAAAGAACGGACTAAGCCTGCTGAAGATTTTATTGGGTTTGATAGTTCTGATGCTATTTATCTCATTACTCCAGATCGTTTTGCGAATGCAAACCCGAGTAATGACAGTTTTGATAATCTGAAGCAGAAAACCATAGATAGAACCGATGGTTATGCTAGACATGGAGGTGATATAGAAGGCATAACAAATCATTTAGATTATATAGAAGATTTAGGATTTACAACGGTTTGGCCTTGTCCAATGCTAATAAACGATATGCATCAAGGGTCCTATCATGGTTATGCAATAACCGATTATTATCAGGTAGATCCACGTTTTGGAACTTTTGAAGAGTATAAAAAACTGGCTTCTGAATTAGATAAAAGGGGAATGAAATTGATCATGGATCAGGTGGCTAATCATTGCGGTTTAGAACATTGGTGGATGAAAGATTTGCCTTTCAACGACTGGGTTAATTATCAGGATCATTATGAGGCTAACATTGATAATTGGAATTGGCAAGTGAACAAGAATTCTAATCATATCAGGACTACTAATCAAGATCATTATGCTTCTGAAATTGATGCCAAAGAAATGACCGAAGGCTGGTTTGTTCCAACAATGCCAGATTTAAATCAACGCAATCCCTTTATGTCAACCTACATCATTCAAAATAGCATTTGGTGGATTGAAACCTTAGGACTAGAAGGTATTCGTCAAGATACTTATCCTTACCCTGATAAGGATTTTATGAGTGATTGGGCTGGAGCAATTATGAAAGAATATCCAAATTTTAATATTGTTGGTGAAGAATGGTCAACAAATCCATTGCTTATTGCTTATTGGCAAGATGGTGCACAAAATGCCGACGGTTACAGATCTAACTTGAGATCTACTATGGATTTTGCTATGCAAGAGATCGTTGTAAAAGGTATTAAAAATAAAGAGACTTGGGGAACAGGTCTCAAAGAAATATATGTTGGTTTGGCCAACGATTTTAATTACCAACGTCCAGAAGATATTATGGTGTTTCCAGACAATCATGATATGAGTCGTATTTATACCCAAATGGAGGGCAATGTCACTAATACTAAAATGGCACTAAGCTATTACGCAGTACTGCCACGAATTTTTCAAATGTATTACGGTACAGAGATTTTGATGGACGACTTTGATAAACCTGGTGATCATGGTTTGATCAGAACTGATTTTCCTGGAGGTTGGAAAGGTGATGCTGCCAATGCATTTTCTGGTGAAGGTCTTGAAGCTGAAAGTAAAACAATGCAGTCGTTTATTAAGAAATTAATGAATTATCGAAAGCACAGTAAAGCGATTCACAAAGGCGAGACAATTCATTTCGCACCTCAAGATGGTGTGTACGTTTTAGTTAGACGTCATAATGATGAAATTGTTGTCCATATTTTGAATAAAAACGAAGACGCATACACGCTAGATTTAAGTCGATTTGATGAACTGAAACTACAAGGTAAAACCTTCAGAAATATTATTACTAATGAAAGTGTGGTTTGGGAGCAAAGCTTATCACTACCAACTAAAGGAAGTTATTTGTTTAGTACAAAAACCAACTAATTTTTGAATTGAAGCTGTAAAAATATAAATGAAAAACATCACATACATATTAGCATTTTTATTGAGTTATAGCGTTTTTGCGCAAGTCACCATCATTGTAGATGGCCTTCCTGAAAACACCTCTAAGGATGCTTCTATTTTTATTTCTGGCGATTTCGAAGGTTGGTCTGGAGGTCATGAAGATTATAAACTTACACCTCATAAGGATACGCATATAATTACATTACCAAAGACCTCAGAGTCTATTTTGTTTAAATTCACGCAAGGTTCTTGGAAAACAGTTGAATGCGATGGTAAAGGACAAAGCATTGGAAATCGTAAGTATGTGTTTAAAGAGTCACAAGACACTCTCAGACTTAAAATTGAAGGTTGGGACCATTTGATTGCAGCTAAAGCAGAGCCAACTATAGCTGATAATGTTTCCGTGTTGTCTGAAGATTTTGAAATGCCTCAGTTAAATAGAAAACGACGCATTTGGTTATACTTGCCTCCTGATTATCACATTTCCAATGAAGCTTATCCTGTAATTTATATGCATGATGGACAGAATTTGTTTGATGGTAGCACCTCGTTTTCTGGGGAGTGGAGCGTTGATGAAACGCTTAACAAACTCTATGAAGAAAAAGGTTTAAAATTTATTGTTGTCGGGATTGATAACGGACAATCCAAACGCCTAGATGAATACAGTCCTTGGTTTAATGAAAATTATGGTGGTGGCGAAGGCAATGCGTATTTGGAATTCATCACGCAAACTCTAAAACCATACATTGACCGTAATTTTAGAACACTAAAAGATAAAGCAAATACAGGAATTATCGGGAGCTCTATGGGAGGATTGATCTCTCATTATGCTGGCTTAAAATATCCAAACACTTTTGGGAAAGTTGGTGTCTTTTCACCAGCGTTTTGGTTTAATCCTAATATCAAACACTATTCTCAAACACACGGAAATATTTCAGATACAAAAATGTATTTTCTTGCTGGCGGAAAAGAAGGTGGTAATGTAAGGTTTGAAGAAATCAGTCAAACCGTTGCAGATATGAATGAGATGGTAGCGACTTTAAAAGCGAAAGGTTTTAATCCTGATCATCTAAAATCGAAAGTTGTTCCTGAAGGAAAACATAACGAATCCTTATGGCGAAATAATTTTGAAGAGAGTATTTTATGGCTATTTTCAGAAACAATCAACGTTCGTGAGTTTGTAAGTGCGAGTTCAAAAGCGAACCAACTTGAAATTCAGGTGTCTGACGGAACATATAACATTCAGTTTTATAATCCAAGTATTGTTGAAACCACATTCAGACCTTCAGATACTATTCAAAATAAAGAGTCACATGCTGTTGTTTTAGAGCCTTCTGCTGTTCAAACATCTTTTTCTGAAACTGATAACGCCATTGAATTCGCATCATCAGGGATGTCAGTTAGTATTACAAAACAACCTTTTAATATCTCTTATTCATATAAAGGGGAACCTCTTATTTCAGAAAAAAGAGGCTATTATAAAAGTGCTCATAAACCTTTAGATATTGTCAAAACAAATATTGTTGCTGATGAAACTGAAAAGATTGAGTTTAATCTTACCGAAGATGAAGTCCTTTATGGTGGTGGCGCAAGAGCTCTTGGGATGAACAGACGTGGTCATCGTTTGCCCTTATTCAATCGCGCGCATTATGGTTATGAAACTGAAAGCGCATTGATGAATTACACGATGCCAATCGTCATGTCGTCTCAAAAATATCTTATACATTTTGATAATGCACCAATCGGCTACCTAGATTTAGATAGTAAATCAAATAATACCTTAACCTACGAAACCATTTCTGGTAGAAAAACATATCAGGTTATCGCTGGAAATACGTGGTATGATATTATTGATAATTATACCGATTTGACAGGAAAACAACCTATGTTGCCACGTTGGGCTTTAGGTAATTTTTCAAGTAGATTTGGTTATCATTCGCAAAAGGAAACGATTGAGACTATCAATAAATTTAAAGAAGCTGAAATACCAGTTGACGCTATAATTTTAGATTTATATTGGTTTGGTAAAGACATTAAAGGAACTATGGGGAATCTTGAATTTCATCGCGATTCATTTCCAAACCCGAAACAAATGATCAAAGATTTGAGATCAAAAGATGTCGAAACCATTTTAATTACGGAGCCTTTTATTTTAACGACATCGCATCGTTGGGAGGAAGCTGTAAGCAACAATATTTTAGCTAAAGATTCTATTGGGAATCCTGCGAAGTACGACTTCTATTTTGGAAATACAGGAATCATAGATATCTACAATAAAGAAGGAAATCGTTGGTTTAAAAACATTTATAAAAATCTGTCAAAGTTTGGTGTTACTGGGTTTTGGGGAGATTTAGGAGAGCCAGAAGTACATCCTAGTTGGGTACAGCATGCCACAGGCACTGCAGATGAAGTGCATAATATTTATGGTCACGATTGGGCAAAATTAGTGTACGAGTCAAGTCTTGAAACAGCGTCAGAGCAACGACCATTTATATTGATGCGCGCAGGATATTCTGGATCTCAACGTTATGGCATGGTGCCTTGGTCTGGAGATGTCAACCGAACTTGGGGAGGCTTGCAATCACAACCCGAAATTGCGCTTCAAATGGGAATGCAAGGCTTAGGTTATATGCATTCTGATTTAGGCGGATTTGCTGGAGCTAATCTTGATGATGAGCTTTACGCAAGATGGTTGCAGTATGGTGTGTTTCAGCCAATTTATCGACCTCATGCGCAAGAAGAAGTTGCAAGTGAACCTGTATTCAGAAGTGAAAAGGCGAAAGCTTTAGCTAAAGAAGCAATAGAATTGCGCTATCGCATGCTACCTTATAACTACAATCTGGTGTTTGAAAATAGTCAAACCGGAGCACCTTTAATGCGACCATTATTCTTTGAAGAGGAAACCAATAAGATGCTTCTTGAAGAGGATAGTATGTACTTTTGGGGAAATGATTTTCTAGTCGCTCCTGTGACTTATGCTAAAGCTGAAAAGCAAACCATGTATTTTCCTAAATCGTCTAATTGGTTTGATTTTTATTCAAATAAGACTTTTAAAGGTGGCAGTATTGTTGTGTATGATCTTGAAGAAAATACCATTCCAACGTTTGTTCGTGGAGGTGCTTTTATTCCAATGTCTAAGACCATACAATCAACTAAAGCTTATGATGCAAATGATGTGATTGTGCATTACTATTTTGATGCGTCTTTATCTAAAAGTAAACGTAGGTATTACAATGACGATGGCAAAACGGTTAAGGCTTTTGAAAAAGGCATGTATGAAATTTTAGAGTTTGCTTCAGAGTTTAAAAACAACACATTGGACATAAACTTCCAAGCAGCGATTGGAAAGCAATTCAATGCTCAGGACAAATCTATAACCTTAGTTATTCGCAATATAACTGCTGCTCCTAAACAAATAAAAGTTGGACAACAGAAGGTTAACGTCAATTATAATAGTAAAAAACAAACGCTTAGTATTCCTGTAAAATGGAATACTTCCGAAGACAAACACATACAAATCAAACTCAAAAAATAAACCATGAAAAATTACATATCTCTTTTTATACTCTTGATAGTTGTTTCAGCTTGCAAAACTGAACAAAAAGAAGTTGCAGTTGAAACCAATACTGAAACGACTCCAGTTTTAGCACCTATTTCAAAAACTGACATGGAAAATGCGGTCATTTATGAAGCGAATATTCGTCAGTATTCTCCTGAAGGAACTTTTGATGCATTCACAAAAGATATTCCTCAGCTTAAAGAACTTGGTGTTAAAATTATTTGGTTAATGCCTGTATTTCCTATTTCTGAAACCAAACGTAAAGCAACTGGTGGTAAGTTCGCTTCAGAATTTCCTGAAGCAGAGCAGGCTAAATATTTAGGAAGCTATTATGCGGTTACCGATTTTACAAAAATCAATCCTGAATTTGGTACGATTGAAGATTTTAGAGAGTTGGTCAAAGTAGCTCACGATAACGGAATTTATGTGATTTTAGATTGGGTACCTAATCATACAGGTTGGGACCACAAATGGTTAACAACAAATCCTGAGTACTATACGCATAATGATAAAGGTGAAGTTATTCATCCTGAAGGAACAGATTGGACAGATGTTGCCGATTTAAATTATGACAATCAGGACATGAGAAAAGAAATGATTGAAGATATGGTTTATTGGATTACTGAAGAAGGCGTAGATGGTTACAGATGCGATGTTGCTGGTTCAGTGCCATTAGATTTCTGGCAACAAGCTGTACCAGTTTTAAGAGCTAAAAAAGACCTTTTTATGTTAGCTGAAGCTTGGGAGCCTGAGTTATTAGATGGTGATATTTTTGATATGGCTTATGGTTGGGATGGACATCATCTATTAAATGCTTTAGCCAAAGGGGAAAAAAATCTAGAGGATTATGATGCTTATATTCAAAAGATAAATAACGATTATGATGCCGATGATATCTTAATGAATTTTGTAACCAATCACGATGAAAACTCTTGGAATGGTACCATAAATGAACGTATGGGTGAAGCTTCTGAGTTGATGACTGCTTTAAGTTTTACACTTAAAGGGATGCCTTTAATTTATTCTGGTCAAGAGTATGATTTAGATCATAGATTAAAGTTTTTTGAGAAGGATTCGTTTCCTAAAGAGAAAGGGAAAACTTGGAAATTATTACAAAAACTAGGAACATTAAAGCGTACTAATGCAGCACTTAATGGTGGTAAAAATGCAGCATCCTACAAACGATTAAATTCTGAAAACAACATGTTGATGTTTGAACGCTCTAAAGAGAATCAGACCATAGTGTTTGTTGGAAATTTTTCAGATACAGACAATGAAATTATAATTCCTGAAGGTGCTTATGTAGATTATATGTCTAATGCTAAATTACAACTTAATGGAGAGGCTGTAGCGTTTGGTCCTTGGGAATACAAGATATTAGTAAAGTAAGATGAGTAGAGTTATTGTTATATCGTTATTGGTTTGTCTTCTCTTTAATTGCAAAGAGCATAAAACAACTAGTGTGGTTAAGGAGCCAAGCATTGAAAAGCCTTTTGTTTGGGAAAGTGCTAACCTTTATTTCCTTTTAACTGATAGATTTAACAATGGTGATACTTCTAACGATACCAATTTTGATAGGTCTAAAACTACAGGGAAGCTTCGTGGTTTTGAAGGTGGCGATTTAAAAGGGATTACCAAAAAAATCAAAGAAGGGTATTTTTCAGATTTAGGTGTTAATGCAATTTGGATGACACCAATTGTAGAACAAATTCATGGAGGTACCGATGAAGGTACAGGTGTCACTTATGGATTTCATGGATATTGGACTAAAGATTGGACAGCAATTGATCCAAATTTTGGTACCAAAGATGATTTGCATGAGCTTGTTTCAGAAGCGCATAAAAAAGGAATCAGAATTCTTTTAGATGCTGTTATTAATCATACAGGTCCAGTTACCGAAAAAGATCCTGTTTGGCCTGAAAGTTGGGTGAGAACAAGTCCGCAATGTGGTTATACTAATTATGAAAATACCATAACCTGTACTTTAGTCAAAAACCTTCCAGATATTAAAACTGAAAGTAACGATGCAGTAGAACTGCCTCCTCAATTGGTTGATAAATGGAAAGCCGAAGGTCGCTATGATGAAGAAGTTGCCGAACTCAATGCGTTTTTTGAACGCACAGGACATCCAAGAGCGCCTCGATTTTATATCATGAAATGGTTAACCGATTATATTACAGAGTTTGGAATAGATGGATATCGTGTAGATACTGTAAAACATACTGAAGAATTTGTTTGGCAAGAATTTAAGACAGCATGTGATTTTGCTTTTAAAACGTACAAAACGAATCATCCTGAGATGGTGTTAGACGATAATGAGTTTTATCTAGTTGGTGAAGTATATAACTATGGTATTAGTGGTGGTCAGGTATTCAATTTTGGAGATAAAACTGTAAATTATTTTGATCCGCCAAGCTTTCAAAGTTTGATCAATTTTGAGTTCAAATGGAATGCAAAAGAGTTGAATTATGAAGACTTATTTAAAAGGTACTACAAGATACTAAGTAATGATCTTAAAGATTTTGGAACATTGAATTATTTGAGTTCTCACGATGATGGAAGTCCGTTTGATGCGCGCAGAGCGCAACCTTTTGAAACAGCTAATAAGCTATTATTATCTCCAGGTACTGCTCAAATTTATTATGGTGATGAATCTGCGAGGTCTTTGGTGGTTGAAGGTACTGTTGGTGATGCAACATTACGATCTAATATGAATTGGCAAGCTATTCAGAATGATGATACCACTGGCTTGATCTTGACACATTGGCAAAAATTAGGTACATTTAGAGAACGTCATCCTGCTATTGGTGCTGGTTTACATCAAATGATTACAGAAGAACCTTATGTGTTTTACAGAAGTTATTCTGAAGGACAATACGAAGACTTAGTAGTCATTGGATTGGAATTAAATAAAGGAGCAAAAGAAATTAATGTCTCTAGAATTTATGATGATGGTACTGTGCTACATGATGCCTACTCCAATCAAGATGTAACTGTAAAAAATGGAAAAGCCCTTATTGATTCTGAATTTGAAATGGTTTTGTTAGAAATGAAATAAACGAAAGGGATAGATTATGAAGCGTATTATATTGATAATAATTTTATTAGGTGGTTTACAGGTAACTGCTCAAGTAGGAATTAATACAACAACACCTCTTAGTACGCTGGATCTTAATGGAAACCTTTCTGTGAAGCATGTCACTCTTCCTGTTGTTGCTACAGATTTTACAGCTCAAAATATTGATGATGGTGTATACATTTCAGTAAGTCCAGTTGTAAATGATCAAGATTTTGTATTGCCAGATCCAAGAACTTATCCTGGAAGGGTGTACATTATAAGAAATGTTCAAGATACATTGGATGCTGATATTACAATGGACGCTACTGCTTTAGCTGATGGTGTTTTGTTTTTTGCAGGTGATAGTAGCACAGGTTTTGCTGGTCCTGTAGATATGGATTCGGGTCTTGGAGGAAGTCATCGTACAAAGACACTCATATTTATTAGTGATGGCTCTAACTGGACCTATGGCATTTTAGGGTTTTAAGTCTACTTTTAACAGTTTTTCTCGTAACATTTTCGTCGTAAGTAAGTCTTAGAAATACCGACTAAGCTTTTAATTCGTAACTTTATAGGTTAAGACGTGTTATTATGATCGACTTAAACGACAATTTAGAATCCCCAATTAAACTTCTGATAAGTTTTAATAAACTGCTAAATCATTATGAAGATTTAGCTAAAAGTGATGATGAGTTTCAGGCTGCTAAAGCTAAACGCGTCTTAAAAACTGCTGCTGCCTATCCCGAATTAAGAGATGGATTCAGTAAGCTATCAGTATTAAAAGAGCGTGAGAAAGAAATTGGAATCATTCTTCAAGATTCGTTTAGTCAGGTGCTTACTAAGAATGAAATTAAAACAGCTTCAGTACCATTTCACAATCTTATTTTTAATTCTTCTGAACGCTTTAAGAATATCATTAAAGAAGCAGGTGATGATTTTGAATTGACCATAAAAAACATGCCTGAAGACGACAGGTATATTATTGCATGTACCATCATTTTAGCCTTCTGTTATGGCTACAATATGAATTTTAAACGCCCTTTTTACTATGAGATTCCTGATAGGAACGGAATTATGCAATACTATAAAATCTTGTACAATGCAGATTTTACAGAAATTGTTCCAACTGAAAAAGCTCCCAAAATTACGCAAAGTGATGTTGATGAACTATTAGATAACTTTGAAAATATTGAGCTGTGGAAAGAGAAGTTTCCTAAAGACAGTTACCTCTTTAAAGGGTTTGTAATATCTAATATTTTTAATGTCACTGACGACCAATCCATTTCTAATATCAAAACAGCTTTAATTGGAGAGGATAAGCGAAAAAGTGAAGTGTTTATGAGTAATTTTCATGACATATTCAGGTCATTACTCGGCTTAAATAATATTAGAGTTGGGTTCTCAATTTACAATGAAGAAGAAGACCAGTTTGATCGTGTTTACGGAGAACAGATGAATAGCTTTTTATTAGGAAAAAAGGATTGTGTAAGCTGTTCAGGCGTACTTTGTAGTTATTCATATAAACGTTTATTAGAAGATAAAAAGTTTTACTCAATTTCTGATGTTGATAAGTTATATGAACTCTCTAAAGGTAAAGCGCCTCAAATTAAAACATTAAAAGATCAAGCAATAAAAAGTGCTATTTTTGCACCAATAGCTAATGAAGATGGCCTTATGGGAATCTTAGAATTAGTTTCAGATCAACCCAAAGCGCTCAATAGTATCAATGCAAATAAACTAAATGACGTTATGCCATTTATTGTTTCTGCTGTTGAACGTTCAAAAAATGAAGAGGCAAATTTAATTGAAGCTATTATTCAACAAGAATGTACTTCAATTCACCCAAGTGTATATTGGCGTTTTGAAAAGGAGGCAAGAAACTTTATTAAAGCTCAGCTCAATGGTGTTGAACCTAATTTCAACAAAATTGGGTTCGATAATATTTATCCCTTATATGGTCAGATTGATATAAAAGGATCTTCTGAGGCTAGAAATCATGCAACACAAAAAGATTTAGGATTACAGCTTAGTGCAATTAAGTCAATTATTGATGAAGCATCAAAGTTAGAGCAACTCCCAATTTATGAGCAGTATTTATACCAAATAAATGATTTTCTTGAAGGATTGAATTCTAATTTTCAAGTGGATAGCGAGCAGCAAATATCTGCATTTATTAAAGACGATATAGATCCTGTTCTTGCGCATCTGCAAGCAGCTAACCAGCTTACACATCAGATTCAATCGTATTTTAATCAAATTGATGAGAAAGTTGAAGTCTTGTACAAACACCGAAAACTCTATGACGATACCATTGCTTTAATTAATAAAGAAATGGCTGCGCTTCTTGATAAAAAACAAGTTGATGCGCAAGCTATGTATCCACATTATTTTGAGCGTTTTAAAACCGATGGTGTAGAGCACAATATGTATATTGGTGAATCGATTACTAAAGAAGAAAGTTTTAATCCGATTTACTTGTATAACCTCAGGTTATGGCAATTACAAGTTATGGTCGAAATGGAAAATGCGTTTTATTTAATGCAATCCGATTTTCCAGTGAAGCTAGATGTGGCATCTATGATTTTAGTATTTAATCAACCTCTTAGCATTAGTTTCAGAATGGATGAGAAACAGTTTGATGTAGATGGGACCTACAATGCCAGATATGAAATTGTAAAAAAACGTGTAGATAAAGCTTACATCAAAGGCACAACTGAGCGTGTCACCCAAAAAGGAAAGATTAGCATTGTGTACTCTCAAAAGCAAGATGAGATTGAGTATAAACGTTATATCAAATTTTTACAAGCTAAAAAATATCTAGATGACGATATGGAAATTGTTGAACTCCAAGATCTGCAAGCTGTAACTGGATTAAAAGCGATTAGAGTTAGTGTACTGTATCACAAAGAAAATAACGACAAGGATTTCTATACTTATGATGACCTGATGCAAGAGGTTAACAATTAAACTTCTGAAGAGTCGTAGTGTCAAATGAAGCTTTCATAGCACTTGTCTCAGATTCAAATACATCCTGTACATCAACTCCTGGATTGTTTTTTACAGCAACCGCAAATGAAATTAAAGAAATAATAATTCCTATCATAAATACAGTATAGGTAATTCTTAGGAGTCTGTATTTTCGCTCGAGAACTTTTCCTAAGAAGTAAAGATCTTTTGTGAGCGCTTTGTATATATAATCTTTGTCATTGACCATTTCCCTTATGGCCCACTCAAAATCTTCAAGTTCCATTTTATGAAAATTACCAAAGAAACTTAAATTTACTTTTTGATTTTTAACATCCTCTTTGGTAAACTGACCACTCGTAACATTTGGTCTGGTGGCAATAATTGACATGATCATTGAAATTACACTAAAAACTGTAAAAATTACAGTTGGCCATGTTAAGTAAGGATTGTTGTCTAATTTAGATATTAAATTAGCCAGAACTACTGAAATAATAATTGCATTTACAGACAAGAGTATGTTTGCTTTTGTATCTGCAATGTCACTTAATTTGATGTGATTTCTCAACGCAACTCTATAAAAGGTTTGAACACCACGCTCTGGACTTTCATTTTTGTATTGCATTTTATATTTAGCCTTCATTTCTTCTTTAAGTAACTTTGTTTTTTGCTTTTTCTTGGCTTTTAAGAGTTTGGCTAAATTTTTATCTTTTCGAGACTGCCAATTTTTAAGCGCATAATCTGTATAATACTGATGCTTTTTTGAAAGAACTTTAATGTTTTCATTACGCCATTCTGTTGGAGAGTAAGATTTTACACCTCTTAAATCCAACTCTTTTCTCAAAAACTCACTAGTCTCTTCAAAGTATTTTTTTCCAAAATGCGATGCATCAGCATCTCTTATAATCTTTCCTAATTTTGTTTGTGGTGTGTTTTTGAATTTGGTTTCCATTATGCAATTGCAAACCTCATCAATGATATCGTCGTCTACTTTTTGACTGCTCAAAAACGTTTTAGCAATACCAACACCAATCTCTTCATGGTTCTCAGCCTCTTTTGTATAGCCAATATCATGTAGTAATGCGGCAACCTCTAAAATTTGTGCTTCTTTTTTAGTAATGTCAGTGCCTTCAATAATCTCGCAAATACTTTCATGTACACGTTCTGTGTGCTTAAAATTGTGATAAAGATAAATCGGATCTAATTCCTCTTTTAATAATTCAAAAACAAATTCTTTGGTTTTAGTTACAAGATTATCAGTCATAGATTAAAATTATATATCCAGATAAAATTACAAAAATTAGAATTAAAAATAGCTGAATTTGTCCTTCTTAAGATAGTTTTATTATAGGTATAAACCTTATCTTTAAAGATGAAAAAGAATCACATTTTTAAAGTGTAATAATGGAATTAAATATAAGTAATAACTTTATTGAAAACCTACCTGGTGATCCTATAATAAACAATTACAGGCGACAGGTTAATGGAGCGTGTTATTCTTTTGTTTATCCCAAATCTACAGCTTCTCCTGAAATGATTCATACGTCAATGTCTATGGCGAAGACATTAGGAATGGATGCTTCTTTTTTAAATTCAAAAGAGTTCTTAGAGATGGTTACAGGAAATAAAGTGCTACCTCATACCAAACCTTACGCTATGTGTTATGGTGGTCATCAATTTGGGCATTGGGCTGGACAACTTGGTGATGGAAGAGCCATTAATTTATTTGAAATGGCTCACAATAATAAACAATGGACTGTGCAATTAAAAGGAGCTGGAGAAACGCCTTATTCAAGAAGTGCAGATGGTTTGGCAGTATTACGTTCGTCTATAAGAGAATATTTGTGTAGTGAAGCGATGCATCATCTAGGTGTTCCAACAACTAGAGCGTTGTCATTAGCATTAACTGGTGATGAGGTTTTAAGAGATATGTTATATGATGGGAATTCAGCCTACGAGAAAGGTGCTATTGTTACACGTGTTGCGCCTTCGTTTTTACGTTTTGGCAGTTATGAGATTTTCGCTGCTCGTGAGGATCATAAGACCTTAAAAATACTCGTTGATTTCACGATAAAGCAACATTTTTCGCATTTAGAAAATCCTTCAAAACATGTCTATGTTCAGTTCTTTTCTGAAGTAGCTAAACGTACTCTTGATATGATTGTACATTGGCAACGTGTTGGTTTTGTTCATGGTGTAATGAATACCGATAATATGTCAATTCTCGGACTTACCATTGATTATGGACCTTATGGATGGTTAGAAGGTTTCGATTTTGGATGGACGCCTAATACAACAGATAGTCAGCAGAAACGCTACAGATATGGAAATCAACCCAATATAGGACTTTGGAATTTGTATCAACTCGCAAATGCTTTATATCCTTTAGTGGAAGAAGTTGAGCCGTTTGAAGCGGTTTTGGAAACTTATAAAACCAATTTTGAAATAAAATCGCTACAGATGATGCGTTCAAAATTAGGATTACAACTAGAGGATGAAAAGGATAATAGTTTAATTCAAGCACTTGAAGACTGCCTATTATTATCAGAAACAGACATGACGATTTTCTTCAGAAATCTATCTAATTTTAAACGAGGCAAGGCATCTGAAGGATTGAAAATTGTAACTGATGCGTTTTATATACCTACTGAAATTTCAGCTGAAAAAGCTCAGCAATGGAAAGATTGGTTTGATCGCTATGATTTCAGATTGGAAAAAGAAACAACATCTGATGATCAACGACAAGAACAAATGAATCGTATAAATCCAAAATATGTCCTTCGAAATTATATGGCGCAATTAGCTATTGATGAGGCCAACAAAGGAAATTATGGTATTATTGATGAATTGTTTGAGATGCTAAAAAAACCCTATAACGAACAGCCTCAATATCAAAAATGGTTTGCGAAACGTCCAGATTGGGCTCGTCATAAAGTAGGATGTTCAATGCTGTCTTGCAGTTCTTAAACCAGTCATATTAGAAGTTAATATGTACGACTTCTGAAATTTCTTGTTAGTATTTAATACCTTTACGTCTAAGCGCGTTATTGATTTCAACTTATGATAAAAACTTTAAGATTACCAGTTCTCCTTCTTGTTATATTACTTGTAAATGCCTGTGCAACTCACGAGGCGATATATAAAGAGGAAGCTTATCAAATTCAACAAATACCCGAAAAACCTATTGACAGAACATTTTATCTCATAGGTGATGCAGGGAAGTCTCCTCAAAATGGGATGTCTAAGGCATTAACGGCTTTTAGTAATTACATTTCTGATAAAAATACAGAGGACGATTTTGTTATTTTTTTAGGAGACAATATTTATCCCGAAGGATTACCTCGAAAAGAAGATGAAGGTAGAGCTGATGCCGAAAATGCACTTAATGGTCAGATCAAGTCTGTTGAGAACTTTGATGGTGAAGTCATATTTATTCCTGGTAACCATGACTGGTACTCTAATGGTTTAAAAGGGTTAAAACGCCAAGAAAAGTATATTGAAGAAGCCCTTGGTAAAAATACGTTTTTGCCAGAAAACGGTTGTCCCTTAGAAAGTATTGATGTTAGTGAAACAATACAACTCATTATCATAGATTCAGAATGGTATCTAGAGAATTGGAATAAGCATCCAACTGTTAATGACGAATGTGAGATCAAAACCAGAGATCGTTTTTTTGAAGAAATTGAAGGCGAGATAAAAAAAGCACAAAACAAAACCATTGTATTTGCTTTACATCATCCTATGTATACTAATGGTGTACATGGAGGGTATTATGCTGCGAATAAGCACCTATATCCAACTCAAGCTAAAATTCCTGTTCCAATTTTTGCATCCTTAATCGCACAATTAAGAACTCAAGGTGGTGTGTCTATTCAAGATCGTTATAATGAGCGCTACAATAACTTAGTAAAGCGTTTAGAAACCATGGCATTTGAATCAGAAAATTTAATTTTTGTTTCGGGACATGAGCACTCGCTTCAGTATATTGAGCAAGAGCGTATAAAGCAAATTGTATCGGGTTCTGGCGCAAAGGAATCTGCCGCGCAATTGAGTAATAATGGATTGTTTTCATATGGGAGACAAGGCTTTGCAAAACTCACTATTTACGAAGATGGTAGCAGTTGGGTTTCTATTTATGGCGAACAAAATGGTCAGCCAAAATTATTATATACTAAAGAGGTCTACGAACTAGCAGAGGTTTATGATGTTTCTGATTTGCCTGACAGTTTTCCACAAGAGATCCAAGCTTCCGTTTATGCTAAAGACGAAACCGATAGAACAGGGTTTTTTGAATCGGTTTGGGGAGATCATTATCGCGATGTATATAGTACCAAAATTACCGCAAAAGTGGCTACTTTAGATACACTTTATGGTGGTCTCGAAATTGTTAGAGCAGGAGGTGGACATCAAACACGATCTTTACGATTAAAGACTAAAGATGGAAGAGAGCTTAATATGAGAGCGCTTCGTAAAAGTGCTACGCAATATTTACAGACAGTATTATTCAAAGATACGTATATTCAAGATGAGTTTGAAAAAACTACCATAGAAGGTCTAATCCAAGATTTTTATACTGCAGCACATCCTTATGCTTTTACTGTGGTTCCTGATTTATCTGATGCTGCTAAAATATATCATACAAACCCTAAAATATTTTACATTCCTAAGCATAAATATCTAGGAAAGTATAATAAAGATTATGGAGACGAATTGTATATGATTGAAGAACGTCCTGAAGATAACTATACAGATGAACGTAATTTTGGATATGCAGACGACATTGAAAGTACGCACGATATAATTGAAAAGATCAGGAAAGATGAAAAATATAAAATCGATGAGAATGCTTATGTAAGAGCACGCTTGTTTGATATGTTGATTGGCGATTGGGATCGTCATCAAGATCAGTGGCGATGGGCTCAGTTTGATCAAGAGAATGGTGATAAATGGTATCGACCTATTCCTAGAGATAGAGATCAGGTGTTTTCAAATTTTGATGGAGCTTTACTGGATGTTATGCGTGTTATTTCTGGATCTACTAAACAATTACAAGTTTATGACGAAGACTTAGAAGACATTGAGTGGATGAATGCAGCAGGTGTTAAATTAGATCGCGTTTTAGTACAACAAGCAAAAAAGGAAACGTGGTTAAAGCATGCAGAATTTCTTCAAAAAAATATCACAGATGAGATCATCGATAAGGCATTTTTAAAAGTTCCAAAAGCGGTTCAAGATAAAACCCTTGAAGAGATAAAAGAAAAACTCAAGGGCAGACGTGAAAACCTTACAGACATTGCGACGAGATATTATAATTTTTTAAATGAGCTGGTTATCCTAACAGGAACTGATAAAGACGACTACATTGAAGTGACTAGAATTGGAGATAATGAAACTCATGTGAAGATTTCTAGGATTATTGATGGAGAGAAAGGAGAAGTACTTGTAGATAGAACGTTTCATAAAGATATTACTAAAGAATTATGGATTTATGGTCTGGATGACAAAGATGTTTTTGAAGTTTCTGGTAAGGCCAATAATTTAATTTTTACAAGGCTAATTGGTGGTCAAGAAAATGATACCTATATCATAAATTCTGGACGAAGGGTTAAGATCTATGACCATGAAAGTAAACCTAATACGATTAAGAAAAATAAACGAGGAACTATTCGTTTTACAGATGTTTATAATCTAAATCTTTTTGATTTTAATAAAAATATTGTCAATGCTAGTGTGATTACTCCAGCAATAGGTTTTAATCCAGATGATGGAATTTCACTAGGCGTTCAATACGTAAAAACAAAAAAAGGATTTCAAAGAAATCCATTCTCCCAACAGCATCGTTTTAAAGGTGGCTATTTTTTTGCTACAAGTGGGTTTTCTCTTGAATACAATGGCGAATTTGCTAATATCATGAATGATTGGAATTTGCATATTGGTGGTCGTATCACTTCTGCAAATTACACTAACAATTTCTTTGGCTTTGGAAACGAAACTAAAAACTTTGATGATGATCTAGAGTTAGATTACAATCGAGTAAGAACCAGTATTTATATGGTTAAGGCAGGGATTCTAAAAAAAGGAAACTTTGGAAGTGATTATGGCATTAGAGCTACAGTTGAAGCCATACAATTAGACGATACGCCTAAACGATTTATTACTGATATTATCCCTTCTACAAATGATACGTTTTATGAACGTCGCTATTTTGGAGGCTTAGAGGCAGAGTATAATTATGCAAGTTTTGATAATAAACTCAACCCAACACGAGGAATGACTTTCTTAATTAATGTTGGAGGAAAAACAGAATTTGATGATTCAGATCGAACTTATGGGTTTGTAAACTCAAACTTAGGGTTCTATAATGCGTTAAGTAGAAATAGAAAACTAGTCTTAAAAACAGATCTGAGATCGCAATTTAGAATTGGTAATGGGTTTGAGTTTTTTCAAGCAGCTAAAATAGGTGGCGAAAATGGTCTTAGAGGTTTTAGAACACAACGCTTTACAGGTAGAAATTCTTTAGTGGGAAGTGCTGATATAAGATATAGTTTTGATTCGTTTAAAACCAATATACTTCCGCTTCAAATAGGTGTTTTTGGAGGGTTTGACGTTGGTCGTGTTTGGTTAAAAGGCGATTTTTCAGAAAAGTGGCACAACGATTATGGAGGTGGTTTTTGGGTAACTGCTGCCGAAAGCTTATCAGGTACTTTTAATTTATTTAATAGTACTGAAGGCTTGCGTTTTTCTTTTGGTTTCGGACTTAACTTTTAAAAAATGAATAGTAACTTTTTATTGAATGAACTATTGTAAATGAGCACAAGCAAAACATTAATATGTATTCCTGATATCAGTGGTTTCACAAAATTCATGAGTGAAACAAATATTGAATTAAGCTCTAAGATTATTCCTGCGCTTTTAAACAAAATCATTTATACCAATGAAATTGGATTGAAGGTCTCAGAAATTGAAGGTGACGCCATTTTGTTTTTTAAGCATGGTAAAATACCCGAATTTAAAAGCCTAATTGATCAATGTAAATTATTCTTCACAAAATTCTATCAACAGCTAGATGTGCTCTTAATGCAATATGTTCAAGAGAATAATATTGATAATACACCTGATCTAGGTTTAAAAATCATTTTGCATTATGGAGAGCATGTAGAATCTGTTCAAATAGGGAATCGTATTAAACTTATAGGAGAAGATGTTATCATAGCACATCGTTTGCTTAAAAATGATATCGAAGAGGATGAGTATTTATTAATTTCTAAAAATCTTCTAGATCAGTATAAAGATTCGGTTGTTAGTCATAATTTTGGTTGGGGAGACTTACAGGATAATAAAGTAAAATATAGACATTTAGGAGAAATTCAATACAGTTACATTAAAGTCAATAAACTGCTCAAGTAATCTATAAAACAAGGCCTATATTGGTAGTTTAAAGGTGTAAATATTTCCACCTTCTTTTTTATGACGCTCGTCAGTAATTAAGAGTGTTGTATCTGATAGAAAAGCGACTCCTTCTTTTTGTGAATCATGCTCAAAATCATAGGCATTAAAAGTTCCACTAAAAAAATCATCTCCAGTAAAATCAGATAACAACCAAACCTTATCATGATTCAATAAGGCTACAGTTTTTCCATCATTACTAATGTCTGCAGAAGTGATTTTAGTATGTTTTCCCTCAAGATTAAATTCTGAAATGAAAGTTGCTTCAACCATACCTTCTTTATTTGGCACTTTTATCAGTTTTGTTTTCTTTGGACTCTTGCTGAATATGTAAAACCAATTGTTGTGTACAAAAAAAGCTTCAAAATCTTCAGAGTCCATACCTTTTGGCAAGGTAAATGACACCTTTGAAGCTTCAGTAGCCGTTTTGATTTCTGAAACATTCGGAATTTTATAAATATTGAAAGTCGTTCTTTTCTTATTGTTGTTTCCAAAGTCTCCTATGTAAAGCGTTCCGTAATTATCTGAAGCTAAATCTTCCCAATCTTCATTATCAGACTTTGATATTTCAATCTCCTTAACAATATCACCTTTAGTGTTCAAGCCATACAAATCATTACCATTTCCAGAGTCTTCAATCACCCAATACAAATCAGAACCTTCAACAATTTCAATAGCAGAAGCCTCATCCAAACTCGATGGTAGATCAGCAATTAATTCCAGATTTCCTGTAGAACAAGACATTAATATCAGACTTAGAGCAATATATTTAATAAGTATTTTCATGTGCAACAAACTAATAAAGCTTTTGCAGAAACTCAACTAATAATTCTTAAACTATTTATAAATTTATCAATTTTGATGTTGCATGCGATTCAAATTAATAGCTTTGAAAAAAAATAATATATGACTACAGCTAATGACCTTTTGCAATTAATTCAACTTGAACAAACCAGTGAAGCAACGTTTAAAGGGTTTAGTAAATCTGTTGGTAGTCCGAATGTATTTGGAGGTCAAGTTCTAGCGCAAGCAGTTAATGCTGCAACCCGAACAATACAAAACAATAGAATCCTTCATTCTTTACACGCTTATTTTCTTGAAACTGGAGATTTAACAGTACCAATTGCTTTTGATGTGAGCATCATTAGAGATGGCGGCAGTTTTTCTGTAAGACGCGTTACCGCAAGACAGAAAGAAAAAATTATTTTCATATTAGCAGCTTCCTACCAAAGAGAGGAGCAAGGCT
>JAUIFO010000020.1 GCA_030430385.1 Bacteroidia bacterium
TGTTGTGTGAACAGCATCAATTGTAAAATCTGCATTAATTAATGCACTTGAATCCCATTTTAAATCTTGTGCAAAAGAAATACTTGCAAATAAAAATAAAGCGTAAACTATTTTTTTCATTTTTAATAAATTTAATGTTAATGAGTAAACGTAACATTTTTAATTGTAATTTGCAAGTTATTTTATTGTTAATTAACTATTAAATAAATTATTAGATCGTCTTTTGATCTTAAGTTGAAGAATAGTATACACATTAGAATCTGTATTTGATAACAATTCAATTTTGAAAAATCCAAAGTGTTTTTTAGAAAAAAGAGTTTATGTGTGTTTTTTCAAAATGGCGTAAAAAAAATATGGCGTAAAAAAAACTCCTTGATTTCTCAAGGAGTTTCTTAGTAGATAACTCAATGGAAATATCGAAAATCAGTATCACACCAAGAGATTTAATTGATACTCATCATATAATGACTCTTATTATGGACTAATGACGTTGCAGTACAACTGACGCGATTGTTTACTTAACTACCTTCAATAGGAGTTCCAAAAAGGCCTACTGCCAACTCTGCCCAAATTAACATAAATATTATAACTACTACTACAATATATAGGACTCGATATTTTAAATTCTTTACACGACTAATCACTAAATTAATTCCAATACCAAGGAGAATTAGTAGTGAACCCATAGTAAAGAAATCAAATGGACTCCAGTTAATTTCATCAGTGATAGTCATTCCAATTAAAGGAATTAATAACAAAAAAAGAGGATAGAAAATTCTTTTTGACATATTCAAAAATAAAGAAACGGTTACACTTTATAAAAGTATAACCGTTTTATTGTTTTAGTAGATAACTCATTCGAAATATCGAACATCAGTATCACACCAAGAGATTTAATTGATACTCATCATATAATGACTCTAATTTTGAATGAATAAAATAATTTAATATTAGTTTCCCCTCCCCCTATTATTCAAAGTTGCAGCACAAGTAAATCTTTAAGTGAATTAAATTTTACTTGCCGTTATGAATAGGGTCAGTGTTAGGCATAAGTTTGTTTCAAATTGAATAAACTGGGCAAAACTTAGTTATTGGACTAATGAGCTGAAGACCACCAACAGCTACAGCTATCCATAAAAAATCCAGATTCGAAGTATACAATGTTAAACCAACACTTAACAGGTAAAGTATACCGTCAATAGCATCATGAGCTCTTACTTTAGAAACTTCTTCTTCCATATTGATTTATTCTTTTGGTTAATTGAAGTTAACTGTTCATAATGAGAAATACTTAAATTTACTGCCATTGAAGAGTATAACATTAAACCCAACCTGCAGTGATTTAAATAGTTTCTCCTATCAAAATTGTGGGTGCACCTCCGGTTGAAATTCTAGTTGCATCTGCGGCTACTTCCTGCATACCAGGGGATGACATTGTTTTTTCAAGTTGTTCTTGCGATTCAAATGGCATGATGAACATGAGATGAAACGGTGGTTTGCCTTCAGAACCAGATAAAAATCTAGTAATGCTGTACGGCTTTACATCAGTTGGTATCCCTGTTTTTTCATGGAGTAATTTCAGATGAGCATTATAATCTGATTCAAATTTTTCTTGATTAAGCGGCTGAGGATAAAGTACAGTAACTTTCATAATTATATGGTTTTATAAGGTTTGATAAAGATTATTTAGAGGCTAACTTAAAGGTGAAAATTGAAACATTTCATTTGAGATTCCATTAAGTTTAATTACTTCATCTCTTTCAGGAGTAGATAATAATTCTTTCAACTTACTCATGTCCACATCAAACATTAGAACAATGAAATTATGTTCATCTATTTTACTAATTGTAGTTTTCGATTCGTCACAACATTGAGCTCTTGTTTCTGAGAGTTTCATAAAGTCTTTATGCACTGCAGCATAACTTGAAGTACATTTTCCTTTTATTACTAAGTTCATTTCTATTTAATTATTCCATTGCCGCAATAACTGGTGCCCCTAAAAGTCCAGCAACACAGTAAGTGTTTGTTAAATCCACTAGCTCAGCAAACATTGCTTCACGTTGTTGACCTAAAGTCATATGTGCTTGTACACCTTCGGGCCCACTGTATATTTCAGTTAAACCATAAAGAGTGTTTCCTGTTTCACCACTATTAGGATCGAAAGGATTGTTGAATTCTGGGGATTTAAATACAGAATAAGATAATATAATTGGTTCTTGATCACCAGACAGGTGATGAGTCTCCCGCATAAACTGTTCATGTGTTGCTATAAACTGATCCATTCTTTCTGTGGCATCGTTTGGCACTACAAATGATACATGAAAACCAATGTTTCCTCTTTTAATACTCATAGTTTTAATTTTTTAGTTAGTAATTATTTAAATATCAATTAGATAGCCTACGACATAACTTGTCCTAGGAAAACATTTACACCTGGATTTATAGGATTACCACTAATTCTACGAAAGGCAACTACCTGTCCTGTGTGATAAATTATATCCGAGAATGGTCCATTGATAAGATTCCAAAAGGGGGTGACAACTTCCTCACCATTCATATTTAATCGCACACTCACTTTTGAGAGATCAGAGTTTTCCTTAAGGGCCTTAAAGATTGCATCCAAATTGTTTAAAGTATTTTTGCGATAATCTTCAAATCCAGATTTCTGGTTTGAGAAATCATAAATTCTTCCTTCGAATGCATCTGAGATAGCATCGGTTAACATGGATATATGTTCAATGTTTTCATAGCTGGACCTCCCATCTTCACAAGGCTTATAATCCAAATCAATTTGTCGAAGGCCTTCGGTTGCCCAATAAAATCTAAAACCTATGCCTTCAATCATTCGAGATAATACGGTAGTAGAGGTAAACGAATCAGAGTAGGGTCCAATACTTGAAAAGGGAAAATTATTCATGATAAAGTGATTAGTTAAAAGTTGTATTCAAATTTAACATTTATTATTTAAATATGCAATATAATTATTCTTAACATTCCTTCTTACCATAATTGATTTATTAAAATTCTATTTAATAAGTAGTGGAAATTAGAAAGTCAAATTGAATCTGCGCAGGATTAGAATAGCTTATTCATTGATTTTCGGTCAGTAATTTTTCCAATTTAACCCGGTATTTTTTTCTATAA
>JAUIFO010000021.1 GCA_030430385.1 Bacteroidia bacterium
TAACTTCATCTTGGGCATTAGCAAGTGTAATTCCTCTTACACCTGAAGCATTTCGTCCCATTGGTCTCGTTTTAGCTTCCTCAAACCTTATAGCTTTACCAGATTTTAATGCCAACATAACTTGACTGTTACCTGTAGTCAGTTTTGCTTCTAATAATTCATCATCTTCCTTAATAGTAATGGCATTAATTCCATTGGTTCTAGGACGCGAATATTGTTCTAGAGACGTCTTTTTAACTTGACCATTTTTGGTAGCCATTATAACGTAATGGTTATTAATATAGTCTTCGTCTTTCAGATCTTGCGTACAAATAAATGCCATTACCTTATCATCCTGTTCTATATTGATTAGGTTTTGAATTGCGCGTCCTTTTGAAGTTTTACTCCCTTCAGGAATTTCATAAACACGCATCCAGAAACATTTACCCTTTTGAGTAAAGAAGAGCATGTATTGGTGGTTTGTACCAACAAACAAGTGTTCCAAGAAATCCTCATTTCGAGTAGTTGATGCCTTTTGGCCAACGCCTCCTCTATTTTGAGTTTTATATTCTGTAAGCGATGTTCTCTTGATATAACCTGCATGAGAAATGGTAATAACCACTTGCTCGTCAGGAATCATATCCTCAATACTTAAATCACCTCCTGCATATTCTATTTGTGAACGACGTTCGTCACCATATTTTTCCTTAACCTCAAGAAGCTCTGTTTTAATGATATCCATACGACGCTCTTTTTTAGCGAGAATATCTTTTAGGTCTTCAATGGTCTTCATCAATTCTTCATATTCAGAACGTAACTTATCTTGCTCCAGTCCTGTTAATTGACGTAATCGCATTTCTACGATAGCTTTCGCCTGAATTTCAGATAGCTTAAAACGTTCAATTAATTTTTCACGAGCTTCTTCAGCATTAGAAGATGCACGAATTAAAGCAATAACTTCATCTATATTGTCTGAAGCAATAATTAATCCTTCTAAAATATGAGCACGCTCTTCAGCCTTTCTTAATTCATAAGTTGTACGTCTAACAACAACTTCATGACGATGCTCAACAAAGTGATAAATTAAATCCTTCAGATTCAATAATTGAGGTCTTCCTTTAACCAATGCAATATTATTCACACTGAAAGAAGATTGTAGAGCGGTATATTTGAAAAGTTTGTTTAATACAATATTAGGAATAGCATCACGTTTCAAAACATAAACGATTCGCATACCATTTCTATCCGACTCATCGCGAATGGTAGAAATGCCTTCTAGTTTTTTATCATTTATAAGATCAGCTGTTTTTTTGATCATGTCAGCCTTATTGACCTGATAAGGAATCTCTGTAACAATGATACATTCTCTTCCTTGTACTTCTTCTATATTGGCTTTTCCACGCATAACAATACGCCCACGGCCTGTCTTAAAAGCTTCACGAACACCATCATAACCATAAATGGTTCCACCCGTAGGGAAATCTGGTGCTTTGATGTGCGTAATAAGCTCGTCAACTTCTATATCATTGTTTTCAATATAGGCAACCGTACCATCAACCACTTCACTTAAATTGTGAGGCGGCATATTGGTAGCCATACCAACTGCAATACCCGACGCTCCGTTTACCAACAAACCAGGAATACGGGTTGGTAAAACTGTGGGTTCTTGCAAAGTATCATCAAAATTAAGCTTGTGGTCTACTGTTTCTTTTTCGATATCTGCCAACATGTCTTCGGATATCTTACGCATACGTGCTTCAGTATAACGCATTGCTGCTGGACTGTCGCCATCAATAGAACCAAAGTTTCCTTGGCCATCTACAAGCATGTATCGTAAGCTCCACTCCTGAGCCATTCTTACCATGGTATCGTAAACCGAAGTATCTCCATGAGGGTGGTATTTACCTAAAACCTCTCCAACGATTCTTGCAGACTTTTTATGCGCCGAATTAGATCTCACACCCAGTTCATGCATTCCATATAACACACGTCTGTGTACTGGCTTTAGACCATCTCTAACATCTGGTAAAGCACGTGACACAATGACCGACATTGAATAATCAATGTAGGCTGATTTCATTTCATCTTCAATGTTAATTGGAATCAATTTTTCTCCTTCTGCCATATATAAATTAATTAGATTTTCTGTAGGTTTTCAAAACGTGCTAATATAACCATTTCAGTAGTGACAGCAAGACTTCCCTTTTTGTTTTTTCGTATTTTTTATTAACAATTTCGCCCCTTATTATAGTTAATAAGTATGCTGTTAATTATTTTGATTTTATAAACTTTTTTTTGTCTATTAGCAAAGAGCATATTTTAGGTACAGTTTTTGACCTTAAAAATATGTTTAGTACATTTAATGCAGAAAGGATATATATATGGACGATAATTTTTCACCTAGAGTAAAAGATGTTATAGCTTACAGCAAAGAAGAGGCTTTGCGTTTGGGTCATGATTTTATAGGAACCGAACATTTAATGTTAGGCCTTTTAAGGGATGGCAACGGTAAAGCTATTAATATCCTGAATGCTTTGGATATTGATCTAAATCATTTAAGACGAAAGGTAGAAATATTAAGCCCTGCAAATCCCAGTGTTGCTGTTGCATCAAATGAAAAAAAGAACTTACACCTAACAAGACAAGCAGAACGCGCCCTGAAAACCACATTTTTAGAAGCTAAATTATTTCAGAGTACGTCTATCAATACAGCTCACTTGTTGTTGTGTATTTTAAGAAATGAAAATGATCCAACCACTAAACTTCTAAACAAATTAAAAGTAGATTACGATAATGTTAAAGAGCAGTTTAAGTTTATGATAACAAACGATGAAAATTATATTGAGCCCAAAGCAGAATCTTTCCAAGATGATGATTCAGCCGATGAGGACACTTCAAAAGAGAATTTATTCAATTCGCCTTCAGGAAAAACAAACAAGAAGTCCAAAACACCTGTTTTAGACAATTTTGGACGTGATTTAACAGCTATGGCTGAAGAAGGTAAGCTTGACCCTGTTGTAGGCAGAGAAAAGGAAATTGAGCGCGTCTCACAGATTTTGAGCCGACGTAAAAAGAATAATCCGCTCCTTATTGGTGAGCCTGGTGTTGGTAAATCGGCTATTGCAGAAG
>JAUIFO010000022.1 GCA_030430385.1 Bacteroidia bacterium
GCACTTTATCATTTGCTCAAAAGAAGGAGTTACGTGCTGCGGACAAGGCAATTAAGAGCAATAACTATGCAGAAGCAAAAGCAGCGTTAAGTCAGGCTAAATCAATGATGTCTGGAATGGATGACAAACAGACTTCACAATATCATTTATTAATGGCAGAAGCACTTTATGCCAAAGGGACAGCTAGTGATAATGATATGAACACTGCTATTGAACATTTAAATAAAGTGGGAAGTGATTACAATTCTGAAACAGGAATGTTACGACAATCAATGGAAAACGATTTGTTATTAAAGGCAAACTCACTTTATACAGGAAGTAGTTTTAATGAAGCTGCTAACAAGTTTGAGCAATTATATCAGATTAAGTCTACTGATACTACTTATCTGTATTATGCAGCCGTAAGTGCTGTAAGCGGTCAAGATTATGAAAAGGCTTTAGATAATTATCTAAAATTGGATGAATTAGGATACACAGGAAAAGAGAAAGTGTATTATGCTTACAATGTTGAAGAGAAAAAAGAGGAGATATTAGATGAAAACACAAGGGATTTATATGTTAAGGCAGGAACACATATTAAACCAGGAGAACGCATGTCTGAATCTAGATCAGGTGAGATAACTAAAAATATCGCCCTTATTTACGTGCAATTAGATAAAAAAGATGAAGCTATTGCGGCCATAAAAAAGGCAAGAGCTAATGAACCAAATAATTCAGATTTGATATTAACAGAAGCCAATTTGCAATACAAATTAGGTAATACTGAAGAATATAAATCATTAATTCAAGAGGCCGTTAAACTGGATCCTAATAATGTTGATTTGATTTACAACTTAGGTGTTTTATCTTCTGAAGCTAAAGATGTCGAAGCAGCTAAAGGTTACTATCAAAAAGTGATTGATATGGACCCTACCTATGTAGATGCCTTAACAAATTTATCAGCTTTAATTTTGGAAGAAGAAAAATCTGTAATTGAGGAGATGAATGGTTTGGGTAATTCAGCTGCTGATAATAGACGATATGATGAGTTGAAAGAAAAGCGTAAAAGTATTTATAATGAGGCTATTCCATATCTAAATTCAGTTTTAGAAGTTGAGCCAAACAATGTCGATGTAGCCAGAACTTTAATGAATATATATAGTGCCATTGGTGATACAGAAAATCAAAAGAAAATGAAAGCCAAGATTGATGAGCTTGGAGGGTAAAATCAAAACTCCTTAAAAAAATAAAAAGCGTCACATATTTGTGACGCTTTTTTTATTAAATAATCTTTTTAATGACTCGTAGTTTGTGTGTGTGCATCCTTTTTTCAATATTATAGATCCCTGAATGATCCAGTCTGTCAATACGAACTTTTCCATGTGCATGAATGATAAAGTTATCCTTCATGATAATACCAACATGGACAATTTGTCCCTCATTGTTATCAAAAAATGCTAAATCACCTGGGTCGCTCTCTTCAATAAAACTTAAAGCTTCGCCTTGCGTGGCTTGTTGTGAAGCGTCTCTAAAAATTTTATAACCATTGAGTTTGTAAACCATCTGTGTGAAACCAGAACAATCGATTCCAAAAGGCGTTTTTCCACCCCATAAATAAGGAGTATTCAGGTATGAAAAAGCGGTTGTGATTAAATGATCTTTTGGGAATTTGTCCTGAACGATATTACCATCATGAGAATGATTGAGTAGGGTTAAACCATTTAAACAAGAACCAATGGGAATAGGATATAACTGATTGGATTCGTCTTTTACAAATTCTACTAAATCTGTAGACAAAATAGGTTTTTCGGCATGTAACGCATCGTATTGCTCCTTGGATATTTCAGCATACTGTTTGTTGTCAATCCAGCCTTCGTATTTATCAAAAGCCAATCGTATTTTACTCCATGATTTTCGTTTTTCAAGAACCTTAAAAAAATCGCCATACAATACCTGCGATACCATTTCACTGGCATCAGAAGATTCAATCCGAAGCGGAACGATGCTTAAATTGCAAATGCCGTATAGCATGAATTAATTGGAGATTAGTTTCTTTCGATTATCATTGCAGAAGCACCACCACCACCATTACAAATAGCAGCAGCCCCTATTTTGGCATTGTTTTGCTCTAAAACATTTAAAAGTGTAATTAATATTCTAACGCCTGAACAACCAAGAGGATGACCTAAAGATACAGCACCACCATTAACATTAACATTGGAATCGTTTAGTCCTAAAATTTTCATGTTAGCCAAACCAACTACTGAAAAAGCTTCGTTAAACTCAAAAAAGTCAACATCATCAATTGTTATTCCTGCTTTGTCAAGAGCTTTAGGTAATGCTTTAGCTGGTGCGGTAGTAAACCATTCAGGTTCGTGGGCAGCGTCAGCATATCCTGTTATGGTAGCCAGAGCTTTTAAGCCAAGTTCATCAGCTTTTTCCTTACTCATTAAAACCATAGCGCCAGCGCCATCATTAATGGTGGAAGCATTAGCTGCGGTAACAGTTCCTTCTTTGGTGAAAGCTGGTCGTAGAGAAGGAATCTTTTCCATTTTTACATTGGTGTATTCTTCATCTTTAGAAACAACCAAAGCATCACCACGTCTTTGTGGGACTTCAACTGGGACAACTTCATTATCGAATTTCCCTGAATCCCATGCTGCTGCTGAACGCTTGTAAGACTGAATGGCAAAAGCATCTTGATCTTCTCTTGAGAAATTGTATTCCGTTGCACAAGCATCGGCACAAACACCCATAGCATTTTGGTCATAGGCATCAACAAGTCCATCTTTTTGCATACCGTCAACCAAAGTTGTTGGTCCAAATTTTGTACCTGTTCTAGCGTGAAGGTAATGCGGAATGAGACTCATGTTTTCCATACCTCCAGCAACAACGATATCGGTATCACCCAAAGCAATACTTTGAGCACCTTGCATAACTGCTTTCATTCCTGAAGAGCATACCTTATTAACTGTAGTACATGGAACCGTATTTGGAATACCTGCGTAAATAGCTGCTTGTCTTGCTGGAGCTTGTCCAGTTCCAGCCTGAACAACATTGCCCATTAATACCTCCTGAACCATTTCTGGTTTTAAGCTTATTTTACTTAAAGCACCTTTTATGGCAAT
>JAUIFO010000023.1 GCA_030430385.1 Bacteroidia bacterium
CAATATATTGTTCAAGGTATCGACAGAATTGATGAAAATACTATTTTACCACTAGGCATCCATACGGATGAAGAAGGTTTAAACAATATTACAATTGATATTCTAGAAAATGTACCTGATGATTTAGATATTTATGCACATGATAAAGAACTGAACATCTATCATGATTTAAGAGATAGTAATTATAGCATTTACTTATCAGCTGGTGAATATCTTGATCGTTTTGAAATTACGTTCACAAACAACACATTAAGTATAGATGAGAATGACATAGGCGATAGTTTAACTGTCTACTATTCCAATACGAGCAGTAGTATTGTTATTCATAACCCAAAATCAGCAACTATCAAATCTGTTGAAATGATTAATATGCTTGGACAAACAATCAATACATTCAATAACATTGAAACAACTGAAATTATTAGATTAAAGTCTACTGAAATCAGTACAGGAACTTACATCCTAAACCTAAAACTAGATGAAGGTACCGTAATAACGAAAAAAGTACTGGTTAAATAGTCCAAAGTGGTGGTCCCAAATCTACCATAGCCATAACCATACTTTATGAGTCCCGATTTTTCGGGACTCTTTTTTTATTTAAACTGTGAAATTAATTCAGTAAGAGAAACTTCAGATTGTTCTCCTTTAAGCATATTTTTTAATGTATAGGTACTTTTAGACATTTCCTGCTCTCCAACCAACACGACATATGGAATGTTACGTTTATTGGCATGTTGCATTTGTTTTTTCATTTTAGCATTTTCTGGGTACAGTTCTGCGTTAATACCATTCTCACGAAGTGATTTAATAGCTTTTAGACTATAAAGTGCTTCTGAATCACCAAAATTAATAAACAGAACATCTAAAGTTTTAGAAACCGTTTCAGGGAAAAGACCTAGTTCTTCTAGAACTAAATATATTCTGTCCAAGCCAAAACTAATTCCCACACCAGACATGTTAGGCATGCCAAAAATACCGGTTAGGTCATCATAGCGACCTCCACCACCTATTGAGCCCATTTTCACACCTGCTGGAGCAGAAACTTCAAAAATAGCACCTGTGTAGTAATTAAGTCCTCTGGCAAGGGTTACATCCAATTGCAATTGGGCAGTTTCAAGTCCTAATTCTGAAATGGCAGCATCGATAAACTCCAATTCTTCAATACCTTTTTTACCTTCTTCAGAATTACTTAAGATATCTTTAAGTTGCGAAACTTGGGAACCAAAATCCCCTGATAATGTAAATAATGGCTGCAACTTATCAATACCAGCTTGTGAAATACCTTTATCCAGCATTTCCTGTTTCACCTTCTCCTCGCCTATTTTATCCAGTTTATCTAAAGCAACTGTAAAGTCAATTAACTTATCACTAGCACCAATCACTTCAGCAATTCCAGATAAAATCTTACGGTTATTGATTTTTATAGTCGTGTCTTTTAAGCCTAAAGCCGTAAAAACCGCATCGTACAATTGTACTAACTCGACCTCCTGCCATAATGATGTGGAACCAACAACATCGGCGTCACATTGGTAAAACTCTCTAAAACGCCCTTTTTGAGGTCTATCAGCTCGCCAAACCGGTTGCATTTGGTAACGTTTAAACGGAAATTCAATATCATTTTGGTTTTGCACAACATAACGCGCAAAAGGTACGGTTAAATCGTAACGAAGTGCTTTTTCAGAAATGAAAGAAGTTAGTTTGTTAGAATCTTTTTCATTATAAATACCGTCATTGACTTTACTTAAATAATCACCAGAATTCAATATCTTAAAAATCAACCGATCCCCTTCATCACCATATTTACCCATTAAGGTTTCCGAATTTTCAAAACTTGGTGTTTCTATAGGTTGAAAGCCAAACTTTTCAAATTGGTTTTGAATGGTATTGAAAATATAATTACGCTTGGTTACCTGTTCTGGGTTAAAATCGCGTGTGCCTTTTGGGATGCTTGGTTTTTGTGCCATACTAACTTCCTGCGAAAGCAGGAATCTCTTTTAAGATTCTTAAATACCCTCATCTGAATACAACCTATGAGGTTGTATGATGTGGAGAAACAAAAATAATAGTTTTAATAACTTCTCGATACATATCGACAATAAATGTCGATACACTCAAAGTGACGTCTAGTGGTTAATCAACTTATCAAAATACTGAAACAACTCACCTTTGGTAATTACACCTCCTTGCTGAATTAGTTGGAATTTATCGGCATGTCGGTCTTCAGAATAATCTTTTTTGGCTTGCATGAACTCCACATCATCATCCATTAAATTCTCACGTAGCCAATTAAAACCATCTTTTGAGGTTAAATCTATGGCGTTTTTAAGCTTCACACCAATCACATGCATATTGGTTTCGTTTAAATGAAATAAATGCATTTGCTGCGGCGATATATGCTCTACATATTCAACTTGACCCAATACGCCTTCCCACACCAAGTCACTAAAAACATCCAACTCCTGTTCGGCCACTTCGGGTTTATTTACTTTTATATCTTCCCACTCATCTGCAGTTATGGATTGTGTGGCTAAAAAATTAATAAATTCTTTATGTAGTTCTTCAAACTGTTCTTTTGTTAATCTGGCGTATTTCATAGTCTTTTTTGATTAAAAAAAAAGCCCCAACTAGGTTGAGGCTTTTAATATGATAATTTATGCTTATGCTTGAGCAATAACCTCGAATGGTAATTCTACTGTTACTTCTCTATGCAAACGAATTACAGCATTGTACTGACCTAAACGCTTAATATTACCACCAGTAATATTAATGAATTTCTTATCAATAGTGTGTCCTTCTTTTTCAAAAGCATCTACTAAATCTAATTTAGTTACAGAACCAAATAACTTATCACCAGCAGAAGCACCTTCAGTAGCTTTAGCCGTAATTTTAAGTTCCAATGCCTTGATAGCTTCAGCTACTTTTTGAGCATCTTCTATAATTTTCTTTTCTTTAAAGGCACGTTGCTTTAAGT